>CAYVJQ010000170.1:4248-12014 GCA_964451725.1 uncultured Nannocystaceae bacterium | reverse complement strand
TCGCCCGTGCACTACCCCCATTAATGATGCCAGTGCGCGATGCACTCCCTATTTTCCTACCAGTCTGTGGCAGACCGAACGCCGACCAGTGTGCGGTCTCGAGCACCGCGCCGGTCTCGCGGGATCAACCCGCCCCGCCGGCCCCACCGGCCCCACCTGTCCAGCCGGCCTTGTTCGGCCCAGTCCAGCGACGGGGTACATCGACCTCGACCGCGTCGATGTTGCGTCGCACATGGGGGAAGATCAGCTCGCCGAGCTGCCACTCCGCGTCGATCCGCGTCGGAAGGTGCAGGCCGCCAAAATCGCGGCGCTCCGTGAACCGCACTGTCCAACGGGCGGGCCCCTCGTGATCGACGTCTTCGATCGGACACGGGCGATCGTGGGTCTCGAAGCGCACCAAGTTCCCAAATTCGTCGAAACACAGCTGCGCCCGAACCTCGAGCTCACCGTCGACGACGATCAACGTCGCTCGGTCGTCGTCGATGGGCTCCCAGCGCAAAGTGTCACTCGGCAACAGCGCCGGTGGCAGCAGCGCGAGCTCGGCCAGATAGGCCAAGAGCATGCCGCGCCGCGCCGCATCCCCGTCCTCGTCGACCGTGGTCAGCGAGCTGAACAACTTGGCGACCACCCGCCCGCGGCCCCGGAGGTAGACGGCCCGGCTGTCCACCCAGACCAGGGGAAAGGGTCGGGCGCGACGAAACTTCAGGACCGCCGGCCCACCCCGGATCGCGTAGACCTCACCCACGAACTCGGTCCAAGGCTGCCCCGGGGCCTCGCGGACCTCGCCCCGATCGCGCACCCGGACACAGGAGGGGTGCGGCTGCCCGTCTTGCAAGTTGCGCTTGAAAAATCGCTGCACCGGAGCCGGCAGGCCCTCGAGTTCATCGGCGCTGAAGTAGGTCGGCATGGTCTCGACCTCGGCGAAGAGCTCGGCGACCTCGCTGTCGACCTCGCGCTCAAAGGCCCTTCGGTTGAAAAACACACCTGCGGACAGACCCGCGAGCAAGGCGGCGAAGGTGAAGGTAAGCAGCACCAGGGGGGTCACGGGGCAAGCAGTAACACACTCTCCCGAGAGCGCAGACACGCCGCAGAGCGACCATCCCCTTTGGATTCATGCCGCCAGGGCCACGTGGAACCGCCCCTGTCGCCGTCGCTCGGCTATCATCGGCGCCAACCATGGCCAAACGTCGCAGGGTCGAGCGAAATGAGCGGGGTCGAGAGCACACGGCGGTCGACTCGACGCCCCTGAGCTTCAATCCCTTTGCCAGCCTCAGCGGTGTGAGCGGCATGAGTTCGGACCTGAGCGCCGAGAGCTCGGAACCGGCGGCCCCCAACCCGGCGCCCCCTGCAGAGACGAAACCCGAGACCCGAGACCCACGCGCGGCCTCTCTCGAGTCCGGGCTTTCTCTCCACGGCCTGCGCTTGGTGGTCCGACGACAAAAGAAGGGCCAAGGGGGCAAGACGGTGACCTGTATCGAGGGCCTCTCACCCGCACTCGCGGTCGCGCTCTTGGCTCGCGCCAAGCGTGAGCTCGGCTGCAGCGGCCGGCTGGATGGAGCCCTGCTGATCGCGGGGACCCGAGACCACGGGCGCGTCGCCGACTGGCTCCGCCGCAACGGCGCCGACCGAGTCACGCTCGGGAACTGAGCACACACCGGGTGAGCGTCTGCGTCGTCTCGCACTGGAGTGTGGAGGTGAAGGTGGCGCTGCGCTCCATGGGTTCCACGGGCTGCTAAGATGATCGATGTGCCGACCCATGGCACAACCAAGACACGCGGCACTCCCCCACCGCGCGCGGACGGATCGACCCATGTACGACTATTTTAAAATTTCGAAGCCCGCCCGGACCTCGAGCCTGGGCCTCCCCGTGGCCTCCCTCACCCTCGCGCTCGCAGCTGTGACCCCAGGCTGTGGCGTCAACATCGGAATCGAAGACGACGTGATCGGCGACAGCCAAGGCGACGACATCGGCGAGTCCGAGGGAGACGACGCAGACAGCGGCGAGGAGGTCGGGAGCAGCGAGGACACAGGGACCAGCGAAGGCACAGAGGGCTCGAGTGACACCAGCGACGATGCAGAGACCAGCGAGGGATCTGGCGACCAGACAGGCACGGACTCGGACGCCACCGAAGGCTCCTCCGACACCGAAGAAGAGAGCGGCCCGGGTGATACCTGCGCGGACCTCAGCGAGGGGGACCTCGAACTCGGCTCCATCGGCGTCGAGGTCAGCATCGATCATGGACTCGCAGCCAGCTGTGGCGCCCCTGGCGCCGATGCTCTCTACACCTTTACGGCACCCGCTGCGGCGACCTTCCGCTTCGCCCTCGACCAGGCCCAGGGATTCTCGCCGGTCCTCTACCTGGTCGGCGAGTGCGACCCGATCGTCGAGCTCGCCTGCGAGCCCGAACCCGGGGAGATCGACTTGGACCTCGAGGCCGACCAGACCGTGTACGTCGTCGTCGACTCGAGCGAGGGCGCAGGCACTGTCCAGCTGACCGTCTCCCAGCTGTGAGCCCGGTCGACGACAGCGAGATCGACGACCCCCTCGATCGCCTGTCTCGGGCCCGGCTCGGGCCCGTTCGGGTCGCGGCCGTCGACGCCGAGCAGCTGCGCAACTCGGTCGCCGCCCGGCTGTTCGGCGCCGCCGCCCACCCGGTCAAGATCGGGCGCTTCACCGTGCTCGAGCGCCTCGGTGCGGGCGGCATGGGCGTGGTTTACTCAGCCTACGACACCCAGCTCGATCGCAAAGTCGCTATCAAGCTCCTGCGTGGGGTCGACGACCAGGGTGCCCACCACGCCCGGCTCCGCCGCGAGGCCCAGGCCCTCGCCAAGCTCTCGCACCCCAACGTCGTCCAGGTCTTCGAGCTCGGGAGCTGGCGCGGACAGGTGTTTGTGGCCATGGAGTTCATCCAGGGCCAGACCCTGAGCGAGTGGAAATCGGAGAGCACCGCCGATGTACTGGCCGTCTTTGGCCAAGCTGGAGAGGGCCTCGCCGCCGCCCACCGAGCCGGGCTCATCCACCGCGACTTCAAACCCGACAACGTCCTCGTCGGCGACGACGGGCGGGTCCGAGTCCTCGACTTCGGGCTCGCCCGATCCACGAATGAGCTGCCCCCCAGCACGGAGGAGCGAGCCCCAGACCCCGAGCCAGACCCCGAGCCAAACCCCGAGCCAGACCCCGAGCCAGCCGCTTCATCCAAGTCGGGCTCGCGCCTCGGCGCCGACTTGGCCGCGCTTCGAGACTCGGCCTCGGCGACCTTCGAGAGCTCCCTGACCGCGACTGGAACCGTGCTCGGGACCCCCGCCTACATGGCGCCCGAGCAGCACTTGGGAGGGCACGTCGACGCGCGCAGCGATCAGTTCGGATTTTGCGTGGCGCTTTGGGAGAAGCTCTACGGTGAGCGCCCCTTCGCCGGGGCCGACCGCCGCTCACTGGTCGAGGCCGTGGTCCACGGAGACCTCCGCGAACCCGAGCCCGCCGGCGTCCCTGCACACGTGCGCCGGGCCCTCGAGCGCGCTTTGACCTCCGACCCTGACCTGCGCTGGCCCGACATGGACAGCCTGCTCGCGGCCCTCGCCCGGGCGCCACGCCGTCGCGGCCGGTGGATCGCCGGCGGTCTGGCCGTCGCCGTCGTGGCCCTCGGCCTCGGCGCCTGGGGGCTCACCCGCGACCCGGGCCCGGGGCCCTGCGACGGGGGCGAGCGCGAGCTCGCAGGAGTCTGGGACACGCGGGTCCAGACCGACATCCAGCGGGCCTTCTCGGCCACCGAGACCCCCTTCGCCGACGATGCCTGGACCGGCACGGCCCGCCTGCTCGACGCCTACGCCGAGCAGTGGCAGACCACCCACCGAGAGGTCTGTGAGGCCTCTGTGGTCCGCAAAGAGGAGAGCCCCGAGCTGTTCGGGCGCAAAATGGTTTGCCTGGGTCAGCGGCTCACCGAACTCGAGCTGCTCACCCAGCTGCTCGTAGAAGCCGACGCCGACGTGGTCTCGCGGGCGGTCGTCGCCGCCGGCAGTCTCAGCCGCATCGAGGCCTGCGCCGACGAGGCCGCCCTGCTCGACGCCCCCATCGACGATCCTCGCATGGAGGAGCTCGAGCGCATGCTGGTCAGCGCCAACGGTCGCAAGGCCCTCGCCAAATACGAGCAGGCCGCCCACATCGCCGCTGAGGCCGTGACCTTGGCCCGAGACATCGGCACCGCCCGCGGCGAGGGCCGGGCCCTCGTGCTCGTGGGCGGGCTCCAGGCCCACGACCGCAAGCCCGACGCGGCCGAGCTCAGCCTCCGCGAGGCCCTGCGCCGGGCCGACGTCGCGGGCGACGACGCGACCCGCGTGCAGGCCCTCATCCAGCTCATGTGGGTCGCCTACATTCAACACGACCTCGAGGCCGGGGCCGCCGTGACCAAAGATGCCAAGGCGGCCCTCGATCGGCTCGGCGACGCGCCCCTGTTAGAGGCCGACTTCTCCCATTACGCCGGCCTCTTGGCCCTGGCTCGCCGCGACTTCAAGACCGCCGAGCGCGACTTTGCCCGGACCATCACCATTCGCCAGACCGAGCTCGGCGACGACCACCCGGAGGTCGCCATCGCCATGTCCAACGTCGCCAACGCCTGGCTGCGAGACGGCGAGCACGCCAAGGCCGAGGCCATCGCCCGCCGGGCCCTGGCTATCTTCGAGTCCAAACTCGGGGCCGACCACCCCTACACGGCCTCGTCCCACAACAACATCGGCAACAGCTTGCTCGAGCAGGGTCGACACCTGGGCTGGGACGACCCGGACGCCGCCCGCCCCTTCTTCGACCGGGCCGCAGGGCACTACGCCGACGCGATCCGAATCCGGGTCGCCAACTTCGGCGACGACCACGTCTTGGTCGCCATCCTCCGCCACAACCTCGGGGAGGCCCAGCGCTTCCAGGGCAACTACAGCGAAGCCCGCGCGACCTGGGAGCGCAGCTTGGCCGTCAAACTCGAGCACTACGGCGGCGACCACCCGAGCGTGACCATGACCATGACCGGCCTCGGCCGGGTCCTGCTGCGCCTGGGTGAGACCGACGCCGCCCTCGAGCTGCTCGAGGGCGCCGCCGCCAACCGCGAGGCCAGACCGGGCTCCGAAGACGCCACCGCAGAGGTCCTCTACGCCCTCGCCCAGGCCGTCCGCGCCCGCGCCCTCGCCGACTCGGACAGGTCTGCGCGCAGGGCTGGCCTCGCGCGAGCCGGGGCCATCGCCCGCGATGCCCTCACCCACTATGAGGCCGCCGGAAAGGACTACGCGGGGGAGCGCCGGGAAGTCGCCCAGTGGGTCGAAACCCACGCCGGACCGGCGCCCCTCGAGTCCGGGCCCGAGTCCAAGCCCCAATCCAAGCCCGAGCCGGGCGCGGACCCACAGCCCACAGAATGAAAAGCGGGGTCCACATCCGGGCCCCAGCGGTTCCATCCAAAGCCGAGCGATCCCTCAAACCCCCGCTGGTAGACTCGGGTATGGCTCGCTCCCCCGCCCCAGTGTCTGCCCGCCTGGCTCCGACCTGCCCTACGGCGCTGAGTGTGGGCCTCGCGTTCACGCTGCTGGGCTGCAGCGACGACAGCCCGGGCGCGAGCACCACGTCCCAAGGTACCGACACGAGCGAGACCACCGACGACGAGGTCGGCTCCGAAGCGACAACCACCGAGACCACCTCCGACTCCAGCGAGACCGCCGGCGAGACCTCCTCCGACACCGGTCCAGACTGCGACCCCGGGATGCCAGCGCTCCTCGAGCAGGAGTACCTGAGCCCCGGCGAGGGCCACCAGGACGTCACCCTCGAGGCCTGCGACTACCACGTGTGGTGGTTCTCGGCCGCGGCCGGCGTCGAGACCACGGTGACCGTGTCCGCCGCGGACGGGCAGACCCTCGACGTGGCGATCACCTATCCCGACGAGCCCACCTTCGCGGCCCCAGCCCTGACCAGCGCGACCGTCTTCAGCACCGGCGAGCTCCGCTTCGACGCGCCGCGCTCGGGCGAGTTCGCGGTGATCGTCCGGGCCCAGAATCCGGGCGCCGACCCGGAGCTCAGCTTCAGCTACGACATCGACAGCGCCTGCACCAACTCGTGTGAGCGCGAGACCACCCGCTTCCCCATCGTCATGGTTCACGGGTGGACCGGGTTCGAGAACATCGGGCCCATCGAGTACTACTTCAATGTTCCGTCGATGCTCGGGGAGCTCGGCTACCCGGTGGTCATCGCCGTGCTCGACCCCTACAACAGCGTCGACGTTCGCGGTCCCCAGCTCGCCGATGCGATCACGGCCAGCTTGGTGGGTCGCCGGGCCCGCAAGGTCAACCTCCTGGGCCACAGCCAAGGCGGCATCGACTCGCGCTGGGTCGCCGCCGACGCTGGCGCTGGCCTCGGAGATCGGATCGGCGCCCTGATCACGGTGGCCACCCCACACCGCGGTACCCCCATGACCGACATCGCCCTGGGCCTCCTGCCCGGGCCCAGCGAACAAATACTATTCTGGGTCCTCAACTTTCTGGGCGCCACCCAAGACCAACAGTCCGACGTCGAGGCCTCGCTCTACACCCTCAGCGAGACCTACATGCAGACCGAGTTCAACCTCACCTACCTCGACCACCCGGGGGTCGAATACTGGAGCTGGGCCGGCGAGACCTGCATCGCGAGCATCGGCTGCATGGACGCAGTCGACCCCCTGTTGCTGATCCCCTACCAGCTCATCCTCCCGCTGGCCGGCGACAACGACGGCCTGGTGCCCATCGAGAGCGCCAAGTGGGGCGAGTATCTCGGCACCATACCCGCCGACCACATCGACGAGGTCGGACAGATCGCCGGGCTCACAGGCCTCAACTACGACCATATTGCGTTCTATCGCGACAACGCCCGAATGCTCAAAGACAACGAGTTCTAGCAACCCACCGCCGAGCATCTCGCCCCACTTGGCGCTCTCGATATGGATCCCGGCCATCTTGAAAGACAGCCCCTGGATCATCTGAAATCCCCGGGTCGCAACCCATGGCGTAGTCGATGCGGCTTCCCAGCGTTATGTCTATGTCTATGTATATGTCTAATAGGGAGGGCAGCCGACGACGAACACGATCGGTGCGCCATCGAGCAGCGCGAGGCAAGTTTCTTCACACAAGATAACGGCATCCTCCTCGGGCGACCTCGTCCACGCCCGCTCCCCCGCATCCACGTCGTCGCAGCTTGAAACCCACGGCAGCGTCTCTCCACCGTCGACGACCTGGGTATAGGGGAGAATCGCCGGGGGATAGCCGACGAGTGAAAATATGCAGGCTTGCGGCGAGTCGACCGGGAACGGGATAGTCGTATCGCAGGACACCACACAGAACCCGAACTCGCTCGAACAGGTCTCGTACACGGCGCATTTTTCCTCGATGCAGAGCGGACACTCGGTGGGGGGTGTACACCCGCAGGTCTCCCCGTCGATGCAGGCCCCCTCCAGGGGCTCGCCGCACTCGCTGGACTGGCTGCCGCAGGTCTGGCTGCAGGCGCTCGGGGTACAACCGGACCCAGCGGTCTCGATACTGAGATCTGTGTTCGTGTCTGTAGTAGAAGTCTCGCCTTCGGCCATCGTGGTACCCGCGCCGGACTCGCCTGGGTCCCCCCTGGTGGATGGACCGCAGCCGAACAACACAACCGGCAGGACGAGCACGGGGAGAGCCCAAAGCCGGACGCCAGTGAGACGATGCGTGGTCATCCAAGTCGAGACACCAGGACAGGCGAAACTTCCGTACTTTGGCCACTCTGCGGCCAC
>CAYVJQ010000170.1:0-4148 GCA_964451725.1 uncultured Nannocystaceae bacterium | reverse complement strand
CTGCGGCCACCCTGCATCTGGGCCCACGCTGCGCCTGGCGTGTTTCACGCGGAGCGCCCAGGCGCGCCTTGCCCACTCAGGGCGGCCACCCGCTCCGGGGGACTTGGCGAACACCCCTCGAATCCACAGTGATGCAGAACCCGCTCGCCATCCAGACACCATATGGTGTCTATCAATACGGCTACAGTATCGGGATCGGGGCACATGCGCGCACCATTTCCATGCCCTCTCGTGAGGTCACCTTGGCGTGACAGAACCGACACCCACCCCCGGGACGCCACCGCCAGATCGACCGGTCCGGCCGTTGCATATGTCGGGGGCGTCTGGCGACTGATCTGGGCCTTTCCGCGCGGAGGGTGTCCCGAATCAGGACCTCACCAGCGCGGGCCTCTCGATGCCGGATTCACCGGCCAGTTGGTATCCTTGACTACCTAGAAAATCTCGTCCAGAGTCCTGCCGTGCCAACTCCTAAACGGCGATCTCGATACACCAAAGCGGCGTGGGTGATGGTTTGTCTCCCCCTTTTCCCCCTCCTCGGCTGCTACGAGGAGGAGTCGTGCTCGGCCAGATTCGGCGTCACCGGGTCGGTGATCCTACAGCACGTCTGGCCGTCCGCGAACTGTATGTTCAACAGCTTCGAACTCAGCGACGCTAACCCGCAGCTGACTCTCGAACTCGACGAGGACCAACTGCTCATCAGCTTTCGCCAGAGCGACATCGGTGTCGGCACACACCTGGTCGATGTCACCTACCGGCACGAACTCGAAGTCTGGACAAACAGTGGCACTTTGGGGGCAGAGATCCCCTGCACAGTGAGGTTGGACGAGGCTGAGCTCGAGAACTGGGTGGTCAACGACCATTGGCGTCTCTCAGGTATTCTCGAGTGTCCCGGACAGTTGGAGTCCTCCAATGGATCCGTTCAGCTCCACGATGTCCATTTTTCTGTGTTCATTGGCCAATTCGACCACCTCTAAAGAAATCCCGAGCCGATGAAAACCAAAACATGGTTAAATGCCGCCGTCGTGTGCGGCCTCGCGCCGCTGCTCACGTTGAGCCCCTCGACCTCCCATGCGGCCCCCCCTCCCCAGTCCGACCCTGCACCCGAGTTCGACGAAGTCCGTTTGACCTCCGGCGGGTTCGTGCTCGGAGAGCTCGTGGAGTTGGCTCCCGGTGACTACGTCGAGATCATCCCTCGTGGCCGCACTGAAGCGAGGCGGATCGAGTGGAGCGAGATTGCCGAGGTTGTCCGAGCGGAGTCCGCGACGCCTCCAATCACGCCCTCGCCTCAACCTCAGCCCCAGCCCCAGCCCCAGCCCCAGCCCCAGCCCGCTGAGCCGGACACCCAACCAGAGACAGAATCCAAGGTGGAGGGGTCCTCGGTAGACCGCCCGAAGATCTACCTCGAACAGACCTCGGGTGATTTGCCCGTCATCCTCTATCACGTCGATGCCCAAGCGGTCGGTACCAGTGGCGGTTACGCTTCACATGCAATGCAGTACAGCGAGGTCTGTACCGCCCCATGCGACGGTGTCCTCACGGATAAGCAGGGTGAGTTTTTTGTTGCCGGTGACAAGTACATCGGCTCAAAACGGTTTCGCCTCACGGGCGAACACTCGAGCTACAAGCTGGTCGTCAAACCGGGCAAAAAAGCGATGGCGGTCGGTGGATGGGTACTGGCGGTACTCGCTCCCAGCGTGGGTATCGCGCTCATCGCCATCCCAACGGCAATCGACATGCCGATGCGCCATGCTGTCGGCTACTGGGTCGGTGGGGCCTTGATTGCGACTGGAGGTCTCGCCGGTGGTATCACAATGATGAAGTTCAGTCGTAGCAAGGTTCAGATCTTCCCCGATCTGGTCCCTTGAATACCGAGGCTTCCGGCTCTCCCCCACTTCGTCTCCCCGACTTCGTCTCCCTGACCCCGGCCCACTTCGTGGGCCGGGGTCAGGTGGGGAAGTCGGGCTCGCCGCTGAACCGCGGTCTCGTCCTGTCTGTTGGGGCACAGTCTGTCCGTTAGGCAGTAGCGAGGTCTGGAGCGGCCCCAGCTCCCCTCGTTTGGCCCTTCCGCCGGGCGCGGTGTTGGCCGGAGGTTGGAGTATGCCCACCCGGAGCGGCGTGCTTGCAGGAACTCCGGCTTCTCGGCTGGTTTTTCCAAGGGGACAGCCTGGTCACGGCCGGGTTTCTACAAGTACCGCTCACCTGTGAGAGAGCGGCCCGAGTTTCAGTAACTCCGCTGTCCCCAGATCGTTCGGGCGCCGGGATGATCGGGCGCCATTCGTTCGGGCTCCATTCGTTCGGGCGCCGTTCGGGCGCCGTTCGGGCGCCGTTCGGGCGGCTGGGCCCGTTTGTTCGGACGTTGTCGTTCGGACGTTGTCGTTTGGACCTGGGTCGTTCGGACAACAGTTGGTCTGGACGCCGGATCGTTTGGACGGCAGTGGGTCTGGATGCTGCCGGCCGCTTCGCGGGGATCTCGGTGTTTCAACCTCCAACATCGCCCTGACCGACATCTCTGTGTCGAACATCCCTACGCTGTCGAACCAACACCGCTGGTCGAACGGCCAGTTCGAACGGCCAACTCGATCGTTGGCCGCCCTCAGCCCCCCCCCTCGACACTTTCGAGAGAGGAGACTTTGTCAATTGGAACACTACAGGAACATGATGTGTGGACACCTCAGCGACCTGAAATAATGTAACAAAACGTGTAACCAAAAACGCGCAGCCCCATTCCTCTCACACTCGCAGCACGAGAACCTCCGGGCACATCGGGCGGGCACTTTACCGTGAACGAGTGCCAGGCAGGCCAGCCCCACGAGAAGGTCATGGGATTGGCTGCGCAACCGCGCCGAGGGGATTCGATGATTCGATACCGCCACGTTAAAATGGACGTTTAGCCCAGCCCACCCCGTCGGGGCAATTGGCCCAACCGTCCAGTCCACTATAGGACCGCTGCCCCCGCACATAGACGGCCCCGCAGCTTCTGCGAGGCTCTGTACCGTGTGCTGTCACTGGCCGCCATCGTCTCCATAGGGGATCGCGCTGAGGCGTCCTCCTGTACAGATCACAGCGCCCTGACCTTCTGCGCACACTTTGATTTCGCATCGCTCTACCAACGAATCACAAATCGTGCGCAGCCCATCTCACTGGGCCGTACGCGTAAATGTCAAAGACAAGATCATGAAAACAACACCAATGTTCTCACGCCGACTCTCTCCTATGATTGTCGCCCTCCCCCTCTTTGCCGTGTTCGCCCTCTCGGTGGGCTGTGAGGGAGCCGAAGACGATACTTTCGACGCTTTCGAACTCGAGAGCACCCAGCCGACGATCTCTCCTTCTGAGGCGATGGGCGACCAGCTGCTGGAGCACTCCTTGGTCGAGGAGCGCTGTCCCGAGGACGACGCCGCATGTATCTCGGCGCTCGGTGAAGAGCTGGGGCTGACCTTCATGGCCGAGCCGGCGGATATGCAGACCATGGGGACCTGCGTCAGCTGTGTCACCGAGACCCTCTTCGCCTTCGGAAGCTGTCCCTTTGGATGGACGAAGGACCCAGTTTCGTGGTGGGTCAACAACCAGCAGTTTGGGGTCTGTCTCCGCAACGTCTGCTTCAACACCCAGCTCGACGGGGATGTCAGCGCATCTCCGAGCACGGTCTCGATCAGCGAGAGCCTGGGCAGCACCACGATCTCCTGGGACGTCGACTGTGGGTCGGCCCAGGTGTGGGTAAGCAAGGATGGGGGCGCAGAGACCCTGTTCACGGCTGGAAGTAGCGGCTCTCAGTCGGCGCCGTGGATTCAGATCGGCTCGGAATACGAGTTTTGTGTCTACGAGGGCAGCGCCCACAGCAACTCCCTCGACTGTGTGACGGTGACCGGGGTCGAGGCTGGCCCGCCCCCGGATCCCTGCGACAGCTGCTCGTCCGGCTGGAGTTGTCACTGTGGGGAGAACATGTGTTGGCCCAACGGCAACCCCTGCCCCTGAGCCGAACCTGAGCCCAACCTGAGTCGATAGAGCCGGCCAGTCTCGCAGCCCATGGACGGGCATCGAGACTGGCCGCACTCGTCACGATGTGGCGCTCGACAGGGCGTCGGCCAAGAGATCGAACACGACCCGCACCCGCTGGCTGGTGTGGACCTCACGGTGGGCGGTGAGCC
>CAYVJQ010000169.1:4390-12028 GCA_964451725.1 uncultured Nannocystaceae bacterium | reverse complement strand
TCGCCGTCGCCGGTGATGTCGCCATCGCCGTCCCCAAAGGTGTAGGTGTCGTCGCGCGCGTCATCGCTGGTGCAACTGGTGGCGATGAGTACGCTCAAGAGAAGAGGCAGCTGGATCTTCACGTGCATGGTTCGGCCTCAGACTAAACCATCCGTGGAGTATTCGGGCGCGCGAGCGAGCGAATCCCCGCGCCGAAAGGGGCCAGGCCAGGCAGCCTGGCCACTGGGTGCCCCACTCGCGGGCGTTCGCTGAGCTGGGACTCCGTCTCCCACCCAGGGGCGCAGATCACCGCGGCTTCCCGTACTTCTTGTTGTAGTTCTCGTGGGTGAGGAGGTCCCGGACCTCCATCCCCTCATCGGACTCGACCACGAGGAGTCTGTATCTTCGCCCCACTGGGAAACTGATTAGGGATCTGTCGTGGCGCATTCTCTGGCCCCGAAGGTCGCGGACCGGAGTGCCTCCCCGAAGGCGCTCACAGATCCCTTGAGCCTTTGCTCGCATCTCCTTCGGCAACTTCCGGTCGAACTCCATCACATCCCATGTGAAGCGCCGACTTCCGTGCCGCAACCCATGCGCTTTTCGCGACCACCTTTGTTGTCGCGACATTGCTCACTCCGGTGTCGAGGCGAGGCACCCCGGCGACGCCCAGAGCGTCTCCTTGATACCCACTGGAAGGTGCGCCACCCGGGGTGGCTGTAGTCGCCGGCGGACCCGGCCAAGACGATGCGCTTCCGGTCGTCGCTACCGTGCTCGATGCACCAGGCCTCGACGTCGCCAGCGACCTTGATCGCAGTAGTCTGGGCGAAGGCCTGGCGCGGGACCTCGTGTATGATGCGCCGGAGCGTTCCACGCCGAGCCATCTTCATGCCCGAAGGACCTTGGATCGAGTCGAAAGTGTGGCGGGCCGGGGTGGTGGTTCCTGGGCGGAGGCTCTGGGCTCTCCTCCCACCGAAACTAGTCGCTATACGACCGGCGGAGGTCACACTGCCCCCGACGGGCCAAACCACGGTCAGGGCCCGTTTCGATTCGCCGGTCAGCATTGGCGCGCTACGCTTTTCGGAGCTCATACTCGAGGCCCAGGTCTCCTGGGCGAACTTCAACCAATCGTCGTTCGCGTCCCACTGGTATTGGATCTCGTACGGCATCCTGGCCTCCCCTGGGCGCGTCCGGCTTCCCTGGCGCTCGAGGTGGGTGCACGCTGCCGCCAAGCCGGTCGCCTTCACGATCGGGGGCGCCGCGGACAGCTTCACACCGAGTAGCGACTTCTCGTGGCGCGGGCTGCCCTTTGCCGCCAACTACGAGGTCCGACTCGACTGCGATCACGGCGTCCTGGCCGAGCCCCTGTCGCTCGGCGGGATTGAGCTCGCGCCCGGCACTGCTGTCGAGTCCGATCCCGATGATCCCTCCGTGCTGGAGGCGACTCTAGCCGGCCCCATCTCCGTGTTCGGCCACCACCTTCCGGCCGGTACTCTCGTCGTGGTCCATCGAGGCGACTCCCCCCAGGCCGTCACCGTCATCACACCGACCGGATGCTCGGTCATTCAGCCCGACGGAACCCGAGACTGAACACACTTGGACAGCGCGCTCCCAGGACCTCGAGCGGTGCCCGGGCGGCGACTCGTGCCATCGGCGAGTCCTATCAGTCGACGTCGCTACCCGCCGCACCTCTGCCCCTACTCCCCACCCTCGCCCCTGCCATAGCCATGATCGCCGCCCGCTCACCCGCGTGCAGCTCCCCACCGCGACGCAGATGGTCATCCACCAGGTGCGCCATCAGCATCACCATCCCATCGACACCAGGCAGCTGGCCCCGCTCCACATACCCGCGCCCCTCCAACCCACAGCTATCGTAGATGATCGCGCTGCGCCGCTCCCAAACAGCATCAGCGAGCCGCCTCATCATGGCGATGCCCTCCCCCTTGCCGCCGCAGAGGTGATCGAGCATGGCCATGTTCTCGCCGATCGCCTTGGCGAGCATCGGCGCTCGCATGTCGGGGGCCACATTCGCCATGGCATCGAGCCCGGCGAGAAAGGAGCTCGGGAGGCGGGCCTGCTCGAGCTCGGCCAGCGCCGCGGCGGCGAACATCGGCTTCATCTCCGCGGGCGCGCTCGCAAGGGCCTGCTCGAGCTCCGCGGCCGCGCCCGCATCGACGTCGGGGAGCTCGAGGCTGCCTGCGGTGCTCCCATCCCGCGACGTGGAGTTGGACGCGGCCGGACACGCACAGAGGAGCAGGACGAGTGCGAGGTAGGTGCTGCGCATCCGAGGACGATACGGCATGCCCTGGCCCGCGCGGATCTTGCTCTGGCCCCGAACCAGCTCGACGGCGCGCTGGTGATAGGCTCCAATCCTTGAGTCCACGCCGACACGCACCTCGCATCGCCCTGGCCACGCTCGCTATGACCACGCTCGCTATGACCACGCTGGCCTGCGTGCATCCTCGCGACTTTCGCAGCCCGGTCGAGCGGGTGACGGAGCACTCGGCCTACACGGAGCACGCTCGCGTCAGGCTCAGCACCGATCTGCTCGCGTCGGAGCCACAGCAGCTCATCGCCAACCTCGGGTTGACCGCGACGCCAGTTCGCAGCCGCCTCAGTTTCTCCCTCAACCTCGCGCACGCGACCTTCGGGATCCTCAGCGTGCGCTCGAAGTTCACCTTCTACGAATCGCGTTGGTATGCGATCGGAGGCCTCGTCGGGTTTTCGTACCTCAACCCGCAGACCTTATGGGTCCTACCCAAGACGCTGCGCCAGGAGCTCGGGACCTTCAACCTGGCCAGCGCGCCGATCGAGCTGTGGCAAAGTTTCCCGATCAACCACTGGTTCGGTCTCCACCTCGGGATGAGCTATCGGAGCGCGGCGCTGTGGGGCTCGTATAACGGCGACGCGCTGATCGCCGATACCAACATGGCGCAACGTGCGTTCTCGTTCCACCCCTACTTCGATTTTTTCGTGGCCCAGCGGATCGCGCTGCGGTTCGGCGCGCGGCTGCCAGCATTCGCCCAATTCGTCGAAGCGACCGAAGCGACCGCCGAGGTCGAGCCCGGGCTCATAGTCGGGTTCCGCTCCGTCGAGTGGGTCCGTCGCCCGCTCTCGCAGACCATGCAGTTTGACGTGTCGGCCGAGACCCGATTTGGACGCAACACTCACCTCCGGCTAACGATGAACATCTGGGCATTTCGACCGCTGGACAAGCTCGCAGTCACCCCCTCGCTGTCGCTGTACTGGCGGTTCCAATGAGCCCACGCTGGCCCTTGTCGTTGGCCTTGTGGTTGGCCCTCGGCGGTCTCGCTTGCGTCCCCGAGCTCGAGCCGATCCGCTGGGAAGCGATCGACATCGAGGCGCTGCGCGATGCGGTCGCCAGTCCCACCGGCATCGTTGACGAGCAAAGCACGCAGGAGATTGCAGACTCGCTCGTCCGCGACAACGACGCCTACCAAGTACTGGCGCAGTACATCCGCGCTGTGTTCAGCGCGACCGCCAGCCCCGACGGCCCAGGCCCTCGGTGGCTGATCCCCCAGGCGCTCGGAGGCACCAGCATCTACGCGTTGGTCGCGTGCCCCGGCACCGAACTCGACGGTGGCGAGTTCAGCTTCGCCAACGGGTTCATGCAGATCGACTCACCCACGCTCACGGCCGAGCTCGTGTCCAGCTTCGAGGTCAGCGGCGACCTCTTGCTCAGCTTCGTCGGCTGCCGCATCGGCGAGCTCGTGTTCGACGGCGGCGCGCCAGCCCACTACGTCAGCGACCCGATCGAGATCGGCGTCATCCCTCGCGACCTCCGCTACGAGCTGCTCGGGAGCGATGAGCCCTACACCATCGAGCAGCCGCTGCTGTGGAGCGAGAGCGATCAGCTCAGCTTGTTGTTTACGCTCGACTCCGGTGAGACGCTGGCGCTCGACTGGCAAGGGGACGGGGACGAACTCGACGCCGAGTTGCGCGGGGCCAACGGGTCCCTGATCTGCTCGCTCCTCGAGTCCGGCCTGAGCTGCGTGCCGCCCTGACCCAGGGCAGCAGCGAACAAATGTGATCTCGCGGTTTGCACACCCCGCCAGGGCGCTCACTCGTCTTCGATCACCATCTCCTCGCTGACTCCAAGTAGACCGTCTACCGGGGAGACCCTGGGACCGGGTCTCTGGTTGGGTTGTCTTGTTTCGTCAGGCCCGACGACGACGGCGCCGGGCCCGACGACGCTCCCCCTTACGACGAATCACATACAGCGAAGGCACCAACACCAAAGTAATACTCGTCGCAAAGATCAACCCATACCCCAACGCCAGCGACATGGGCGAGAGCATCGCGTCCGAGCCCCCGAGCCCGTAGGCCGTAGGCATCACCCCCGCCACAGTCGTGAGGGTCGTGAGCAGCACGGGCCGCAGGCGCTCGGCGGCGATCTCGGCGACCTCGTCGATGAGGCTCTCCACGCTGCCTTCTCCCGCCCCAGTTCGATTCAGCGCCGTGACCATGACGATCGAGTCGTTGACCACCACCCCCGAGAGCCCGGTGACTCCGAGCAGGGCGAACAGAGAGATCGGGATCCCGTGGGTCGCGTACGCCCAGACCACGCCGATCAATCCCAGGGGTACGGCCACAACCACAAATAGAGCCTGGGTCAAAGACCCGGTCAGCAGCATCACGACCATGACGATCCCGATCAGCGCCAGCCCCATGACCAGAGGCATCTCGCCCAAGGTCGAGCTGGTCTTGGAGGCCTCGCCGCCGACATCGATCCGAAGCTGGGGTCGGTCGTCGGCGAAACCCGGCAGGATCTCGGTATCGATGCGCCTGGCCAGAGACATGGCCGTCTCCCCGGAATCCTTATCGATGGAACCGGTGATCGTCGTAGTCCGAACACCGTTGCGATGATGATGGGCCGCGAGGGCGTCGATCTCGACCGGGAGCACGAGCTCGCGCAGCGCGTGCAGACGGCCGTCTTCGCCGCGCACGGTCGTACTCAAGAGCATGTCCAGATCGGAGCGCGCGGCCGGGTCGAAGCGCACCCGGATGTCGTGGGAGTGCCCCGGGTCGCTGAGCTCGGTCACCGGCAGCCCGAAAAATGCCGCTTTGACCGTGCGCGAGACGGTCTCGACGCTGACCTGCTCGAGGGCCATACGCCGATGATCGAGGCGCAGATCGATCTGGCGGATGCCCGGACGCTGGTCACTCTCGAGGTCGATGACCCCCGGGAGCGCGCCCAGTTCGGCCATGAGTCGATTGGCGGCCCGCCGGCGCAGGGCGTCGTCGTGGCTCGAGATATGAACCTCGACCGGCTGGCCCATGGGCGGACCGATGCGCCGGGCCGCATAGATCACCTCGGTGCCCTCGGGAACATGGAGATCCTGCTTGAGCCGGGCGATCCAGGCGTGGGCCTGGTAGGCGGCGTCGTTCTCGAGATAGACGCTGATGTGGGCCTCGTGCTCAGCCGACCCGAGCGTGCGGGAGCTCGCCCTATAGTCCCGGTGGCCGACCCGGGCCGTGAACCCCTGAAGGTCGTCGCCGAGGATCTGCGGGAGCTGGGTCTCGAGCCCACGGACGACCGCCTCTGTCTCTTCGATGGGCGTGCCCAGGGGCGTGCTGATCTTGAGGTGCAGGGCGTCGGACTCGTCCTGGGGGAACAGGACCACGGGCATGGACGTGGCCATGTAGTAGACGCTGCCCCCGAACAGCGCCGCGAAGCCCAGGGCCAGGGCGGCCCCGTAGGGCAAGATCTTGCGCAGCGCCCTCGCGTAGCCCCGCTCCATGGCCTGAATGAACGCCGCCTTGGGCCGCCCGACCTTGCCCTCGCCCCGGCCCACGATGTGGCTGGGCAAGATGAAGAAACACTCGAACAGGGATACGGCCAGGGTCAAGATGACGATCGCCGGGATCGCCCACGAGAACTTGCCCGGGACCCCACCCAGCAAAAACAGGGGTGAGAACGCCAAGATCGTGGTCAGCGAGGAGCCGATCACGGGGACGGCCATCTCGCGTGTTCCGGTGACCGCAGCCTCGTCGGCCAGCATCCCCGCCTCCAGGTAAAAGGCGATCCGCTCGGCGATCACGATCGCATCGTCGACCACAATCCCGATCACCAACACGAAGCCCGCCAGCGAGATCATGTTGATGGAGATCCCCAAGGCCGGCAGCAGAGCGGCGACCCCGAGCAGGGCGAAGGGCAGGCCGAAGGCGACCCAAAACGCGACCCGCCCCGACAGGAACAGCAACAGCACGGCGAGCACCAAGACCACGCCGCCGACCCCGTTGGTGATGACCACGTCGAGGCGGTTGCGGGTGTTCCGAGACACGTCGTTGTAGGTATGGACCTCGACCCCTTCGGGCAGGGACGCGCCGTCGAGGACCTCGTAGATCGCGTCGACCGTGTCGAGGATGTCGGCGCTCTCGCGCTTGCGGACCATGAGGTGGGCGCTCGGGCGGCCCTCGGCGTGCAGGCGCAGCCCGGTATGCTCGAAGCCCGGTCGGATCTCGGCGACGTCACGCAGGCGCAGGGCCCCACCGTGGGCCCCCCGAAAACGCAGAATCGTATCGCCGACCTCGGCCGCGTCCCGGTACTCGCCCGAGAGCACGATCTGCCGGTGGCGGGGATAGGTCGTGAGTCGGCCGCCCGTGCTCGCCACATTGCGGCGCTGGAGCGCGACCATGACCTCGTCCAGAGTCACCTGCTGGGCCCGAGCCCGGACCGGGTCGAAGCGAACCTCGAGCTCCGGATCGGGGAGCCCGACCTCCTCGACCGCGCTCACACCCCCGATCTCTTCGAGCTCTGGACGCAGGAGGGCCGCGGCCTCGCGGACCCGATCCGGCGGTCCGGTCAGCCCGATCTCGACCACTGCCCGCTTGGCCGGGTTGAAGCGGGTCAACACGGGCGGGGTCTCGAGGTCGCTGGGAAAGTCGGGAATCGCGTCGATGGCCTTTTGGAGGTCCCGCTCCACCGCCTCGACCTCGGCCGGACGAAGGTCCTCGTAGAGCGAGACGAACACCGTCGAGACCCCATCTTGGGAGATCGAGCGGGTCGTATCGACACCGTCGACCTCCCGGATCTGGTCTTCGATGGGGTTGGTGATCTTGGCCTCGACGTTGTCGGGCGAGGCCCCCGGCAGCACCGTAGTGATCAACACCTCGTTGATGGTGACCGCCGGGAAGCCCTCGCGCTGGCTGCGGCTGACCACGAGCAGGCCGATCGCCAGCACGGCGATGGTGATCACGTGGACCAGGCCAGGGCGGGCCAAGAAGAACCGGATCATGGCTGACTTGCCGGCTCCGACTCGGGCTCCAACTCGACCGCGACCCCCTCGGCGAGGGCATGTTGGGCCGAGGTCGCCACCCGGGCGCCGACCTCGAGACCCGCGAGGATCTCGACATCGGCCTCGCCGTAGCTGCCCACACGCACGTATCGCGTACGGACGGTCGCCCGCCGTCCACGCCCAGGCTCGAGCGCGCGCTCGGCCTCGCCCTCGTCGAGTTCGAGCTCGAACACCACCAGCCGACCGCCGCGGCGGGTAATCGCCGATCGGGGCACGAGCACGCGCTCCGGACCCCGGCGCAGGGGCAGCTCGAGTGTCGCCACCATACCGCCGCGGATCCGTGCTTCAGATTGACGCCCAGACTGAATCTCGGCTTGATCCTCGGATTGATCCTCGGATTGAT
>CAYVJQ010000169.1:0-4290 GCA_964451725.1 uncultured Nannocystaceae bacterium | reverse complement strand
GATTGACGCCCAGACTGAATCTCGGCTTGATCCTCGGATTGATCCTCGGATTGATCCTCGGATTGATGCTCAGGTTGATTGTCGAGCAGATACTCGACGTCGAACAACCCAGTCACAGGGTCGGCAGCCGGCGCCGACGCAACGAAGCGAGCCACCACCGGCTCACCGCCGAGATCCTCGATCACCACCTGAGCCGGGGCGTCCGTATCGAGGCGCGCGATCTCGCTGCCGGCCAGGCCCACACGCACACGAATCTTGTCGAGGTCGACGATCTGCATCAAGGGTGCGCCCTGCCCCAGCGTGTCGCCGAGCTCGACGACCCTGTGGGTCACGATGCCGGAGATCGGGGCCTCCACCCGCGTATCCTTGGTGCTGCGACGGGCCGATCCGAGTTCGGCCTTGGCTCCCTTCAACGCCGCTCGGGCGCGCTCGACTTGGTACTCGGCCGTGTCGAGCTGAGCCCTCGCCAGACTGCCTTTGGTGACCAGAACCTGCTTACGGGCGAGTTCGGTCTGAGCCTGATCGACGTCGTGTTGGAGCGCCTGGACCCGGGCCGAGGCTCCGCTGGTCGCCAACTTTTGGCGCGATCCATCGACCCGCAAGAGCAGGTCACCGACCTCGACGTGGTCGCCGTTGTCGACCTCGAGGGCCAACACCTGCCCCCCAGCCACGGCCCTCAAGGTGGCTGTCCGCCACGCCTCGCTCATGCCCGTCGCCACGACCTCGCGCTCGACCCGGCCCAGGTGCGCGCGCCCAGCCGTGACCCGGATCGCCACCTGCCCCGGGTCGACGACGGCACTCGGCGGTGGGACCTCCCCGAGCTGCTCACAGCTACCGAGGAAGAGGACAAGTCCCGACAGAACAATCGGCAGAACAATCGGCAGAACAATGATTCGAGGCTGGTCCCACCCACTTCGTCCCGATGTGCCCGCACGGCGGCGGTCGCCGACCGACCGTCCACAACGACCGGCCTCACGGTCTGCAGTGAGCATGGACCTTGATCCCACGCACACCCACAGGGGTCAACCCATCCGAATCGACGGCGCTCGCCGACGTCTCAGACTCCGTGCCCGCCGCTCTCCGCCCCTCGCTCGCCGCGCCTACTGCCCTGACTGCAACGCTGGCCCTGACTGCGACGCTGGCCGTGGCCCTGGCCCCCTCCACTGCCCACGCGCGGCGACCCGCCAAACCCCAGCGCCACGGCGGCCAGGCCTCGGTCACCGCTGGCGCCTCGGCCTGCGTCCCGGGCAAGGGCGCATGTCAGGACAGCCTGGGCAAGACCGCGCCCTCGGTCGGCATGGGCGTCGACCTCGGCTGGCGAGCCCACCCCTTCTTTTTTGTGGGCGCCGGCTACAGCGTGGGCTGGTTCGACCCTCAGTGGCAGCTCGACGGCGGCTCTGAATTTCGCAACGCCTACCAACAGGGGGTGTTCGGCGTGCTCCGGGCCTACCTGCCGATCTGGCGCTTCGACCTCGGCTTCGAGCTCTCCCCCGGTTGGTCGCGACAGACCTTCGTACCCGCTCGAGACACACCGGGTGCCGGCGACAAGCTGTTCTCCCAGGGCTTCGCGCTCCGGCCCGGCCTGTCCCTCGACATCTGGCTCGGCCGGCACATGTTTGTGGGCGCCAAGGTCGACACGATCTTCAACCTCCATCGCCAGGTCTGCACGCGCTCCGGCGGCGACCTCAGCTGCGAGACGGGGGGCGGCGTGCGCCAGGCTCGGGTCCACCAGCTGATCGGTGGCATCCACGTCGGCGGCACCTTCTGAAGCCTCGCCCAGCGGGCTAAATCCCCGCGTCCCGCCCCCGACTCTGGAGCCCTGCGGCCGGGCAGAGTCCGATATCCGGCACTCGAAGTGGTCGAGGCCGAGCTCGCTTTTCATCTCCTGGAAGGCCCACTCGACCCGCCAGCGCAGCTTGGCGAGTGAGATAGACAAGCCGCTTGACGGCTCGAAATCCTGGCCCATATTGAAAGCAAGCGAGCACTCGCTTTCAATCGGAGCCAACACATGAACCGTCTCGCTACTGGTCGCCTCAACCTCTCCATCGGCCTGCTTGGCCTCGCCTCTTTCATGGTGTACGGATTTGTCCTGATCTACATGCGTGATTTTGGCCCAAACGCGGCACAGTGGGCCGCTGACTACGGTATCGGGACACATTTCGAATCTCGCCTCGCCCATGTCCACGGGGCTCTGTTCTCGGTCCTGAATGTCGTCATCGGCTTGGTCGTGGGCAGCCTTCATACCGGGGAGAAAAGTAAAGCGGCGATCGCGGGTTTGTCGATCGCGGGCCTGTTGATGCCCATTGGCATCGTCGCTGAGTTTGCGGTCGGAATGTCTCCCCTGCTCGTCGTCGTGGGTGCCATGGCGATCCTGATTTCGTTCACCTGGGCGGGGATCGCCTCGCTGAAGGCCCCAAAGGCGGCCTGACCTTGGCGCGGCACTACCGGGACACGGCGACCCGCCGTCGCCAGGTCGCTGAAGCTGCGCTTCAGACCATTGCGGAGGAGGGCGTGTCGCGGTTCACGACTCGTGCAGTCGCTGAGCGGGTAGGGATCAGCGACGGCACCCTGTTCCGACATTTCGGCAACAAACGAGAGATTGTTCTCGAGGCCATGACCCTGCTCGGCGCCGACATCAGCACGAGCCTGGTCGACACTGGTGATGCACACGCTGATTTGCAGCAATTTTTTGGCCACCGGGCTGCCTTTGTCGGGGCCCAGGGCTCCGTCGGCCGACTGATTTTCTCCGACGAACTCGTGCACCTCGCTGGCGACCAAGGTCGGGAGTGCGTGTCGACATGGCGGCGCCAGAGCGTCGGCTATCTACTCGAGCGCCTGCGTCGTCTGAGACGATCAGGAAAACTGCGTACGGACCTCGATCTGCCCGCGATGGGCATGTTGATCCAGGGCACGCTGCTGACCTTTGCGATGCAGGCCTCACTTGGGCGTGCGGGCTCCCAAGACGAGCTCGAGTCGCGAATCGAACACGCCTGGAAGGCGCTGCACACCGTCCTTTTCAAAAATTAGCCACGGTGGGTCGTCGCAGCTTCGCAGGTCGCCACACCCTCGGCGATATCTTGGACGATCCGATGCACGAGCGTTCGAAACCCGACCCTCGCGGGGACCTCGCCCAGACGGACGAAGCGGGTTGGCCGAAGCGTCGAGTCGTCGCCCCCGCCCCGCCGCTCTAGCGAGCCCATTTCGAGCCCGCTGGACCGAGCGGCGCTGTGGTCCTCAGCAGTCCGCGCAACACAGATCACAGTCTTGTGTCCGACCTGTGATCTCGGGCCCAGCACCCTTGAGAGGGCCTCCAACCCACCCCACCCCGGGGTGCAAAACCCGTAGACTGACGCGCTGGCGCGGCACCTTTCGCCGACCCACGGCCCCAGCTGAACCGACCATGGATTCGCAAGCGACCTCCTCGACCGCCGACACCTCTGCCTCCGCCCCTGCCGCTGCTCGGGCGGCGGTCACCGTCCCCGCGTGGGTGGCCATCATCGCCTTCATCGTCGGCGGCACCGGTCTGCACCTCTACCTGCACTACGCGACCCACGGCATCTTCAACCTGACCCATGCCGCGATCGCGTTTTTCTTGGTCCTCAACATCCTGATCAACTTTTGGGAGCTGGGGCTCATGTTCACCAGCGACCAGATCGCCGCCGAGTACGAGGCCACAAAAGAGCGCTACGCCGGCAACCCGCTCGCGCGTGTCAACCAGATCTTCCTCAAGCCGATCCCGGTCACCAAGCTGTTCTCGTTCAAAGAGTGGACCGCAATCTGGAGCGGCTACGCCCTCTTCGACCCCGGCTACGCAGACCGCGGCTCCTTCGGCTTCAACATCGACGTCTGCAACGGCTTCTCGACCATCATCCCCGCCACCTTGTTCGGCCTGGGTATGACCTACGAGATCCTGCCTGCGCGGATCCTGGGCATCCTCGGCATCGCCATGTTCTGGCAGATGCTCTACGGCACGATCGTCTACTTCTTCCAGTTCTTCAACGCCGGCCGCCACCACGGGCACAGCCCGCGCAACATCGCCATGTTTGTGGGCGGGAGCAACGGGCTGTGGTTCGTCATGCCGATCCTCGGCCTGTGGGCCTCGGTCGAGCTGATCATGACCGACTCTTTCGCGGTGTTCGGGCTCTAGAGCGGCTATTCAGCGGGCGCGATACGGGCTCGGTCTCCGCCCGCCTCGGCTTCCTCGACCTCGACCTGGCCCGACTCGGATCCATCCTCCAGCACCTCCGCCGGGGCGACTTCGACCGCTGGCCGCTGCGCTCTCTCGATCCA
>CAYVJQ010000168.1:0-12134 GCA_964451725.1 uncultured Nannocystaceae bacterium | reverse complement strand
TCACCTACATCGTCGGGCAGCTGCTCTCGGCGCTCCAGTACGCCCACGAGCGGGTCGTCGGAGGGCAGGACGCCGGTGTGATCCACTCGGACATCAAGCCCGGGAACATCATGGTCACGTCAAGCGGTGAGGTCGTGCTCACCGACTTCGGGATCGCTCGTTTCGCGGCGACCATGGGAGAGCTCTCCCGCTCCCTCGGTACCCCGAGGTACATGTCTCCCGAACAGCTCCTGGGGAGGCCAGAGCGAAAGACCGACATCTGGGGGGTGGGCGTGGTCCTCCACGAACTCCTCGAAGACAAGCCCTTTCTCGGGGGGCTCTGCGTCGACCAGTTCCGAGCAGCCATCATCCAAGGGCCACCCCCTGGGTTCACGCGGGGCGGCTTGCCGAGCTGGCTGACGACCCTGTGTCGCCGAATGTTGTCGAGCGACGCTCGGGACAGGCCGAGCGCAAGCGAGGCCCGCGAGGCGCTGGTTGATCATTGCCCACGCTACCTCGCTGCGTCATCGGAGCTTCGAGACTGCTACTACGCCGAGCTGGTCGGCGGTCGACGCTCCGGCGTCACGAAGTTGCTCGAACTCGGGACGGACCCCGCAGCATTGGCAAAGTTGGGTGTCAAGGCACACCCGAGGGTGACGAAGGGGGACCCGACCATCCCCGATCTCCCCACCGCTCCGGCGCTCTTGGAGGTCCCCGAGTATGGCGCGCCGACCCGCAAGCGGCGCCCTGGGAGCTCAGACCGCGCCGTCCCGAGCGAGCGCTCGAAGAGCCGGACCCACAACGCCAAGGTCAGCGACCGAGCTGTTCAGGCTGAGCTCCCGCCGGCCGTGGCTCAGCCGGGCCCCGAGCCCCGGGTTGTCGTCGATGACCCCGACGAGCCGACTGAGATTTTGCCCGTACGGGGGGAAGGGAACGATGTCCCCGCATCGGCCGAGCCGAGGCGGACACTTCTGCTCGCGGGGCTCTCGGGATCACCAGCCATCTCCTCCCCGAGCAAGACCCATCGCGGGCGCGATGAGGGCGAGCCCGGGCGACCGCCGATCCACACACCGGCGCGGGAGCCATCCACTCCAGCAGTAGCGAGCGCCTCGAGGGCGGTCGCCCCAGTGGAGCCAGTGGTCGCGGTGGCCGATGTTGCCTCGCAGCCAACAGCCGACGAGCGAGTGACGGGACTCGACAGAGCAGCTCGATGGGGGGTGGGGATAGCCCTGTCTCTGGTCGTCGGGCTGCTCGTGGTGGTCGCGGTGCTCTTGCTCCAACTGCAACGTGGGGCCGTCCCATCGATGGAGCCAGGCCGCGCAGCGACCCTGGCGGGACGTCCAGACGCTCCGACAGGTACAGCTGCCAGCTCCGTCAGGCCTGAACCGGCGGCGAGACCCGCGGGCTCGGAGAAAGACCAGCCACTCGCGGTCGCGGGGTCGCCGGCAATCGCGGAGAAGGTCGAAGCCCAGCCGCCAGTCGGACAGGTCGAGATCCCCCCGGTCGCCGAGCCCGAGGACCTCCAACCTGCGGAGCCAAATGCCGACGACCCACCGACGTCAGCACCCGAACCGCCCGAGACGAAACCCAAACCCAAACCCAAACTCGATCCGGTCGGTCTGATCTTGATCGTGGAGGGGTCGAGCGAAGGCCACGTGAAGATCGACAGGCGGACGGTCGCGACCAAGAACAAGGCCGCGTACGTCCTGGTTGCGCCTGGCAAGCACAGGCTGAGCTGGCGCCCGCTTGGGCAAGACAGCTGGCAGCCCTACGGGAAAATCAAGGTCAGAGACATCTCCCCGGTCAAGTACCAGGTCCGCGTCGACACTCGCGAGCACAAGCTCGAGATCAAGGAGCTCCGGTGAAGGCGCTCGCCCCGACAGTCGGTGACACCCTGGCGGGCCGCTACCTCCTCGCCGGCAAGCTCGGAGAGGGCGGGATGAGCATCGTCTACCGCGCCGTGGACCAAGCTGCCGATGGTCGGGAGGTCGCGGTCAAGCTGTTGACCCCGCGCTACGTCGGTCGATCCGAGCGCGAGCAACGGCTGCTCGACGAGGCGACCTACCTGGAGGAACTCGCCGAAGTCGGCTCCGTCGCAAACATCCTCGATCACGGCCGACTCGAGGATCGCGGTGGCTGGCCCTACCTGGTCGTCGAGCTCCTCGAGGGGCGCGAGTTGAACTGGCTGCTCGTCGATCAGAAGCTGGACCAGGCGATGGTTCGAGACATCGCCATCCAGGTAGCGAGGGCGATGTTCGCTTGCCACAAGGCCGGCATCGTTCACCGCGACCTGACCCCCGCGAACCTCTCGGTGACCCTGGACCCGCTCACCGTCGTCCTCTTCGACTTCAGCCACGCCGCGCGCTCGGACGCGCCCCAGGTCGCCCCGGGAGGTCACGGACGGCTCACGGGGATCCATGATGTGCCGGGGACCTCGGGCTACATGAGCGCGGAGCAGGCATGGGCGTCGCCCGCTCATCCGTCCATGGATGTGTTTGCGTTCGGCGTCTTGCTGTACAAGCTCATCACGAGGCGAGATCCCTTCCCGCGCGTCGAACACACGGAGTTCATCCTCATGCAGCGCAGCGGTAGTGGGCTCGAGCCACCGCGGCTCCAGGCGTGGGTCTACGGGCTGGGCGAGGCCTGGTCTGAGATCATCCATGACTGCACGCAGGCCGACGCCAGGCGAAGGCCCAGCGCGGCCCAGCTGGTGAGGGCGCTCGAGAACATCGACCTGGAGGTCGCCCCAACCGGCGAGGCGCAAGCACGGACCCGACAGCTCGATCCGCTGAGCCTGGAGATCCCCATCCCCAGTCGCCCAGGAGCGTCGACCCCGGCCCCCGCCAGCGCACTGCCCGAGTGGAGGCGTTCGCCCGATGTGACGGCCGTTCATCCCTCGCCGGGGCCCGCGAGGGCGGCGAGCCCGGTTCCCCCGTCCGAGACCGACGGACCCATGCTCGCGTTTGCACGGCCGGATGCTCCGCGTATTGATTTTGTCGATCCGCCCACGGCGATCGAGCTTCAAGATTCACCCACGCAGCTCGAACTCCAAGTTCCTCCGCCGGACGCGGACCGGTCGTCGCGGCGCGTCGGGTTCGTGTCGCTGCTCATCGTGGTGCTCACCCTCGTCGGCTGGGGTTCCTGGGCCCTGCTTCGGACGCCGTCCTCGGAGCGAGCGGAGCGCCCTGGGCCCCGCGTGGGTCCAAGCAAGTCCCACGCCGCAGGACCGGCGCCCCACCTCTCAGGGGATGACGCGGGTCGAGAGGAGCCGGACTTCGAGGTAGTCGAGTCGGTCTCCGATCTTCCCCGTGACCGCCCACCAGATTTCCCCCGCGACCGCCCTCGCCCCAAACTGCGGCCGGTAATCGACGATGGCGGCCAGCCATCCAGCACGCCCGAAGTTGCTCCTGAGCCAGCCGACGCCTGCGTTGGGGTGGTGGTTGCGGCCGAACAAGCCACCCAGGCCCACAACTGGACGAAGGTCGTCAAGCTGACCACCAAACGCAAGTGCTGGCCGTCCCAGCGCGCACGTGTGCGGCTGCGGATCGAGGCCCTTGTTCAGTCGGGGAGGTGGACAGAGTGCGTCGAGTCCGCTGCACCTCACCTCGACGACCACCAGATCGCCAGCGCGTCAAAGCTCTGTTCCAAACACACTTGAGTCGACCCTATGTACGCTCGATTGACCACGATCCCCCCCCTCGCGCGGCACACCTCGTCCGTGTGCCTGCTTGCGCTCCTTTTCGGTCTCCCCACCCTGGCCCATGCCGGCAGTCCACCGGTAGGGCAGTCGAATCTGACCAAGGTGGAGCTTCCGACCCAGCCCACCGAGCCCGAGCAGTCCGCCGTCCCGATCCGGGTGGTCATCAAGGCCTCCCTCGACAAAAACAGCGAGTACTTCGAGCGCGAACTGGGCGAGCGGATCACGGCGTTGCTCGAGGACGCCGGGCACGAGACGACCACAGACGCGGGCGAGGCCGAGGTCACCGTGCGCCTGCGAGTTCGCTATTTTGAAGACGATCGCTACTCGCTCGACTTCGTGGTGCACACGGACGTGCAGACCGGCGACCAGGTCAGGACCCTCGAGACACTCCACTGCGGGGAGTGCAACGACGACACCTTCTTCGAGCGGATGGCCGACTACTCACAAGAGACCCTCCTGGGCGCCGTCGACGATGCTGTCGAGCGCGCGCGCAGCGAGAGGCCGGTGCCTGTGGAGGGCGAGCCGGACGGACCGCGCCCTGATCTTCCTGCCCGCATCGGTGCGCTGGGCTACACGGGGGCGGGGGTCGCCCTCGCGGGGGTCGGCGTCACGATCGCCGGAGCTGTGCTGTGGGGACGTGGCGAGGAGATCGAGATCGCCGGAGTCGACACCCACAGCGAGGACCACCGGCCGACCGGAAAACTCCTCGTCGGCGTGGGGATCGGGGTGGCGGCGATCGGCGCCGTGATGCTCGGAGTCGACATGGGAATCCGGGCGAAGAAACGGGGACGAGCCGAGCGCTTGACCCTGATCCCGACTTTTGGGCCAGACCACGCAGGGCTCGTGTTCCAAGGCCGCTTCTAGCGGAGCCAGAACCATCGATAGGACAACACCATGAACAACTTCATCATGAAGAACCCGGGACTCCTGCTCTTCCCGCTCGCGTTTGCCTTAGGCGGGCTCGCGTCCTGTGTCTCGACGACCACCTATCCGACTCCTGGTCACTGCTACAACGAGGACGGCGATGCCAGGTGTGCGGAGCTCGACCCAGACGGCGACGCTCGATATTGCAGCGGGTGTGGAGATGACCCGGTGGGGTGTGTCGCCGACATCCCGTCGGACGAGTGCTACAGCCCCTGTGGTGGACGCATGAACGTTCTCGAGGATGCCTCATGTGTTGAAGACCCCACCGAAACCATGGACACGGAGACCTCCGAGACCATGGGTACGGAGACCGAGACCGGCCCCGAACCCTGTGTCGACAACCAAGACTGCATGGAGCCGGGAGCACCGTTCTGCGACGACCTCTCGGGCGAGTGCGTCGCCTGCGACGGTGTGATGGATCCCGACGCAGCCTGTGCAGAGTTCGACCCCTTGGCTCCCCTGTGCAGCGAGGGAGCCTGTGTCCAGTGTACGATCGACGATGATCTGGCGTGCGGTGACCTTACGCCGATCTGCGACGCCGACGCGAACACATGCATTGGGTGCTCGGAGCATGAACAGTGCCCGGACAGCGCTTGTAACATCGCCGAGGGCAACTGCTTTGACCCGGAAAACGTCGTTCATGTCGATGGGGATAACCCCTGTGTCGATGGGGCCGGCACCGAAGAAGAACCCTACTGCTCGCTACAGCAGACATTCGAGAATGTCGGGGCGAACTTGGTGGTGATACTGCACGAACGAGACGGAGATGCATCGTATCAGGAGAGCACCCTTGTCTCGGGTGAGTTGGCAATTTTTGCGCATCAGGGGGAGGCTCCAAGGCTCCAAGGTTTCAACATGAGCTCAGCGTTGACGATCGGCCCTGGTGGGGTCCTCTTTCTCCGTGGGGTCGATATAACTAACACAACGGATGCTCCGGGCATCCAAGTCAATGGCGGCGGCGCCTGGCTCGACGAGTGTACAGTGAGCGACAACGATCTCGGCATGAGTCTCACGGGGGGCACCGCAACCGTCCGTCGTTCCCGCATCGTGAACAACTCGGGCGGTGGCATCGTCGTCGATGGAGGCGGGTCGCTGGTGCTCGAGAACTCCTTCGTCGGTGGTGATGTCAGCGACGTCGATGCCGTTCTAGTGATTGATGGAAGCGCCCAAATCAACTACTCAACACTCGCGGGAGGCGGAGACTTCGGAGAGACAGCGTCGGCTCTAACCTGTGAGCCTGGTTCAGTCATCTCGATTCGAAATAGTGTGATTGTGGCTGCTTCGGCTGGGCCGGAGCTCGTTTGTGACGATGCGACGGTGACAAGTAGCGCGCTCGAAGGAATGGTTGGAGACAACGTGGTCCTCGGCGACCTCGATCCTGGTTGGTTCGCTGACTACCTCAGCGGGGACTTCTCCCTCTCAGACGTACACCCACCCTTGATAGATACCGCAGCGACCTGGCTCGATGGCGACCCGGCCACCGACATCAACGGCGATGCCCGCCCGACCACCGACGGCGCCTCCGACTTTGCAGGCGCGGACCGAATTCCATGACCGTTTCAGGTCCAGACGCCACTACCTCCAAGTCCATGACCATGCGACTTCCAACCTGGGTCTACCTCCTGGCCCCCTCTTGGCTGCTCCTTACGGCATGTCTCGAGCCAATTCCTGGACATCGAGACTCCGCCGAGGATGAGGTGGGAACCGTCGATGGCGAAGAGACCTCCGACCCCACCGAAACCACGGACACGGAGACCTCCGAGACCATGGATACGGAGACCGAGACCGGCCCCGAACCCTGCGTCGACAACCAGGACTGCATGGACCCGGGAGCACCGTTCTGCGACGACCTCTCGGGTGAGTGCGTCGCCTGCGATGGTGTGATGGACCCCGACGCAGCCTGTGCAGAGGTCGACCCCTTGGCTCCCCTGTGCAGCGAGGGAGCCTGTGTCCAGTGTACGGTCGACGATGATCTGGCGTGCGGTGACCTGACGCCGATTTGCGACGTCGAGGCAAACACATGCATCGGATGCTCGGAGCATGAGCAGTGCCCGGAGAGTGCTTGCAATATTGCGGAGGGGAACTGTTTTGATCCAGCCAACACCGTGCACGTCGACGGGGATGAAGACTGTGGGGCTGGTGATGGCTCCGAGGTGTCGCCCTACTGTGATCTGGGGGAGGCGTTGGTGGCGGCCGGCGATGAATCACTCATTGTTTTGCATGAAATGTCCACCGACCCATTTCGATATGTCGAGTCCAATACGGTTGCGGTGTCAACGGCAATCCTCGCCGCGGCGGGCGAGGAACCCGTGATTCAAGGGTCTGGAGGTTCTGCAGCACTGATCGTCTCCGCGTCTGGTCAAGCGTTTCTTGGTGGCGTGACCATATCCGCAACACAGGACAATGCCCCTGGAGTCTCGATCGTCACTGGCCAAGCATGGATCGAGCGCTCCCGCATCGTGAACAACTCGGGTGGTGGCATCGTCGTCGATGGTGGTGGGTCCCTCGTGCTCGAAAACTCATTTGTCGGCGGGAACATCGATGATGTCGATGCCGTTCTAGTGATTGAAGGAAGCGCTCAAATCAACTACTCAACAGTTGCGGGAGGCGGAGATTTCGGAGAGACAGCGTCGGCTCTAACCTGTGATCCTGGTTCAGTCATCTCGATTCGAAACAGTGTATTTGTGGCTGCTTCGGCTGGCCCGGAGCTCGTTTGCGACGATGCGACGGTGACAAGTAGCGCGCTCGAAGGAATGGTTGAAGACAACGTGGCCCTCGGCGACCTTGATCCTGGTTGGTTCGCTGATTACCTCAGCGGGGACTTCTCCCTCTCAGACGTACACCCACCCTTGATAGATACCGCAGCGACCTGGCTCGATGGCGACCCGGCCACCGACATCAACGGCGATGCCCGCCCGACCACCGACGGCGCCTCCGACTTTGCAGGCGCGGACCGAATTCCATGACCAGTTCGGGTCCAGACGCCACTACCACCAAGTCCATGACCACGCGACTCCCGACCTGGGTCTACTTCCTGCCCCCCTCTTGGTTGCTCCTCGGGGCTTGTCTAGAGCCCGTCCCGGGAGCCAAAGGAAGCGCGGACGACGAGGTCGGAGGCCTCGATGCGGGGGAGACCACGAACCCCACCGAAACCATGGACACGGAGACCTCCGAGACCATGAGCACCGAGACCGAGACCGGCCCCGAACCCTGCGTCGATAACCAAGACTGCATGGACCCGGGAGCATCGTTCTGCGACGACCTCTCGGGCGAGTGTGTCGCCTGTGACGGTGTGATGGACCCCGACGCAGCCTGTGCAGAGATCGATCCCTTGGCTCCCCTGTGCAGCGAGGGATCCTGTGTCCAGTGCACGGTCGATGATGATTTGGCGTGCGGTGACCTGACGCCGATCTGCGACGTCGACGCAAACACGTGCATCGGATGCTCGGAGCATGAACAGTGCCCGGACAGCGCTTGCAACATCGCCGAGGGGAACTGCTTCGATCCGGACAGCACTGTCTACGTCGACGGTAACAATTCTGATTGCGACACCGCAGATGGGTCTGAGGAGAATGGATACTGTACAATCAGCGAGGCTCTGCTGAACGGTGGCGCCTCGCCTTTTGTTCGCGTGTATGCCCGCGATGGCAATGCATCTTACCAAGAGTCTGCTGCACTAACCAGCGCAACCGCTATATTTTCCATCCCAGGCGAATACCCAACCCTGCAAGGATTTAACGGTGCCCCCGCGATTTCCGTCAGCGGGGATGGTGCACTTTATCTTCGTGAGGTCATTGTTTCGGCATCCCCGGCCGAGGGGGTGTTGGTTAATGGGGCACAAGCCTGGATCGAGAAGTCCCGCATCGTGAACAACTCCGGCGGCGGCATCGTCGTCGATGGTGGTGGGTCCCTCGTGCTCGATAATTCCTTTGTCGGAAGCATAGATATAAATGACAGTCGGGTCATCGATATCGTTGAGGGCACGGTCGACATCAACTACACAACCATCGTTGCGGGATTTGGAGACGCCACAGCACTGTTTTGTACAGATGGCCAGGGTTCCGCCGTCCGAAACTCAATCATTATTTCTCGCTCGGACGCCGACGAACTCGTCTGCCCTGACCTCAGCGTAGCCTCCAGCGCTCTCGAAATGCCCCTGGGCGACAACACCGAACTCGGCCCCATGGACATCACCTGGTTCAGCGAGGACTTCGCGGCCGGCGATTTCTCCCTCTCAGGGGCACACCCCCTAGCGATAGACATCGCCGCAACCTGGCTCGACGGTGACCCCGACACAGACATCAACGGTGATGCCCGCCCGACCACAAACGGCATGCCGGACTTTGCAGGCGCGGACCGAATTCCATGACCAGTTCCGACACGAGTGTCACTACCTCCAAGCCTATGAATACATGCCTACCAATCCGGGCCTGCATCTTGGTTCCCTCGTGGCTGTTCGTTGTGGCCTGTCTCGAACCTGCCCCGGTCGAGCAAGACAGTGGCGACGACGAGGTCGGGACTCTCGATGGCGAGGAGACTACGGAAGTAGGGGAGACCATCGGTGCGGAAACCTCTGAGACCACGGGTGCCGGGGCCACGGAAACCGGGCCGGAGAACTGCGTCGACAACGGCGACTGCGACAACCCGGACGCTCCATTTTGTGATGAGCTTTCTGGGGGGTGCGTACCCTGCAACGACTTGACGGGCCCCGACGCTGCGTGTGTCGAAGCGGATGCTGGTACGCCTCTCTGCATCGAGGGGGTCTGCGTGCAATGCACCACCGACGACCATGCTGCATGCGGCGACATCGCCCCGTTTTGTGATTCAGGTAGCAACACCTGCGTCGCCTGCACCGAACACGGTCAGTGCCCGGACACCGCCTGCAACCTCGCCCGGGGAAGCTGCATCGACGAGAGCAATGTTGCCTACGTGGATGGCGACCAGGCGTGCGGGGAGGGTGATGGCAGCCTCGGGGCCGCATTCTGTTCGCCCTCGGAGGCCCTCGAGTCTGCTGGCGACGAGGCCCTCCTCTTTATACACGACTATGGGGCTCAATACTCGGTTGCGTTGACCATCGACATCGACGTCGTCTTGTTCTCGACCTCGACTTATGCGCAACCCCGGCTCCGTAGCTATGGCGACAACCCCGCGATGCAAGTGATAGGTTCGGGGACCCTTGTGATCCGGAATATCCATGTGTCCGGATCCGGCGGAGAGGGCGTCCACATCAATGGCGGCCAGGCCTGGATCGAGAGATCCCGCATTGTCAAAAACTCGGGCGGCGGCATCGTCGTCGATGGTGGCGGGTCGCTCGTGCTCGAGAACTCCTTTGTCGGTGGTGATGTCGACACCCGCGCTGTCGATATCGTTGATGGCACGGTCGACATCAACTACACAACCATCGTTGCGGGGTTTGGAGATACCACAGCGCTGTTTTGCACAGATGGCCAGGGTTCCGCTGTCCGAAACTCAATCATTATTTCTCGCTCGGACGCGGACGAACTCGTCTGCCCTGACCTCAGCGTGACCTCCAGCGCACTCGAGGTGCCCCTGGGCGACAACGCCGAACTCGGCCCCATGGACATCACCTGGTTCAGCGAGGACTTCGCGGCCGGCGATTTCTCCCTCTCAGGGGCACACCCCCTAGCGATAGACATCGCCGCAACCTGGCTCGACGGCGACCCCGACACAGACATCAACGGCGATGCCCGCCCGACCATCGACGGCGCCTCCGACTTTGCAGGCGCGGACCGAATTCCATGACCGGTTCAGGTCCAGACGCCACTACCTCGAAGTCCATGACCACTCGACTTCCAACCCAGGCCTGTATCTGAGCATCGCCCACAAGTTGGCCCGCCCATTGCAGATGACTCGCACCGTACGGAGTCTCACCATGGCCGACCAAGTCCAGATTCACTTCTCCCCCGACACCGAGCATCAAGCCGAATGGATCGTCACGAGCATGAAGTTCGTCGAGCGCTTCAACCAGCCCTACGAGCTTCGGCTCGTCCTGCGTACCGACGACCTCTCGGCGGAGCCCGCCACCATGTTGGGCACGAGGGTCTCCCTCGAGCTCGCCCGCGGCGAGATGCACCGTGAGTTGTTTGGGGTCGTCGGCGATGTCGAGGATGGAACCGTCGGCGAGGACTATGTCGCGGCGACGGTCACCATCGTGCCGGCGCTCGCCGCCTTGGCCCATCGCCGAAACAGCCGCTTCTTCTCCGACAAGTCCGTCAAGGAGGTGCTGATAGAGGTCCTGAGTGAGGGCCTCGCCCCCTATGACCGCGAGGTGGATGCGAGCTTCCTACACGCCGAGTACCCCACGAGGCAACACATCACCCAGTACCGAGAGAGCGACCTGGACTTCGTCCACCGCTTGATGGAGGAGCACGGGGTTACCTACCGCTTCGACCACCGTGACGGCGCCGAGCTCATGGTCCTGCTCGACAACGACTCGGCCTACACCAGCCTGACGTCACTGGGGAGCGCAGACGGGGTGCTCCCAATGGCCCGTACCGATGGTGGCTCGGACGACCGGGAAGACCTGCGCCACTTCGCGCGCAAGTCCATGACCCAGCCGACCGTTGCCCGGGGCGCGGCCTTCGACTGGAGAAACCCGAGCGTGGAGGCCCTGGAGGCCGCACTGAGCAAGAGTGGGCAGCCAGAACTCGAAGACTACGACTTCCGCATCCCGCCGGCTGGGCTGGGTATCGAGGAGGTCGAGCGCCGGGTCCAGCTACGAGGGCGATATCTGCGGCGTGGTGAGCAGACCTTCTCGGGAGTCACCACCGCGACTCAGCTTCGCCCCGGTGCGAAGTTCGAGCTCATCGATCATCCAGGGGGCGACTTGAACGGGGCCTACCTCGTGACCTCGGTCGAACACGCCGCTGGTGACCTCGCAGTGCCGAGCGACCCCGCGACGGCCTACAACAACCGCTTCGAGTGTATCCCGCTCGGCGTCCCCTGGTGTCCCACGCCCAAGACCCCACGCCCGCAGATCTCGGGGGTCCAGACGGCGACGGTGGTGGGCGATGGGGAGATCGACGTCGATGCCCACGGTCGGGTGAAGGTCGAGTTTCACTGGGACCGAGATCAGGGGGCGTCGTGCTTCATCCCAGTCGTCCAGCCCTGGGCGGGGAAGGGCTGGGGGACCATGTTTTACCCCCGCGTCGGGATGCAGGTGGTGGTCAGCTTTCTCGACGGCGATCCCGACCAGCCGGTGGTCACCGGGACCCTCTACAACGGCACCAACACACCGCCCTATGGCTTGCCGGGAGAGCAGACCAAGAGCGGGATCAAAACCCAGAGCTCACCGGGGGGCGGGGGCTTCAACGAGCTGCGCTTCGAGGACGCGGCCAACAGCGAAGAGATCTACATCCACGCGCAGCGGGACTTTCGCCGGGAGGTCCTCAACGATCAGGCCGAGACCATCGGCGGTCATCAGACGATTCAGGTGGCCAAGGACCGGACCATGGATTGATGGGCATTTGCATGAGGGGGCCTGGGGTCTGAGGGTCGGCCGGAGCGGCGA
>CAYVJQ010000167.1:5023-12228 GCA_964451725.1 uncultured Nannocystaceae bacterium | reverse complement strand
GGGTTCGGGTTCGGGTTCGGGTTCGGGTTCGGGTTCGGGTTCGGGTTCGGGTTCGAGCATGCCGAGTCCATCGAGCACGGAGAAGTACGCGGGGAAGGTCTTGGCGACGCAGCCCGGGTCCGCGATCGTGACCGCCCCTACCAGGGCGAAGGCCATGGCCATGCGGTGGTCGTCGTAGGTGTCCACGACCACATCCGTGGGCCGGGTCGGACCAGGGACGATCTCGAGGCCGTCGTCCAACACCCGGACCTCGGCGCCGAGTTTGCGCAGCTCGGTGGCGCAGGCCTGGAGTCGGTCGCTCTCGTGGTGGCGGAGGATCTCGACGCCGCGGATCGTGGTCCTGCCCTCGGCAAAGAGGGCGACCACGGCCGCGGTCAAGGTCATGTCGGGCATGTCGGTGAGGTCCAGATCCCGACCTCGCAAGCCCGCGCCCGGCGTGTGGGGGTCCGCGCCCGCGGGGCCACCGACCACGGTCCGGTTCCGATCTTGTCGACCCTCGGCGCCGAAACCCACGAGCACCCGCCAGAACTGGGCATCGCCCTGCAAGCTGTCCGTGCCGAGGTCGGGGATCTCGACCTCGCCCCCGTAGATCGCCGCGAGCGCGAGCAGGTAGCTGGCCGCGCTCGCGTCGGGTTCGATCTGGAAGTGGGTGCAGGGGCGCAGGGCGGCGGGCTCGACCCGGAGGCGCGCGGGGGCGCCGGGTCGCTCGGACTCGAGCGTCGTCCAGGCCGCACGTCCACCGAAGGCCGAGAGGACCGCGAGGGTCATGTCGACATAGGGGCGCGCGGGGGTCCCCTCACTCAAGACGATGTCGATGGGTCGGTCGGCGGAACAAGCGGCGATAGCGAGGGCCGAGACGAACTGAGAGGACGCCGGCCGCGACAGGGTGACCGCGCCGCTGGGCCCCGGCGCGAGCCCTGCGACGCTCGGCCGCAGGCGCAGGGGCAGGGCGCCGTCTTCTTCGAGGTATTCGATCTGCGCGCCGAGCTCGACGAGCGCGTCGAGGAGGCCGCGCATCGGTCGCTCACGCATGCGTGGGCTGCCGTCGAGGGTGACCGAGGACCAGCTGGGGTCGCGGGCGCCAGCGAGCGCCGCACTCAGGAACCGGGCCACGGTCCCCGCAGTGCCGACCGCCAACTCGAGCGCTCCCTGGGCCCGGCCCAAGCCAGGACCGACACCGGTGATTCGAAGCCCAGCGGCGAGCTCGGGACCGAGCTCGCTCACGGTCAGGCCCAGGTCCCGCAGACACCCGAGCATCAGGCGTGTGTCGTCGGCGTCGAGGCAGCCGTGGATCTCGCTGGTGCCGTCGGCCATGGCCGCGAACAACAGCGCTCGGTTGCTGATGCTCTTGGATCCGGGTGGTCGAAGTACGGCCTGGATGGGAGCCGGAGGGGGTCGCAGTCGCAGCGAATTGCGCACGCGCAGAGCATAGGCGAGCGGGCGGTCGAAGCCCACGCGAGTGTGGCAGCACACCGACCAAGGGACACCCGGCAAAATCACAGAACGTCGAATAACCGTGTGCACTCGCACGAATTCGGCGTTTTTCCGTGCGACGACGCACGCGCATACAAGACCCGGTCGCGCGCCTGTCCTGCTACTTTGGCCGCGCATGGGTGAGTCGGATTCTTCGCAGCACACACCGGTCAATTTCGAAGTCGGCCTCGAGGCTGGGCCCTCCCAATACAAGCATTGGAAAATCAGCTACGACGGCCCCATTGCCAGGCTGCTGATGGATGTAGACCCCGACGGCGGGATCCGGCCCGGCTACGAGCTCAAGCTCAACAGCTACGACTTGGGTGTGGACATCGAGCTCGCCGACGTGGTCCGGCGGATGCGCTTCGAACATCCCGAGGTCCGCACCGTGCTGGTCGGTTCGGCCAACGATCGGGCGTTTTGCGCGGGCGCCAACATCTCCATGTTGGGCCAGAGCACCCACGCCTGGAAGGTGAACTTTTGCAAGTTCACGAACGAGACTCGCTGCGAGCTCGAGGACGCGACCCAAAACAGCGCCCAGGTCTACATCGCGGCGTGCAACGGGACGACGGCCGGCGGCGGCTACGAGCTGGCCCTGGCCTGTGAAGAGATCTACCTCCAGGAGGACGGGAGCTCCGCCGTTAGCCTGCCCGAGGTGCCCCTGCTGGGCGTGCTCCCGGGGACCGGCGGGCTCACGCGCCTGGTCGACAAACGCAAGATCCGGCGCGATATCGCCGACTTGTTCTCGACCACGGCCGAGGGTGTGCGCGGCAAACGGGCGGTGAAGTGGAAGCTCATCGACGGCAGCTACCCACGCTCGAAGTTCGACGCCAAGATGCGCGAGCGGGCCGAGCAGGTCAGCGCCGAGCAGACCGCGGCCATCCACGCCGAGTTCGGCGACGAGCCACGCGTGGGCATCAGTTTGAGGCCGCTCGCGGTCGAGGCCAGCGAGGACGGCGACCATCGCCACTACACGGCCGTGAAGTTCGACTGTGATCCGGTCCGCCGGGTGGCGACCCTGAAGCTCACCGGACCCACCGAGGCCGACCTCGAGATCGCTCGAGGTGGGGCGGTGGCTCTGCACGCTGCGGGTGACCAGAGCTGGGCGCTGCGGGTCTACCGGGAGCTCGACGACGCGCTCTTGCACCTGCGCATCAACCATCTGGACATCGGCCTCGTGCTCGTGGAGGTCGACTGCGACGTGGCCCGGACGGTCGCCTACGACGCGGCCCTGCTCGCGGCCGCCGAGGCGGGGGCCGCCGGTCCGACCTGGCTCGCGCGCGAGATCATCGGTTTCATGGCCCGGACCCTGCGGCGTATGGACCTGACCAGCCGCTCGTTCTTCGCGCTCGGGGCAGCGGGCACCAACTGGGGCGGGAACCTGTTCGAGCTCGCCCTGGCGAGCGACCGCTTCTACCTCCTCGACGACCCGGACCACCCGGTGCAGGTCGGGCTCTCGGGGCTCAACTGGGGAGGTCTACCCATGAGTCACGCCTACCCTCGGCTCGGCGTGCGCTTCTACGGTGAGGCCGACAAACTCGAGGCGCTGCGTGGGCAGGACGGCCCCCTGAGCCCCGAGCAGGCCGACGAGGCCGGTCTCGTCACCGTGCTGCTCGACGACATCGACTGGGACGACGACACGCGGATCGCCATCGAAGAGCGCTCGAGCCTGTCTCCCGACGCGCTCACGGGTATGGAGGCCAACCTCCGCTTCCCCGGAACCGAGAACTGCGACTCCAAGATCTTCGCCCGGCTCACGGCCTGGCAAAACTGGATTTTTATCCGCCCCAACGCGACCGGCCCTGAGGGCGCACTGACCCTCTACGGACGACCCGAGCGCCCGCGCTTCGACTGGCAGCGGGTCTGACTCGAAGCTCCACCACTCCGACCCTCCATCACCTGGCCCCTCGGCCCTACCTTTTCGGCCCCATTCCCAAGGACTCAATCATGGCAAGCACCTCGGTCGATCTCGACAGCAAGATCCCCAATAACGTCGGCCTCGCGCACGACACCAAACTGCGGCGTGCGCTCGAAAGGTGGCTGCCCAACTATTTGGAGTGGTGGAACGACATGGGCCCGACCGACTTCGCGGACAAGCCGGTCTACCTGCGCACCGCGATCAGCGTCGACAACGAGGGCTGGGCCAACTACGGCCACGTCAAGATGCCCGACTACCGCTGGGGCATCTTCCTCAATCCTCGTGACCCCTCCGAGTCCAAGATCCGCTGTGGCGACGACGCCGGCCGGGAGGCCTGGCACGAGATCCCCGGTGAGCACCGCAACGCCCTGCGCCGGATCATCGTGACCCAAGCCGACACCGAGCCGGCCTCGGTCGAGCAGCAGCGCCTGCTTGGGCACACGGCGCCCAGCCTCTACGACATGCGCAACCTGTTCCAGGTCAACGTCGAGGAGGGCCGGCACCTGTGGGCCATGGTCTACCTGCTGCACAAGTACTTCGGCCGGGATGGCCGGGACGAGGCCGACGAGCTGCTCAACCGTCGCAGCGGCGACCCGGACAAGCCACGCATCCTGGGCGCCTTCAACCAGCCCTGCGACCACTGGCTGAGCTTCTTCGCGTTCACCATGTTCACGGATCGGGACGGCAAGTTTCAGCTCGCCGCCCTGGCCGAGTCGGGTTTCGACCCCCTGGCCCGGAGCACCGAGTTCATGCTCACCGAGGAGGCCCACCACCTCTTCGTCGGCCAGACCGGCCTCCAGCGCATCATCCAGCGCAGCTGCGAGCTCTACAAGCTCGACCCCAACAACGACATCCGCGCCCAAGGCGGGATCGATTTCGACCTGATCCAGCGGACCATCAACTACTGGTTCAGCTACAGCCTCGATCTCTTTGGTGGCGAGATCTCGAACAACGCCGCCGACTTCTTCGGCGCGGGACTCAAGGGCCGCTTCCGCGAGCGCAAAAAATACGAGGACCACGTCGCCCTGCACGGCAACTATCAGCTGCCCGTCGTCGAGGACGGCAAGCTGATCGAGAAGGGCATCCCGCTTCGCAACGCCATGAACGCCGTGCTCCGTGACGAGTACATCGCCGACTGTGCGAAGGCCGTGCGCAAGTGGAACAAGGTCCTCGAGAAAGAGGGGCTCGACGTCCGCCTGACCCTGCCCAACGCCCGTTTTCATCGGCACCAGGGCATCTACGCCGGCCACTTCTTCAACCCCGCGGGCGAGCTCATCGACGAGGCCGCCTTCGAGGCGCAGCGGGACCAATGGCTGCTGGTCCCCGCGGACAACGACTACCTGCACTCGATCATGAAGCCCGTGTACGAGCCCGGGAAGTTCGCCAACTGGATCGCTGCGCCCGCGCGCGGGATCGAGGGACAGGCGGGCGACTTCGAGTACGTGCGCCTCTGAGCGCCCGCCCTGAGGGTGAGGGCGGCCCTCACGGGCATTCAGACCACCGCGGGGCGACCCTGCGGTGGTCTGGTCAATTTCACAGGATATAACCACGGCCATGTCCGACGGTCCCTCGGAGTTGGTCAAAGAAACCGCCCGCGTGCTCTTGCGCCACCTTCGAGAGCACCCGCAGGGGGCCACCAAAGAGGCCTTGGCGACGGTCGCCGAGGTCTCCTACCCCTCGATCCAGCGGGCCCTGACCTGGCTGCGTGACGCCTGTGACTCGCCTGTGGAGTTCGATCGAGGGGCGGGGCGCTGGGTGCTCCGGGATCCTCACTTCACCCTGCCGCTCACGGACCCGGAGCCGGCGGACCTGTCGGCGGTGATGTTCGCCGAGGCCCTGCTCGCGCCCCTGGCCGACGAGGAGATCACCGCGCGCCTGCGTCGCCTGGCGGAGCAGATGGACGCGGAGATTCGCTACCGCGGCCAGACTCCGTCCGCAGGGGCCCGACCTGGGAGCCTGGTCGCAACCTTGACCACGGGCAGCCGAACGGACCCGGCGGTCTTGAATGTGCTGTTTGGGGCGCTGGGCAAGCAAGTCGTCCAGATCCGCTACGCCAGCCCCTGGAGTGCGGGCGGGGGCGCGCGTCTGCACGACCTCGAACCGTGGCAGCTGCGCCTGCACGACGGGAACATGTACCTCCGGGCTTACTCGCGCACCCACGTCGAAGTTCGGAGCTTTCGGGTCGCGCAGATCGAGGCGGCCAGCGTGTTGCAGGAGCTTCGACCGAGCGAGGCAGTGCCCAAACCCGACAAGATCTGGGGCGATCACGACCCGGCCTTCGGTATCGACGAAGATCGCCCAGGGATCGCGGTACTTCAGATCCGGGCGCCCATGGCCCGGTGGATCCACCACAACATCTGGGATGCGGGTCAGCGCGACCACTGGATCGAGGAGGGAGAGCTGCTCGAGCGTCGGGTGGCCTATCGTTCCTGCCGCGAGCTCGCCCGGCGCCTGCTCTCGATCGGGGACGCCCTGGTGTCGGTGGAGCCCCCGGAGCTGCGCGAGACCGTACGCCACCACGCCCGGGCCCTGGTCGACGCGCTCTGAGCTCTGAGCTCTTTGGAAGGTCCCTAATCACGACCTGAGGGTGCCTGAAACCCATTCTGGAGTTTCCACGTTGAAACTGCGGCTGGACTCCCCTTGGGTGGTCCAGGCTCGAAGTCGGTCGGCCCGGGCTCGAGAGAGGTCGGTCGAATCATGATGGCCTGGGGATGAATCATGTTGCTTCACACTGGATGGGCGCGTTGTCGAGGGTATGCCCGCGAGCCCCGAACACCACAGGAGCCCCCGCTGAGGGTGAAATGCCCCGGTCTGGAGCCGTAGCGAGGGAGAGAGAGCCCAGTGGGTGGTGGGGTGATTGGTCGCAGTTCACCCGAGGCGATCTGCCCCAGGTGTGGTCAATGCCCACCCGAGCGACACTGTATGGCAGCGGAGGTAGGTGGGTGCGAATACGTGCGTACAATAGCGAGCGCTAAAATCATGGCTCAGGCAGACAGCAATCATGGTTCAGTCGATGCTGGAGCAAGCCCATGGGCCTGTCAGGGGGATGAACTATGTTAATAGTTCCGCGGGATGAGCGCAGCGTGGCACGGGAGACCTGCTCAAAGAGGCAGGCCCGGGGTCGGCTCAGCGCCGTAGTTTGGGCGAGAACAGGTCTATCCGCCGTTCTGTGCGCCCCTATTCCCCCCGAGTGGGGGCTTTGGCCGCCCGGGTGAGGAGCGGCCCGCCAGCTTGTCGGCCTGGGCCCAGTACATCATCCTGAAATAGGTGCTCCGGACTAATGTCCCAATTGACAGTTCCTTCACACCAAAAATCGAATCGTAGGTGTTCGTAATGTCAATTGCCTGTGCTAGGGTCTTCTGGTGTCTAGTTTCGAACGTGACTTCAATTCCGCTGTGGAGGCCGTCGAGCGTGATGTGTTCATCAACCTCGTGATTGAGAATCCACAGTTGACCCTCGCCGAGCTCACCAAACTCGGCAAGGGAAAATTCTCGGGTCTGCTCGGCAGTGTGTCTGTCGGAGACATCATCGAGGGTGGACGGGGTCCGGTTGTCGGGGGGGAGTCCAGCGAGGATCAGACCAAGGCCCAGGCCAAGGCCCGGGCTGTCAACACACGCACTCCCGAGGGTCGCCGGTCCTACGATGCGTCGGTGCTGCGAAAGGTCATCGAGTCGGAGCGGCCCATGAAGGCCCCCGAGATCACTGCGGTTGTCGGTGGTACGGCCCTGCAAGTCAGGAAGGCCCTGGCTCGGCTCATCGAGGGCGAGCAGGTCACCTGGGAGGGCAAGGCCCGGGGCATGCGTTACAGCGCGGT
>CAYVJQ010000167.1:0-4923 GCA_964451725.1 uncultured Nannocystaceae bacterium | reverse complement strand
GGTCTGACCCCGAAGGGCTGGGAACGACGAGGTCCCCGCAATGGTTTGATTGGCCTCTGGGGTGTGCTGGTAGCGACAGGTGAGCCCTGTCCGAGTCGGTAGTGGCTCTCAGGGGGTTGGCTGCGGGCTGCTAGACTTCCAACTTGACGCTCGCTCGGCACGGCCACTGCATTCACGGGCTCGGGTTTGTGCTGGCCTGGGTCTGTGCCTGCACCGAGCCCAGCAGCTCTGGATTGGTGATCAGCGCGCGCGATATGGGTCCCCTCCCTGAGCTCGCGGGGGTCGCCGGGCGCGAGGGCGGGGCCAGCGTGCTGGCTTGGGGCCGGGTGTTGTGGATGTTTGGGTATACGACCCTGAGCGAGCCCGACGCGCTCGGCTCACGCTTGCGGTCGAGCACCTGGACCGCGACGCTCGACCTCTACGCGGAGGACGGTGTCGGCGGTTTCACGGGCCGACAAGACGGTGCCGGGGGGCCCGCGGAGCTGCTCCCCTATACGACCGAGGAGCTCGCATTCAACGACGCCCACGCTGCCCTGAACCCGGACTGCGAGGCGCCCTGTGGCGCGCGTCGCATGCTCTGGCCGCTGAGCGCGGTCCGAGACACGCACAAGGACGAGCTGTTGGTGTTCTATGCCAAGTATGAGGGCACGCCGGGTCCCGGGGGGAGGGGGCAGGTCGGACCTGTGGGTAGTTCAATAGCGATTTGGGGCGAGTTCGAGTTCGGTCCTGTGCGCCCAGTGCTCGATCCGGGCGCGGGGGAGCCGACCTTGTTGTTCACGGCACCCGAGCCCGAGTTTGGGCAGGCGTCCCTGATCATCGATGGTCGGCTCTATGCTTTCGGGTGCACCGATCGGCAGGTCGAGCACCCCTGTCTGCTCGCGCGTGTGGCCGTGGACCAAGTCTTCACCCGCGCGGCGTGGCGATTTTGGAGTGGTGTCGACTGGAGCCCGGCGCTGGCTGATGCGGTGCCCGTATTCGATGGGGCCAGGACACTCAGCGTATACCGCAATCACCATGTCGATCGTTACCTGGCGATCTACCCAGGGCGGGGTCGCGCCACACCGGAGGGAGATCGCGCTGAGCCCGGGACCGTCGTGTTGCGCCATGCGCCCAGCCTCGAGGGCCCCTGGTCCGAGGCCGAGCGCGCGTTCGAGGCCGAGCTCGGCCTCGACGGCTCAGGGCCGCGGGCCGTCTCGGCACACCCCGAGTACAGCCGCGGCGGTGGACGCTTCGAGTATGTCAGCTACGTCCGCGCGCTCGGGCCTGGGACCAGTGAGTTGCGCCTGGTCGAGCTCGAACTCGAGCCTAAAACTGCGACTCCCTAAAACCGCCACTCGATGATCAGGGGCGAGACGTGCAGGGGGAGCACGAAGCCCGCGTGGTTCTCCGAGTCGGCGGCCCCAGCCTCGCGCTCTCGGTGCACGGCCAGGCTCGGGCGCAGCTCGATGTCGATGCCCAGGGCGAGCTCGCCGATGAGGAAGAAGCGCAGCCCGGCCGAGGCCTGGAAGCCCAGGCTCCAGCTGAGTTCCCGGGTCTGCTCGCGCGAGCCACCGAGGCGCGGGTACTTCCAAAATCCGCCGGTCACACCCAGACGAAAGGTCGGAACGATCCACGGCTTGGCCTCGATGAACAGCTTGTGGGTGTAGCCGACCGCGATGTCCATGCCGGTCGTGGTCCCGGCTTGGCAGGTGCCGACTTGAGCTTCGAGACCGCAGCTGTCCATGCCGAAGTCACGCCAGCTGCCTCGATCGAAGAGCACCGCGGCCCCGACGTGGACCCAGTGGGCCTTGCGTAGCTGCCGGTCGTACTGGAAGTGGAAGCGACCGCGGGGCACGTAGCCCTTCTTGGTCAGTCCAAACTGGAGTGGGGCGATAAACGACACCGCGTTCCCGCCGTAGGTGAACTCCGGGGGTTGGTAGCCGGTCGGCTTTTTGGTGTGGTTGGTGCCGCCTGGCTTGGTGTTGGTCTTCGACTTGGTAGGCGGCGCCGCCTGGGCCTCGCCGCTGGCCAGGGGCAGGCCTCCCAGCCACAGCAGCGCGCCGAAGAGCAGAGGTCTCAGGACGGCCGTAGACCGGCGCGGAGCGAGGGGCGCCCGGGGCGTGGACCGGGGCGTCGACCGAGGCGTCGAGGAGAGCGGAGGCCGAGTTTTGGGGGCGTTGCGGAAGGCGGACATCGCGTGGTCGGCGGGAGTGAAACACTGGGCGGGTCGCCGCGCCAGTCGCGGGAAAGAGGCGACGAGCCAGGCCCGCGTAAACTTCGCTGTGGCGGTTTTCGCGGAGTTTTTCCAGTTTTCCGCAATGTGCCGGCGCAGGGTGTGCGTCTTTGTCGCATACCCCGAAGGTTCACCCCGAGAACGGCTGGAAACCCCGCCGAGATCTGTCCGGGAATGTTTCGGCGCAGGGTGTGCGTCTTCATTGCCGGCCCGGGTCCGGGGATCGGCTAGCATGGTCGTCGATGATCGGCCTGTTCATGGTCGGCGCCCTGGGGATCGCCACCTTTGTCCTCGCCCACCGTCTCGGGCGCCTCGAGGACACGCTCGGGCTCGTCGGGGTCTGCCTGCTCGGTGGGCTGGCCCTGCTGGCGGTGTCGGATCTGCCCTGGGTCGCCGACCCTCGGGAGGACGACCAGCTGTGTGCCGCCGAAGAGCTGCCCGAGGCCGCCCCAGCGCACGTCCCTCATGTGTCGGTGGCCGAGGCCCGAACATTGGTCACGGATCCGGGTGTGACCTTCGTCGATGCCCGCCCGGCTGCGGCCTACGAGTACGCGCATATCCCCGGCGCCCTGAGCCTGCCCGCCGACGATGCAGAGGGCCTGCTCGACCTCCAGTCTCTGCCGATCCCAGCCGACTCACAGGTCGTGACCTACTGCGAAGGGGTGACCTGCGAGCGTTCGACCTACCTGGGGGCGCTGTTGGCCGAGCGCGGCGTCTGCCGGCAGGTCAGGGTGCTCGAGGGCGGCTGGCAGGCCTGGGTCCTGGTTGATGGGGCCACCGTGAGCGGGGCCTCGCGGTTTGGGGATGCGGGCCTGAGCAGCTCCGTCGAGGAGGCCGATCTGTGAGCGCGCAGACCGACACTCCGGCGAGTGCGCGGGCACGGGCCCTCAAGTGGGCGGGCTGGGCCGCGCGCTTCGTCGTCGGCGCCGTGTTCATCTACGCCGGCTCGCTCAAGGTGCTCGATCCAGCTGGATTCGCCGAGGACATCGCCAACTACCAGGCGTTTCCGGACTGGGTCCTCAACATCGCCGCGACCGTGGTCCCGGTGACCGAGATCTTGGCGGGCACGGCCGTGCTCGTCGATCTCAAGCGCCGGGCCGGGGCGATCGTTCTGGGCTCCCTGACGCTCGCCTTTGTCGGGTTGATCGCCTCGATCATCATCCGGGACATCGACCTGGCCTGCGGCTGTTTCGGCAAGGCTGCCGAGGCCAGCGAGGTCGGCTGGCCGCTGCTCGCTCGGGACGTCGGCCTGCTGGTTGCGATCGTGTTTGCATACCTGCCCGCCGATCGTCATCCGTCCGAATCGGACCCCGAGTCGGACCCCGACCTCAATCCAGATTCGGTCGTTGATCCGGCGCCCGACTCCGCACTCGATTGAGCGAGGTCGAGCTCGGGGCCGGGGGCGCCCAAACATGTTATCCGTGGCCATGGCCTCGAAGGATCCCCGCCCCTACCTGCTGAGCATCGATCACCTGCTCGAGGAGGACGAGCTGCTGGTCTGGAAGGCGGCTCGGGACTTTTGTCAGTCGCGGGTCCAGCCGGTCATCCAGGAGCACTACGAGGCCGGGACCTTCCCCAAGGAGTTGATCCCCGAGTTCGCCGAGATGGGGTTCCTGGGCTGTTCGCTCGAGGGCTACGGCTGCGCGGGGCTCAATCCGGTCGCCTATGGCACCATCATGCTCGAGCTCGAGCGTGTCGATTCGGGGATCCGCTCGTTTTGTTCGGTCCAGACCGCGCTGGCTATGTACCCGATCTGGGCTTTCGGCACGGAGGAGCAAAAGCAGCGCTGGCTCCCAGGCATGGCCGCCGGCGAGCTGATCGGCTGTTTTGGCCTCACCGAGCCCAACTCGGGCTCGGACCCAGGGTCGATGCGGACCCACGCCAAGCAGGAGTGCGAAGGCGGCGACTACATCCTCAACGGCCAAAAGATGTGGATTACAAACAGCCCGATCTCGGACTTGGCGGTGGTCTGGGCCAAGACCACCGACTTTGGGAGCGACGCTCCCGTGGTCCGTGGGTTTGTCGTCGAGCGCGGCATGAATGGGCTGAGCACCCCCGAGACCCACGGCAAGCTCAGCCTCCGGGCCTCGATCACCGGCGAGATCATCCTCGATGAGGTTCGTGTGCCCAAGGCCAACATGCTCCCCGGAGTGAGGGGCCTCAAGGGTCCTCTGAGCTGTCTGACCCAGGCCCGCTACGGTATCGGCTGGGGGGCGCTAGGGGCCGCGATGGATGTCTACGAGCGGGCCCGTCGCTACACCATGGAGCGGGTCCAGTTCGATCGCCCGATCGCCGGTTTTCAGCTCACCCAGCAAAAGCTGGTCGAGATCCACAATGGCATTGGTAAGGGGCTACTTCTGGCCTATCACTTTGGTCGGCTCAAAGAGGCGGGCAAGCTCGATCCGGTCCAGGTCAGCTACCTCAAGCGCGACAATGTCAGTTTGGCGAGGGAGTCGGCTCAGATTGCGAGGACCATGCTCGGGGGGAATGGGATTATGGGGGAGTTTCATATTATGCGGCATCTGTGTAACTTGGAGACGGTTTATACTTATGAGGGGACGCATGAGATTCATACGCTGGCGATTGGGCGGGCGCTGACCGGGCTCAGTGCGTTCTTCTGACCTCTCAGCATCAAATACCCGGTCCAATGAGACTAAACCGGGTAGCAGACACCCGGTCCCGGGGTCTTATCGGAAATGGAATACCCGGTC
>CAYVJQ010000166.1:0-12693 GCA_964451725.1 uncultured Nannocystaceae bacterium | reverse complement strand
GTGCGTTGGTGGAACATGATGCAGATCTGTCCGTTGTCTGGCACGTAAACCTGATGGCAGTTCGGGTTCCCTGGATTATGGAATTCGCCAGCCGCGTTGGAGGTATTGTTCTGCAACGTGGCATTATGGTGGCAGTGTGGCCCCTTTCCGCCGTTGTCGTTGGTGTAGTGGTCGTCGTGGTTCTGCTGGGCGCCGTTCCAAGTCATGGACGGAGCGACCATGCCGATTGAATGGCTGATCTCGTGGGCGAATACACGGCAGAGCGCGGCCGCTTTATCTTGATGCGTACCATTGTGGTAATATATCGACATGTCTTGGGTCAGCGCGATGTTGGCCCGCAGCGTCGTCCCCCCGATTGGTTGCAGAGGACACAGGCTAACCTTGATATGGAGTTGAGCTGGCAAGCCATTCGGTGGTTGCGAGAACGTTGCCTGGTGGCAGGGCTTGTCTGCGACATGGCTGGCGTACTCTATGGCCAGATTCGTCAGGGCCTGGTTGTCGTTTCCTGCAATCGTGATTTCTGCTGTCCGATCGTCGATGCGGCGAATGGTGTGCTGGACGTTCGCTGGAGAGTCGGAGAACCATTCGGTGCGGATCTTTTGCGCGAGGAGGTAGTAGCAGCTGACCTGAACTGTCGCGGTCGGTTCGGGGGGCAGGCGGAGCTGCCGATGAGCGGGCACGTTCTGCTGCGGCGGTAGGTGGATGGTCAGCTTCCAAACCCCATTTTGGTGGGCGACCGTGTCGGCGCCGGCGCCAAGTCCACCTTGACCATTCACTAGGGGGAGCTCGACTTCGAAGTCTCTTTCGGCACCGATCGAGTTCACCAGTGCCAGGCGCATGACCAACCCACGCTTGCCCTCGGGGATCGCTGGTCGGGTTTTAACCAGTGGCTTTATCATTGGCCAGGAGACGAGCTGCCTGTTGAGGATCTTCTGCTTTGCGACCCGCACGAGCTCGATACCGACATCGGCGAAGATGCGATGCAGATCATCCTGGAGGGACGCGTACAGCTGTTTCCCCTCGTTGTCCATGTAGTTGAGGACATAATAGAGCCTCCGGCGAATATCGAACTGTTCGTCGAGCGAGGTGTTTTGTTTGTCGCTACGCTGGGCCGTGACAGTGTAGGACTCGCGGCCGTAGGGCGGCAGGGTCAACCGGTTGCGAAAACTGTGGGTATCGGGGACCTCGGAGGTCGACGACTGCTGGGTGTTCGGGTGGTCACCGGCGGTGAAGCTGGCTGCTGCGGCGACCGTGTTGAGGTTGTTGTTGTCTGGGTCGCAGGTCCAGGTGACCGTGCGGTTGGCGTTGGTTCTGGCCCACCGGCTGCGTGTGACCTTCAGAGGAACCTCGGGACCCCAGCGTTCGCCGCGCGTCGCGGGCAGGTTGACGTACCAGGTCACCGGCATTTGTCGGTCTCCAGCTCGTCGTCGATGGACAGGACCTCGAGGTCCCACTCCCCCATATCCTGGCCGGTAGGGGAAGGATTGGTGGGCTCGATGGGCAGTTGTTTGGGGTCGTCGTCGATGACGAACTCGACCACGTCCCAGCCTGGGAGCTGGATTCGGTGGTGGCGGTCGACGGTCAGGCCCGTCAGGCGTTCGCCGATGACATATTGGTGAAGCGGGTCGGCCACAGGTCGATGATAGCGGGCGGGACGTGCGTGAGGTCCACAATGATGGTTGGACCATATTGGAAATAGCCACACGATCACCGCTGCCAGTTCAGTGGGCGCAAGGCCATGGCGCGATAGAGGGAGCGATGTCGTGGTATTCCCGACTGGAAACTGGCGAGTTGGGCTTAGCGCGACATGTCGACCAAATGAGAACCCGTTCTCGTCGCCTTGGCCAGGGCGCCCTGCCTTGGGCTCGGCAAAGGCTACGCAGATGAGCCCCAAACTTCTGTAGCTCTGTCGGGCCGGGCTTGGAAGGACCGGGCCTGTCGGCGGCCTATCCCCCTCTGTCAGGATAGTTGCCACCTAAACCGGGCGCGGCCGTAGGGCCCGCCCCACACCCACCTGGGGCAGAAACAAGGAAGCAGATGAGCTACACGATAGCGTTCAAGGCGAGCATGGTGAAGCGGATGACGGGCAGGTCAGCGGTACCGATGCGAATCGATTTCCTCGGCCCCATCGGCCGCCGGATCAGTCGCAATGCTGGGCCGAGCCGAGCTCACAAGCGCGAGCATAGAAGCGCCTCACCGCCCGCCGATCTCGGCGTACCCCCGCCCCCTGCTCATGGAGTTTGGCCATCCCCACACACCCAAAGGAGTACCCCTGGTCGCAGCCCTCCCCGTAGTGGGACACCGCCGCCTTCAGGTCCTGCTCCACTCCCCGGCCCCGGTGGTACGCCAGCCCCAGCCACGCGCAGGCCAACCCCTCGCCGGCCTCGCAGGCCGCCTCGAACAGCCCGAACGCCCGGGCGTAGTCCGGCTCCACGCCCGTTCCGGTGATCAAGATCTGTCCCTCGTGGGTACACGCCGCGCTCACCCCGTCCCGACAGGCGCTCCCATAGGCATCCACAGCCCGGCCAAAGTCCTTCTCGACCCCGAGTCCACGCGCGAAGTAGGCCCCGAGCACGACACAGTCCCCACTGTTCCCCGCCTCGCAGCCGCGCTCGCGCAGGCCCAGGCCCAGGCCCCAGTAGGCCTCCCCTTCGGCCGTATCGCCGAGCCAAGTCGCGAGCACCTCACAACCCTGGACATCGCCCAGGTCGCAGGCGTAGCGGAAGTAGGCGTCGGCCGACTCCTGATCCCGCTCCACGTTCCACCCCAGAGCGTAGATCTGACCGGCCAAGGTGCAGCCCGCGGCGCTGCCCTCTTGGCAGCCGTAGCGCGCCAGCTCGACCGCCAGCCCCGCGTCGCCCTCGGCGAACTCGCCCTCGGCGAACTCGCCCGCCGGCCCCGGAGTTCCGCCCCCACTGTCGATGAACGAGACCGAGAGCGCAGTGCAGGCGTCGGGGTTGCCCTGTTCGCAGCCGCGCCGCCAGTAGCCCTCGGCGCTCCCCGCCTCCCCAGACTCGACCGCGTACACACCCAAGCGGTGACAGCTGGCCCCGTCTCCCGCTTCGCAGGCATCGCGCAGCAGCGCCAGGCCACCCCCTCGGTCCCTCGAGATCCCGATACCCTCGAGGTGCATCCAGCCCAGGTTTCCACAGGCCATGGCCTCGCCCGCAGTGCAGGCCTCGGCGAACAAGGTCGCGGCCCGACCCAGGTCCCGATCGACCCCGGAGCCGAGGGAGTAGAGCAGGCCGAGGCTCCCACAGGCATAGGCGTCGCCCTGCGCACAGGCCTGTTCGTAGAGGCCCACCGCCCTATCCGTATCCATGTCCACCCCCACCCCGGAGACATAGGCCGTCGCCAAGCTGGCGCAGCCCCGGGGCTCACCGCCCTCGCAGGCCTGCTCGAGACGCGCCACCCCCTGGCTCGGGTCCGGGTCCACGCCACTTCCCAGGAGCAGATCGATACCCCGCTGCACGCAGGCGTAGTAGTAGCCCCCGTCGCAGGCCCGGTCGTAGAGCTCCCCGGTCGCCGCCGGATCGGTGTCGCGCACGAGCTCGGCCAGGCCGACACAGGCCTCGACGTCGCCCGAGTCGCAGGCCAGCGTGTAGAGGCGCCGACCCTGCCCGAGGTCCTGCGCCACACCGATGCCCTGCACGTAGAGCAGACCCAGGGACGCGCAGGCACGCCCACCTCGGGTCCCACAGTCCTGCTCGAGCAGCTCTACCCCCTGGGCCGTCAACCGCGAGGCCTCGCCCTGGTTCTCGGCCTCGACCAGCGCGCCCAGACCGACGCAGGCCTGGCCTTCCCCCGCGTTGCAGGCGCTCTCATAAAAGCGCTCCGCCCGGTCGAGGTCGACCTCGACACCGAGCCCAAACTCGTACACGGAGCCCAGGTAGGCGCAGCCCTCGGGCTCGCCCGCAGAGCAGGCCTGAGAGAAGAGCTCCACCGAGCGCCCGACGTTTCGCCCCACACCGACCCCGGCCGCGTAGCCCCGTCCTGCGCTCACGCAGGCCTCGGGTGAGCGCGACGAGCAGCTCCGCTCGCAGCTCCGGAGGTCCCTGCAGGTTCCGCCGCTGGGCCTGCACCCCAGCACCGAGGTCAGGGACAACAAGGTTCCAGCCAGCGAGAGTGCGCGCCACCAAAGAGCCATCTGCGCGAGTCTAACCGAAGCGGCTCCCCGCGCGTACACTGCTCACACATGCCCGCTCCGCCCCGGCATCGCGCGATGCTCCAGCAACGCCGCGCTCGCGTCCCCCTCGCGGCGCTGCTGCTCCTGGCCATCACCGGCTCGATCGCCTGCTTTGGAGCCCTGGGCTGTGGACCCGAGGGAGGCGCCCACGCCTCGAGCTGGCCCGACGACGGTGAGTTCGACGATCACAGCGTCGCGCGCCTCGACTCCACGGCCCAATTCGAAGCCATGGCGGCCAGCAACCGCGCGGGCACTGCCGTGTTGAAGTTCGTGATCGTCGGCTACGACCAGCCTCGGCGCGAGCACATGCGCTTCCTCCACGGCGACTTCTACGAGTTCCACGATCAGTGGTTTTGGTTTCGCCTCGTCAACGGTCATCCGGTCCCGGGCACACGCCAGCGCCCGCTGACAGGCGAACAGTTCTCGACCCCGGCCGAGATCATCGACTGGGTCCGAGGCCGCCGCGGACCGCCGCCGCTGAACATGCGGATCATCGACGAGCGGCTCTACTCCGACTATTTCTACGATCTCGCCATCCACCGAGAGCAGCGCTCTTTGGGCGTGGGCACCATCGTCCACCTGCCCGCGCGCAGCCACCCCGAGCCCCGCGAGGAGATGTGGGCCTTCGAGCTCGAGTACAGCGACAAGCTCGGGGCCGGCGACTTGGAGCACTTTTTTCGCAGCCTCCGCGCCTCCTTGCCCCCAGAGATCGGCGAGCACCTGCACTGGATCGCCCGCTCCCCCCACCAAGAGAAACTCGTGGCTCGCCTGCGCAGCCGCGGTCCCCACGAGCTCGCCGACCAGCTCACGACCTACGCCGAGCTCAGCGTCCCCGGCGAGATCGAGGTCTACAATCCGGGGCTGATCGCCGGCCGCCTGCGCAAGCTCCCGCGCGCGCCCGAGCTCGCCGCGGCGCTCTTGGCCGAGGCCGACCAGGACGCGATCTGGATCATGGCCGACGTCCCCGACGAGCTGCCCACGGCCGCCGGCCTGCTGACCGCGGTCCCCCAGACGCCCCTCGCCCACATCAACCTCCTGGCCCGCAACCGGGGCATCCCCAACGCCTACCTCGGCGGGTTGTTCGACGATCCCCAGCTCGACCAACTCGCCCGGGTCCACGCGCCCGTGATCCTGCTTGCCGAGGCCGACGGCACCCTGATCCTCGAGGCGATCTCGGAGGCCGACTACGCCCGCTGGCGTGGACTCCAGAGTCGGAGGGCTCCCATCCTCACGGTCGTCGACGTGGGCGCTCAGCCCTACGCCATCGACCTCGCTCGGATCGACGCCGCACAGACCCCCGAGCTGCGCCCGGTGATCGGAGGAAAATCTGCGGGCTTCCCGTTCTTACGCGCGGTTCAGCCACCGTTCGGGAGTCTGGACGAAGGGGCCCCAAAACCCGAGTCGGCTCCCGAGTCCGCTCCCGAGTCGCCTCCCGAGTCGCCCCGCCCCCCCGACCGGGCCTTGGCGATCACGGTCCGGGCCTACGCCGAGCACCTCGCCCCCCTCCGGCCCTTGATCGCCGCGGTCCTCGACGACCCCGACTTCGAGACCGACGGGCGCCAGCGCTACCTCTTGCTGGAGGGCCCCGAGGCCTTCGAGGCTCGCTTCCAGGGCCCGGGCGACGCCCGTTGGCTCACCGCCTTCCTGGCCGAGCACCCCCGCGACGACAGCCCCCCCTCCCAGCGCGATCCAGTCGCCCGCCTGCTCGCCCTCGGCGGCATCAAGCCGGCGATCCGAGCCCGACCGATCCCCCCCGAGGCCGCCGCGGCCCTCGATGTCGCCCTGCGCTCGAGCTTCGACGCCCTCGGCCCTCGCCAGGGGCTGCGCTTTCGATCGTCGAGCACGGTCGAGGACGTCGAGGGCTTCTCGGGCGCCGGCCTCTACGACTCCAACACGGGCTTCCTGCACCCCGAGAGCCAGACCCGCGACAGAGACAAGAAGCGCAGCGCAGCCTGGGCGCTCAAAAAAACCTGGGCCTCCTACTGGAGCTGGGAGGCCTTCGAAGAGCGGCGGACCACGGGCATCGACCACCTCGCAGGACACATGGGAGTGCTCGTCCACGCCCGCTTCGACGACCCCCTCGAGCGCGCCAACGGAGTCATCACCGCGACCTTCGACATCAGCGAGCGGCACCCCGACTCGGCCCAGCGCGACCCTGACGACCGCGCTCGCCTGGAGCTGGAGATCGACGTCCAGCTGGGTGCCCTGAGTGTCACCAACCCGCCCCCGGACCGGGCCGGCGAGGTCCTCCCCGAGGTCATCCGCGTGCGCGTGGACACGCGGGACCAGCTCCACATCGAGCGGGCGTCGAGGTCCACCGAGATCCCAGCCGACGACGCCGACGGTCTGGTCCTCGACGACGCTCAGGTCCTGGCCTTGGTTCGGGCCGTGCGCGGCGTCGCGGCCCAGTGGATCGAGGTCGAGAACGGCCTCCTCGACCCGGGCGGGGCGCGTACCAGCGTCGCCCTCGACTTCGAGTTCAAGGTCCTCGATCCGAGCTGGCCGGCCGTGCGCGAAGCCCCAGCCGGTTCTCCAGTTTCCGAGCCCCAGATCATCCTCAAACAGGTCCGCAGCCTCGATCCTGGTGTCCCCGCCGGCGCCGAGCGCCTGGTCTCTCAGCCCATCCCCCGCGATCTGCTGGGCCACGCCGTGTCGGTCGAACGCCGGACCTGCCGGGGCGTCAGCACCCGCGTCGACGTGCTCGAGGTGTGGACCGACCCCATGGCCACGCCGGCCTTCGGCCACGATCAGGCCCCCTTCCTCGCGCGTGTGCGCATCGAGACCAGGGGTCTGCGCCAGGGCCCCGTGACCATCCAGGTCGACCACCGAAATCTGCGCGAGGTCGACCACGGTGGGCTCGCCCGCGGTGGCCCCTGGGCGCTCGAGTTCGAGCTCGCCCTCGATCCCGAAGCGACACAGCCGGGCCAGCCGGGTCAGCCGGGTCAGCCGGGTCAGCCGGGCCAGCCGGGCGCCGTCTCCCGGGTGAGCCTCAGCGCCGGCCTCCTGCGCCTGATCGACGCCGACGGCCAGACGATCGTCGAGGAGCCCGGCCCGTGCATGCGCGAGGTCCTCCTGTCGTCCCCCCAAGGCTTCCTCCGTTCGCTGATCCAGCAGTGATCGAGTAGGGTCCGCGCATGTCGGTGCGTGCTGGCTCCCCTCTGAGCTCCCCCTCCCTTCGGAGCTCCCTCTTTCCCCTCGCGGTCCTCCTGGGCCTCTCCCCCCTCGTCGCGGGCTGCCACACCGAGCCCGCCCAGGGCCCCCAGGACCACCCCGACACGGCCGACACGGCCGACACGGCCGACACGGCCGACACGGCCACGGCACAGGTCGACGCCGACGGACCCGGAGATGGAGACGACCAAGCCGGCCCGACCGCCGTCAGCCGGGAGCCGCTCCCCAACGAGCGCCACTTCTCCGCGCTCCGACAGCTGACCTTCGGGGGCGAGAACGCCGAGGCCTACCTGTCCTTCGCCGGGGACAAGCTGATCTTTCAGAGCACCCGCAACGGCCTGAGCTGCGACCAGATCTTCACCATGGGCCTCGACGGCAGCGCCCCCACCATGGTCAGCACGGGCAAGGGGCGGACGACCTGCTCCTACTTCCTCCCGGGCGACGACAAGATCCTCTACTCGTCCACCCACGCCGCCGCCGACGACTGCCTGCCCAACCCCGACCACAGCAAGGGCTACGTCTGGAAGCTCTACGACGAGTTCGACATCTACGTCGCCAACGCCGACGGCAGCGACCCCAAGGTGCTCTCGGCCTCCCCCGGCTACGACGCCGAGGCCACGGTCTCCCCCAAGGGTGACAAGATCGTGTTCACCTCGACCCGGGACGGCGACCCGGAGGTCTACGTCATGAACATCGACGGCAGCGAGGTGACCCGTCTGACCGACGCTCCCGGCTACGACGGCGGCGCGTTCTTCAACAGCCAGGGCACCAAGATCGTCTGGCGCGCCAACCGGCCCAAGGGCGCCGACGAGCTCGCCAAGTACGACGAGCTGCGCAACGAGGGCCTGGTCCGACCGACCACCCTCGAGCTCATGGTCATGAACGCCGACGGCAGCGACCAACACCCGATCACCTCCAACGGGGCCGCGAACTTCGGGCCGTTTTGGCACCCGGACGGCAAACGGGTGATCTTCGCCAGCAACCTCGGCGACCCCAAGGGCCGCAACTTCGACCTCTACATGGTCGACGCCGAGCAGCCTGCGGACGCCGAACAGATCACCCACTCGGAGGTCTTCGACGGCTTCCCCATGTTCACCAGCGACGGCAGCCAACTGATCTTCTCCAGCAACCGCAACCAGGTCGAGCAGGGCGAGACCAACGTGTTCATCGCCGACTGGATCGACTGATCCTGCTGATCCTGCTGGCCCTGCGAGGGTCCCGTCGGGCTGCTGGGCCCAGTTGCTGGAGTGAGTGGAGCGCCAGCACGCGCGAACGCTGCGCATGTATGCGGCAAAGCCACGCTCGATCGTCCGCTCCACACCCAGCATCCCGCCGTGCAGCTGCCCAGCGGCGACCACGGGCGTAAGCACGCGATGCTCCTATGGTCCGGCCGTGAAGACCTGGTGCTTCATCATCGCCCTACTGGGACCCAGCATTTGTACGCTGCCCAACCCTGATTTCAACGACCCGTCCGACGCGGGGACGGGGACCGGGAGCGGGGCTGAAACCGGCGGCGACTCGGACACAGAACTGGGCTCCGAACACAGCGACGAGACGGACAGCGACCCCGGGTCAGAGACGGGTGGCTCGGACACGGATGGCTCGGACACGGATGGCTCGGACACGGATGGCTCAGGCACGGATGAATCCGAGGCCAGCGGAGACTCGGAGGGGACCAGCGGGGAGTCCGGGGGTCCCGAGTGCGGGCTGATCGACAACCTGGACACCTGCGGCTCGTGTGTGGCCGCGAGCTGCTGCGACGAGGCCCTCGCCTGCGCCCTCGATGAAGGCTGCACCTGCGTCGGTCACTGCTTGCTGGCCGGCCCCCCCTACGGCCAGTGCTACCAAGATTGCGGCGAGCCCCCGCAGGGCCACCCCGCCTTCCTCGCGCTCAAGAGCTGCACAGAGCAGGACTGCGAGATCTGTCTCTGAGGTCGATCAGTCCCCAGAGCAACCGGACTCGAACAGGGCGCGCAGGCGGGCCTCGACCCGGTCGGGCTGGACCTCGCGCTGACGGACCTGGGTGAACTTCTCGGCCAGGCTCCCCGGGTTTCCCCAGCGCGTCTGGGCGTAGTTGTGCTCCGAGCCGAGGTCGACCCGGGTGTCACAAAACCAGCTCTCGAGCACGGGCGCGTCGGCCTTGGGATCCCGGGGAATGCTGGTGTGCACAAAGTCGGCAGGGACCCGGAGCAGATCGACGATCGAGGCTTGGGCGTAGGCCCGGGGCTCGAGCCACAGCCCGCGCGCGCGACAGTCCACGGCCACGCTCCCGGGCTCCAGGTGAGCCGCGTCGAGCCGACTGCGCACGACCACCGCCCCCCTTGCCCAGGCCCGCGGACCCAGGCTGCTGTCGACGATCACGCTCTCTTGGACACGCCCGTCCTGGGGGACCCCGACCGCCCCCAGCAACCAGTTCCCAAACCGGTCGCGGCGGACCCCGTCGGCCTCCCGCAGCAGCGCCAAGGACCGGGCCAGCTGTCCGCGCGCGTCGTCCCTGGCGAGGGCTGCGTAGACCTCTCGGGCCCGCCCGGCCTGACCGATGTCGCCCCAGTAGAGCCGCTCCCCGAAGTCGAGCACAGCCACGCGCATAGGCCGACCACGCTCCGCCTCGATCCGAGCGCGGAGCTCGGAGACCCGGGCATAAAAATCGGGGCACTGACCGAGCACCGCCGCGAGACCCGGGTCCTGGACCCGGGCCCGCTCCCACTCCCGGGAGTCTTGGGTCAGCGCCTCGAACAGGTAGCCGTCGACGTCCAGCCAGCCCTCGACGTCACCAAACACGGCGTGAGCGTGGCGCAGAAAACAGTGGGAGAAGGCCGGGCTGCCGATATGAACGTGGGCGTAGACCGGACCCTCGACGCCCGCCCCTGAAGCACCCTGCCCGGCCCCCAGACGCGCGAGCAGCTCGGCCCGGGGCCGGCGGTGGAGCTGGGCCCGCAGGTCACCGCTCACCGGGTCGACATCGAGCCACTCCTTGTTGCGGGCCAGGTCTTCGCTGACCTCGCTGCGGGCCCCAAAGCGCACCGCGTCGACCCCCCGCAGATCCAGGCCGTCACGCTCGAGGGCGCCGAGGGCCACAGCCGCGAGCTGAGGCTCGTCCCCCCATTTGCAGGCCAGGCCCGTGAACCCCAGGCGGGCCAGAGTCTCGGCGACCAGGGTCCAGGTCCACAGCGAGGCCGTGGCACCGTCGAGCCACACCGGGCCCTCCGGTCCGCGCACCCGCAGGGGCACGGGGAGGAGCGGCTTGATCCCGTGCAGCCGCTGGGTCAGGGGGCTGGCCCGGGTGCCCTTGCCGGGGAGCATGATCGCCAGCGCGACCCGCTTTGGATCGAGGGGCCCGTGCCCGGCCTCGAAGGCCGCGTGGGCGTCGAGCAGACCCAGGAGCTGGCCCCGCCGGCGCGCCTCCTCGTGAGCCATGATCGCCGTGTGCCCATCGGCGCGGAAGATCGCCGGGGCCAGGGCCGACAGGCGCGCGTGGACGGCCGGGGCATCGCCCCCGTTGACGATCGCCAGGACCTGCGTGGGGCCCTCGGAGGCCGGCGCGAGCCCCCGCAGACGATCGAGGTTCTGGGTCAGCCCAGCGTCGACCTGGGGGGGCTGAAACACCTGGATGAGCGCCGCCTCCCCAGCGATCCACACCAGCGACAGGGCTCGCACTCCGGCTGGGAGCAGCACCGACTCACCCGCGCGCAGGCGCCCCCAGTCCACCCCGTCGGGCCCCCGCAGGGCGACCTCACCGGCGATCGCGTGCAGCGTGCTCCACTCTCCCGGGGTCGCCGCGTCGACGTCGAGCCCCGAGCGCGGGCGCAGCCGATCGACCACGAAGGCCGGACAGGACACGGCCCGCGAGACCCCCGGTCGACCGACGAGAGGCCGCGGCGCGATCAGAAAGCTCGCCGGATCGCTGGCCTCCAGATTCATGGTCTCCAGCGCACGCTCGATCGCCAGCTCGCGCATGGGAAAACGCAGGTGATCCCAGGCCCGGTAGGTCGGCCCCGGACGCCGAATCTCGAGCAACAACGCGCTCGCCCCGCCCGGAGCCCCGAGCGCGTGAACCTCGGAAGACGGCGTGTGCTCGCTGTGCATGCTCGCCGGGTGGGCGTTGAAGATGACCTGACCGGGCGCGAGGGCGATCGTGTTCATCATGCCCAGCACCGCCCGGTAGCGACGCGCGAGGCCGACCGACACAGCCTCGAAGCGAGCCTCGTCCTCCGGCCGCCGCAGCCGCCCAGACCAGGCCCGCGCCAGCTCCCGGAGTCCCTGATGACGCTCTGGCTCCCCGGGCTCCCCGCTGTCGCCGCTGTCGCCGACCTTCGCCAGGGCCGCGCTCAGATCCCGCTGGAGCGCCCCCTCGTCCACACCCGGCTCGAGCAGATCGAGCAGCGCCTCCTGGTCTGCCCGACCGGTCGAGAACAGCCGCCTCAGTTCGCCCTCGTCCACCTGTTCACGAAACCCCAAGCGCAAGCTCGCGCCCGGCTCGCAGGCGATGACCACATAGACCTCCGGGTTCCCGGACGGGTGGGTCTGGACCGAGAGCAAGCCCGCGACATCGAGGGTCTTGGGTAGCAGGGGCAGCCGTGGGCCGTGGGCCGCGAAGCTCCGCCGTCCCAGCGCGGCCGCCCCCGCGAGCTCGAGCAACTCGGGCAGGTCGAGGGTCGAACCATCGGCGAGCGCGACCTCGGAGGGGTGGCGCGCCGCCTCTGGGTCGCGGGGATCCGCAGCCAGCTCGAACACCTCGCCAAAGCGCTCGCTGCGGCGGGGGTCGTCCGCGGCGACCGCCTTGTAGTCACACAGGCCGCGCCCGCCCCAGGGACGGGCGACCAGGTTGTCTCCCCGAACCCGCAGCGGTGCGGCACACAGCGCCAGGATCAGTTCGGCGTCCCGCTCGCGCACCCGGTCTGCGATCGTCTGGCTCTGCACGATCACAGAGTACCCAAGCCGGCCGGGCAACTGCTCCCCCATCTCGGGCTCGACTCGCACCCACAATTCGGGCGATCCCTCGAGTTGACGACATACTCCCTGTCGACCGTGCCGACCCGGCGCGGCCTTGGAGACAGACCTGAACATGCGTAAAGATCCCCGCTCTCGCTCGCCCCTCCACGCTGCTCCCCTGCTGTGGGCCCTGCCCTGCATCCTGCTCGCCGCCGCCTGTGCCGAGCGCATCGGCTTCGAAGACGGCGCTGGGGACGACGAGGTCGCCTCCGACAGCAGCGATACCTTCGGCGAGACCGACTCCACCGACACTGGCTCCACCGACACTGGCTCCACCCAAACCGACTCTGGCTCCACAGAGACCGAGACCGGCTCCACAGAGACCGAGACCGGCTCCACAGAGA
>CAYVJQ010000165.1:12587-12732 GCA_964451725.1 uncultured Nannocystaceae bacterium | reverse complement strand
CTGGTCGAGCGCAACTGCGCCCTCCAGGCCGCCCTGGGCATCGCTGCCTGCACCGCCACAGAAGACGAAACCTGAGCCACAGACTCGTCTCTGGTCGAGCGCAACTGCGCCCTCCAGGCCGCCCTGGGCATCGCTGCCTGCACCG
>CAYVJQ010000165.1:0-12487 GCA_964451725.1 uncultured Nannocystaceae bacterium | reverse complement strand
CCACAGAAGACGAAACCTGAGCCACAGACCGCCGGGGTCGTTCGTCGTACACACGCGAGGTTTGACATCTGCGTGGTGCAGAGAAAGCATGGCGACATGCTCCGCCCAGCAGCCCGCGCCCGAACCTCCCGCGCCGCTTCAGGCCAGCTGATTCGCCGACCGCGGCTGATCGTGGGCCTGGGTGTACTCACCCTGCTCTCGACCCTGGCCTGTGGCGACGGTGGGTCGACCCGACGTGGGGCCAAGGACAACAGGAGCGCCCGACAGCCCAGCCCGCGGTCACCCCGGCGCAACCCCGACGAGGCCTTCGACAGCCCCCTCGGTGCCCGCAACCCGGAGCGGTGCCGGGCCGCCATGGCCGAGCTCGACACACTCACGGCCCTGCACGCCGATCCGACCCTCTCGGGCAGCCCGGCCGCCGTGGCTGCGGCCGAGGCCGCCTGGACGGGCACGGGGGCGGCCAGCCCGGGGCTGCGCGACTGGGTCGCGGCCGTCGACCTCCGCCTCGGTCGGACCCCCCCGGGGGACCCCGAGCTGGGCCGGGACACGATCGCGGCCGAGCTCGCCCTCGCCCAGCTCCGGGCCGCGGATGGCCCCGAGGACCGGTACATCGCCCTGACCCTGTTCCTGACCCACGTCCGGACCGCCGCGTTCCTGGAGGCCCGCCGCCTGCTCGCCGCGGCCAGCGACCACGAGCCCCCCGAGCCGGGGACCGACCCCGACGCCAGTCCCGAACCAGGAACCCCTCCGCTCGACCTCCAGAAACTCGATCTGCCCAAGCAGTGGGATGAGGCCTGGTGTCTGTGGTCCTCCGCCCTCCAGCCCATCGCCCTGGCCGTCGATGCCTCTCCAGCCCGCGGCGGCGAAGATTGGGCCCCGAGCATCGTCGCCGGCTTTCACCGCGGCCGGCTGGGCTTCCCGGACAGCGGTGACAGCCACGACGCGAGCGTCACCAAGCCCGCCCGCCAGGTGATCGAGAAGGGCAGCTACGCCTTCATCCAGCGCCGCATCTTGGACCGGGCCGGGGCCCCCGTCGACGACCCCAGCGGCCCCGCCGAGGCGCTCGCGCTCCTGAACCTCATCGAAGATCGAATCATCGATCGCAACGGCCCCGGCCTCGCCCGGATCCGCGCCATGTTGGCGGGCCCGCAGACCGACATCGACGTCGCCAGCATCGAGCGCGAGCTCGCCGTCGCCTTCGTCAAGCGCGCCCGCAAGTACTGCGACGAGGCCGTGACCGGCGGTGGCCTCGGCAGCCCCGAGGCCATCAAGGGCGCCTGGGAGGGCGAGATCTACTCGCGCGTATTCCTCCCCGGCATGGCCGAGGCCCTCGAGCCCGACGGCTTCGACCCCGACGCCTACCTGGCCGACTGGGAGGACTACCGAGCCGCCGTCAGCAGCTCCGACATGGCCAGCGCCACCGACATCTCGACCCGCCTGGTCCAGTGGAACTGTGCCTACCAAGACCGGCTGGGGATCGCCGCGTGCACCTCGACCGGCAACGAAGCGCCAGCCGAGTGAGGCCCCCGAACACCGGCCCTCGACTCCAGCGAGCTCGGCCCGCGCAATCGACAGCGCCCTCCAGGCCCCTGCTGCCCGGCCTGCTCACCGCTTCGCCCAGCGGCGTCCAAGCCGTACACTCGGGCCGTGTCCAATCGGCCGATCCGCAAGCTCTTGTGTGCAAACCGCGGTGAAATTGCGATCCGCGTGTTCCGAGCCGCGACCGAGCTTCAAATCCGCACCGTCGCCATTTTCAGCCGGGAGGATCGGGTTCACCTGCACCGCTACAAGGCCGACGAGGCCTACCTCGTCGGCGCGGGCAAGACCCCGGTCGGCGCCTACCTCGACATCGAGGGCATCATCGAGATCGCCCACGAGAATCACGTCGACGCGATCCACCCCGGCTACGGCTTCCTGTCCGAGCGGGCCGACTTTGCCCGAGCCTGCGAGCGGGCGGGCCTGCGCTTCGTGGGCCCGAGCGCCGAGGTGCTCGACAAGCTGGGCGACAAGACCCGGGCCCGGGCGCTGGCGATCCGAGCCGGCGTCCCCGTGGTCCCCGGCAGCGATGGGCCGATCGCCGACGTCGCCGCAGCCGAGGCTTTTGTCGACGCTCACGGCCTCCCGGTGATGGTCAAGGCGACCATGGGCGGCGGCGGCCGGGGCATGCGAGTGGTCCGGGAGCGGGCCGAGCTCGCTGGCGCCTTCGAGCGCGCCCGCTCCGAGGCCGTGTCCGTGTTCGGCGACGGGACCATGTTCATCGAGCGCTACATCGAGCGCCCCCGCCACATCGAAGTCCAGATCCTGGCCGACGCCGAGGGCAGCGTGATCCACCTCTTCGAGCGCGACTGCTCGGTCCAGCGCCGACACCAAAAAGTCGTCGAGGTCGCGCCCGCGGTCCACCTCGACCAGGCCCTGCGCGAGGCCATCACCCGCGACGCCGTCGACATCGCTCGGGCCGCGGGCTACCGCAACGCCGGCACCGTCGAGTTCCTGGTCGACGAGGCCGGCGACCACTTCTTCATCGAGGTCAACCCGCGCATCCAGGTCGAGCACACGGTCACCGAGCAGGTCACCCTCGTCGACCTCGTCCAGGCCCAGATCCGGATCGCCGGCGGGGCCAGCTTGGCCGAGCTCGGGCTCACCCAAGACAAAATCGTGACCCGCGGCTTCGCCATCCAGTGTCGGGTGACCACCGAAGACCCCCTGGCCGGCTTCCAGCCCGACACCGGGCGCATCGAGGCCTACCGCTCGGCCTCGGGCATGGGCATCCGCATCGATGGTGGCTCGGGCTACGCGGGCGCCCGGGTCTCCCCCCACTACGACTCCCTGCTCGCCAAAGTCACCGCCCAAGCCAGCGATTTTTCTGGTGCCGCGGCCAAACTCCACCGGGCCCTCGCCGAGTTCCGGATCCGCGGCGTCAAGACCAACATCCCGTTCCTACAAAACGTGCTCCGCCACCCGACCTTCGTCTCGGGTCAGGCGCGCACCGACTTCATCGACACCCAGCCCGGCCTGTTCGAGTTCCCGCGCCGCCGCAACCGGGCCCAGCGGGCGCTGCGGTTCTTGGGCGACCTCGCCGTCAACGGACCCAGCGTCTCGCCGACCGCCGGCGTCGCGCCGGGCCCCGATCCGACCATCCCCGAGCTGCCCACCGGCGAGTCGGGCTCGCCGCCCCAGGGCTGGCGCCGAATCCTGCTCGAGCAGGGCCCCAAGGCCTTCGCCGAGGGCGTGCGTGAGCACCGGGGTCTCCTGCTCATGGACACGACCTGGCGCGACGCCCACCAGTCGCTGCTCGCCACCCGGGTGCGCACCCGGGAGCTCGAGGCCATCGCCCCGGTCAGCGCCCACATCCTCCACAACTGCTACGCCCTCGAGATGTGGGGGGGCGCGACCTTCGACGTCGCCCTGCGCTTCCTCCGAGAGTGCCCCTGGGACCGGCTCGAGCGGCTCCGGGCCCTGGTCCCCAACATCCCCTTTCAGATGCTCCTGCGGGGCGCCAACGCGGTCGGCTACACCAACTACCCCGACAACGTCGTGCGCCGCTTCGTCCGCCTGGCCAAGCAGCGCGGCGTCGACGTGTTCCGGATCTTCGACTGTCTCAACTATCTCGAGAACCTCGAGCTGGGCATCGACGCCGTGGGTGAGGCCGGCGGCGTCATCGAGGCCTGCCTCTGCTACTCGGGCGACGTCGCCGATCCACGGCGGACCAAGTACTCGCTCCAGTACTACGTCGACCTCGCCGGTCAGCTCCACGATCGGGGCATCCACGTGCTCGCCATCAAGGACATGGCCAGCCTGCTCAAGCCCACCGCCGCCCGCATGCTCGTCGGCGCCCTGCGGGAGGCCTTCCCCTACCTGCCCATCCACGTCCACACCCACGATACTTCGGGCACGGGCGTCGCCTCCATGCTCGCCTGCGCCGAAGCCGGGGCCGACGTCGTCGACGTCGCCATCGATGCCATGGCCGGCATGACCTCCCAGCCCGCCATGGGTGCCGTCGTCGCCGCGCTCCAGGGCGGCGACTTGGACACGCGCCTCGACCTCGGCCGCATGCAGCTGCTCAACACCTATTGGGAGCAGGTCCGGGGCCTCTACGCCCCCTTCGAGAGCGGCCTGCGCAGCGGCAGCGCCGACGTCTACATGCACGAGATGCCCGGCGGCCAGTACACCAACTTGCAGTTCCAGGCTCAGGCGCTCGGCCTGACCGGACGCTGGGTCGCGATCAAGCAGGCCTACGCCGCCGCCAACCAGCTCCTCGGCGACATCATCAAGGTCACCCCGAGCTCAAAAGTCGTCGGCGATCTCGCCCAGTTCATGGTCCAGAACGACCTCGACGAGGACATGGTCCGGGCCCAGGCCGACACCTTGTCCTTTCCGCGCTCGGTGGTCGAGTTCTTCCAGGGCTACCTGGGCGTCCCCTACGGCGGCTTCCCCGAGCCCCTGCGCACCCAGATCGTCCGCGACCTCCCGCGCATCGAAGGTCGGCCCGGGGCCAGCATGGCGCCCATGGACCTCGACGGTCTCCAGAGCGAGCTCGTGACCAAGTGGGGTGCCCACATCCGCGACGTCGACGTCCTCTCGGCCGCCCTCTATCCCAAGGTGTTCGCCGAGTACATGGCCTTTCGCCGCGACTACAGCGACGTCGCCCTCTTGCCGACCCGAAACTTCATCGCGCCCATGAAGCTCGGCGAAGAGATCGACTTCGAGATCGAGCGCGGCAAACTCCTGATCGTCAAGCTCACCGCCATCGGCGACGTCCGCGACGACGGCTACCGCGAGGTGTTCTTCGAACTCAACGGCCAGCCCCGATCGATCCGCGTCCCCGATCGCTCGGTCAGCGCTGAAACCGTGACCCGAGAGCGCGCCGTCGCCGACCTCCCCGGCTCCGTGGGCGCGCCCATGCCCGGCGTCGTCATCGAGGTCCGCACCGAGGTCGGAGCCAGCTTGGAAGTCGGCGCCCCCTTGGTCGTGCTCTCGGCCATGAAGATGGAGACCATCGTCGCGGCTCCGATCGCCGGCGTGGTCACGCGCCTCGTCGTCGCCCCCGACGACTCCCTCGACGCCGGCGACCTGCTCCTGGAGATCGAGCCAGCGGAAACGACCGAGGCCTGACCCGCCCCTGGCAGTCCGTGGCAAAATCCATCGCGGTGCCTCGCGCAGGATTTTTCGTCGAGGGCGAGGCGCCGAAGCGCCGCTGTACCGGGCGTACTGCAAGTTTCGGTAACACTGCCGTCGGCGAAAGGGCCAAGCGAGGCATCGTGAGGGGTTTTGCCACGGGCTGCTAGCCACCGAGAGTCAAGATCAACGCAGTCGCCAGGACCGGGCCCTCCCCCTCCCCGTAGATCACCCGCATGTCGTAGGTCGACTCGGACAGCGGGGAATCGACGATCACCAGCGGGTTCGCGTCGGGTTCCGTGTCGGCGAAGGTCCGCCCTGTGCTGTTCTCGATGATCTCGAGGTCGATGTTCATCGTCTCGTCGTGGGCCACCGCCGAGAACACCGCCGAGTTCGGCTCGAGGGTGATGTTGCGCTGGCGGATCGCCTCGCCCGGGTAGAGCACCGTCCCCGTGAGCGCCCAGTCTTTCTCGTGGAACAGCAGCCCATTGGGGAAGCCCATCTCCTCGACCTTGATCGACACCGCCGTCGCGTTGTCCATCAGGGTCTGGAACGCCCCTTGGAGGACCTCCGGCTCGATCCGAAGCCCGCCCTCACGCATCACCACCATCGCCCCGAACTCGTCGCCATCGCTGTCGAGCTCCAGGCGCAGCTCGTAATTGCCGTCGACGGGCGGGACGAAGCTCACCGCCGGGTTGTTGTCGTCGTCGCGGTCGGCCGTGAGCTCGTTGCCATCGGCGTCCAAGACCACGATATCGAGATTCCCTGTATCGGTGGCACCCGTTGCAAACGCCACGTAGGTCTGTCCGGCCTCGAAGGGGCGCGTGAGCGAGTGTGGCTTCCCGTGGACCACGTAACCCGCGGCCACCGTATTCGACTGGTCGTCGAAGCCGAAATCGGTCGTGTCATTGATGCGCGCCGCGATCACCAGCACCTTCTCGAGCGCCAGGGCCATGAACGAACCCGGACGCCACTGCTCCGCGTCCACGACCAAGGCCAGCCCCGAGCTCTCCGTGGCCGCCCCAGCCGTCGGCCCTCCTTCCCCCCCAGCTGTGCTCGTCGCCGCGGCGCTCTCCGTCGCCGCCACGACCTCCTCGCCGCTCCAGTGCCGCGAGGCCAGGGGCACCATCATGATCTGCAGTGGCGTGAAGCAGTCCGTAAACGCCCTCGCATCGTCCATGCACGCGTCGAGGTCCCCCATCGATGTGGTCTCCCCCTTCGAGCCCCCCGCCTTGACCTCGCCGCCTGCCCCCGTTCCAGCCACATCGACCTTCACACCGCCCTCGACCTGCGCCTGCTCGGCGAAGTTGAACGCCCCCACGCTCAGCGTCACCACATAGTGGGTCGCCCGCGCGCAGTCCGGGTCGTCCGCCGGGATCCTAAAGTCGCCGATCAGCTCGTAGGAACCGATCGTCACATAGTTGAAGTCGATCTGCTTCCCGCCCTTCACATAGGCCTCGAAGCGCGCGTAGTTCACGGGCACCCTCGCCTGAAGGTCCGCGAAGCTGCTGATATGCATGCTCTCCACCCGGCGCCCCGACGCCTTGCGGTACTCGTAGTTCGCCGAGATCGGGCAGTTCACCCACTCCAGCTCATTGGGTTTTGAAGTGTCGTAGCGGACCAAGAAGATGTTGCGGTGCAGCTCGATCGTGTTGTGGATGTGGTGCAGCGCGCTCTCTTCAAATCCAAATAGATTGATGGTCGGGTGGTTGTCGACTGGCGTCGGCGGCCTGCAGCCCGTGAGCAGCCCGGCGCAGGCGAAGGCAGGGAGTGCCAGACGGAGAGCAAGGGAGATGGACGGTCGAACGGTCATGTTGATACCAGTACTGGCCATCCTAACATTTTGGCGCTCGCTGCCAGACCCTCGATGGACTCGGTCCGGGCGCAGCTGCGGCCCAACAAGGGCTTCCCGCGCGGTTTTGCGCATGTGGGGCGGACATGAGCGATCGAGAGCGATCCCCTACTCGACAGGCGCCGGCAGTCCGAATGGATATGCATGGTTTGAGCTTCCGGCAAGACCATGACGGTCCAGCCAAACATCGAGAAGACCCCGGATTCCTTGGTCGGCCTGGGCTCAGGTCCGCGCCAAACTGGGGACAGGCCAAGTCGCGGATAGCTTGAATACTACAGCTTGCCGAACCCATTCCGGGAACGGGTTCGATACTCCGATCCTATCTCGCGTATCCATGCCGCGAGCGAGGAGAATCTTGTTCTCTCTCCATACGACGATGCCCGACGCGAATGCGCCAACCAACACTTCCGAGTGTACAGAGTTCACCCCCGCTTGCGGGAAAGGCCTCATTTCCTCAAAGCAACGGGCAACCTCGTCAGTCCCGCCTGGAAGCCACACCACATCGGAACCGACGCCATACCACCCGGCTTCCCGCAGGATAATCACTTTTACTCCCCCCAAGAGGAGCGTATCTCCGGCGACTGCCTGCGCGAGTTCGACCGACGACGGTGGTACCTGCCGAAGAAATCGCTCGGGGTAGGTTCGCACGTGCTCGATGCCCGACAGAACTTTCATCGCCAACCTCCGGGTGACCGAACGACGCCGTGGACCATCCCATCCCGTCTATAGCACACGGTGCGGCGGTCCGTCGGGACGGCGGTGAATCGTAGAGCTGGATACGAGAAATGATGCACGGCCCTCTCACGGAGAAGACCCCGAGACCGGTCTGGGTGCGTGATCTATGGAGTCACCTTCCACTCCGAAAAGTCGGCGAGAACTCCATTCATCTCTGATATGAAAACACTAACTTGCCCAATTTCGGGATGCATTGTGTCCCAGCCGGTGATCGTACACAATGTTTGACTACAAAACACAACAACATTAACAGTAGACAGCCCCTCCGGAGCGAACGCAAACAGCTGCACTGAGTAAATGAGCGAGTCGATCTCCCTAGCCTCACTTAGCGTCTCAGGCTCCTTTTGCAACAGCGCATTGTGCCAGTTTCGGACTTGTCCCGCGTGGCACTGCGCTAGCGTAGGTAGTTGGCGACCACGATAGCGGGAGCAAAACCTATCCACATCCAGCTGAAGCGAACGGAGCATACTCACCTGTCCGGAGTCCCCCAGCGGCATGCCATCAACCCAAACCATGATTGTGACGAACCCATGCTCAGGGTCTGTCACCTCAATGCCAAACAACTCCTTTTTCCCAAAAATCACTTCACTCACCGCCTGGCCGATCGATCCTTCACACCGTCTTTCCCAATCTCCGATGGCCTCATCCAACGCCTCGATGATCTGTTCAATCAGATCTGGCGGAATATCAAACCGGAACAAATCAGTTGAAGAGTCCGCAGAGACCGACTTGAAACTAAACACACCCTCCCTCTGCACCAATCGCAGCGGGACACCAAAGATCTCACCAACATACAACTCTCGCCATTCGCCAGGCCCGGCTTCCAGCACACCCTGCATTGCTCGCAATCCCCCATCGGGCAACGAGTGCCATTGAATGACAAACTCCCTCGCGTTCAGGGACACGGTGAGAAGACTTTCGTCATCACAGTCGATCAAGAGGTCCACGTGTACTACTTCTGTACTACGCATTGGGCCTCACTTGTAGCATGAACCGGCGGGGGAATTGCTGGGACAACGCGGCGGCGAAGAGCTTCTTCTCGAGCCTCAAGGTGGTGTACAGAAGCATTTTCGGGAGCCGAGGATCGGCTTTCCCTAATACCCTGCCGACTGAAACCACCTCATCCGGGGGGCGATTGCCTGAACCGCATCCAAGGGTTCATCCTCCTGTGCCCATTCTGACACGATTTCTCGAAACGTGTCACCGTCATCTCGCAGAACCGCCTCTGCAGCCGCCCACAGCCTGTCGCTTGATGTATCCCCGTTCTCTATCAAACTCCCAGAAACTCTTTGGCTATGCCACAGCCAAATAGATTGTCGTACTGGTCATGAGCAAACAAAAATGAACAATCTTGAGCCGTTAGAAGAAAGTCGAAAGGGGGAGCCTCCGCGAGGATGATCATTGCATCCTCCAATGAACAGACCCACAGCATCTCCCGGCTATCTCGCGGGTTTGCAAATATCACGACATGGCCCTGCCAGGGGAAGTCACCAACGCGCTCCCAACTGTCTGGCTCCGTCAGCCTCACACAACCACCTAAACTCTCGGTCGTCAACATCCCATCATCTCCGCCAAATCGAATCTCAAGCCGTCTCCTAAGAGACTCCATTTCCCCAGCCGAGAGCCATCGTACCTCGATTTCCCGCTCACGAGAAACATCAGTTAAGATTGTCACTATTACGTCGTTCATCGTTATCTTACCGTGCTGCCGTTGGGTGAGACGGCCTTGGACGCACGGAGCAACGCGGCAACCGCCGAGCAGACCCCAAAAACTTCGGCAGCGATGTTGGGTATTTTTGTCTCCATGGTCACCTGGCCTACACGTGGAAATGCTCGTACGTTCTCCATGCCCTCGGTCACTGGAACTGAACGCCCCTCGAGTCTGAAACCCTAACACGAACCCAATTTTCGCGTACAGATCACTGACGCCGATAGAAAAAATCCACCGATGATACGCGGCTGGCCGGGTTTTGGGGATGACCTATCCGTCCGCCAGACCGACCGCTGCAAACCAAGCATCGAGGTCGCCTTGTAGGTAGCCAAACCGCCTCAGTCCGAAGCCGATCCTCAGTCGTTCCCGAGCAAGAATCGCCGACAAGTGCGCCTCACCGTCGAAGTTGCGGAGTGCACGGCAACAATCGTCAGGGGAGGAAAAACACTCCACCCCCTGCTCCAGCCACTCTCGCATTTCGTCGAGGTACCGCGTCGCAACCGAGTCGGCCTTCTGGGCCTGTAGAATGTGTGCCGCTCGGAGCCCGAAAGCTCCGAGCATCAGACCCTGACTCGTGAATGCATCGTTCATCATATTGGCCGCTTGTTCGTAGCAGAGGATTCCCGCTGCCCTCCACGCAGCAGCCTCTACTGAGTCCGTTTGGCGAGATCTTCGCGCACACGTCTGTCCGAGAACATCAACATTCAGAGTCGTCGAGCCACCGACATTCGCCATTATCGCCGAGGGCCCTTGTTCAAGGAGATTTTGTTCATCCATTAGGGATTGCTCCTGCACGAAAACGTGGTCCCGAGGATTTCGAACAGAGCATCGCCCTGCGACAAGACGGCTGCGACCTCCGGAAAGCACCCAGCCGAGCGTCGCACTGGCTGAGTGGGGGACATGGCTGGAATTGTAGCCGTGGGGGGCGGGATCGTCCAGTCCGGCTGGGTGAAGGTATTCGTGGTGAGCTGACGCTGTTCTTGAACTGCTCGGCCTTTGAAATCGAAGGCGAGGGCGGTGGCCATGCCGGCACCGTCGTAGGTCGGTCGATGCGGCCGCGCGGTTGGTGGCGTCTGTACTCGTAGACGACGATGTCACCGCGGTCGTCGTGGCTCTCCTCGAGCAGCCACGAAAGTAGGCGTCCTGTCCTGGCTCAGCCAGGTCGCTGACCCGGCTGACGATTGGCCACCAACTGACTCAAGAAGTCCACAGCATCGTCACGACTCATCCCCGGATGGGGTCACACACAAATCGACAGTCCTCTACTGGAGCCATCTCATTAATTATGGCAATCACCCGAGCTCTCTCTCCATAGAAATCATCATTACCCACCCAGTCCAACCAAGGCCCCCACCCCAGTCCCGTTCCTTTTCAACGCACCAGCCGGAGCCCAAAACATAACAATGCGGTCACCTACAGACTTCGCGGCCATGGATGCTGATTGGTCACGACATCCCTGACGTCGATCGATGTACGGCCGGAATAGGAACCATGGTGCACGGTGAGCATAGTGCATCCAACACAAATCAGTGTAGGCAACAGAACAACCCTACATATGAGGGTCACGTGCCTGGTTGACGGAGCTTTGTATATAGTCATCGATCGATGTTCTCCAAGTGATTGTCTGCCGCCGACCTCGTAGTCTATCCCCCAACTCGAGTCTCGGGAGTCGACCCGGCATTCGAGAGGCCGACCCCCCGGGCAGACCAAGTCCTAAAACGTGGTGATCAAGTAACATTTTACATCTATCGATGAGTCGCCACCAGATAGGGAAACAACGTCGATCTCCCGATCGATCCCTGAAATGACTACCAAACTACGACCCTCTCCACTTCCCACAACCACAGCGATGCGGACAGTCGGGTAATCTTTCCCGTTCAACACTGAAAATCCCGAGCGAGCGACGGAGAGATCCCTTCCACGGAGTGCGCAACGCAGTGCCCCATCTTCGCCATGGTAGTCAAATACCAGCATACCGCGATCGACCTCCTTGCCCCGGTCAAGCCAGGCATAACGCCCCGATTCATCGATTCTTTGGACCCCAGATATGAACTCATGTTCTGCTTCTTCACCTATGTCCACATCGATGAGTCGTTCCGCCTCTTCGCCCCATTTGACCAGGTAGGCTTCCTCCTCGTCACAGTAGATTGCAAACACCTCATACCCACCAATCAGCCCCGCCGGCATGAGGGAAGGTGAACAGGGCCAGGCGCTACGATGAACAACAGAGGCGCGCATGCCGCCCGGCCGACTTCGGTCATCCTCCAATACAACCCAAACGACTTCCCCCTCGATTGCGACGACTACCGTATTGAGACCGACCCATGCGCTCAGCCCACTGATCTCCACTGGGAAACTATGCGAGCATCCTATCCCCCCCGCCACGAGCCCGAATAACGCAGACACAAATAACACGAGTCCGGCAAAAGGGGAGGAGAATCTGTTCCAGTTCACTTGCGATACTCCTCCGGCACGAGTGGCCGATTCCCCCTCGGTGATTCGAGAAAGGAAATGTGCCGGGTCTGATTGTGGGTTTGTCCGAAATTTCGCCTACACTGCCTCGCCCTGCGCTAGCGAGATCTCAGGAACCTCGCTAGTCGACGTTTTTGTCCTTTCGTAAACGCGTCACGAATAACGTGTTCAAGATATTGGTCGACCTCAACTACGATAGACACCCCCCAAAAGCCTCTCGGCAGAGGGATTTCACAAGTCTGCCCCGCAACATATATGACAACCTCAGTTGCATCGGAACGAGAGAACTGAAGCATGCTACCTGACCTGTCCAAATTCCCATCCCTGTAGATGGAAATCTCTGCATCCTCACACAGATAGGGGTCAAATCCATAGACCCCACCCTCCATCGATTGGTCATGCGCCACCCAAACATTAATGGAAGTGTATGGGCTACATGAACATTTCGCGACCATCGTCAAATCGCCCTCCACGTGTGGCTTCAATGAGGGTACTCGACGATCGAGCATGGGGGTGGACGGATCCGGATGAAGAGGCACCGCACATCCTAGGCAAGCGACCGCAACAGCAAACCCAGTCGACAGCACATTGAATCGACTAGT
>CAYVJQ010000164.1:0-12744 GCA_964451725.1 uncultured Nannocystaceae bacterium | reverse complement strand
GCCCCGGATCTCGATCACGGTCCGCTGCCGAGACCGGTCCCGACCATCCAGGTCCACATCCATATCCCCATCCGCATATAGAGGCCGGGTGCGAACGTCGAGGCGGGTCGGTCCCGTCCGGGTCCGCGCCCGGTTGAGGACCATCAAGTGTGCACTTTGAGGCTCCAGAGTGACCCCCGGCAGCCGCCGCCCCACGATCGGGTAGGTCCGGACCTCGACGGTGTTGAAGTTCAGGCTCAGGGCCCCACTCGGCGCCTTGTAGGAGACCCCCAGCATCGACTCCTGATAGCCGGGGCCGAGGGTCTGAGCCGAGAACGCGCTGTCGTCGACGATGATGGTCCGCAGCGCACCCACGCCGACACGGTCGGCGACCGCGTGGGCCATGGCGTCGAGGGCCTCCCCGTCGATGCTCGGATCGCCACCGCCGATGAGATAGAGGGCATCCCCGATCAACACGATGCTGGTCTCGAACTCGAACTCGGGACCGAGCAGATCCAGGGCCGCGGCCACGGTCACGATCTTGTGGTTGCTCGCCGGGATCAGCAGCGCATCCCCGTTGTAGTCGAACAAGACGCGCCCCGAGTCGAGGTCCCGGACGTGGATCGAGAGCAGGGCCCGATCGTCGGCCTGGGTGAGGACAGCCTCGAGCTCTGCGCGCAGAGCATCGGCGCCGAAGGCCCGCAGCGGTGGTTCACGCCGGACCTGGGTGTCCGCGACCCCGGCAGCGATCCTCGACAGGCGGGGTCCCAGGGGCTGCTCCGGGGCCTCGCTCTGGGCCCGGTCCGGGATCACCAGGTAACCCGTAGACCAGCTCGCACCGATCTCGACCTCGGCGATATGCAGCTGCGGACGTGGACGCAGGCCCAGCCACACGAGCACCCCCACGACCGAGGCGGCGAGCGCGAGTCCCACCCCGATGGCCCGGCCTCGGCTCGGCTTGAGCGCTTCAATCTGGCGCACGATCGATGCACCGGGAGCCTCGCTCGCGCGACTCGGGGGGCTCGGAGGTCTCTCAGACACGGGGGGAGCGGGGGCCATCGCCGACCTCCGAGTCTACCTCACCCTCTCGATCTCAGAGCCGAATGTCGACGTGGGCGTGTCCGCGCAGCTGCTCGTAGAGGTCCGTGAGCGCCTTTTGGCGCGCTTCATCCTCGAGGATACGGTGCAGCTGGTCCTTGGCCTCTTCAAAACCGAGCAGGTCCGAGGCGATGACCTCGTCGACCACAAACACGACGTAGCCCTGGCCCGAGCGCAGCGGCCCGACCACGTCGCCGGCCTCGGCCTTGAACAGACGCTCACCGATCGGCCGAGACACCTGACTGCGGGTGAGGGTCTCGGCCTCGACCGTCTGGCCGAGCTCCTGCGCGACTTCGTCCACGCCCCCCCCGGCGCTCAGGCGACGGACGATGGCCTTGGCCTGCTTGAACACCCGGTCCCGCTCCTGGGCGTCGTCGCCAGCGTGGAACACGAGCCGCCGGACCTCGAGTTCGGCCTCCTCGCCCTTGCTCAGCTGGCGGTAACGATCGAGCACCTGCGCGTCGCTTACGGCGATGTTGAGCATCATGCCCTGGAGCTTGTAGAGGATGATGTCTTCGCGCAGCTTGGTCCGGTACTCGCCCCAGGTCCCGTAGCGCCCGCTCTGCTCCACGGCCTGGCGCAGCTCATCGATACCGCCGAGTTTGGCCCCACGCGCGAGCTGTTGAAGATAGGCCTCGACCTCTTGGTCGGTGGCCGTGACCTGGAAGGTCACGGCCTGGCCGAGCATGAGCGTGCGGCCGATGAGGTTGTCCAGGGATCCCGGCGTCAGCTCGGCGACCTTGCGCATGAGCTGGGCCTCGTTCGGATTTTTGAGCTTGGCGAGCTCCATGGCGACGTCCTCGTCGAACATCAACCAGCGGTCGAGGTCGGACTGCAAGATCAGCTCGTCACCGACCACCGCGATGATCCGGTCGAGGACCGCCGGGTCGGCCTGGGCCACGCTCGGCGTCAGCAGCCCGGGCAGCGCCACCGCCCCGGCGCAGACGCAGGGGAGGCTCAGCAGGACGGCCTGGGCGAAGGTGCGCACGTAGAGTGTGTAGCATCCTCAGCCCTATTCGGGAGGCTCGGCGCCCGGTTCTTCGGGAGGCTCGACCGCAGGGCTGTCCACCGCCCCCCGCAGACGCCGCATGATCCGCGACGCCCAGGTGCTGATCTTCTCCCGCAGGTCGTCGAAGGCCGTGTAGCTGACCGGCACGACGATCAGGGTCAGGAGCGTCGAGGTCGTCATCCCCCCGACCAAGGTCTTCCCGAACGGTCCATAGGGGATGCCCTCGGCCGGGGCGTCGGCGAAGGCCAGGGGCAGCATGCCGCCGACGGTGGTCAGGGCCGTCATCAAGATCGGGCGAAAGCGCTGGATCCCGGCCTGCACGATCGCCTCGGTGCGATCGATGCCCTGGGCTCGGGCGCCGTTGATGAAGTCGACCAACACGATGGCGTTGTTGACCACCACCCCGATCAGCAGCAGCAGGCCGATGCCGGCGAGCGCGTCCAGGTCGCTGTCGGTCAGATACAGAAACCACCACACCCCCACCAGGCTCAGGGGGATCGCGGGCAGCACCGAGAGCGGGAGCACGAAGCTCTCGAACAAAAAGCCCATCAACAAAAAGATGAACAGGCAGGCCATGAGCGCCGCCATGATCAAATCTCGGTTCGAGTCGCCGAGCTCGCGCCCCTCTTGCTCGCTGTCGAAGGACACCCCCGACGGCAGATGATAGGTCCCCAGAAAGGCCTGGATCTCGGCGATGGCCTCGCGCCGCAGCTGGGGGTCACTCTCGAGTTCGAGCTGGATCAGGGCCGCGACCCGCTTGTTGTTGCGGACCAGGACCGTCTCACCCTTTTGGACCTCGCGCTGGGTCACCGTGCGCAGGGGTACGGATCCCCCGCTGCTGGTCGGGACCTTGAACTCGAGCAGATCGTCGAGGACCTCTCGATCCTCCTCCTGGTAGCGGATCCACACTGGGATCTCCACGTCCTCGCCGTGAAAGCGAGGCAGAGGGGAGCCACGCAGGGCGTAGGCGACCGTGTTCCCGACCATGCCCGCCGAGACCCCCAGGCGATCAGCCATCACCGGATCCAGAGACAGAGCCAGCTCGTCGCGCTGGCTGTCGTCGCGCGAGTTCCCGCGTACCGAGGTCACCCCGGGCAGATCGACCAGCTGCTGGCTCAGCTCGTCTTTGACCTGCTGCACGCTGCGGTGGTCGTCGCCATAGATGAACACGGGGAAGGCGCTCGATCGCCCGCCGTCCGAGTCGGCCAGGTGGGAGCGCTTCTCCCAGCCCGGCGGGGTCGGGAGCTCGTCGAAGATCTGCTTGCCGACCTCTCGATAGGGCGGGTCGCCGTCCTTGGGCGGACCGAAGAACACCTGGATATTGGCGACACCCGGCTCGATCTGGATCAGCTCACCGTCGGCGTTCCACTCGGCCCGGTTGTCCGCGAGCCAGACCTCGATCTCGCGGAAGAACACGTCGGCCTCCTCGAGGGTGACGTCCTGCGGCATGATGTAGGTGATCTGGACCTGGCGTCCGCCCATGCCCTCGTCGAGGGCCCGCTTGACCCCGGTGTCCGGGTTCATGGGCACCACGAGCGAGGCCATGGCCAACAGGCTGATCAACACCACGTCCATGCGCCGGCGCAGGCTGGCCCGCAGCAGCCGACCGTAGAGCTCCGAGAGCTTGCCGAAGGTCAGCTCGTAGAGCCGGCCCAGCCCGGCCTTCCAGCGCTCGTCGAGGCGCATCAGCCGGTGCTTCCAGGTCCCCGGGTCCGCGTCCGCGAACAGGTCCCGGTCGAGCACAAAGGCCGCCGCCATGGGGATCAGGATCAGGGCCACGAACAGGCTCGCCAGCAGCGAGACACACACGGGCGTGACCATGCGGATCATGAAGAACTGGGTGGTCCCCGAGCTCATCAGCGCCGCGGGCAAAAACACGACCATGGTCGTGGCCGTCGCCAAGGTGATCGGCAGGGCGACCTCACTGGCGCCGTGCAGGGCCGAGGCGAAGCGCGGCACCCCTCGGCTCCGATAGCGGGCCACGTTCTCGGCGACGACGACCGAGTTGTCGACCACCAACCCGATACAGATCATCAGGCCGATCAGCGAGACCAAGTTGATGGTCTGGCCCGAGAAGTACATGACCGGCAGGGACATGAACATGGACAGGGGGATCGCCAGGGCGATCACCACCGTCAGCCGGACCCGGCGCAGGAAGAACAACAGCACCAAGAGGGCCAGGGCCCCGCCCTGGAGCCCCGAGTTCACGACCTGCTCGAGGCTCGAGACGATGGTATCGCCCTGAATGAAGATCTTTTCGATCTCGAAGGCGGCCAGCGCCGGATCTTCGGACAGGGCGTCGATCTCGGCTTGGACCAGCTTGCAGACCTCGACCGTGTTGGCCTGCGACTCCTTGATGACGAAGATCGCCATCGACTCGCGGCCGTTGTAGCGATCGATGCGCTCTTCTTTGGGGTAGTCGTAGAGGACCTCCGCGACGTCGTCCAAGCGCAGGTCGTTGGCGCCGACGACGACCTCCCTCAGCTCCTCGACCGAGCCGTACTCGGCCATGGAGCGGAGCAGGTACTTGCCCTCCGGCTCTTGGAGCTCGCCGCTGGCGAGGTTGAAGTGCGAGTTGCCGAGGCTCTGGGCGATGTTGAAGATGTTGAGGTTCGCGGCTTCGGCCAGCTCCCGGTCGATCTCAATCCGGATCTCCCGATCTTCCTTGCCCCAGGTCTGGACCATGCCCACACCCTCGATGCGCTCGAGTCGACGCATGAGCCGCCGATCCACGATATCGCGGGCGTTGTTTAGACCCTCGGGCCAGCTGACCCCATAGAAGGCGATCGGCAGGTTGTCCGCCGAGTGCTTTTGGATGTGGACCTCCCGGACGTCGTCGGGAAGGTCGGCCCGGACCCGGGCGACTCGATCGCGGACCTCCCGGTACGCGATATCCATGTCGGCGTCCTGGTCGAAGACCATGTTGACCCGGGAGCGGTTGGTGCTCGAGGTCGCGCTGATCTGGTCGAGCTTCGGCATCGACGCGAGCTCGGCCTCGAGCGGACGGGTGATCTTGTCCTCTACGTCTTGGGGGGTCGCGTTGCTGTAGGGGACCTCGACCGACATGAAGGGCGCCGAGGCGCCCGAAGGGATCAGCTCGAGGGGGATGTCGAGGAAGGCGATGACCCCGAGCACCAGCACACTCGCGAACACCATCAACATGGAGATCGGCCGCCCGAGGGCCGCCCGAACCACCGGGTTCTCCCGCAGGCGACTCACGAGGGCTCCCGCTCGGAATCGGATTCCGGTTTGGGCTCGGGTTCTGCCTCGGGCTCGGATTCTGGTTTGGGCTCGGGTTCTGCCTCGGACTCGGACTCATCCTGCTGGCGCTGGGCCAGCTCGACGAACTCGGGCACGAGCAGGCTCTCGTCCAGGCCGCTGAGCTCGCGCTCGAGCTGGATCGCGGGCGCCGCCCCCCGCTCGCCCATGACCCGATCGGCGAACGCGTAGAGAGTCGGGATCACGATCAGGGTCAGCAGGGTCGAGAAGCTGAGCCCAGCGATCACGGTGATCGCCATGGGCTGACGGATCTCGGCGCCGTCGCCCATACCCACGGCCATGGGGATGAGGCCCAACACCGTGGTCAGGGTGGTCATCAAGATCGGCCGCAGGCGCACGCCCCCGGCGACCTCGATGGCCCGAGCGGTCTCGTAGCCCCGGGCCTTGAGTTGGTTGATGTAGTCGACCAAGACGATCGCGTTGTTGACCACGATGCCCGCCAACATGATCGCACCCAAAAATGCGATCACGGAGATCGGCATGTCGAGGGCCAAGAGCACGGCCACTACCCCCACAAAGGCCAGGGGAATCGAGACCAAAATAATCAGCGGGTAGACCAGGCTCTCGAACTGAGAGGCCATAATCACGTAGACGAGGAACACGGACAGACCCAGGGCCAGGTACAGGGACCGGCTCGAGGTCTCCCACTCCTCACTCTGACCGGTGATCGCCGTGGTGATCCCCGGGGGCAGGCTCAGGCCGGCGACCGCCGTGGCGATCGAGCTGGCCACGCTGCCCAGACCCTTCCCCTCGATGTTGGCGGTGACCAGGCCGACCCGCTGTTGACCGATACGGCGGATCTCATTGGGGCCTCGCCCGACCCGAATCTCGGCGACCGCCGACAGGGGGATGGGCGGCGTCTGCAGCTCCATCATCCCCGGGGCCATCGCCGCCATGGCTGCGGCCCCCGGCGGGTTCACAGCCAGGTTGCGCAGGGCCTCGATGCTGGCCTGGTCCATGCCCTCGGCGCGGACCCGGATCGGGACCTTGCGATCACGGCGGTTGAACTTGGTGGCTTCCTGGCCCTGGACCTTGTCTCGGACCAACTCGGCGACCTGCCGAATGTCGAGGTTCAGGCGCGCCAAGGCGTCGCGATCGTAGATGATCTGGACCTCCGGGTTGCCCGGCTGAATCGAGGCCCGGACGTCGCGCAGCCCGTCGATCTGCTCGAGGCGAGCCCGGACTTGTTCGGTGGCCGCGGCCAGCTCCTCGAGGTCGTAGCCCCGGATCTCGACCTCGACCGGGTTCTTGAACGAGAACAACACGGGCCGCGAGATGTTGATCTCGAGATCGGGGATGTTAGCGAGAGCCTCACGCACGACCTCGAGCGCCTCGGCCTCGGCCTCGGCCGCGGACACGACCACCGCTGGCCCCGGAGCTTCGCCCTGGGCCGCCTCGACCTCGTCCCCGGGTTTTCCTGCGGCTGCGGTTTTGCCCGCATCTGCGACCCGCTGCTGACCGCCCCCGGCGAGCAGGGAGACCGCGAGCTTGGCCGTGTGCTCGCCCCGCTCCCCGGTTTCGTCGCTGTCGCGCTCGCTGCCGATGGTGGTGACCATGGCCCGCAGATGCGGCACACGCTCGCGCAGGGCCTCCTCGAGCGGCCCGACCAGGCGATCGCTCTCATCCAGAGGCGTGCCGACCGGGAAGCTCAACTCGACCGTGAACTCGCCCTGGTGAACCTCGGGGATCAGCTCCGTGTCCAGGCGTGTGGCCCCGAAGCCCATGCCCACCAGACACAAGGTTGCGAACCCGACCACGGCCACGCTGTTGCGCAGCGACCAACGGATCAGGGCGCCGTAGAAGCGGCCGAGCAGCTCCAAGACCTTGTCGAAGGCCCACAACACCGGACGAACAGCCTGGCCCAAGAGCCACAGGAGGCCGCCGACGACGTAGACCAAGGTCGTGCCCACGAGCCCGACCAGGGTCGCCGAGAGCTTGGCGATGAACTCCAACCCCAGATGGAGCACAAAGCGCAGCAGGTAGTAGGGCACCAAGAGCAGCTGCCACCACGACCACTGGGTGAAGAGCTCGCGCAGCTCCGTGAACGCGCTCCACCGGGTCCACCGCTTGCGCATGCGCCGGCCGAGGCCCTCGCCGTCGCCGGCCGGGATCTGCCGCGAGGCCAACATGGGGATGAAAAACAGGGCCACGGCCAGGGAGGCCAGCAGCGAGAACACCACCGTGAGACCGAGGTCCCCGAACATCTGCCCGGCGACCCCCTCCACGAAGATCATGGGGAAGAACACGGCGATCGAGGTCAGGGTCGAGGCGATGACCGCCGAGCCGACCTCCGAGACCCCGCGCAAGGTCGCCTGGATGAGGGGGTCGCCCTCTTCCTGGCAGCGATAGATCGACTCGAGCACGACGATCGAGTTGTCGACCAGCATGCCGATTCCCAGGGCCATGCCGCCCAGAGACATGATGTTGAGGCTGACCCCAGCGAGCTTCAGGGGCGCGAAGGTCACCAAGATCGAGATCGGGATCGAGGCCGCGACGATGACGGTGGCCCAGCCCTTACGCAGGAACAGGAACAACACCAAGACCGCGAACAAGCCGCCCAGGATCGCAGTGTTGAGGACCTCGCGGATGCTCGACTGGATGAACAAGGAGCGGTCCGAGACCACCGTGAGCCCGACCTCGTACTCCTTGTCGAGCTTGGGCCCGACCTGGGTGTCGATGCGCTCGCGGACCCGCTCGGCCATGTCCACGATGTTCGCGTCGGCCTCTTTGTAGACCTCGATCATCACGGCCTCACGGCCGTCGATGCGGGTGATCACCTCCCGGTCTTTGTAGCCGTAGTCGACCGAGGCGATGTGCCGCAAGAGCACGTCCCGACCACCCCGGCTGGCGACCACGAGCCCGCGGATGTCGTCGAGGGCCTCGAACTCATTGACCGTGCGGATCAGGTAGCGGGTCCGGCCATCCCGCATGCTCCCGCCGGCGAGGTTGATGTTCTCCGCCTGGAGACGCCCGATGACGTCGGCGCTCGAGATCCCCGTGCGCCGCAGGGCGTCCTCGTCGAGCTCGACGTGAATCTCCTCCTCGAGGCCGCCGCGGACCTTGACCGAGGCGACCCCATCGACCGGTTCGAGCAGGCGCCGGACCTCGCGATCGGCGACCCGGCGCAGAGACTTGAGGCCCCTGACGCCCCCGTAGGCCTCCCCCGTCGCCGACAGGCTGAGCACCAAGACCGGATCCAAGGTCGGGTCATAGCGGAGGATCAGCGGGGTCTTGACCTCGTCGGGGAGGTTCGACTTGATCAGGTCGAGCTTCTCGAGCACATCCTGGTTGGCGTCGGCCATCTCCGTGTCCCAGGTGAACTCCAAGATGACGTCGGCATAGCCGGCTCGGGACACACTGGAGATCCGGGTGACCCCGGTGACCACGCCCAGGACCTCCTCGAGGGGTCGAGCGACGTCGTTTTCGACCTCGGCCGGCGCCGCGCCCTCGTACTCGGTGCGGACCGTCAGCTTGGGATAGCTGATGTCGGGCATGAGGTTGACGGGCAACATGGTCGCCGAGAACCCGCCGAACACGATCACCGCCAGGAACACCATGAGCACCGCCACCGGGCGGGTCACGGTGAAGCGGAGCCGGTCCATCCCCCGCCGGTCGCGCTGGGGGGGGGCCGCCTCGGGGGCGTCGGAAGTCTCGGAAGTCTCGGTCCCCCGGTCCTCGCTCCTGTCGCTGCTATCCATGTCGCTCCGCTCGCTCTTGGGCCTGCGCAAGGCTCGACCTATCCCTTGGCCCCGTCCGCTTCCCCAGCGGCGATATCGGCCCGAGGGGCCTCCTCCTCGGAACCATCGTCCGACGCCTGAGCGCCGGCTTCGACCGGATCACCGCGGGCGTCGACCTCGGTGATCAGACCCCCGTCTTCCAGGCCCGCCTGACCCGCGATAATGATCCGTGCGCCGGCCTCGATCCCGTCGAGCACCTCGGCGAACTCGTTGTCGCTGAGTCCGATCTCGATCAGCACTTTCTTGGCCCGGTCACCCTCGACCACAAACACGAAAGTCTGCTCCTCCTCGTGGACCAGCGCTGGCTTGGGCACCACGGGCACCCCCTCGTGGCGCTCGGTGGTCAGCGTGACCTCGGCATACATGCCCGGCAAAAACCCCTTGCTGCCACCGGCGAGCTCGGGCGGGAGGCCGATCGTGACCTTCACCGTGCCCGTGGTCGCGTCGACGATAGGCGCGATGCGCTTGACCTCGCCCAGCCCCTCCCGGTTCTTGGCGGCCTTGCCCACGACCATCGCCGGCTGGCCCAGGGCGATGCGATCAAGCTCGTTCTCGGGCACGTAGACCCGGGCGACCAGGGTCGAGAAGTCGGTGATCTCGAAGACCTGGGCCCCGCTGGTCACGAACCCGCCCTCGTCGACGAAGCGCTGGGTCAAGATCCCCGAAAACGGAGCCTTGAGCACCGTATTCGAGAGGTCCCGACGCCGATCTCGACGATCGATCTGGGCCATGTTGACGGCGCTCTCGGCCGCGTCCAGCTCGCTCTGACTGGCCACACCTTGGGCGAACAGCGTCTCGATCTGGCGGAGGTCCCGCTGGGCATCGGCGAGGCTCGACTGGGCCCGCTTCACGCTCGAAGACTGGGCGTCCCGGCGGATCTTCGCCAGCGTGTCCCCCTCGCTCACGACGTCGCCCTCCTCCAGGCTCATGGACGTGATGCGCCCGGTCGACTCGGCGTGGACCGTGACCTGAAGCTCGGCCTCGATGGTCGAGGCCGCACGGATCCGACCTTCGATCGTGTCTCGCTCGACGGTGACCACGAGCACAGGTGTGGGTCGCTCCTCGACCTCTCCCGGACCGCCGGGCCCACCCGGACCCCCCGGGCCTCCATCGCAGCCCAGCGGCAGGCCCAGCCCGAGGGCGAGAGCCAAAAAAGCGACGAGGTGTCGGGTGCGAAGATCGGTGGTCATGAGATCTCTGGGGCCCCCTGCGGGCCCAGCAACGCGGCGTAACACGTGCCCCCTGCCTGGCCTAGGTGACCTGCTTCGGTGAGGGTTTCGCCCCTGCGCGGGCCCCCGCCCGGGGGCGGCCCGCGCAGGTGGATTTTGTCGGGCCAGGCTTTGACTCCGCCGGCGGGGACCGGTTTCGCTCTATGCTTGTGCTTTCGCACAAATCTTCCAGGTCTGAATGTCACCCCATTCGCCTCCCATGAAATAGCTGCTTTAAATAATTTGAAAACGAATATAAACTGTAATACCTAGTATTGTGTCCAATGCTCAGGCTCGAGTCGAGATGTCCCCCTGCGACGAACTGCGTCAAAAGCGCTGCGTCCAGGCTCTCGCGCTCGGGTTGGGCGCTTGGTTCTCGCTCGCGCCCAGCACCGCCGAGGCCTGCGGTGGGACTTTTTGCGACACCACCCTCATGCCCGTGGACCAGTCAGGGGAGGACATCTTGTTCATCCGCGACGGGGGCGAGATCGAGGTCCACGTTCGAGTTCAGTACGAGGGTGAGGCCGAGCGCTTCGCCTGGCTGGTCCCCCTTCGGGCGGTCCCCGAGATCAGCGTGGGCTCGCAGCCCCTGTTCGACACCATGCGGATGCGGACCGCCCCCCAGTGGGTGGCGCCCAAGACCTACGAGTGTGAAGCCGACGTTCCGCCTCCCTCCGGCGGCGGCTACTTCATCCCCGGTCTTCTCGACGTCAGTGCAGCCAGCGAACCGATGATCATCGACCAAGAGGAGGTCGGCGCCTACGAGGTCGTCGTGCTCCAAGGGGGCACGGCCGCCGAGCTCATCACCTTCCTCGAGGACAACGACTACGCCCAGGATCCCCAGGCCGAGGACATCATCCAGGCCTATCTCGACGAGGGCTTCCTGTTCGCGGCGGTCAAGCTCACCGCCGACGCCAACACCGACGAGATCCACCCGCTCGTATTCCGCATGCCCGGCGACGAGCCCTGCGTGCCCCTGCGCCTGACGGCGATCGCCGCCGAACAGGACATGTCCGTGCGCGCCTATTTTTTGGGCGCCGAGCGCTGGGGACCTCAAAACTACAGCCACGTCGCGCTCAACCCCCTCGCCTACACCTGGATCGATCAGGGATCGACGCTTTCGAACCCCTACCTCGAGCTGCTCGGCCTGGCCGTCGACGAGGCCGGTGGCCGAGCCTTCAGCACCGCCTACTCGGGCCCCAGCGAGATCGTCCCGACCGGGTTGATCTATAGGCAGAGCTGGGACGAGACCGCCTTTATCGGCCTCGACCCGATCGCGGCGATCGACTTGATCGCCATGCAGAACCTCAACTCCCACCCGCTCATCCAATCGATCCTGCTCCAGTTCGTGCCGCCCCCGGAGGACATCCCCGCGACCCAATTCTGGAACAACATCGAGGACTATGCAGCGCTCATCGACTGGACCGCCTGGGACGCAGAGGCCTTCGCCGACATGCTCGCCGAGCGCATCGTCGAACCCGGCCTGCACGCCCTCGACGCGCTCGAGGCCTGGCCGGTGCTCACCCGCCTCGACACGACCATCTCCCCGGTCGAGATGACCGTCGACCCGGTGTTTCAGCCCCTGCCCGATCTCCCGCCGGTCTCCAACCAGCTGCTCGTGGACCGGCTCGACTTTTGCGGTCCCGAGGGCGAGCGCTTCTCGGTCCCAGTCGGCGATGCGCTCTACCCCGTGTGTCTGGCCGAGGGGACCGTGACCTGGCCCGACGTTCTCAAGTCGAGCCCTGCGGCCCTGCGGATTGAAAAGCTGCCCGCCGTCGGCCCGCCCGTGGTGCTCGAAGATCACAGCGCCGAGATCCAGATGGCCTACGCAGAGCACGCCCAGGACAACCCCTGCGGGGGCGGCCAGCCCGGAACAGGCGACTCGGGTTCGGACTCCGACTCCGGCTCGGGCCTGAGCACGGGTGGAGGCGCGAGCCCGGGCTCGCGTCCCGGGTGCAGCGTGGATGCGCCTGCAGACCAGCTCCCCGCCCGGGGTCTCGCCCTCGGCGGGCTCGCCCTCTTGGGTCTCGCGGGCCTGCGCTGTCGGGGTCGCGCTCGCTGAGCGGGCGCTCGAGCGCTGGTACTGTGGGCCGGGATCTCCCATGGCCTGCACCTCTCACCGCCCCCACTTCGTCGCCCCTGGCTCGGCCGCCCTGCTCACCGGTCTCACGCTTGTGGGCCTCGCCCTCCTTCCTGTGAGCGCGCGAGCCAGCGCGGGCGCCCCTGATCTCGAACCCCGCCCGAGCCCGGTGAGTCCCCACGACGAGGGCTCCTACGCCGCCCCCATGGCCGGCGGCTCCGGCACGGACTCCGACTCAGGCACAGACTCCGAGACCGACTCCAACACGGACTCCGATTCCGATTCGGGCACAGACTCCGATTCCGGCACAGGCTCCGATTCCGGCACAGGCTCCGATTCCGGCACAGGCTCCGA
>CAYVJQ010000163.1:10968-12981 GCA_964451725.1 uncultured Nannocystaceae bacterium | reverse complement strand
TAGAGTACCCACCTTCGATCCGAGCACGCCTGCGAAGTCTGGCGTGAACTGAATCGGGGCGAGGACGTCTCGCCCCTCGTAGCCTTGGACACGCATCGGGTGAGACCAAGACCGAGACCCTCGCGCTCGAAGGCACCGCAAACACGACGCTGACCGTCGAGGTCACGGTCACCCTGAGCGACGGCGACAACGAACTCGGCCTGACTCCCGGCGAAGAGCGGATCCACAACCTCGAGAAGCTCGGCTCGGTCGTCGGAGGAGACTTCCCTCGGGTCCATGCCGCGTTCCAGGCCGAGCTGCAGACGATCACCGCGACCATCGAGGCCCGCAACAAGAAGCTGCGCGACGCCGGCCTCCCCGACTACAAGTACCTGTCACCCGGGAACATCGCGACGAGCATCAACATCTGACCGACCTGGCGTCGCCCGAACTCGTCGGCGGGCCGGTTGCTCGGCGGGGTATGGGTCGAAGCCCCCATCGTGGGGCGTCGACCCTACACATCCCGGCGCGCTCACAGTCGAGCACGACAAGGCAACTGAGGCAGTACACCCTGCCCAGGGCGGGCTTCGGGGCATTGTCTACGACCTCGGTCAGATCATCCCGGTGTCCAGCGGGCCATGTCGGCCGGGTCTTGTCCCGCTCGTCCTCGAAGCTCCTCGACCGTGTACGGGTGCTCGCCCTCAGTCGCCCGCAGCGAGTCCGAGATTCTCGCCATCGCCAGCCAGTCGGATTGGTCGAAGCTACTCGAGGCACAGACAACCGGCATCTGCGTGTCTGTTTCGCGTAGGTCCCAGCGGTCTCGCTCACGCTCCAGCGTCGTGCCGCGCAGCAGCATCAAGGGGAACGCGCGGAGAACCTGTACGTCCCGGCTCAGGCACCACTGTACGGATGCCTCGAACGATGCGAGCGTCTGCAACGGCAGACCGAAGATCAGCGAGACCTGATGGTCGATCCCCAGCTCGATGCACTTCCGAAGTGCAGCGTCGACCCTTGGAAGCTTGTTTCCGCGGCGGATCGGTCCCCACTCCTGCGGGACGACCGTCTGTAGTCCAAACTCGAGCTGCACATCGAGGACCCGGCACTTGTCGAGGAAGGCGTCGTCGATCAGCTCGGGACGACATTGCAGCGAGATTCGTCCCTCGAATCCCCGCTCTGCGAACTGTTCGAGGATCCGGGTCGCTCGGTGCGGTTCGCCCGGCGTACGGCTGTTGAACACTGGATCGAGAATGGCGACCTCCCCAACTCCGACCTCGGCAAACAGATCGATCTCTGCATCGAGCCGCTCCCGGTCACCGCGCAGGCTCGGCGGACTCGTACCCGCCTGGCGATGCTGACAGAACGAGCACTTGTACGGGCAGCCGCGCTGAGTCTCCCAGCGAACGAGCCCGCCAGGCCGAACGGGAACCGTGCCATCGAGCCAAGGAGAGGGAAGGTTGGATAGGGAGGACTCGGCCTGCAGAGCCTGGTCGAATCCGCCCCTATAGACGACGCCGGGGATCCTGGGTCGGCCCGGTTGCATCGCCAGCTCACACAGGGCCGACTCGGCATACCCACGAATGAAGGCGTCGGCCCCTGGGTACAAAGCTGCGACATTCGGGGACGTGTAGGAGATCTGTGGGCCTCCCAAGATGATGCGTCCAGAGAAGCCGCAACGACGCAGCTCCCTGAGCAGGGCACAGACGACGCGCTCGCACCAGATGTAGACGCCGATTCCCAAGTCGATTTCGCCCGACGCGGTCGTGGCCTCCGCTAAGATGCGAGAGACGATGGAGTCAGGAGACGAATTTGGCCCGTTGAGCGGGATCACGAGCGACCGGACGTCCAGTGGCGTGTCCCGGCGCAGGGCACTCAGGATCCTGGCGTGCCCGAGTGGGACCCTCGGGTCCTTGTCGCGGGTCCAGGGGAGGTCGAGGAGAATGATGGTGCGTTGCATGGCGGTCTCCTCCTCGAGGTCCGTGCTCTGGACGAAAGAGCTCAGCTCCCGGCGCTCTTTTTTCTCGAACTCGGGAGACC
>CAYVJQ010000163.1:0-10868 GCA_964451725.1 uncultured Nannocystaceae bacterium | reverse complement strand
TCAGGCCGAGACGGCCCTTGGCGGGCTTCTCGCTGTCGCCAGCGCTCAGGGGCGCACAGCGGTGTTGCGGGAACGCTACGAGCTGCGCACAGTCCTCGGCACCGGAGCCTTCGGGGTCGTTGTTCGTGCCTGGGACCGAAACATCGGGAGGGACGTGGCTATCAAGTGCATCCCCATTGCAGACCACAGCGTGCTCGAGTCGGTGACCGCGGAGGCACAGGCACTCGCGCAGGTCGATGCCCGCGAGGTCGTACACGTCTACGATTGCGACACGATGAGCATCGACTTTGCGCGGTCGCAGACGCGCGTCATGGCGATCATCATGGAGTTCGTGGCTGGGGGCAGTCTCCGGTCGTGGATGGCGGGCCGGCCGAGCGCAGAGCAACGCGTTGTTGTGGTCGACGATGCAGCCAAGGCCCTCGAGGCCACCCATGCCGCAGGCATCATCCACCGCGACATCAAACCCGAGAACATCCTGATCACGGCTCAGGGTCGCGCGCGCGTGGTCGACTTTGGTTTGGCATACCGGCTTCGAGGCCGACCCGTGAGCACTCAGTTGGTACCTCGTGGACAGTTTGGCCTCGGAACGATGGAGTACATGGCCCCGGAAGTCGGCCGCGGCGACGCGACGCCCCGCTCGGATCAGTTTGCGCTGGCCATGACTGCCTGGGAGTTGTTCTCGGGCCGACTTCCCTTCGATGCGTGGTTGGACAACTGGCGTCCGCACGCGGCGCGAGACTACGCGGGGGCGGAGAGGCTCTCGCGCAAGCAGCTACGGGTGCTCGGCAGAGCGCTACGCCCCGATCCAAACGCACGGTTCGCCTCGGTGGCCGAGTTCCGAGCCGCGCTTTCAGTCACACATCGAAACGCCCGCACGATCGCGGTGCTGGCTGCCGGTGCAGCCGCAGCTGCCGGTTTGATCGCTACCACCCACAGATTGAAGAAACGAAGAAAGATCGATGACAATGGACAATGATCTAGATCAGTTTGTGGCCAGCTACCTCCCTAGACTGACGGGATACCTTCGCGGGAAGGCCGACGACGATGACCTGCATGACCTCGCACACGACTGTATGCAGGTGCTCGTGGCCAAACACTCCGAGGTGCAGAAGTGGGATGCTTTCCTGTTCAAGGTCGCGTCCAACAAGCTCAAGCAGTACTACGCACAAAATAAGCGGAGGAACGGCTTTCTTAGCGCCGTGCTCGACCTCGACGCCATGCCTATGCAGTTCTTGAGCACGCGGTTGAGTGTGCGGGTCGCCCGGAACACGGACGTAGAGCGGGCGCTCGGCAAGCTGAATCTACGCCAATATCAGGTCGTTCAGTTGCGCTATTCCCAGAACCTCGACATCGCGGATGTGGCCGATGCGCTGGAGATCTCACCGGCTACGGTCAAACGCGAGACGACACGAGCTCGGGCGGTGCTGGGCGCGGCGCTCGGCCATGAGGTCGAAGAACAAGCATTCAGCTCGATCATCCGCGAGTATGTGAAGCGCTAGCAGCTTCTCGGCTCAGTCCCCGGGTGCGAAGCTGATCGCTACCCGCGGGTCGTCCAAGGCCTCCGCGAGCGCCGGCCCCACCGACCCGGTCTGTACACGCATGTCGGTGTCGTGGGTGGGATCGTCGTCGTTCTCCCAGGTCTCGTTCCACCAGGAGAACCCGACCAGCGCGGGCCAGCGACCCGCCAGGATATCGGCCACCGCATCGCCGGCGTAGGCCGCCGCCTCGGGCTCGCTTCGGACGTGGTTCATGCCGAACTCGGCGAGCACGATCGGCCGACCGGGCGCCATGATCTCCACACGCGGCACGGCCCTGTCCAACATCAGGTCGACGGACTCCCACTCCTGTTCCGGCTGGAGCTGACCGTAGGCCGAAAGGGCGATCCAATCGACCACATCGTCGCCGGGATAGTAGCGTTCGAAGCGGTTCCAGCAGACATCAGGGTCGTCGTTCACATCGGCGTGGAACACCCATGAGATGTCCGCGCCCCCCTCCGAGATCAACTCGACGATGCGGCGATAGGCCAGGACGAAGTTTTGCGCGCCCTGGTCCCGCCCACCGTTGTGGCTGGCGTTCCAGTGAAACCACACACCGTTCATCTCGGTGCCCCACTCGACGATCAAGGGTGTGCCGGCTGCGGCCGCGTCTTGACCCCACTGGCGCAGCTGGACATCGAAATCCCCCGCGTTGATGCGCTCGACGGAGAAGCTCGGATCGGGGCCGCTGACCCCATAGACAGCGCTGCGCAACATGAGTCGGATCCACGGCACCCGAGCGCTCTCATGGATCCAGTCGACCGTCGCGCTCGGAAAGGTCGGCTCTTCGAACCAATTGTTCGAAAAGTACACCCAGGCCACATCACGGCCGACAACGTCGACATAAGCCTCGACCCCGGCCTCCTCGATGTCGCTCTCCCACCCGTCGATGCCGCCGGGGTAGACACCGTGGGTGAAGCGCCCGGACTCGAACTTCAGGGAGCCGGGCGTGCGCTCGACCAAGTCGCTCGGATCGGCCGACATGAAGGCATGCTCGATCGGCTCGCAGCTCTCGGTCGCCTCGTCCCCGACGCAGGCGGGAGCCCACGCCAGGATCGCCCACACAGCTGCGGCCCGACCCATCCTCGACTCCAGCGCGGTCGCCGGGAGGCGGCCCTCGCCCCTGCTCTCGGGAGACACCCACGAGTGACTGTGAAAACCCATGCCCGCCGATGGTACGCCCTCTGTGCCGGTTCACGAATGCCCCGACTCCCCCTGCCCCTGCCCTGGAGATGGCCCACTGGTCCACTGATCACTTGGGCTCTCGACTTCACGCTTCCGGAGATTCGAGCATGCGCTGAAGCAACACCTGGAGCCGCCGCTGATCCGGGGCGTCGAGGCGACCGGTCAACGGCGCGAGTGCCTGGCGCACTTCCGCATCCAGGCACTCGACGAGTGTCTTGCCCTCGCTCGTCAGAAAGACATCGATGACCCTACCGTCCTCCGCGCTCGGCGAGGGAGGGGCCCCAACTCACCCAGCCGAAAACGGTGCGCAGCCGGCCTAGGCTTGGAGGGTTCGAGGCACCCCAAAACACTGCTAGGGTGCCGGATGCCGATCCAGCGCTACGGGGTCCTCAAGGCCCGGCCGATCGCGGGCCGACAGGGGCGCGGCCGCACCCCCCACTTTCACATCCACGCGGTCGACAGCGCCGAGGACTATCGGATCGCGGTCAACGTGAAGTCGAGGAGCTGGCCGTCCGAGCTCCTGTACCTGCTCGACGATCGCTTCGACCACCCCATCCTCGAGGGCCTGCGCGAACTCCCCTTGGGCTTCCGGGGCCTCCAGCCCAAGCCGGGTGGTCAGGCCCTCGACTTTGTCCGCGGCAATCTCTTCGAGCGCCGTCATATGCGGGCGCTGGCCCACGATGTGCCCGGCCCGGACAACGACCTCAACGAGCTCCTCGACCTGTGGGTGGGTCGAGCCCTGCGGGACGAGGGGGCGCTCCTGTATGTGTTCGGCGAGCGCTTTGGGCCCGAGCACGACCCCGACCCCCACTTTGGGTTTCGCCCCGCGACCGGCATGCACCGCGTGCACATGAACCAGGGCAGCCGAGACTGCTGGTCGCGGGACGACGGACCGTGGCAAGACGGGGGCCTGCTGCTGTGGTTTCCACCCGTGCACCGCGGTGACAACGTCGTGCTGCGAGAGCGCTGGGTCGCCCTGTTTTTGGCCTTCCAATCGCAGGCTTGGCACACGGACGACGGCAGCGGCCGGGCGCTCTCGGGTCACGCCCCCGAGCCCGGAGCCTCGAGCGAGGGTGAAGATCAGCCCCGCGGAGGACACGGCCGAGTCCGCCTGGTCGGCGCGGTAATCAACCCCGCCGGCCATGACCCGGGTCGGGAGCAGGTCACGATCCACAATATCGGACGCTCGCGTATCGACCTCCGGGGCTGGTCGATACGCGACATCAACAAACACGCCGACACGCTCTCGGGCTCGCTCTCGGCCGGGGCGACCACGACCGTCACGCTCACGGGCGAGGGTGCGCAGCTGAGCAACGACGGCGGTCTGATCAGCATCGTGGACCCGGACGGGATCAAGGTCGACGGAGTCAGCTACACCCGCGCCCAAACCCGCCGAGGCGGCGGTCGATTGGTATTTTGAACTCGCAAAAGTCCAGCCCGGGGGCCCGTCGCCATGACTCGACGCGCCAGCCTCTGGCGATCACACCAGTCGACGAGACGGCGGGGTCGGTCACGCCAGTCGGCGGGCTTCGGGGCTCCCATATATTGCATTCACAAATAGCGGCCCACAATGGTGTGGCGAGTGTCAGCGTGCTCGCCCAATCCACACTCGTGGCACCTGAGACCTGCGGCCGCAGCACCTCCCTTCTGCCCCCCTCCGCTGCGAGAGCCTCCGATCCCCCCCCCTGAGTCGATACCAGCTGCCAGATGGACACAGCCGTGGCATCGTAGGACGTTCAGGACCCCATGACCCACGCGCTTGCCACCCTCGAGTACTCGGTGACCTTCGACGATGGCCCGGCCGCAGACTGGCAGCTGCTGGCCTTTCACTGCGAGGAGGAGCTCAACGGCGGGTGTCGGATCACCCTCGAGATCTCCACCGATGCCCTCGACGCCGAGCTCGACGAGTTTTTAGGTGCGACCTGCGAGGTCACCACCCACCGCGGCGACAGCGTGCACTGTTTTTTTGGGGTCGTGCTCCGGGTCGACCTCCTGGGTCAGGTCGACCACCATACGGTGCTGCGCATCCGCGCGGTCTCGGCCCTCGAGCTCGCCCAGCAGCGCAGACACTCGAAGATCTGGCAGGAGCTGAGCGTTATGGACATCGTCGTGGAGGTCCTCGACGAGGCTCTCGGCGACTATTCGCGCACGACCCAGGTCGACGCGGCGAGTCGCGGCAGCGCCCCCCGGACCTACTGCGTCCAATACCGCGAGACCGACTACGACTATGTCCACCGCCTCCTCGAGGAGGCAGGGGTGAGCTACTACCTGCACCACGACCCCGACGTCGGCCACGAGGTCGCGGTCCTCTGTGACGACAACGCCCAGTACCCCAGCGCCGAGAACGTCGACGGCGGCGACGAGTTTCCGCTCGTCAGCCACAACCCCGACCAGGCCGACACCGAGTCCCTCCAGTCCCTCGAGTGGCGGCAACAGCTGACCACGACGGCGGTGCTCAGGGGCGACTTCGACTGGAACACACCCACGGATCTGCTGAGCTCCGAGGCCGGTGATGCGGACGCCCGCGGGCGGGTCCGACGGCTCTACGCCCACGGCCAGCGCCGCTTCGAGTCGGATGATCTCGAAGAGCGCGCCCAGGACCTCAGCGACGCGCTCGCGCTCGCGGGTGAGACCGCTCGGGGTACGAGCAACTCACCGGGCCTGCGCCCGGGCATGCGCTTCACCACCGACGCCCACAGCCTCGATGGCGCCCCTGGGGAGTACATCGTGACCAGAGTCAGCCACCGCGGCGCGTCCAACCGCAGCGGGACCATGGGCGGCCGCGGCGAGACGGTCGTATACAGCAACAGCTTCGAGTGTGTGCCCTCGAGCGCGGTCCTTCGACCTCGACACCAGACCCCCAAGCCCAGAGTCCGCGGGCCCCAGACGGCGACCGTGGTCGGCGACGACGAGATCCACACCGACGCCCACGGCCGGATCCAGGTCCAGTTCCACTGGGAGGAGCACCCGAGCTTCGCCACCGACGCCTCATGCTGGATCCGCTGCGCGCAGAGCTGGGCTCAGGGTGCCTGGGGTGCCCAATTCATCCCGCGTGTAGGCATGGAGGTCGTGGTCGAGTTTCTCGAGGGCAACCCCGACCGACCCCTGGTCACGGGCTGCGTCTACAACGGGGAGCACGAGCCGCCCTTCGCCCTGCCTGGAAGCTCGACCCAGAGCGGCTGGCGAACAAATTCGTCGCCCGGCGGGGGCGGCAGCAACGAGCTGCGCTTCGACGACGCGGCCGGGGCCGAGGAGGTCTTTATTCACGGTCAGAGAGACTGGAACGTCGTGATCGAGAACAACACCTCGGTCAGCACGGGCAACGACGAGACCCACAGCGTGGGCAACGACCGGACCAAGACCGTCGACAACAACCAGAGCTCGACCATCGGCGTGGACAAGAGCATCTCGGTCGGGTCCAACCACAGCGAGACCATCGGCGCCGACATGGCCCTGACGGTGGGCAAAAATCAGACCATCACCATCGGCGCCAACCAAACCATCACCGTCGGCTCGGCCCTCAGCGAGACCATCGGCTCGACCTGCACCCAGACCGTGACCGCCGCCAAGGCCACGACCGTCGGGGCCGCCTTCGCCATCACCGTCGGTGGCGCCATGGCCACGACCGTGATGGCCGCCTCGGCCGAGATCGTCGGCGCGGTCAAATCGGTCACCGTCGGCGGCGCCAGCAGCCACAGCGTGATCGGAGCCTACAAGTGCAGCGCGGCCACGATCTCGCACAGCGCCAAGAAGGCGGTCCAGATCAGCGCCGGGACCAAGCTCAGCGCCAAGGGCAAGAGCAGCGTGGGGCTGTCCACCGACGGGCCGTTCATGGCCCGAGCGAAGACCAAGTTCACCATCGACGCGGGCGACGAGTTCGTCATCAGCTGCGGATCCTCGGTGCTCTCGATGAAGAAGAACGGTGAGATCGTGATCAAGGGCAAGAAGATCACGGTCAAGGGATCGAGCAAGATCACCCTCAAGGGTGGCAAGATCCACGAGAACTGAGTACAGGGTCCCTACATGGCGACCGTCGTCTTTGCGGACCTCCCGACCCTCCGCGCGGCCCTCGAGTCTGGGCTCGTGCCGGCTGCGGTCCAGGCGTCGCCGACGAGCTTCGCCTACACCGACGACGCCCGTCTGGCCTTCGAGCCGAGCGCGGATCTGGACCGGAGCGAGCGCAGGCGGCTGCGCGAGGCGGGGGTCGAGGTCCTGCGCCGAAAGCTGCGCGACGGACAACCGCTCTCGTGCTGGGCCGAGGCCATGCACAGCGAGGCCAGCGCAGAGCCCACGCCCCCCCTGGGCGAGGTCCTGTTCCTGAGCGAGGGTGACGAGGCCTACCTCGGGGTCAGCGGAGAGCTCCTGCGCCTGGGGGCCAGCGACCAGCGGCTCGCGTTCTTTTGCGACTCGGAGGAGCGACGCTGGAACCTCTGCCGGGTCGCCGATCCGCCCTACTACGCCGTGCTGCGGGCGCTCGAGCGCGACACCCCCCTGCGGGCCTTCGCGCTGGCCCGCCCTGGGGGCCGCGTATGGGTGGAGCTCGGCTACCGCCACCCCCAGGGCGAGCGCCTCGAGTGTGCGCCCGGGCAGCTCCTGCTGATCCCCGGACGGCCCGAGCCCAACGGCGACCGGGCCCAGACCCCACGGTGGCTGCGCCCTCCCGACGGCCCCTGGACCGAGCTCGACGCGCTCACCGACGTCACCTTGCCCGCGACCTCGACCTGGACGCCGCGCCTCCCGGAGCGCCGACTCCAGGTCACGCCGCGCCTGGTCCGGGCCCCGCAAGGGCGCGCACCGGACCTCTGGGTGGTCAGCGAGCGGGCCCTCGAACAGGTCGAGCGCCTGGTCACAACCGTGCCCGACGACGTCATCGCGCGGCTGCGCGTCTGCACGGCCGAGGGCCCCGAGGGCACGGTCGTCGTGCTCCGTGCCCGGCGCAGCGCAGAGGGTCCCCCAGCCCTCGACCTCGACGCCCAGGCCTACGTGCCCGCCGCGCAGATCCCCGAACTCTACCTGCCCCTCGGCACGACCATCGATCCACCGCTGCGCCCGAGCCGTCTGCGGGAGCTCTTGGTGGGTGACGACCGGCGCGCCCAGAAGCTGGTGTGGCTGACCCCGGACTCACCCAGCCCAGACTCGCCCGGCCCAGCCCTTTCGTTCACGCCCGGCCCAGCCCTTTCGTTCACGCGTGCCAGCCTCGACGAGGCCGCGTTCGCCCCTCTGGCCGAGTGGGTGGACTACATCGTCAGCGCCGGCATGGGTACGCTCGAACCCTGGGTGCTCGGCGCGACCTTCGATCTCGACGACTTCGTGAGCGTGGGCGTCGAATGGAGTGACGGCCAGGTCCCAAAGCAGAGCCGATCCAAGGTCGACGGCCGGCGACGCCAGCGTGGAAGTTCGACGGCCACCCGCGAGGCCCCGGAGGCCGAGGTACCCGAGCCCGAATCGGACTCGCCCGACCCAGACCCGCCGACTGCGTCCGTAGACCCGAGCCCCGTCGAGGTCCCGCGCAGCGAGGCCGAGGAGCGCCTTCGCAGGCTCGAGACCAATTTTTGTGCGCTCGAGCTCCCGCTGGGAGACCCGGCCCGCGCCCCCCTGTGGGCCGAGCTGGGCAGCCTCCAAGCTGGCCTCCAACGCTCGCGCGAGGCCGGCCTGTGCTGGTCCCGAGCCCTGTGGACCGCGGGCCCACACAGCGGGCCGACCACCCCAGCCCTCGCTCGGCGCTGGGCCCAGAGCGAGGCCGACCTGCTCGGCTGTCCCGACCACACAACCATGCTGGGGATGGTCGATGTGGTCGAGGACGACCTCGACGAGGACATGGTCCGGGCCGCGGCCGCGGCCGTGATCGTCCGGACCTGTGAGGGCGCAGAGACCCCGCCCCTCCAGGGCGAGCAGCTCGTGGTCTTGCAGCGCTTTTTTGCGACCCACGGCCCGCTCTTGGATCTGCGGACCCTGTGGCTGGTCCGCGCAGCCTTGGCCGACGCCGCCGGCGACGACCGCCTGGCCCTGTTTCAGACCCGCGACGCGATCTTGGGCGCGCTCCGAGACGGGGTCGGTCTGGCCCGCAACATCCCGGCCTTCGTCCGCGGCTACGGCAGCTCAGACCAGGCCGACGACCTCGGGCGCCTCGCCCAGGAGCTCGAGCAGATCCTGGGCACCTATCGATCCACCTCCCGCCTGCGCTCGACCATCGAGTCGACCCACCCGGAGCTGCTCACCCACGCCTACGTCCACCTGATCTTCGCCTGGGGCATGGCCCGCCTCGGCCGCCCCCGGGACGCGACCGAGCTGCTCCAGACGGCCCACACTCTGCTCGGAGCTCGACTCGATCCGCCGCCGGCGACGACCGGCGACCCGGTTCACCTCGCCGCCTTCCTGGCCTACCGAGCCCGCATCGAGCAGGCCCTCGAAGGCCTGCCACCGGGGGCCCCCTTCAGCGCCGACCCGGACGGCCCGATCACCGCGCGCGAGCGGCTCGGGAACATGGAGCGCTTCAAGTACGACCGCCTCGTCGAGCTCTCCCGGATCCTCGACCCCCGCCACGACGTCGACGCCTTCGAACGTTGGGGTCAAAAGGACGATGAGCCCTTCGAAGGCCTGGCCCTGCTGACCAAACCCAAGCGCCTCGCCGCCCTCTTCGATCGCATCCTCGCCGCCCAGGCCGGCCTCGGGCCCGAGCGCCGCGCCAAAGACCTGGGCATGGTGCTCGAGTATCTCGAAGCCCTCCCCGAGGCCCTCGCCCTGCCCCGGCTCGAGCTCGCCCTGGCGGGGGTCGGGGAGCTCGAGCTCCCCGACCAGCCCCGCCTGCTCCGCAACGCCCTGCTCTTGGCCGGCTACTACGACCGCAGCGAACTCGTCGCCACCGTGATGACGATCGTCGAGCGCCACGGGGACGCCCTGGCCACCGAGCTCCCCGCCGAGTACGCGAACTTCCTCGCCCAGGCCGCCCCCACCCTGCGCCGCGCGGGCTTCGAGCTGCGCCTCGGGGTCCTCCTGACCCAGCTCCACGCCCGCGTGGGGAACGACCGTGAACTGACCAGCGTCATCGCCCAGCTCCACCTCGCGGCCGCCCGGGCGAGCCTCGGCAGTCCCGAGTCGGTCCAGACGGCCGTCGACAGCGCCCTGAGCCTGCTCCCCGAACTCAGCGTGCCCAGCGACCGTCAGCTCATGGTCCGCGAGATCGCCGTAGCCCTGGGTCGGAGCACCCCCGGTCAGGCCATCGCCGGGGCCCGGACCCTCATGGGGCGGCTCGCCGAGACCAGCGACAGCATGAGCACAAACTCGCACTACTGTCTGGCCGTGGTTCAGCTGATGGAGGCGGTGGTCCGCTCCCTCGCCAGCGAGGACCTCACGCTCTCGGATTGGGCGCGGCGCTGGGTGGAGGAGGACGAGCACCTGCTGCATCGACGGATCCACCGAGATCTGGCCCGCAGTGCAGGCGGATAGGGTCTGGTCTCGGTCGCAGACAGTTCCCGTGATCGAAACCCGCAGCCACAACACTGTCATAGTGACCATGCAACACTGCCCGAGCTGTCGAAGATCGATTCGCGCCGGGATCGCCCCCCGCCCGGCGGCGATCCCGGCGAGAGCGGCGGATCAGAGGGCGACGACGGACCAGAGAGCCGCGACGCCACTATGGACGACGGTGACGACGGTGACGACGGTGACGACTTCGAGACCGGCTGAGCGCCCGGGAGCGAGATCGCTCCATTCAGATCGAGATGATCGAATCACCCTCTGTCCGTGACTCCCCTCTTGCCATGCAACATTGCCCCGCCTGCAAGAGACTCATCCGCTCCACCGAGACTGACTGCCCATTTTGCCGTCAGCGGCTGTGGACGGTCTCGGCGCCCGCTCCCAGTCTGCTCGGGGCCATGGCCCTCGTCGTGGGCCTCGCCATCACGGGTTGCGGAGGTTCGGAGATCGATGGCATGGATTCGGCCGAATCCATGGACGGCGAGACCATGGACGATATGGAAGAGGGCAGCTCATCCAGCACCGAAGGCGATAGCTCCACCGAGGAGGTGGATGTGAGCGGCGCTGAGTCCTACGGGGGCCCCGAGCCCGACGAAGGTTGGGAAGACGACACCGAGACTGACACCGACACCGACACCGACACCGACACCGACACCGACACCGACACCGACA
>CAYVJQ010000162.1:0-13045 GCA_964451725.1 uncultured Nannocystaceae bacterium | reverse complement strand
CAGAGGAGCAGCTTGGGGCAGAGGAGCAGCTTGGGGCAGAGGAGCAGCTTGGGGCTGGGGAACTTGGGCCTGTGGAGCCTGCGCGTGGCCGCCGTCCGAGGGTGGGAGTGCGGGCGTCGGTGGGAGGTGTCCGTCGGGCATGGCCCCCGTGGGTAGGGGCGGGGCCGGCTCGATCTGTTCGACGCTCGCCGGGCTGCCCTCGCCCAACAGCGCGCTCGGGTCGAGGCCGCCCTCACCCGTGTCGGCTTCGGTGACGATCGGGGCCGGGGTCTCGGCCCGGACTTTGCGGAACCCGATCGCGAAGATCACGATCGAGGTCACGACCGCGGCGAACACCATGGCCGGGAGATCCTCCGTACCCTCGATGGCGTACTTGGCCGAGGCCGGCATGGTAGCGAGCACGCCCGCGGCCATGCCCCTGGGCAGGGAGATGGCGATCATCTTGCGCTCGTGGTCCTCGAACTCGTCCTTGCGGGCGATCAACATGACCACCGGGATGCGGGTGACGAGCAGGGACACACCCACGATCACGCCCAGAAACAGGAGGCTCCACGGGGGCGCCAACATCAGGCCGATGTAGGTGAAGAAGAACGACTTGATGATGAACGCGGCCTGGGTGTGGGTGGTGACGACCGTATCGTCGAGCTTCAGGGGTTTGTCGCCCAGCTGGAAGCCGACCATCTTCATCAGCGACTCGGCGTTGCCCACGATCACCGAGAAGGTCAGCACGGCCATGGCCGCGTTGCCGCCGGCGCGGTCGACGATGACCATCAGGAACATGAGCGCGGCGAGGGTCACCGGGTAGGCGTAGGGGTTGTCCGAGATCAGGCGGAGCACAGGGATCCAGGCCCAGCCCGCGATCAGGCCCAGGAGCAGGGCCACGCCGAAGTTCTCACCCAGGGCCATGACCGTGCCGCTGGCGCTGGCCTCACCCGACTGGATGATGTTCATCATGACCACCGCGACGACCACGCACAGGGCGTCGGTCAGCGCCGACTCGAGGCCGACGAGGTTGGCGACCTTGCCATCGACCTTGGCGAGGTTCATCGACGGCATGATGATCAGCGAGCTGCTGCCCCCGACCATGGCGCCGACCATGACACTGTGGGCAAAGGTCCACGAATCGGCGAGCAGCCCGGTCAAGGCCGCGAGCTGAAGGATCAGGGCGACCCCCAAGGTGCTGATGATGAAGGTGATGACCGCCAGGGCGGAGGCCTTGGGGGCGGCCTGGACGAGGTCTTTGACCACGAGTTGGCGCCCTCCATCGAAGAGCACGACGATCAAGGTCAGGGCCGAGAACAGGGGCAGGATGCCGCTGAGGTTGGCCGGATCGATGAGCCCGGTGGCCCGCAGGACCACGCCGGCGAGGATCAGCCAGACCACATCGGGGATCTGGGTGCGCGCGAAGATGACCTCGCCCGCAGCCCCGAGCAGGAACAGACCGCCGATCATCAGGAGGTAGAGGCCGGTGTCGTCCATGCGGGCCGCGAGACTAGCAATTTATTTTATGCACCGGGCGCTGTGCTCGGGAGCGGGAGGGCGGTCCGGCCCGGGTCGACCTCGACCTCGACCCCCGGAGCACAGCACAGCGCCCGGGCTTCGGTTGCCCAAGGGGGTTCCCAGCGGCGATGCTCAGGGTCGGTGAGGGGTCGAAGGCGTACGGAGCTCGGGGACAGCGCTCAGGCAGGGGTGCGCGAGCGCCCGTGCCCGGGCACCGGGCCAGCCCACGGGACGCCCGCTCGGCCCGCTCGCTTCAGTGGGGTGGTCGCCCGTTTCGTCCGTCGCCGGGGCCTGCTCGGGCTCGGCTTGGTGTCGGCGCTGGCCGGCCCGCGCATCGCCCTTGCGGCGCCCCCGACCGAAGGGTCTGGTCAGGCGCTCGAGATCGAGGGTCTCGTCCCCCCAAAGGCGAAGCGGGCGATCGCGGTGACCTACCCCGAGGCGCTGTTGGCCCGGGCCGAGCCCCCAGCCGGGACCGTGATCGTCCAGTATGTGGTCGGGATCGACGGGCTGCCCACGGAGCTCGAGCTGCTTCAGTCTGTGGACCCGGAGCTCGACGAGGTCGCGCTCGCGGCCGTCGCTCGGCTGCGCTTCGAGCCCGCGAACTACAAGGGCGAGGCCGTCGAGGTGCTGCTCTCGATAGCGATCGAGCTCGGGCCCCCGCCCGAGCCGGGGTCGGTTTCAGAGCCCGAGCCCGGGTCGGTTTCAGAGCCCGAGCCGGGGTCGGTTTCAGAGCCCGAGTCCGACCCGGGTGGGGACCTGGAGCTGGAAGATACGGCTGTCCAGATCCGCGGCCGGATCCGCGAGGCCGGCCAGCGCACCCCGGTCGACGGGGCCAAGGTCCTGGCTGTGCCCGCGCCTGAAGGTTGGGCGCTGGGGCGGGTCAAGCAGCGGCGCTACGAGGACCCGGTCGAGCCAAAGTGGCAAGTCGAAGCCACGACCGACGCCGAGGGCCGGTTCGCGCTCGTCGGGGTGCCGCCCGGGCGGGTTCGGATCGTGGTCTTGGCCCCGGGCTTCGAGCGTCTCGACTATGTGGAGTTGCTCGCGGGCGACGGCGCCATCCTCGAGCTCGAGTATTTCGAGCGTCGCCTCGAGAGCAACCCCTTTCGCACTGAGGTCAGCGTCGATCGTGACCTGCCCGAGGTCACCCGGCGGACGATTACCCCCGGGGAGATCAACGCGCTCCCGGGCACCCAGGGCGACGCCCTCAAGAGCATCCAGAACTTCCCGGGGGTCGCTCGAGCGCCCTTTGGAGCCGGCCTGCTCGTGGTCCGGGGCTCGGCGCCCGGCGACACCAAGACCTACCTGGGCTACCACGAGATCCCCCAGCTGTTTCACTTCGGCGCGCTGAGCTCGGTGTTCAACTCGGACATCCTCGCCCAGATCGATTTTATCCCCGGCAACTTCGACGCCCGCTTCGGCAACGCGATCGGCGGGATCGTCAACGTCGCCCCGCGCAAGGGTCGACGCGACGGCCACCATGGCTACGTCGACGCGGATCTCTTCGACGCGGGGGCGCTGGTCGAGGGTCCGGTGGGCAAGGGCAGCTTCGTGGTCTCGGCCCGACGCAGCTACATCGACGCGGTCTTGGTGGCGGCCATCCCCGCCGACGCGGGCATCGACTTCAACGTCGCGCCCCGCTACTGGGACTACCAGGGCCTGTTCGACTACCCCCTGGGCGCGGGCAACCTGAGCCTGCGGGTGTTCGGATCGGACGACCAGCTGGCGGTGGTCAACCCGAGCGCCAACGAGAGCGAGGCCGACGCCAACGACGGCTTCGAGACCCAGATCGCCTTTCACCGGGCCGACCTGGTCTGGGAGGCCGAGCAGGGCCCCTGGAAATTTCTGTTCACGCCCTCGTTTCGCTACGAGCTGCTCTCGGGCTCCGGTGGGGACATCTTCTCCTTCAAGGTCGAGCGCAAGCTCCTGAGTCTGCGCAGCGAGCTGAGCTACCGGATCTCCAAGCGGGCGGCGCTGCGTGTGGGCACCGAGGTCACGGCGGGGGTCTACTCGCTGGCCGCCCGGGCCCCCGGCTTCCCTCAGATCGGTCAGGGGGGCGACGGTGAGTACCTCGCGGCCGACATCGGGGGGGCCTTCGCGAGCATGGCCCTGTACGCCACGGGGACCATCGCCGTCGGCGAGCGCCTGCAGATCTACCCGGGCCTGCGCTTCACCTACAACGGGGTCGTCCTCAAGCGCGCCGGGGTCGACCCGCGTGTGCGCCTGGCTCTGAAGTTGAGCGAGTCGACCACGCTCAAGGCCGGGGTCGGCCTGTTCTCCCAGTTCCCGGACGTGTTCGAGTTCAACCCGGTGTGGGGCAACCCGAACATCGCTCTCGAGCACTCCGTGCACAACAGCGTCGGGGTCGCCCACACCTTCGACAGCCTCGATCTCTTGATCGAGGGCACCGTGTTCTACAAATACGTCTTCGATCTGGCCGTGCCCACCGACGCGCTGCTGCTCGACAGCGCCGACGGCGGTCAGGTGATCGTGCCCGAACGCTACGACAACGCGGGCTACGGCCACGTCGCGGGCTTCGAGCTCCTGATCCGCAAGAACCTGAGCAAGAAGCTGTTCGGCTGGATCAGCTACACCTTCAGCCGGGCCCTCTACGACCTCGACGACGGCTACGGGTTGATCCCCTTCGACTTCGATCAGCCCCACATCCTGACCCTGCTCGCGGTCTACAAGCTCCCCCGCGGCTGGAGCATCGGCGGCCGCTTTCGCCTGGTCAGCGGGAACCCCTACATGCCGGCCTACAACAGCATCGACGACGCCTCCAGCGGCGACACCTTTCCGCTCGGGGCGCCCCGCAACTCGGAGCGCAACCCGGCCTTTCACCAGCTCGACCTGCGCGTGGACAAGCGCTGGACCTGGCGCCTGATCTCGCTCAACGCCTACGTGGACATCCAAAACACCTACAACCGGCGCAACCTCGAGGGCCGTGTGTACAGCTACGACTACACCCAGTTCAACGTACTCGCGGGTCTGCCGATCCTGCCCTCGGTGGGCCTGAAGTTCGAGTGGTAGCTCAGGGTGGGTCGGCTGTCGGGTCGGGGGGAGGGGTGACCTCGGCGGCCTCGAACCACCCCTGGGCCCGCAGGACCCGATCGACGTAGCGACGGGTGCGCTCGGGCATGGGCACCCCGTCTCGCACCCAGCCCGAGACCACGCCCGAGCCCCGGTTGTAGGCGGCGATCGCCAGGTCGATATCGCCGTCGAAGCGCTCGAGCAGCCGGGACAGGAGCAGGGTACCGGCGTGGATGTTGAAGTCGGGGTCGTAGGACTTTCGGGCCCGCCCGAGGCGCTTGGCCATGGCGCCGGCGGTCTTGGGCATGAGCTGCATCAGACCCTGGGCGCCGGCGGGACCCCGAGCCCGCCCGTCGAACTTGCTCTCCACCCAGATCAGGGCGTTGATGAGCGTCGGATCGACACCGTACTCAGCGGCGGCGGTGGACACGATCGACTCGACCGCCCTGATCTGTGTGTGTTGCTGTTCGGAGAAGGGATCGGGGGTGACGCTGGGTTCCTCTGGCTCGGGCTCTGGCTCGGGCTCTAGCTCTGGCTCTGGCTCTGGCTCTGGCTCTGGGCTCGGGCTGACGGCGGCCGGCTCGATAAGGGCGATCTTTGGACTCTCGCTGGCCGGAGGCGGGGGGCCGTGCTGTGCACCGATGTTGCAGGCCGAGGCACACAGCAGCAGGCCGATCGAGCGTGGGACCCAGTCTGGGGCCCTACGCCACACTGCGGACTGGGTGGACACAGATGAGAATTGAGCGCTCGGGCCCCGTCGAGTCAACCTCGGCGCTCGAGGGCGGCACACCTGTGGCGCAGCTTATGGTTCGAAGCCGAAATGATCGGAAGATCGGCTTAAAATCGCGAAACATATGGGTCGGGGTGTCCGTTGCTCGCTGACCGCGGGTCTACGCGGTCGATCTTCTCCTATTTCAACGACCCCCCGCTCCCCGATACATCATGAAACTCAAGTACTCGACCCCCCTGGTTCTGGCCTCCAGCTTCTGCTTCCTCCTGCTCGCACCCGCCTGCGACGGAGGTGACGACGACGGCGACGACGATGTCGGTGACACCACCGGCGAGACGGGTGAGACGGGGGAGACCGGCGAGACGGGGGAGACCGGCGAGACCGGCGAAAACCCCATCGATGAGCAGGCCATCCTCGACACGATAGCGACCTACCAGACCGATTTTGTGCTGATCAACAAGGCGCCCTTCGAGAGCGGCGCCCACATGGGCGGAGGCATCGACGTCAACATCTGGGTCCAGGCCGACCAGGCCGACCTCTACAAGACCATCGACCCCGCAGCCCCGGCCGAGCTCAGCTTCCCCGAGGGCACGATCATCCTGAAGGAGCACTTCGACGACGAGATGAACGTCGTCGGCGGCACCGTCATGTACAAGGGTCCCGAGGGCTACAACGCCGACTCGGGAGACTGGTGGTGGGGCATGGGCGACCTGCTAGGCGGTGAGCTGGCGAACAGCGGCCCCAACCTCGGGGGCTGCATCGGCTGTCACACGGACGTCTCGGTCAGCGACTGGGTCTACGGCGTCGCGGCTGCGGATCAAAACTGATCTGATCTGATCTGATCTGATCTGATTCAAACCTGATCAGGCCCGACACTGGGCGAGCCCGCCGAGCGGTCTCGCCCAGTGATCTGTCGCGCGCCCGGAGTTCACTCTGGGCGTCGCTGTTTGAACGAACCGCGATCATGGGTTCGTTCCTGGGCTCAGCCCGAGGTCTCGTAGGCCTCGGGCTCGATCTCGAAGCGCTCGATCCACCGGTGGATCTCTTTGTGATCGCGCCGGAGGGCGACGGCGACCTTCACCGTGTCTCCCCCTGTGCGGACGAGCTCGCTGATGAGCCGAGCCCGGAGCTCGCTGACCCGCTCGGGGTTTTGGGGCATGTCTCGGCGGCTGGCGAGGATGTCGTCGAGCAGCTCCCGGGAGATCTCGCCGTCGGCACCCGCCAAGATCGCGGCGGTCGCCAGGGTCTGGTGGAGCTCGCGGACGTTGAACGGCCAACTGTGGCCCAGGATCCGGCGAAAGGCCCTGGTAGCGATCTTGACCTCGGTGTTGGCGCGAGCTTGGAAGGCCACGCTGGTGAGCACGCCGAGGTCTTCCCGGCGCCTTCGCAGGGGGGGCAAGCTCGCCGCGAACCCGGCCAGGCGCGAGTAGAGGTCGGGTCGAAAGCTGCCGGCGTCGACCAGGGCCCGGATGTCGTGGAGGGTCGAGCAGATCACCCGGACGTCGAACTTTCGGGTCTTGTCCTCGCCGGCTCGGGTTACGCGGCCCGTCGCCAGCCCGGCGTGGAGCTTGGTCTGGGCCGTGGCCGAGAGCTCGCCGAGCTCGTCGAAAAACAAGGTGCCGCCGTCGGCCTGCTCGAAGATGCCGGGCTGATCGCGGTCGGCGTCGCCGAACAGGACCTCGTCGATGCGCGCGTCGGAGAGGGCCGCCAAGTTGGTGGCCAAAAACGGCCCCGTGCGTCCGCTGAGTCTGTGGACCGCCCGGGCCGTGACCTCTTTGCCGGTTCCGGTCTCGCCGTGAAGCAAGAGCGGGACATCGCTGTCGGCCAGACGCTGGAGTGTCCGCTGGATGGTGCACAGGGCCGGGCAGGCCGTGCTCGAGGCTCCGAAGCCCTGCATCGGCTCGGCCGGGAGATCGGGCTGGTCGACCTCTCGGACCATCCAAAACGAGCGCCCGACCTCGAACACCTGACCCGGCAGGAGCGGGCTCTTCTTGTCGTTGATCGCCTGGCGCTCGATATAGGTGCCGTTGCGGCTGTCGAGGTCGTGGAGCTCGAAGCTGAGGCCCGTCGAGGTCCTCTCGATCTCGAGTCGGGCGTGGTGCCCACTGATCCACGCCAGGGGGATGCGGATGCCGAGCGAGTCCCGGTCGGGCTTGACCCGCATCGAGTCTCCGCTAGCTCGCCCGAAGCGAACCTTGAGCAGCGAATCGAGGGACCACACGCGACCTGCGTCGGCGAAGTCGTTCTCACTCGAGCCGATGTAGATCAGCCACGCGTGGGCAGGACCTCGACCAGGCAGGGGCGATTCGTCAGAGAGGGTCTCTTCTTGGATCGTGGAATCCATCGCGTGCGGGCGACTCGGGAGCCCGATGGTACTCGTCTTTGCGGGCCCGGACACTCGAGCTGGTCCCTCGGGGTCGTCATCGGATTGCTGTTGCACACGAGACGATGGGGCTCAGGGCCGCGGGGGGTCGCAATTGACCCTGTGCGTTTGGACAAATCGCTACAGTCTGTGGTCTACCTTCGGCCTCGGTATAAAGTCCGCGCCGCCGATGACCTTGCAAAACACCAGTTTTCTCGAAGCTTGTCGGGGCCAGCGACCGGCCCGGACCCCCGTTTGGCTCATGCGCCAGGCCGGCCGCTACCTCCCGGAGTACCGGGCGATCCGGGCCAAGGTCTCGTTCTTGGAGCTGTGCCGCACGCCCGAGCTCGCCGCCGAGGTCACGGTCCAGCCCATCGACCGCCTGGGCGTGGACGCGGCGATTTTATTCTCGGACATCTTGGTGGTCTTCGACGCCATGGATGTCGCCGTGGAGTTCAAGCCCGGACCCATGTTGCCCTCGCCCCTGCGCTGCCGGGCCGACGTCGAGGCGCTGCGCTGGGGTGACCCGGTGGGCGAGCTCGCCTATGTCATGGACGCGATCCGGGCGTGCAAGCGCGCGCTCGCAGATCGGGTGCCGCTGATCGGCTTTTGCGGGGCCCCGTTCACGACCTGTAGCTACCTCATCGAGGGTGGGGGCAGCCGTGATTTCCTCGAGGTCAAGAAGCTCCTGTTCACCGAGCCGGACCTGTTTCGGTCGCTGATGGCGAATATGAGCGAGCTGTTGGCCAAGTACCTGATCGGACAGATCGACGCGGGTGTCGACGCGGTCCAGATCTTCGACAGTTGGGCCGGGGCCCTCGGTCCGCGCGACTACGTGGACCACGTCCTCCCCCACACCCGGGCGCTGGTCGAGCGGGTCCAGGCCTACACACCGAAGGACAGGCCGCCCGTCCCGGTGATCTTGTTCGCCCGCGGCAACGCCAACTTGCTCGCCCACACGGCGAGCATCCCCGCCGATGTGCTCGGCATCGACTGGAGCATCGGTCTCGACCAGGGTATCGAGGTCGTCGGCCGTGATCGGGTGGTCCAGGGCAACCTCGATCCGGGCCTGTTGCTGGGGCCCCGAGCGCTGATCCGCTCCCGGGTGGCCGACACGCTGCAGGCCGGGGCCGGGGCCAAGGCCCACATCTTCAACCTCGGCCACGGGATCTCCCGGTTCACCGATCCCGCCCACGCCAAGGCCATGGTCGACGCGGTCCACGAGGGCCTGTGAACAGGCCCTCGAGTCGCGGAGTCTCGGGTCGCGGAGTTTCGGGTGTGGGCGGGCTGCCGGTGCTCGCCGTCTTGCTGGGGGCCGCCAGCGGCTGCCCCCAGACCCAGACCCAGACCCCGGTGGACGACGTGAGCGCGGATCCAGGGGGCGACTCGGAGCAGCCGCCCCTGTTCCCCGAGCTGCCGGCCAACCGTGGGGCGGGGGAGGTCCTCGACGTCACCGTGCCCCTGGTCGGGGGGGAGTCGCTCACGCTCGAGAGCCTCCGTGGTCGCCCGGTGGTGCTCGAGATCTCGGCGAGCTGGGAGCTCGGCTGGGAGGAGGCCCACGCCGTGTTCGCGGAGCTCGCCTCGACCTACCCCGAGCTCGAGGTGATCGTGGTCGCCGCCGAGCCCGACGACAGCGCGCTGTTGAGCCTGCCCGAGGGCCTGCGCCCTGGCTGGGATCCGGCCGGGGCGCTCGCCGCCAAGCTCTCCGTCGCGACCTTCCCGACGATCTTCGTGCTCGATGTCCAGGGCCAGATCTCGACCGTGGTCAACGGTTGGGACGACGCGGTCGAGGCCGAGGTCCGCGACGGGGTCGCGCGGGTGACTGCGGGTCGCTGACGGTCGGCTCTCGGGTCGCTGACAGTCGGCTGTCGGGGCTCAGCGCCACCAATCTTTTGGCGGCGGCGGCGGGGCGAAGTCGCGGCGGGGCTCGGGCCGGGGTCGGGAGATCGGCCGAGGCTCGCGCCAGGGCTCGGGCTCACGCGCGACGATCCCCCGGGCGCGGAGCCCGGCCATGGAGTCGTAGCGCAGGACCAGGAGCTGGTCGGGCTTCTTGCGATGTTTGCGGGTGAAGCGGACCTCCTCGACCGGGGCGAAGGTGCTCTCCCCGTACTCGGTGCCGAGCTGTGGAGTGCGCTCGGGCGCGGCCCAGCTCTCCCCGCGGGCACCACCCACGGTCGGGCTGGCGGTCGGACTGGTCGGGCTGGGAGCCTTCTTCCGCGACCTGGCCCCGCGGGTTTTGTCGCTGCCGTGGACGAGCGAGTTGGGCGTGCGCGACTCGTCTGCGCGCTCACCCGGGAACGGCTCGCCCTCCACGGGCGCGAGCGGGTTCCGGCGCCGGACCAGGGGGCCGCGCTCGGCGAAGGCCGCCAGCCCGATGACGCCCGTGTTCTCGGGCGTGCCCAGGCGCGCGCTGTAACTGTCCTCGAGGTCCGCGAAGCGAAACGCGGCGACCTTGTCGAGGGACTGGCGGTAGCCCGCGATGCGCAAGCTGGCGAAGGGATCGAGGACGTAGCCGCGCTGCTTGACGTAGTCGCCCAGCCGGCCCGAGATCACGTCGCGCCCGTCGACGGTCACGACCACCTCCACACGCTGGTTGCTGTGGTTTTGGATCCGCAGGGCGTAGCGCTGGCCCTCGACGCCGGCGAGCCAGGGCTGCCGGCCCGAGAGGAAGGTCGGGAACGCGCCGCCGCCGGGGCCCTCGACCTCGAGGGAGACCAGCGCCCGCTGGGGGCTGATCGGCGGAGGCATACGCTTGGCCTCGGCCTCGCCCTCGACCGAGCCGCTGGTCAAGATCGCGGCCCCGGCGACCCCGACTCCGACCTGGAGCATGCGGATCAGGGCGGCGCGGCGGTCGAAGTTGGGCGACTGGTGGCAGGGAGCCTTGGGTTTGTCCATGGTGAGGTCCCCGGCGTCGGGTGCTACGGCGCCGGCGGTCGGGGAACGCGGGCGGTCGAGACCGGCTTACAAGCTCGGGCGAATCGGCGTACAACTCTCCCCGTGGCGCGCTGGAGCGAAACTCGCGGCTACACCCTGGTGCTCTCCCACGCCCGGGGTCCGGACCGCTACGCACGCGTGGCCCTGGTCCGAAAGCCCACGCTGTTCGGGGAGGCGCACAACGTGTGTGAGTCGAGGGCCGAGGACGCCAGCCGCAGCGGTCGGGCCCCCGAGGCCCTCGGGCTCGGCCGGATGTTGTCGTGGCGCTGGCTGGGTCTGGGCGAGGCGGAGGGCCTGCTCTCGGCCCGCATGCGCACTCTCGAGACCCTGGGCTACGCAGTCTACGGTGAGCGCGAGGGTGCGCGGGTCGGTCCGACACGGGGGACCTGGGACTGGCTGCGCGAGCTCGTCGATCACCAGCTCGCCCGTGGTCAGGCGGGCTCGGGCTCGGGCATGGGCTCGGATTCAGGCACGGGCTCAGATTCCGGGGCGGGCTCGGATTTCGGGGTCGGCTCAGATTCAGGCTCGGACGCGGATTCAGACACAGGCACGGATGTCGATGCGACCGTCGAGGGCAGCCCGTCGGAGGACGAGCGCTCTCCGGGCCAGCGCCTGCGCGCGGCCATCGAGCAGCTCGGCCTCGAGGCAGAGGCTCTGCTCGAGGGTCTGGCGACGATCTTGTCGGTCACCCAAGACGAGCTCAGCCGGCCGACACCCGAGAGCGCGGCGAAGCTCGAGCCCGAGGTCCTGGCCATGCTCCTGCCGGTGTGGATGGGCCACGAGTCGCGGCTCCTCAACGAGGTCGGCGCGCGCTGGCTGGCGATCCCCGCGACCCTCTACGAGCTCGACCCCGACCAGCTCGCTCGCTGGGCGAGGGGCGAGGGGGCCCTGGCCCAGGTCGTGGGTGCGCGCCTCGAGGTCGAGGGCCTGGCCCTGCTCGGCCCCGAGCGCCTGCTCGCGCTCGCCCACAGCGCGCGCGACCTTGGGGTCCGCGAGCGCGCGCAGGCCTGGCGGGGGCGGCTCTCGTGAGAGCCCTGTCCGGGTTTGGTGGATCTGGCGGGTCTGGCGGGCGGCCTCGCCACGGGCTGTCGTCGCGGCTGCGCTCGCTGGTCGTCGCGTCGCTCTTGGGTGGGCTGACCTGCGCCGCCCTGGTCCCGAGCGTGGGCTGCATCCAGCTGGGCAAGCGCGACGCGGCCAAGGCCGTGCCCATGGGCAGCTGGACCGAATGGCAGGACCTCAGCCCTCTGCTCGAGCTCGCCGAGGCCCACGTCGACGAGGCGACCTTCGCGATCTTGGAGCGGGCCGGAGAGCAGCTGCGCGAGGGTGCACCGCGGGCCGCCGACGCGACCTTGGCGGTGGCAAACCGCGGCGGCGGCCGGCACTGGGTCGCCGTGGCCCGGGGCAACCTCGCGGCCCTGTACTTCAGCAAATGTATTCGCGGCGTGGCCTGGCGCCTGCCTGAAGACCTGAATCAAGACGGGCTCCAGCGCGAGATCGACTACGGTCCAGACACCCGGATCGAGGCTGGCGACCTCTCGGTCGAGGCCCTGCTCACCAACCTCGACGACGCAGTCGCGGCTGGCAAGACCCTGCCCACCCTGCGCACTCAGGCCCAGATCGCCCGGGTCCGGGTGGCGGGCTTCGCCGTCTCGTGCCCGGCCAACGAAGAGGTCGAGAGGCGGGCGGCCGCGGTCATGAACAGCGACCTGGCGACCTTGGCCGCCGAGGAACACCTGACCCCGGACCTCGCCTATATGTGGGCGAGCGTGCAGCTTCAGACCTATTCGGGCTCGGCCGCGCGCCCCTTCCTGCTCCAGGCGCTCGACGGCGGCTTCGATGATCCGGCGGTGACCTACATGCTCGCCGCGGTCGCCTACGAGCAGGGCGACTACGACGAGGCCGACGTGCTGGCGAAGGACGCGGGCGAGCGCTACACGGCGCTGGGCGACGTGGGCCAGGGCGGGCAGTGTGTGTTCATGCGCGGCGAGATCGCGCGCGCGGCCGAGCGCTGGCCAGACGCGCGCACCCACTACAAACGGGTGCTCGAGGGGGTGCCCGCCCACGCCGGGGCCATGTTCGGGCTCGCCGGCGCGGCCTTGGGGGAGCGCTCTCAAGGGGCCGCCGCGAGCGTGTTGAACACTCAGATTCGAATCTTGACCCGGGGCGAGGAGGAGCTCGACGAGCCCGCCGCCCTCGAGATCGTGGACGCCATGGAGGAGCTGGCGATCATCGCCAACGCCGACACGCTGGAGATGGTCCAGGTCACGCGGGAGGCCCTGCTGCTCGACATCGAGGCCGAGCCCGATCCCTTCCGCAGGGGCCTGCGCTATTTTTATACGGCGACCCTCGAGGTCCGCCTGGGCGACTACGACTCGGCCCGGGGCCACGCGGTGACGGCCGGACTCGAGTTCGACGACAGCTGGGTCGGCATCCCAGACAAGGCCAATCCGCGAGACTTTCTCGATCGGCTCGAGGGCGGGAGCTAGCTAGCT
>CAYVJQ010000161.1:0-13119 GCA_964451725.1 uncultured Nannocystaceae bacterium | reverse complement strand
AGCGGTTCTTGACGGGAGCTCGAGAGGTCCTGTTCCCGTTCGGTAGCTACTGGGTATGCCGATTTGCGGGTGCTCAGGCCGCACCGGCTCCCTAACATTGAGCGGGTCTGTTCTGGGCGGTGGCTTTTGGTCTCCGCCCACGGGTGCTGGTTGAAGGTGACTGAGCGTATTTTGGAGGTCGTGAAAGTCGACGGACGAGCTTGAATCACGGCGTTGGGAGACCAAAACTCGCCATTTTTTGTTCGTCGAGCCGGCCTCCAGACAAATTAGGGAGAGACTGGTTGTTGCCCCAGGAAGAACCCCGGGACCGGGTATTGCTGGGACCGGGTATTGCTGGGACCGGGTATTGCTTCCGGTTTTTGCCCCAGGACGGACGGTATTGCTTGCCGTTCCTACCGGCCGATGCCGGAGTAGCTGAACCCCAGCCCCTCGACATGCCCCCGGTCCCACTGATTGCGCCCATCGAACAGCGCCTTCCCGGCCATGATCTCCGCCAGCCGGCTGAAGTCCGGGCTCCGATACTGCCGCCACTCGGTGGTCAGCACCAGCGCGTCGGCCCCCTCGGCCGCAGCGTAGGGATCCTCGCAAAACTCGATCCCGAAGTTTTGCACGCTGTCGCCCAGGGCAGCCATGAAGTTGGGTCCCGCCTCCGGATCGCAGATCCGGAGCTTGGCGCCGTCGCTGGCCAGTGACCGCACGATGCTCAAGGCCGGGGCCTCGCGGATGTCGTCGGTGTTGGGTTTGAAGGCCAGACCCCAGATCGCCAGGGTCTTGCCGCTGACATCACCCCCGAAGAACGAGCGGACCTTGCGGACCAAGACCAACTTTTGGCTCTCGTTGATGCGGTCGGCCGAGGCCACGATCGACATGGACATGCCGTGCTCCCGGGCCGTACGGATCAGGGCGCGGGTGTCTTTGGGGAAGCAAGAGCCGCCGTAGCCCACACCCGGGAACAAGAATTTGTTGCCGATGCGGGCGTCCGAGCCCATGCCCCGGCGGACCTCTTCGACGTCGGCTCCGACCGCGTCGCAGAGGTTGGCGACGTCGTTCACAAACGAGATCCGCGTGGCCAAGTAGGCGTTGGCCGCGTACTTGGTCAGCTCGGCCGAGCGCGGGGTCATGAAGATCAGGCGCTCGCTGGTCCGGAAAAACGGCTGGTAGAGGCGCTGCAAGATGTCGCGGGCGCGGGTGTCGGTGGTCCCGATGATGACCCGATCCGGGTGCATGAAGTCCTGGACCGCGACCCCCTCCTTGAGGAACTCGGGGTTCGAGGCGACCTCGAAGTCGGCCTCGATGTTGATGTCGCCGATGATCCGCTTGACCCGCTCGGCCGTACCCACGGGTACGGTGCTCTTGTTGACCACGACCGTGTAGTCGTGCAGGTGCGGAGCGATGTCGCGGGCGGCCTGAAACAGGTAGTCGAGCTTGGGGGCCCCGTCCGTGCCCCCGGTGGGGGTGCCCACGGCCAGGAACACGACCTCACCATGGCGGGCGGCCTCGGCGTTGTCGGTGGTGAACTTGAGCCGTCCAGCCTCGACGTTGCGCTTGACCAAGGGCTCCAGCCCGGGCTCGTAGATCGGGATCACGCCATCGTGGAGGCCCGCGATCTTGGCCTCGTCGATGTCCGCGCAGACCACATCATTGCCGTGATCTGCGAACGCGGCGGCCGCGACGAGTCCCACGTATCCAGTACCGATGACGCTGACTTTCATTTGGCCGCGGAGGATACGACAATGCCGCAGCGGCCGCCACGCGGACCGCGTGAGCGCGCAGCCGAGCGGCGCGCGAGCTCCGAACCGGCGCGTGTGAGCCGGAACTCTTCACCCCCGAGTCCTGTCCCCCGAGCGCCTCATGACCCCCGACGAGCGCGACGAAGGAAGTGCAAAACCGCGGCCCGACAAGCCTGACGACAGGTCTGACGACTGGGTAGGCGCATCGGGCGTCTCGGGTGCGCACGTCATCGCGGGCGATCGGACCCCCAAACTCCATATCGCCATGATGGTGCTCGGCCCGCTGGGCCTCGCGGTCGCGATTTTGCTGAGCCTGTGGAGCTCGAGCCGGCGGGTCGAGCACTCGGTGAACGTCCAGGTCGAAGCGACCTGGCGGCCGGGCGGTGAGCTCGGCCTGCGCACCCAGCTCCTGGGCCACGACGCCCGGCCGCTGGTCGACGTGGCCACGGTCCACGCCGAGCTCACCGACGCCTCGGGAGCCCACTTTCCGCTCGGTGAGCTCGAAGCGGTGGGCGAGGGCCTGAGCCAGCGTACGCTCCGCGTGCCCGTGGAGGCCGCCGTCGGCGAGGGCGCTCTGACTCTCCACTTCGCCCCCCAAACCGGCGCCCCCGCGGTGCGTGACGAGGGCGGGCGGGCGAGCGGGGCCCCCGCTCCCATCGAGGCCTTCGACGAGCACATCCCGATCTCCATCGTCGCCCGGCGGGACCCCACACAGGCCGCGGGTCGGCCCGTGGTCGCCAAGCACATGCTCCAGTGGGCCGACGACACGGACGAGCAGCCCGAGCTCCTGCGCATCGATCTGCGCCCCGAAGGCCGGCTCTTGGCAGGGTTTCGCAACCGCGTATTTGTGCGGGTCACCGATCTCGAGGGCGCCGTCTGGGAGCCCGAGCACGTGCCCGCCGAGATCCAGATCCGCCTGGTCAGCGGGGAGTTTGCGGGCCAGGTCGGCGACCCGGAACACCCACCCCTGTTGTTCGAGGGTCCCCTCGACGCCCTGGGCCTGGTCAGCGTCGGCGGCGAGCTGAACTCGGACGTGGTCCGCTTCGAGGTCCGGCTGCGCGCAGACGAAGCGGGCGTCCCGGACGGGCCGGGTGAGCCGAGTACCGAGCCGGGGGAGCAGGGCACCGAGCCAGGTACCAAGCCGGACACCGGGCCAGACACGCCGGGCACCGAGCCAGGCACACCAAAGCCCGAACTCGATCGCTTCACGGGCCCGAAGCGGAGGCTCCGCTTCGTCAGTCACGCCGGCACGGTTCGGGTTCACGCCGACGTCGACATCGCCGAGCCCGGGGATACGATCCACCTCGACGTCGAGGCGATCAGCACCCGGCGTCCGGTCTACGTCGACATCCATGGGCCCCAGGGGGCCTGGCTGGACACCCTGACCCCGCCCCTGCGCGTGCCCCAGGAGCGCGATTGGGTGGTCCCCAGGGGACTCCGGGCCGGGGCTTCCGAGCCCGGGAGCTTCATCCAGTTCGAGGCCTACCAAAGCGTGCTCCGACCCGAGGAGGCCTCGGCGATCGCCCGGGTTCAGCTCAGCGACGCGGGCCCGCGAGAGGCCCTGCGCGACCTCATCGCCCGCCATCGGGCGGTGCTCACCGAACTCGCCGCTGCCGAGCCGGGGGCCGCCGAGCTCGGGGTCCCAGGTGAGGAGCTCGAGCTCGAACGTGAGCGCGCCTACCTCGACCACGTCGAGGCGCGGTTGGGTGTTCGGGGGGCAGAGCCCCTGAGCGACGAGGCCCTCGCTCGAGCCCGGGCGTTTTTGATCGCCAACCTCGGGTCCATGGTCTACGGCCCCCCTCAAGCCCTGAGCACACGTGAGCGTCAGGACGCCGAACTCGAGGCTTTCAAGGCCCGCTGGGCCGTGGGTGTGCGCTGGTTTTTGCTCGGCGGTGGCGCCCTGTTCATCATCGTCGCCGCGCTCTTGATCGGCCTCAACCAGCGGCGGCTCACCCGAGAGACCTACGCCGCCCTCGGTCTGCGCCCAGGGGCGGCCGAGGATCCACTCGTCGATCTCGAGGAGCTGCGGGCCGACCACGCGCTGGTGGTCGCTCGCTCTCGACGCGAGATGATCGTCCGCGGTGTCCTGACGATCGCGCTGGTGAGCGCGACCTTGATGTTGACCCTGGCCATGCTCGAGAGCTTGGTCTGGAATTTCTGAGCTTCTTTCATCCAATCCTTTGTTCTTGCTCATCCGCTCATGTCATCGACCTCGCCCCGTCCGCCCCGTGCCATGATCCTCGCCGCCGGCTTCGGCACCCGCCTGGGGCCGCTGACTCGGGTTCGGCCCAAGCCCATGCTGCCGATCTGTGGGGCCTCGCTGGTCCGCTGGTCCGTGCTCTGGCTACGGGCCCAGGGCGTGCGCGAGATCGTCGTCAACCTCCACCACCTGGGTGACCAGATCGTTCAGGACCTGGGCGACGGCTCGGGCCTCGAGGTCGATATCGCCTACTCCAACGAGGCCGGCTCGATCCTCGGTACAGGCGGCGGTCTGCGCCAGGCGAGGGCGCTCCTCGACGACGGTCACGACAGCCCGATCATCGTCGCCAACGGCAAGATCTTGGTCGACCTCGATCTCGGCCCGGCCCTGGCGGCGCACCGCGGGGCCGGGCGAGAGGCGACCATGGTCATGCGTGACGACGCAGAGGGCGTCTGGGGGGGCAGCCTGGCCCCCGACGCCGACGATCCGGGCGTGCTGGCGACCTTCCTGGGTGAGACTCGCCCCGGGGCCACGCCCGGGCCCAAGACCATGTTTACGGGCATCCACATCATGCAGCCCCGCTTCCTCGACCGGGTGCCCCCCAGCGGCGAGCAGTGCATCGTGCGGACGGCGTACAGGGAGCTGTTTCGTGATTCCGAGCAGCGGGTGGGTGTGCACCTTCACCCGGGTTACTGGTGGGAGCACTCGACCCCGGAGCGCTACCTCGCGGGCATCAGAAACGTCCTCGATGGCCGGGTCGACCTGCCCTGGGCGCAGCGCCCCGTGGTCGGGGTCGACCCCCACGCGGTCGTGGACCCCAGCGCCCGGATCGTGGATCCCGTGTTCATCGGGCCCGGCGCCCGGATCGGTGCGTTCGCGGTCATCGGGCCGCACAGTCAGGTCGGCGCGGGCGCCCGGGTCGGCGCGGGCGTCCAGATCGTACGCAGCGCAGTGTGGCCGGGGGCCGAGGCGCACGCGGATCTGACCGACGCGGTGTGTGTCCCCGATCCACGTTCGCGCCCCGAGCACCCACGGGTCTGACATCTCGGGGCCTCGTTTCTCCCTGCCCAGGCTGTGAGGCATCCCGCCTCCCGGGCAATCCGAACATGGGCGCTCGGGGTTGACGGTCGCCGAGGCGTGTCCAGGTTTGTGTCCGAGCCGCTCGCCGCGAACTCCCGCGGCATCGGCCAGACACCCAACCCAGCTCCACGATCACCCCTGAGGACCGCTCGAGCGAGCGCCCGCGGAGGTGCACGGCAGAGCTCCAGGAAGACCACCATGTTGAGCACGCATCGCCTCCACCCCGCCGCCGCCCTCGTCGATCCCTTCCGCGCCATGGATCTGCTCTTCGACGCCATGTTGAGCCCCCAAAAACGCGCCGGTCGCCGAGCCTCCACCAAGCTCGCCCAAGGTGTCCCCAACACCGCTCAGTTCCAGGTCGAGGACAAGGGTGAGGCCTTCGAGCTTCGCGCCTACTTGCCAGGATTGGCCCCCGAGGCCCTGTCTCTCGAGGTCGGCGACGACTGGTTGACCCTCGGGGCGACCCGCTCCCTGACCATCCCCGAGGGCTATGAGGCCCGGCTCAGCGAGCGGCGCAGCTACGACTTCGAGCGCCGAATCCAGCTCCGAGGGCGCATTGATTCGGCCCGCGTGGAGGCCCGGCTGCGCGATGGGGTGCTGACCATCACGGCCCCCAAGCTCGCGGCCGCCGAGCCTCGGCGAGTGGCCATCAACGCCGCTTGAATCCAGCCAACCCCTGATTCAGACCCCCTGATTCAGATTCATCAGACTCATCAGATTCAGATCGACCGACACGAGATATCGCCATGACCACACAGACTCCCACCGCCCCCACGCCCGAGGTCTCCGCGCCCAAGGCCGTCGTCCACCCACTCATCGACATTCTCGAGGGCCCCGAGGCTTTCATTCTTGTCGCCGATCTCCCCGGGGTTGCGCCCGACACCCTCGATGTCCAGGTCGAAGCCGGCGTGCTCTCCCTGCGAGCGAGCACAGACTCGCTCGAGTACCGGCGCAGCTTCACCCTCGATCGTGACATCGAGGTCGGGGGTATCGAGGCCAAGCTCGAGCACGGTGAGTTGCGCCTGCACATGCCCAAGCGCGCCGAGGCTCGGGTCCGCAAGATCAGCGTCGGTGGCTGAGCGTCGACGGGGCCCAGGGCGCCGACTCGGGAACCGTTCGTCGGCGCTCAGTGTCCGTCGCCGCGCAGCTCGGGCGGGAGCAGGTCGCAGGCCGGCGGGTAGCCCTCGCCGCACAGCTCGACGACCATGCGTCGGCCGAACTCGGCCTGCTGCTGGTCTTCGCTGTTGCTGAGGACGACCCCCAAGCGCAGACAGCCCTCGTCGTCGCCGTGTTCGCAGGCCCACCGGTGGAGCTCCGAGGCGCGCTGGAAGTCGACGGGCAGGGTCTCGCCGATGCCCGCCTCGTGGAGGATCCCGAACAGCACACAGGCGGCCGGGCCCTCGAGCTCGGAGCAGCCGCGATCGAGGACGTCGACGAGGCGCGCGTCGTCCCACCCCTCGACGGCCCCGCGGTAGCGGTCGTAGAGCACACCCGCGGTCGCGCAGGCGGTCTCGAAGCCGCGCTCACAGGCCATGCCGGCCGCGTCGAGGGCCTCTGGACCCAAATCGGCGAGCGACTCGAAGGAGTAGATGATGTCGGCCAGCACGGCGCAGGACGAGCCCCCGCCGAGTCCACAGCCACGCTGGGCAAAGCTCAGGGCGTCGTTGACCGATTCGCGCAGGGCGTCGCCTGAGAGGTACTGATAGGCCAGGTCGCCGCAGGCCTGGGCCAGCTCGCGGTCCTCACACAGGACGACCAAGCTGGCCTCGCCCTGGGCCCGGGTCTCGGGCTCGCGGATCAGGGCCCGGGCCTGCATGACACAGGCCGCCCCGCTGCCCGCGAGGCAACCCTTGCGCGCGTCCGCGAGCGCCCGCGCTCGCTCGTGGTCCGACTCGTCTCGAAACAGGCGCAGCGAGGCCGACCAGGCGCAGCCGTCGGCGTGCTCGCGCTCGCAGGCCCGGTCGTGCAGGCGCAGGGTCTCGGTGGTCAGGGCCTCCGGATCGCCCTGGTAGGCTGGTCCTGCCACGATACGAGTCATGAATCCGGCGACGTAACAGGCCTCCCCGACTTCACCCGAATCGCCCGCAGGCACGTCGCAGCGCGCCACCCAACCGGCGACCGCCGCGGCGCAGGCCGCCCGCTCGGGACACAGATCGACGGCATCCCGGGCCGGGCGCAGCTGCTCGGGCAGCTCGATGGTCTCGACTTCGCTCGCTGGATTCCGCTGGTCCTGCGCGGGCCGACAGCCGGGCGCCGCGAGCCACAGCAGCGCGCCCACGAGGGTCGCTAGCGAAGTGGTCTTCGAGCCCGAGTCGGGCAGCGCGGACATCAGGACTTGCCGGTCTTGCGCAGGAAGTCGGCGTAGCCGCCCGGGAAGAAGTCCCAGCCGCCGCCCGGGGTCAGCTCGAGCACGCAGGTCGCCACGGCCTCGAGCAGAGACTGGTCGTGGGCCACGAAGATCATCGTGCCTTCGTACTTGGCGAGCGAGTCTTCGAGCGCGCGGATGGACTCGAGGTCCAAGTGGTTGGTGGGCTCGTCGAGGAGCAAGAGGTTGTCCTTGGTCAAGGTCAACTTCGACATCAACAGGCGCACGGTCTCTCCACCCGAGAGCGCCGAGAGCGACTTTTCCGCGTCCTCGCTGGGGAACAACATGCGCCCGAGCAGGCCCCGGACCTCCTCGACCGAGGCCTTGATGTCCCACTGGTGCAGCCACTCGTAGGCGGTCAGGCTCCGGTTGTCGCCCAGGGCCTCTTCGTGATCCTGAGGCATGTAGCCGACGCTGACCTCGTGGCCGAGGCGGAACTTGCCCTTGTCCGGCTCATAGACGCCGGCCAAGCACTTGAGCAGGGTCGTCTTGCCCGCGCCGTTGGCCCCGACCACGGCCAGCCGCTCCCCCCGGGTGAGGGTGAAGCTGAGGTCCGAGAGCACGGTCTCGCCCTCGAAGCCCTTGCTCAGCCGATCGACCTCGAGCACGAGCTTGCCCGAGGGCCGGGCGAGCTCGAAGCGGATGAAGGGGCGCTGGATGTTCGAGCGCTTGAGGTCGCTCAGGGACAGCTTGATCTTCTCGACCTCACGCTTGCGGGAGCTGGCCTGCGAGGCCTTCTTGGCGTTGGCTCCGAAGCGGCGGATGAAGTCCTGGAGGTCGCCGATCTTCTTGGACTTGCTCGCGTTGTGCTTCTCGTCGGCGATCCGGTAGGCGACCTTTTGGCGCATCATCTGGTCGTAGCCGCCCGGGTACAGGATGATGTTCTCGTAGTCGACGTCGGCCGTGTGGGTGCAGACCCGGTTGAGAAAGTGGCGATCGTGGCTGATCACGATCAGCACGCCCGAGTAGCGGAGCAGAAATTCCTCGAGCCAGCGGATGGACTCGAGGTCCAAGTGGTTGGTGGGCTCATCGAGGAGCAGGATGTCCGGGTCACCGAACAGGGCCTGAGCCACGAGCACCCGCAGGCGCAGGCCACCCTGGAGGATCTCGAGCGTGTCCTCGTGTTGGTCGGGCGTGATGCCCAGACCGGTCAACAGCTCCTCGGCCCGGTTCTCGGCGTCGTAGCCCTCCTCCTCGGCGATGACCATCTCGAGCTCGCCCAGGCGCATGCCCTGCTCCTCGCTCATGTCGTCGTAGTCGACCGTGTCGAGCAGGGTCTGCTTCTCCTCGAGAGCCTTCCACAGCCGGCGGTTGCCCATGATCACCACGTCGCGCACCTTCGAGTCGGCGAAGCGGTAGTGATCTTGGTGCAGCACACTCATGCGTGTGTTGTTGGGTGTGGAGACCGTCCCCGAGTCCGGCTCCACGTCACCCGACAGGATCTTCATGAAGGTCGACTTGCCGGCGCCGTTGGCCCCAGTGAGGCCGTAGCGGTTGCCCGGGTCGAAGGTCGTGGTGACGGTGTCGAAGAGGTTCTTGCCGCCGTAGGCCTTGCTGACTTCAGATACGGTAAGCATGGGAGATCACTCGTTTGTAGGGAGGGGGGCGAAGCCCGAAGAGGGCCGCGAACTGGGCGTCGCGTGGGCTCACGCTGCACCCCAACTCGGGCCTTAGTAGGTCAAGGCCCGCCCGGATTCAAGCAGGGGCCAGCTCACGGGCTCCGAGGGGCTTCAAGGGGCTTCAAGGTCCCGCGGCTCCCCGTGGCGCCGGGCTCTCGATGGCGATAGCGTCCAGGCATGCGCCGAGTCCTCGCTGTGACCGCCCTCGCCCTCGCCCTGACTCCCGCGGCCCTGTTGTTGGCCCCGAGTGCGGCCGAGGCCTGTTCGTGCATGCGCTCGACCAGCGCCGTCGACTCGGCCCGCGGCGCCGACGTGGTTTTCAAAGCCACCGTCGTCTCGGTCGAAGATGCGCCCGGGCAGGCGTCTGGAGGCCTGCCCGCCTCGCACGACATGCCCCAGAAGATCTTCACTTTTGCCGTCAGCGAGACCTACAAGGGCAACCTCGATCCCGAGATCCGGCTGTACACGGCCACCAACAGCGCGGCCTGCGGGCGTGACTACGGCGCTGCCGGCAGCGAGTGGCTGATCTACGCGAACCGCTCCGACAGCGGGGAGCTGCGCGACAACCTCTGCTCGCGCTCGATCTCGATCACCGAAACCCAGGCCGCCGAGGACATCCTCGCCTTCGAGGGCCAAGATCTGGATGCCCCGCCCGAGCCCGCCGGTCCCCGCCCGGTCGATGGTGACGCGCCCATCGACATGGATCCTCCGCCCCTGTTCGAGGGCGAGCAGGAGCCCCAAAAGGTCGAGCCCGAGCCGACCGAGCCCAGCAAGAAGGGCTGCTCCGTGGGCGCGGGTGGGTCTGGACTCGAAGGGGCGGGGTTGCTGGGTCTGGCGCTGTTGCTCCCGCTTTGGCGTCGCCGTCGTCGCCAAGCCTGACCCGCCGACGTCGCCAAGCTCGACCCGCCGACCGGTTGTCTGCCCTGCACTCGGCGGCAGTGGTGTAGCGCACGAGCGTCGCGTACAGCCGCATACCCGTGCGTGGTAAGTGGGCCGCATGTCCTCATTCGGCGCCGCACCGATCCCCGTCCCCGCCAACGAGCCGGTCCGCGGCTACGCTCCCGGCAGCCCCGAGCGCGCCCGCCTCGAGGCCGAGCTCGACCGCCAGCTGGGCATGGAGATCGAGGTCCCGCTGGTCATCAACGGTGAGCAGGTCACGACCGGGACGACCCAGGACATGGTTTTGCCCCACGCCCACGCCCACCGCACGGGTGTGTGTCACCAGGCCGGCCCGGCCGAGGTCGCCAGGGCCCTCGACGCGGCCGAGGCTGCTCGCCCGGCTTGGGCGGCCCTGCCCTGGGAGGACCGGGCCGCGATCTTTTTGCGGGCGGCTCGCCTGCTCGAGGGCGAGTTCCGGGATCGCTTCAACGCCTCGACCATGCTCGGCCAGAGCAAGACCTGCCATCAGGCCGAGATCGACGCGGCCTGCGAGCTCATCGATTTCTTCCGTTTTAACGTCAGCTTTGTCGAGCGCATGTACGCCGAGCAGCCGATCTCGCCCGGCTCGGTGATCTGGAACCGGGTCGAGTACCGGCCCCTCGACGGCTTCGTATTCGCCGTCTCGCCCTTCAACTTCACCTCGATCGCCGCCAACTTGGCGGCCGCGCCCGCCCTGTGCGGGAACACGGTGATCTGGAAGCCCGCGCCCACGGCCCTGCTCTCGAGTCACTACATCATGGAGCTGTTCGCGGCCGCCGGCCTGCCGCCCGGGGTCATCAACTTCGTCCCCGGACCGGCCGCCGAAGTCGGCACCCAGGTCATGGACGACCCGCGCCTGGCCGCGGTCCACTTCACGGGCTCGACCGCGACCTTCAAGCACCTGTGGAAGCAGGCCGCTCAGAACCTCGATCGTTACGTCGCCTACCCGCGCCTGATCGGCGAGACCGGGGGCAAGGACTTCGTCTTCGCCCACCCGAGCGCCGACCCGGAGCGCCTGAGCACCGCCCTGTTGCGCGGGGCCTTCGAGTACCAGGGTCAAAAATGCTCCGCCGCCTCCCGGGCCTACATCCCCAGGAGCCTGTGGTCGGCCCTGCGCGATCGCCTGGTCGCGGGCATCGAGGCCATGCCCATGGGCGACCCGCGCGATTTCTCGAACTTCTTGGGCGCGGTCATCGACGCTCGCGCCTACGCCAAGCACTCTGGGGCGATCGCCGCGGCCAAGGCCAAGGTCGGCCAGGGTGTGGTCGAGGTCCTCGGCGGCGAGTGCGACGACAGCGTCGGCTACTTCGTGCGGCCGACGGTGATCGTCGTCGATTCGCCCGACTATCCGACCATGTCCGAGGAGCTGTTCGGGCCGATCTTGACCCTCCACGTCTACGAGGACGGCGACTTCGAGCAGACCCTGGTCGACTGTGACCAGGGCACCCCCTACGCCCTGACCGGGGCGATCTTCGCCGAAGACCGCTACGCCGTGGCCCAGGCCGTCGAGGCCCTGCGCTTTTGCGCCGGAAACTTCTACATCAACGACAAGCCTACCGGCGCCGTCGTCGGCCAACAGCCCTTCGGCGGCGGCCGGGCCAGCGGCACCAACGACAAGGCCGGCAGCCTCTGGAACCTGATCCGCTGGGTCTCGCCGCGGACCATCAAAGAGAACTTCGCCGCGCCCACCGACTGGCGCTACCCGTTCATGGGCTGAGCCTCGATAGGGACGAAACACGCTGGCTCCGACCGCGGGAAACCGGCGAACCGCCGGGTCGCCGCGGGTCCAGACCTGCCCTGGGCGCGCCGACCTTGGCCCCGACCGGTGCATGCGTTAACGTCGAGGTCCGGGCTGGAGCCTGAACAACCCGAACTTCGACTATGCGCTCGACACGCCAACTCGCTCTCCTCACCGCGACCTTGCTCAGCGGGGCCCTCGCCCTCACCGGATGCTCGAAGAAGCCGACCGAAGCGCAGTGTGAGGAGTTCGCGGACCACTTTGTCGAGTTGCTCAAGAGCTCGCGCGACAAGCCGGACGCGAGGATCAGGAAGCTCGCCGTCGACAAGCGCGACGACCTGATCGAATCGTGTGTCAAGGGTGGGACCGTCAAAGAGGTCGAGTGTGTGCTCGCCCAAGACGCGATCACCGGGGTCGAAGCGAACTGCAAGTAAGCCCCGATGGAGGCCCCCGAGCTCAGGCAGCTGCCTCGTTATCCGGCGGTCGGAGGCACCTGCGTGATCGCGCTGGGGATCTTCGCCCTCGCCCCACCGGACATGGTCGAGCCTCTCCAGCTCGACCTGCGCGCGTTTTGGGCCGAGCCCTGGCGGATCTTGACCTCCAACCTGCTCCACGCCGCCCAACTCCAGAGTGAGGACTTCCTCGGCGGCCTGTTTCACGTCGGCTTCAACTGCTATTGGATCTGGCTGCTGGGTACGCAGGTCGAGGCCCGCCTGGGCCACCTTCGAACCTTGGGATTGCTGGTCGCCTTCGGGCTCGGCGGCGCCCTGCTCGAGTACGGCATGAGCGGCCCCGCGGTCGGGCTCTCGGGCGTGGTCTATGGCCTCGTGGGCATGTTGGTGGTGCTCGCTCGCCGCCCCGACCGCAGCGGCACCTCACCGCGCTGGCGGGGCTGCATCGACGACCGCAGCCGCAACCTCATGGGTGTGTGGTTCCTGGCGTGCATCGCTATGACCTTGCTCGAGGTCATGCCCATCGCCAACTTCGCCCACGCTGGCGGGGCGATCTTGGGTGCGCTGGTGGGCTGGTCCCTGCGGACCTCGGACAGCCGAGCCGCAAAACCGAATACAGCCTCTGATTCAGGTCCGGATGCAGGGCCACGGCGGTTCATTCCGGCCCGACTGGCGAGCGCCGGGCTGGCCCTGGGCCTGTTCGCGGCGCTCGCCTCTGTGGCGCGACCGTGGGTCAATCTCAGCACCCGCGCGGGCATCGACGCCATGGTCTTGGCCCAGCGCGCCGACAGCAACGACGAGCTCGAGCTCGCCCTGCGCTACGCCGAGCGCGGGGTCGGCTACTGGCGGACCCCGGCGGATCACTGGGCCTATCTGGGTGGTCTCTACTATCGCAATGGCGACCCGGCGAAGGCGGCCTCGGCGCTCGCCGAGGCGGTGGCCCGGGACCCCGAGAACGACGATTACCGCCTCGCCCAGACCCAGTTCGAGCAGATCGCCGCGGCCTCGCAGCACTGA
>CAYVJQ010000160.1:0-13140 GCA_964451725.1 uncultured Nannocystaceae bacterium | reverse complement strand
CGTGTCCATCTGAGTCCGTGCACCGTCGCCGCGCCCTCCTCCCGCTGTCCGCAGCCCTCTCGATCGGCCTGGTCAGCACAGGCTGCGACTTCTTCAAGGAGCTGCAGAGCGACCCGGACGCCGGCGAGGGCACCGACGGAGGAGAGACGGCGAGCTCGGAGACAGGCACCGACGGCAGCGACGCCACCGCTGAGACCGGCGACGCTGGCCCCTGCGACGTCCTCGACGAGACCTGCAGCGACCAGGACACGCTCAACAGCTGCAACTTCGAGTCGGGCGAACTCGTGACCTACAACTGCGCCGTGGTCTGCGGCAGCGAGCTGCTCAACTTCACCTGTACACCCACCGACAGCTTCATCCACGCCTGCTGGTGCGTGAGTCCTGGCGCCATCAAGCAGCGCACCTGCTACAACCTCGAGGACTGCATCGCCGACTGTGGCGACCCCGAGTCGGACTGCGCGTCGAACTGCTTTGGAGACACGGACAGCCAGACCGTCCGCCTGTTGGGCTCGCTCTACTCCTGCGCCGACCGGGCCTGCGACAGCCTGTGTGCGAGCACGCCCGAGCAATGTAGCGACTGCCTCGGCGCCGCCCGGGCCGGGCTCTGGGGCGACTGTAGCGTCGAGCGCTCGGTCTGTGACGCCGACGAACTCGACCAACCCTGGCCGTGAGCGCGACTCCCGTCGCCGCCAGAGGAGATCACCTTCATTGCCCACACGGGTGCGACATGCAACGTTCAGGGCATGCCTCAATCCAGACTATCTTTCGCTGTGCTCTCTCTCGTCGGCGCCCTGAGCCTGAGCCTCGGCTGCACCGCCAAGGTCGACGGGACCGACGAGATCGGCGGGGACGACTCGACCGACGACCTGGACACGAGCTCCGCCGAGACCAGCCCGACCACGGACACGTCGACCAACCTCGAGACCGAGACGACCGAGACCGCCGAGACCGAGACCGCCGAGACCGAGACGACCGCTGAAACCGAAACTGAGACCGAGACCGAAACCGAAACTGAGACCGACGACGACGATTGCAACGGCGAGACCGACCCGGGCGACGAGCCGAACGACACCGGCCTCGGCGGCGGCGGCGGCTTCGTCCCCGACAACGATACCCTGGGACCCAACGAGTGCGACGTGTTCACGCAGGGCTGCCCCGACGGGGAAAAGTGTGTGCCCTACGCATCACAGGGCGGCACCTGGGATGCCGCCAAGTGTGTGCCGGTGCTCGGAGATCAGGCCCCGGGTGAGGTCTGCATCTACGGCGGAGTGGTCGATGCCACCGACGACTGCGACGCGAACTCGGGGTGTTGGGACATTTTTGTAGAAGACGACGAGGTCCTCGGCACCTGCGCGGCATTTTGCGAGGGGACACCCCTGGACCCCGAGTGCCCCGAGGGCAATACCTGCCTCCAAGGCAACGATGCGATCGCCTATTGCATCGAGACCTGTGACCCCCTGGCCCAAAACTGTGGGGACGGTGAAGCCTGTTTCTGGACCGGCGAGGACTTCAACTGTGTGTTCACGACCTCGGATATCCCCGAAGGGGACGGCTGCGGGTTCATCAACGACTGTGCCGGGGGCAACATGTGTCTGTCCGGAGAGTCGCTCCCCAGCTGCGAGGCATCGAACTGCTGCGCGAGTTTCTGTGACCTCGACTGCGACATGCCCTGCGACCTCCCCGACACGGCCTGCGTGGCCTTCTTTGATGAGGGCGCGGCGCCCCCGATGCTGGAGAACCTGGGCATCTGCATAAGCGCGCCCTGAGTCGGCGCCACCCGACTCCCACCGCCGGATCGTGGACAGCCCATGAGCCACTCACGATCCGGCCTCGCCTGATAGCATCCGGGCGATGCGGTTCGCCTCGCACTTGACCTCGCACTTCGTCCCTTCCTGTCTCGCCGCTCTCGCCGCGCTGACCCTGCCCATCGCGGGTGGCTGCGAGGCAAAAAATGGGACGCTCGCCCCGGGCGACGCAGGCACGACCACGGCCGCGCTCTCGCCCCTCACCCCAGCTCCAAAGATCGGCGCCGAGTGGGTCGCCGCGAACTACGAGAAGCGGGAGCTGCGTGTACCCATGCGCGACGGCACGACCTTGTTCACGGTCGTCTATACCCCCCGCGAGGCCCTGCGCGCCCGCGCCGGCGGGGGCGACCTGCCCCTGATGCTGTTCCGCACCCCCTACTCGGTCGGCCCCTACGGCGAGGACGAGTACCCCGACAAGCTCGGGCCCCAGGCGGCCATGATGCGCGACGGCTACATCTTCGCCTACCAAGACGTGCGTGGGCGCTTCATGTCCGACGGCGAGTACCTCAACATGACGCCGCACGTGGACGACAAACACGGCCCCGCCGACGTCGACGAGAGCAGCGACACCTACGACACCATCGCCTGGCTGCTCGAGGAGATCGACGGCCACAACGGGCGCGTGGGCCAATGGGGGATCAGCTACCCCGGCTTCTACGCGGCCGCGGGGGTCATCGACGCCCACCCGGCCCTGGTCGCCGTGTCCCCGCAGGCGCCGATCGCCGACTGGTGGCGAGACGACTTCCACCATAACGGCGCGTTCCTGATCCCCCACCTCTTCAACTTCATCTCGCGCTTCGGGGTCGCCCGCGAGGGCCACACCCAGGAGTGGGCGCCGCCCTTCGAGCATGGCACCCCCGACGGCTTCGCCTTCTTCCAGCGCCTCGGTCCGGCCCGCAACGCCAACGAGCGCTACTTTGAGCACGCGCTCGCGTTTTGGGATGCGGTCATGGACCACCCCAACTACGACGAGTTTTGGCGGCGCCGCGACCTCCTGCCTCACCTCGCCGAGGTCGAGTCCCTCGGCCCGGCGGTCATGACCGTGGGCGGGTGGTTCGACGCCGAAGATCTCTACGGCCCCCTGCAGATCTACAAGACCCTCGAGGGCGCCGACCCCAAGGGCGACAACAGGCTGGTCATGGGCCCCTGGCGCCACGGAGGCTGGGCCCGAAGCCGCGGCGACTCCCTGGGCGACGTGTCCTTCGGCGGCCCGACCTCGCCCCTGTTTCAGGCCGAGGTCGAGCGCCGTTTTTTTGCGACCGAGCTCGAGCACCACAGCGCCGACGAGTTCGAGGGCTGCGCCGCGCTCCCGGAGGCCTTCGTGTTCGAGACCGGCGCCAATCAATGGCGACAGTTCGACCACTGGCCGCCGCAGGACACGACCCCCGACACGCTGTGGTTCGGATCCGAGGGCCGGCTCCTCGCGCAGGCTCCGGGCGACAGGCGGGGCGCAGACCGCTTCGTCAGCGATCCGGCCAAGCCCGTCCCCTACACCACGGCGGTCGCCAAAGGCATGACCCGCGAGTACATGAGCGACGACCAGCGCTTCGCCGCCCAGCGCCCCGACGTGCTCGTGTATCAGACCGAGCCCCTGACGGCGCCCCTGACCTTGGCCGGGCCGATCACCGCAGACCTGTGGGTGTCCACCGACCAGCGCGACGCCGACTGGATCGTCAAGCTCATCGACGTGTTCCCCGACGACGCCCCCGACCACGACGGTCTACGGGCGGGCATGCACATGGGCGGATACCAGATGATGGTCCGCAGCGAGGTCGTGCGCGGCCGCTTCCGCGACGACCCGGCCAAGCCCGAGCCCTTCACCCCCAAGCGCCCCACCGAGGTCAGCGTCCCGCTTCAAGACGTGCTGCACACCTTCGAAGCCGGGCATCGGGTGATGGTCCAGGTTCAGAGCACCTGGTTTCCACTCATCGACCTCAACCCCCAGGCCTGGGTCGACAACATCTACATGGCCCGAGATGACGACTTCGTGGCCGCCGTCCATCAGATCTACCGCGACCAGCGACACGCCTCATCGATCCAGTTTGGACGCCTGCCCGCGGGCGAGGCCCAGCCCCTGAGCTGCGTCCCCGATCCCCTCGCCGGGTCCTCCATTGGTGGACACCCCGACATTCAAGGCCGGGTCGAGTCGGCCGGCCCAGGCGAGCTCATGCTCACCCACGAGGTCCGGATCGACGCCCCTGTAGACGAGGTCTGGCGGGCCTACACCACCGCCGCAGGCTGGGAGGCGTGGGTGGCACCCCACGCTACCGTCGACCTGCGTCCCGGCGGCCTCATCGAGACCCACTACGACCCCGGCGCGACGATCGGCGATGAGGGCACCAATCGCCTGTACATCCTCAACCTCGCCCCCGAGCGCATGTTGACCCTACAGGCCGAGCCCAGCCCCTATTGGCCGGCCTCGATCCGCGACGACGCCGGCCGCCTCTTCAACGTGGTCACCTTCGAGCCCACCGACGACGGGGGGACCTTGCTGATCTCCCGTGGCCTCGGCTACCGCGACACGGCCGAGCACCGGGAGCTCCTGGGCTTCTTTCTCGAGGCCAACGAACAGCTCTACCTCGGTCTGCTCCGCTACTTGGAGGAGGGGATCGAAGTCGAGCATCCGGTGCCCTGAAGCTTCGGAATCCGGTGCCCTAAAGCTTCGGAATCCGACGGGTCGTTCAGGGCACGAACCGGACCGTCCACGACACCAGCGAGAGCGGCGCGTCGAGCTCACACAGAGGATCGACGACCTGGCGGGTCCCCGAGGGCCAGGCACCGACCGCGTAGTCGGAGCTGCCGATGGTCATCGCACCGTTCCCGCCATAGGGAACGCTCAAACTCGAGTCGGGGCTGTTGACCTCCAGATCGCGCAGCGCCCACACCGAGCAGTCGTCCTCGCAGGCGTCGTGCTCGTCCCCGAGCGCGATACCCAGGCCAGCGTAGGTCGACGACCAGACCATCGCCCCAGTCGAATACAACAACAGCGAGTTGTTGAGCAGCGCGATATCCAGACGCACGATGCGACAGGCGTCCCCGTCCCCGTCCGTGGTCAGATGAAAACGGACACAGCTGCCCGTACCCAACATGGGCAGGGCCTGGACGCTGGGCTGTTGCACCTCCAAGACCAGCAGGGACATCTCACAATCGGGTTCGTTGCAACCGCAAGGATCGATCGTCACGGTCCCCCCGTCCACGGACTCGACCCGGCCAGAGACATCGTACTGGCCCTCGCAAGGCGGTGCATCTGGGCCGCTGAGGCTGATCTCGACACCGACCTCGTAGCCCTCACAGACCGCGCTGGCCGTGTCCGAAGTCTCCCCTGTCGCGTCCGTCTCGGTCGCGTCCGTCTCGGCCTCGGTCTCGGTCGCGTCCGTCTCCGTCTCGGTCTCGGTCTCGGTCTCACCCTGCGTGGTCTCGGTCTCACCCTGCGTCGTCTCGGTCTCACCCTGCGTCGTCCCGCTCGCCCCCTCGCCCGCCTCAGCGCAGCTGTAGACCTCACAGTACGGGGCCGTACACGCGTCGAGGCACAGCGGCAGCAACACCACCAACATTCGCTCACACCGCCAAGCCATGCGCCCAGTCTACCTCGATTTTTGGCCCGGACTTCCGGCCCGGATTTCTGGCCTGGACTTCGGGGCCCGCTTTGGGACGGGTGCTAGGCCCGAGTCCGCTCGCGCCAGGTCAGCCACAGGCGCATGTCCAGCTCGATCTGGTGGTAGTCGGGCAACATGTGCACACACAGCCGATAGAACGCCTTGTTGTGCTCGCGCTCGCGCAGGTGGGCGAGCTCGTGGATGACCAACATCTCCACAAAGGCCAGCGGTCCCTGCTTGAACACGCTGGCGACCCGGAGCTCGTGCTTGGTCTTGAGCTTCGACCCCTGCACACGGGTCGCGTAGCTGTGAAGACCCAGCGCCCGATTGAGGGTCGAGATCTTGTCGCAGTAGCGGACCTTGCTCAGGGGCGGGGAAGAGCGCAAGAGCGCGCGCTTGCGGGCCATCGTAAAGGTGTACAGGGCCTGGTTGCTCTGGATCTCGTGGCGCTCCGGGTAGCGCTTCGCCAACACCTCCCCCAGGCGCCCGCTCTCCAGCATGTCCTCGACCTGATCGCGCAGCTGCTGGGGATAGTGCGCGATGTAGTCGGGGGCGTCCGCGGGCATGGCGACGGCTACTTGGCCACGAGGTTGACCAGTCGACCCGGCACGTAGATCTCGCGGACCAGGGTCTTGCCCTCGAGGTGGGTGAGCACGCTGGGGTCGGCCTTGGCGGCCGCGAGCGCGGCCTCTTTGCTGATGTCGGAGGCGACCGAGAGCTTGGCCCTGAGCTTGCCGTTGACCTGGACCACCAAGACCACGCTCGCGCGCTCGAGCTTGGACTCGTCGTGCTCGGGCCAGGGCGCAAACGCGATCGTGTCCTCGTGGCCGAGGTCCCGCCACAGCTCCTCGCCCAGGTGGGGCGCGAAGGGAGACAAGATACGCACGAAGCTGTCGAGCTGGGCCCGACCGATGCGCTTGGTTTTGCGGACCGCGTTGCTGAAGATCATCATCTTGCTGATCGCCGTGTTGAAGCGCAGCGAGAGGATCGACTCGCTCACCGTCTTGATGGCGTCGTGAAGCGCGAAGTCGATCTCGTCGACCCCCTCGTCCACGACTTTGATGTCGCCACCGTGAACGATGTCGAAGACCTTGCGCAGGAAGCGGTAGGTCCCGGCGACCCCCGCCGTGCTCCACTCCACCCCCGACTCGAGCGGGCCCATGAACACCTCGTAGAGGCGCAGGGCGTCGGCGCCGTGCTCCCGGCTCACGTCGTCGGGATTCTCGACGTTGTAGCGGCTCTTGCTCATCTTCTCGAGCTGGGCCAGGCAGGCCACGCCCGTGTCTGTGACCCGCCAGACCCCGTCGCGCTCCTCGACTTCGGCGGGGTAGTGGTAGCGGCCCAGACGCGCCTGAAGCTCGAGCCCGTCGCTGCGCCGCGTGGCCTTCTCGCCGTCGCTGCCGACCTCGACTTGCGCCTCGTCGACGACCTCGCCCTCGGCGTCGACCCACTGGCGCTCGCGGAAGCTGGTCGCGTGGACCATGCCTTGGTTGAACAGGCGCTGAAACGGCTCGCGGCACGAGACCAGGCCCAGGTCGTGCAAGACGTGGTGCCAAAACCGGGCGTAGAGCAGGTGCAGCACGGCGTGCTCGGCCCCGCCCACGTAGAGGTCGACGGGCATCCAGTACGCCTCCTCCTCTCGGTCCCAGGCCACGTCGCTGCGCTGCGGGCTGACGAAGCGCAGGTAGTACCAGCACGACCCCGCCCACTGCGGCATGGTGTTGGTCTCGCGCTTGGCCGGGGCCCCGGTCTCCGGGTCCGTGGTCGCCACCCACTGCTCGGCCCGGGCCAGGGGCGGCTGCCCATCTTGGGTGGGTTTGTACTCGTCCACCTGAGGCAGGAGCACGGGCAGGTCGGCCGCGCTCAGGGCCCGGGTGGTCCCGTCTTCGAGCTCGATCATGGGGAAGGGCTCGCCCCAGTAGCGCTGCCGGCTGAACAGCCAGTCCCGCAGCCGGTACTGGATCGTGCCCGCACCGAGCTCGTGGACCTCGAGCCAGTCGATCATCGCCCGCTTGGCCGCGGCGATGTCGAGACCGTCGAGAAAGTCGCTGTCGAGGTGCGGCCCGTCGCCGGTGTAGGCCGCCACCTGCACATCTTCGCCTCCCCCGACGACCTCCACGATGGGCAGGTCGAAGGTCCGGGCGAAGCTGTGGTCGCGCTCGTCGTGGGCCGGGCACGCAAACACGGCTCCGGTGCTGTAGTGGCTCAGGACGTAGTCGGCGATCCAGATCGGGATCCGGTCGCCGGTGATCGGATGGAGGGCGTAGGCACCCGTGAACACGCCGGTCTTGGGGGCGTCGACGGCCTGAGAGGTGCGCTCCCGATCCGACTTGTGGCGGGCGGCCTCGATATAGGTCTGCACGGCCTCGCGCTGGTCCGCGGCCGTGAGCTGCGGGACCAGGGGATGGGCGGGGGCGAGCACCACGTAGGTGCAGCCGAAGAGCGTGTCCGGGCGCGTGGTGAAGACCTCGAACTCGACCGGGTCGGTCGGACTCTCGGCTCCCTTGTCAGTAGCGACCTTGAACCGGATCCGGGCGCCCTCGGAGCGGCCGATCCACTCCCGCTGCATGGTCTTGATGCCCTCGGGCCAGTCGAGGTCGTCGAGGCCCGCCAGCAGAGACTCGGCATAATCGGTGATCCGCAGCATCCACTGGCTCATGAGCCGCTGCTCGACCCGGTCGCCGGTCTCGACGTAGCGCCCGTCGACGACCTCCTCGTTGGCCAACACCGTGCCCAGGGCCGGGCACCAGTTCACGGGCACCTTGGCCTTGTAGGCCAGGCCCTTGTTGTAGAGCTGCAAAAAGATCCACTGGGTCCACTTGTAGTAGGCCGGATCCGAGGTCGCTATCTCGCGCGACCAATCGTAGGAGAGGCCGAGCTGGTCGAGCTGTCCGCGAAAGGTCGCCACGTTGCGGGTGGTGATCTCCCGGGGATGTTTGTTCTCGCGCACCGCCTGGCGCTCGGCCGGCAGACCAAAGGAGTCCCAACCCATGGGCCGCAGGACGTTGAAGCCCATCATCCGGCGGGCGCGGCAGACGATGTCCGTGGCCACGTAGCCCTTGGGGTGTCCGACGTGCAGTCCCGACCCCGAGGGATAGGGGAACATGTCGAGCACGTAGTACTTGGGCTTGGTGCGGTCGCTCGAGGTGCGGAAGGTGTCGTTGGCTTTCCACCACTCGCGCCAGCGCGCTTCGATCTCGGTGTGATTGTAGGGCATGCGCGTGACTCGATCGGCTCGGAGCTGGGCGACCGAAGGCGGGCGACCCTGGAGGCGGGCGACATGGTAGCGAAGCGACCCCGCAGGTGCGAGCCGCCTGCCCCACATCGACCCTGGATTCCCGGCCGCGTATCATCCACGGGCCCATGGCCCTGGATCCCAAGCACCGCGCACCCACCTGCCGGCCCCCGGTCCACGGCCTGCGGGCGCTCCCCCTGCTCGCGGTGCTCTCCCTGCTCGCCTGTAGCGACGACACGGCCGTGAGCGAGGCCGAGCGCCACTGGAAGCCCTGTGACCACGGGCGCCTCTACGACGCCGAGGCCGACACCTGCACCGGAACGGCGGCGCTCGAGACCCACACCCGAGCCCGCCGGATCTGTGAGGAGATGGACAGCGAGCGCCCCTCCAACTGGCGCCTCCCGACCGCGCCCGAGCTCCGCGCTCTGCTCCACGCGCACCCCGAGTTCACCCCTGCCCGCCGCTGGACTCTGGAGCGGGGCGAGGAGGGGGCGATCGCCCTCGACCCGGCCGGCTACCCGCGCGAACAGCAGACCGCAAACAAAAGGCTGCGCTTTCGCTGCCTGCAGGAATAGGCCCGGATCCCACCCACCGTATTCGACCCGGAGGCCCCAGCGCGGACGGCTTGTGGGCGGGGGCCCCGGGACCTACCCTGGCTGCTCGACGAGGCTCTGATGGCTGGCAACTCCTTTGGCGAGCGCTTGCGCGTGACCACCTTCGGCGAGTCCCACGGCGGGGGTCTCGGCGCGCTCATCGACGGCTGCCCGGCGGGGCACCCCTTCCCCCGGGCCCGCATCGAGGCCCAGCTCGCCCGTCGGCGCCCAGGCCAGAGCGCCCTCACCACCCAGCGCCGCGAGACCGACAGCTTCGAGCTGCTCTCGGGCGTCGACCCCGAGTCGGGGCTGACCCTGGGTACCCCGATCGCCCTCTTGGTCCGCAACAAAGATCACAACAGCGGCCACTACGACGACCTGGCCGCGCTCTACCGTCCCTCGCACGCCGACTACACCTACGACGCCCGCTTCGGCCTGCGCGCGGTCGCGGGCGGGGGCCGCTCGTCCGCGCGCGAGACCGTGGCCCGGGTCGCGGCGGGGACCTTGGCCGAGGACCTCTTGGCGCGCGCCCACGGGGTCGAGGTCGTCGCTTGGGTCGAGCGCATCGCCGATTGCGCCGTCCCCCCGGGCGCCGTCGACGAGGCCCGCGTCGACCGGGCTCAGGTCGACACCGACGACGTCCGCTGCCCCCACCCACCCACGGCCGCAGCCATGACCGCGGCCATCCGCGAGGCCAGGAAAGCCGGCGACAGCCTCGGCGGTGTGCTCCGCTGCGTGATCCGTAACGTCCCCCCAGGGTTGGGCGAACCCGTGTTCGACAAGCTCAGCGCTGAGCTCGCCCACGCGATGATGAGCCTCCCTGCAAGCCGCGGTTTCGAACTCGGCGAGGGCTTCGCAGCCGCCGGCATGCGCGGCTCGACCCACAACGATCCCTTCTACATCGAGGGTGCTCGGTCCGAGGGCGAGCCGCCCCGCGTGCGCACCCGCAGCAACCACAGCGGCGGCATCCAAGGCGGGATCAGCAATGGCGAGACCATCCGCTTCGCCGTCGCCTTCAAACCCGTGGCGACGATCTTCAAATCCCAGACTACCGTGACCCGGGACGGCCGCGAGCTCGAGTTCGTGCCCCGCAAAGGTCGCCACGATCCCTGCGTCCTGCCGCGGGCGGTGCCCATCGTCGAGGCCATGGCCGCGCTGGTGGTCTGCGACCAGCTGCTGCGCCGCCTGGGTGCGCGCGCCGGCGAGCTGGACCACTTCGACACGGGCTTCGATCCGGGCTCCGATCCGGACTTCGATCCGGCCAGGGCACCCAAACGGGGCTCCTCGGGTTCGGAGACCTCATGACCGAGCCTCGCCAGGGTGGTCGCCTCCAGCTCGTCGCCGCGCCCGAGGACCGGGAGCCCGGCGCAAATGCGCGCGCCAAGGTGGCGGGTCCCAAGGCCCCGAAGAGCACCGCCAGGCGCCTGGCCCCCGGCGCCCCCAAGTCTCCGAGCACGGTCCCCCTCGAGTTGGCCATGGAGCTGCGCACCGGCGAACCGGTGATCTGGTGGAATGAAAAGATCGGCATCAGCTGGCGCCCCGTGATCTGGATGCTCGTCGCTGGCGTCGCCCTGCTGGCGACCGCAACCGCCTTTGCCCCGGACCTGTGGGACCAACCGCTCACCGAGATGTGGAAGCCGCTCGTGCCTGCGCTCGCGCCGGCACTCATACTGGTCCTGCGGGAGTGGCTGAGCTGCCGGGCGGTCATGGTCACGGATACGTCCATGATCACCATCGACCACCGAGGCCGGACCGAGCGGCTCGCCTTTCGCAACGTCCGCAGGGTCCGACGGGATGTCCTGACCGGCGGGGTCCTGCTCGAGGGCGCCGCGCACAAGCTCAGGATTCCGCCCTCCCTCTCCGAGGATGCCCGGACCGCGATCGCCACCCAGACCCGCAACACCCTGCGCAGCAACGACGGCCCCGACGACCCCTTGCACTGGCTGCCCCTGGGTTGACGGCCCGGATGCGAGCGCTCCATTTCGGGCCGCCATTTCGTATCTCCCCTTTCGGGCCTCCCTTGCGTCCCCTTGCGAGAACGCGGTAGACAGCGCGTCATGCGTGCATTCCGTTTTCTCGTCCCCTCGGCCGCCCTCGCCCTCGCCCTGATCTCGACCGGCTGCTCTCCCGAAAAGAAGGCCGCCGGCGCCCTCGAGGACTACGAGGTCGCGTTCAAGGAGTGCAAGAAGATCACCGAAGAGGCCGGCATCGACCCCGGCACCCACTACTGCACCAAGATCACCAGCATGGCCCTCGAGATGTCCTTGGAGGAGACCGGCCTCGATGCCGCCGCGCAGAAGAAGACCATCGAAGAGTGGGTCAAAAGCAGCGACCTGGGCGAGTACTACGCCGACGAGGCCGCCCGCGAGGACATCCCCAGCATCTGACCGACACTGGGGGCACCCGTCCCACGGACGGCCCCAGGGCCTCGATCTCAGACCCCGGAGCGCGCTTCGGGGTCTCGTCGTTTGTGAGCGTGAGCCCCGTGCCCGACTCAACCGTCGCAGGTCGGATCGTCGGGTGAATCGGGTGAATCGGGTGAATCGGGCAGGTCGGGTGAATCGGGCAGGTCGGGCGAATCGGGCGGGTCGGGGTCGAACGGCTCCGCATCGCAGGCGCAGCCTCTAGGCTTCTCGCAGTCCTTCGCCCGGGAGATGCAGCTATCCCCGCAGGCCTTCCCGGCTCGACAGGTCTTGCAACAGATCGGTACCTCTGGGCTCGGCGCCAGCGCGGCCAGGGAACCGAGGACAAAGCCTGTCGACAAGATCAACGCACGCAGCATGGCCCGAGTATTCCACAGAACACCCGGACCCGGGGTCGCAGGAGGTCCTCTCAGCGACCCTTCAACCGTGCCCAGGCCAAGCACACCCAGGCCTCGATGTTCACGCCTCCCCCTGCACCCCTGCGAGCGCAGATCCGCTCGCCCGGAGCGCCTCGTCCACGTGATCCATGAACGCCCGGATGCGGTTGGTGCTGCGTAGCTCCGGCAGGGTCAACAACCAAAGATCGCGACCGAAGCTCGACTCGACCGGTCCGATGCGCTGGATCCGGGGATCCGCGTCGCCATCGAAGCACGCCAAGAAGTGGACACCGATCCCCGCGGCCACAGTTTCACGCATGAGCACGCCGCCAAAGTTCACACGCATGGAGATCTTCGCCTTGGGTGCGTGTTGGTCCAGCCACCGGTCGAGCCAGCTCATGTTCATGCGCTCATCCCAGTGCAACCACGGGTACTCACCGTAGCCGGCGCCCTCCCCCACACGCTCGACCAGCTCCCGGCTGGCGTAGACCGCAAACTTCACCCGTCCGAGTTTGCGACCCACGAGGTACTCCGGTGGCGTATTGGTCATGCGCAGCGCGACCTCGGCCTCTCGCCGAGTCAGGGAGACCTCTTCGTTGCTCGACAAGACCGTCAGTTCCACGGCTGGGTAGCGCGCCATAAATGACGAGAAGGCGGGATGGAAAGCCCGGAAGAACAGGTCCATGGTCGCCACCCTGAGCTGCCCCCGAAGCTGGGTATCCCGCCCGAACACCCGCCCCTCCAGCGACAACACCTCGCCCTCCACCCCCTCGGCGACCTCCCTGATGTCCTGGCCCGCCGGTGTCGGGACATAGCCGTCTGGGGTCCGATCGAAGAGGCGGACACCCAGGCGATCTTCGAGTGCACGAAGGCGGCGACCCACCGTCGTGTGGGTGACCTGCAGGCTCTCCCCAGCCCGGCTCAAAGTCCCGGCCCGGGCAATGGCCAGCACATAGCGAAGGTCGTCCCAGTCCAGTTTCAAGTCTGCATTTTTGCACATCGCATGCACGAAACCCAGCGTTGCCTGAACGACACCGCACACCCATATTGGGTTTGTCGCCGCTCCGGCCGACCCTCAGACCCCAGGCCCCCTCATGCAAATGCCCATCAA
>CAYVJQ010000159.1:5356-13468 GCA_964451725.1 uncultured Nannocystaceae bacterium | reverse complement strand
GAGGAGGTCTCCGCGGCGCTCCAGGAGCTTGCGAACGTCCGCCAAGAGAAGCTCGGTGACGCAGCCGGAGCGCTCGAGGCGACCATGAAGCTGATCGATGCAGCGCCCGCAGACGCACTCACGGATCCGCTCAACGCGGCCATGCGCCTCTCGGGGGAGCTCGATGGACTCGACGGGTTGATCACCGAGCTGGGGGTCCGAGCCCACGACGCCGATCGGGATCCAGAGGTCCGTGTGGCCATCGCCCTCGCGGCCGCACACGCGGCCTCGGACTTTCTCGGTGAGCCAGACAAGGCCCTCGCCGTGTTGGTCCCGATCTTGGACGCGGAGCTGGCCGACCTCTCGATCTGCGAGCGCATCGAAGAGCTGGCTGCCCGCCATGGTGACGGCGCGCTGGTCGAACGCGCGCTGCGAGAGGGCACGACCCACGCCTCCGGCACGGACGCCCAAGTCCCCATGCTGGTGCGTCTGGGCGAGGCCCGGATCGCCAACGGCCAGTGGGGTGGGGCAGTCGAGGCTCTGCGCGACGCGCTCGACATCGAGGCGGGTCTCGAGACTGCGGTCCGCGGCCTCGAGGTCGTGCTCCAGCGTCATGTCGACGCGGACGCCGGCGAAGCGGCAGCCGGCGCAGTGCCCGATGGCCTGCTCGACGCGCTCGAGAGCGCCTACCAAGCGAACAGCGACACATCCGGCCTGGCCAAGGTGACCCGGGTACGGCTCTCGGTCGCCGAGGAGGGCGACCGGGTGGCCCTCCTCCAGTCGCTGGCGACCCTGGTCGAGCAGGGGGGGGGCGGGCCCGACGAGGCCCTCGAGGCATGGGGGGCACTCCTGGCCCTCGACGCCGACTCCGGGCAGGCCCTCGAGCGCAGCTTGGCGCTGTCCGAGGACGAGGCGCTCAGCTCACGTGCAGGCGAACTGCTCGCCTCCGCCGTGGTCGCGGCGGCCGTCGACGGCCGGACCAACGCCGGCCTGTGTGTCGCCACGGCCCGCCTGTTCCTGACTCGGCTCGCCCAGCCGACCGCGGCTCTGGCCGCCCTGAGCCCGCTCTTGGAGGACCAGCCCGACCATGGCGAGGGGCTCTCGCTCCTCGTCGAGACCGCGCGAGCGCGTGGGGATGCGGATGCCCTGCACGTCGCCCTGACCCGGAGCGCCTCGGCCCAGGCCGATCCGGTTCAGGCTGCGGGGCTGTGGCGTGAGGCGGCGAGCGTCGCCGAGCAGCTGCTCACCCAGCCGGTCCTCGCGATCGAAGATCTGCGCCAGCTCATCGAAGCCGACGAGACCGACCAGGCCGGGTGGACCCGGCTGCTGGCGCTCTTGGCTCAGGCCAACGACCACGAGGCGCTGGCCGAGGCCCTCGGCCGTCGGGTGATGATCACCGACGACGAGAGCGAGAGGCGCGAGCTTCGGTACCGGTTGGCGAACCTGCTGGTCGACAAGCTCGATCGTCTCGACGACGCGATCGCCGTCTACAACGACATGATCGGGGCCGGGCCTGGGGACATGGTGGCCCTGAGTGAGCTCGAGGTCTTGCTGCGTCGGCTCGCGCGCTGGCAAGACACACGCGACCTGTTGGAGCGCAAGCTCGAGCAGGTCGAGGGCGACGAGGCGATCGCCGTCCAAGAGGAGATGGCGCGTTTGGCCGAGGAGAAGCTCGAGGACCCGATGGACGCCGTGGAGGTGCTTCAGCGGGTCATGCTCGAGCACCCGGAGCACGACAGCACCCGGATCTGGCTCGAGCGGCTGCTGACCAAAGAAGAGCGCTGGCACGACCTCTCGGAGCTGCTCGAGGGCCGCATGGACAGGCTCCGCGACGCCGGGGACACGGACGGCTACCGCGACCTGGCCTCGCAGCTCGCGCGCCTGCTGGCCGAGCGTCTCGACGACAGCGACCGGGCACAGACCATCCTCACCGAGCTGCTCGAGGTCGATCCGAGCTACGTGCCCGCGATCCTCTCGCTGGCCTCGGTCCACGAATCCCGCGGTGACGAGAGCTCGATGCGCGAGACCCTCGAGCGGGCCGCCGCCCAAGATCCACAGGGATCCACGGGTGCCCGCCTGCAGCTGAAGTTGGCCAAACTCAGCGAAGATTCGAGCGCCCGCCGAGGCCACCTGGAGAAGGCGACCCAGCTCGATCCGGCGAACCTGGAGGCCGGTCGCCAGCTCCTGGATCTCAGCCGCAGCGAGGAGCGCTGGGACCAGGTCGCCCACCTCTTGGAGATGGCCATCGGCCGGGCCAAGGGTGAGGACAAACGCCGGGAGCTTCAGCTCGAGCGTGTCGACATCCTCAGCGCCAAGCTCGGCGACCTCGACGGGGCGCTGCGTGTGCTCTCGGGGATCTACGAGGAGGTCAAAGAGGACGTCGAGGTCAACTGTCGGATCGCTGATACTCTGTTCTCCGCGGGCCACTACAGCGAGGCCTACGGCATGTACAACTGGCTGGTCGAGGTCACCAACGGCAAGCGCAGCAAGGTCCGGGGCCACTACCTGACTCGGCTCGCGCGTGTGGAGCTCGAGCTGGATTCCCTCGACGAGGTCCAAAAGCGCCTCGAGGAGGCCTACCGCCTCGATACGACCAACGTCGAGACCCTCCTGACGTTGGGCACCCTGCACCAAGACAACGAGCGCTGGACGGACGCGCTCAAGATCTATCGTTCGATGCTGCTGCAAAACGCCGACAAGTCGGGGCTGCTGCGTCGCGGCGACATCTACCTGCGCCTCTCGCAGGTCCACATGGGTCTAGACGAGAAACCCAAGGCTCAGGCCATGCTCCGGCGTGGTGTCGAAGAAGACTCGGATCACGCCGGGCTCAAGGCCGCGCTCGCCGAGCTCGGCTGAGTACACTGCTGACCCTCGAGAGCGAGTCGGTCGGAGCTGCCGCGGGCACCCGACCGACTCGCCCCGTATGGGCCTGGGCCGGGGGGGGGAAGGTCGGCAGGGAAGGTCGGCAGGGAAGGTCGGCAGGGGAGGTCAGAGCACGCCGAGCCGAAGTCGCGCGACGATCACGTCGATGGCGACCCGGTTCTCTCCACCCTCGGGGATGATGAGGTCCGCGGTCCGCTTGCTCGGTTCCACAAACTGGAGGTGCATGGGGCGGACCGTTTCGTAGTACTGCTTGCGCACCGACTCGAAGTCGCGTCCGCGCTGCCGCATGTCGCGTCGAAACCGACGGATCGCCCGGATGTCCGGCTCGGTGTCGACGAAGATCTTGATGTCGAGCTCGCGGCGGAGGTGTTCGTCGACAAACACCAAGATGCCCTCCACGATGATCACCGGGGCCGGATCGACGCGCCGGGTCTGGTCGAGGCGACGGTGGGTCTTGAAGTCGTAGACCGGGGCCTCGACCGGGTTGCCGGCCTTGAGGTGCTGGAGGTGCTCGACCAAGAGGGCCGTGTCCAGGGCCTCGGGGTGATCATAGTTGAGGCGGTTGCGCTGCCCGATGCTGAGGTCGGGGCGGTCGCGGTAGTAGCTGTCGTGGCGCAAGGTAGCGACCTGAGCGGGAGGCAGCGCCGAGACCACCGCGTCGGCGACGGTGCTCTTCCCCGAACCACTTCCCCCCGCGATGCCGATCACCAGACAGCGTTGCGTGGACTCGGCCATGGCGCGGAGACTAGATCGAGGCCCCGGCCGATATCGGCTCGGGGCTGTTCTTCGGCCCGTGAGTTGACCGGCTATGTCGGCGCTCGAGCGGGCGGATCGGGCTACTTGATGATCCCGGCCTCGCGCGCTTCTTCCTCGGTGATGCAGTCCTCGTCGACCTTGCCGTCGCAGTCGTCGTCGACCTTGTTGCAGATCTCGAGGGTGCGGATGTGGCGGGGCACGCAGGAGATGGAGCCGGTGACACACTGCCTCACACCTGCGCTGCACGCCCCGGGTTGGCCGGTCTTGCAGCTGTCGCCGGTTCCCTCGACGGCGCCGTCGTCGATCTTGCCGTCGCAGTCGTTGTCGACACCGTCACAGACCTCGGCCGCGGGGGCCTTGGCCTTGGCGCTGCACACGGACTGGGTTCCGTCTGCGCTGCACGAGTAGGTGCCCTCGCTCCGGCACGCCCCAGAGCCGGCGAAGCACTTGGTCCCGTCACGCTCGAAGCCGTCGTCGATCTTGCCGTTGCAGTCGTCGTCGATCTTGTTGCACATCTCGGCGACAGGCAGCACGGCGCCCTCACAGGTCTGCCAGCGCCCGTCGCCGTCGCAGGCCCGCAGACCCTCGGTGCACCGACCGCGGCTGGCGGTGCCCGCGGGGCCCTGCTTGCCGTCGGCGAGGGAGTAGCAGGGCTCCTTGCTCTGTGGGTAGCACTCGGCGGCCTGGCGGCTGCCGGCGTCCTTGCGGGCGTCGTCGAGGGCCTTGTCGAGGTCGCTCTGCCCCTGCTCGGTGGCGCAGCCCACGACGAAGCCCGAGCCGAACAGAAACGTGAATGCGAAGGCCAGGGCGGTTCCCCGATTGCGCGCGGTCATGGGGCTGAGCCTACAACGGAGGGGGGGCTCGGGTCACGGGAACTGCACACTCGTCACGCCGTGCTGACCCGGCCTGGGCGTGGTAGCGTCCGCGAGCACCGTGTCCGTCCTCGGCAGGGTATATCTCGGCGTCAGTCTGATCCTCTTCATCCTGGGGTTGATCTGGTTCACGCTTGTGCTCCAGGAAAACCGCGCCTGGGTGGAGGTCGTGCTCTTGGTGCCACGCTTCGACTTCGTCGATCCCTTGGTTCGCAAGCGACTCGAGATGAACGTCGCGGTGATCATGGCGGGCTGGGGAGCGTGTGTGAGCCTGACCCTGCTCATGGGGATCCTGGCCCCGTTTCGGATCCGTGGGATGGCCGTGCTCCAGCGACGCCAGCGTGAACTCGAGCGTGAGATCCTCGAGCTTCGGACCTTGCCCCTGCGCCAACAGGAGGAGGACGAGATCCTCGCTGCGGAGGCTCACCTCGAGTCCCGGGCCAAGAAGGTCATGACCGAGAAGCTCCGCCGCGATCGCCTGCTCGAGCGAGAGGGGGATCCGCCGCGGGCCCTCTCTGCAGTCGACACGGGCTCCGGTATGTGGCGAACCAAACGCGGCGCCGGGCGAAGTCCAGAGCGGACCGGTCTGGACTCGAGTGAGGGCGGGAGCGGCGATCCGTGAGCTTTTTGATCGTCGCGCTGATCTGTCTGGGCGTCGGCTTTGGGGTCGGCTGGTGGTACGTGGTGCCGACTCGGACCAACGCCGAGAACCTCGCGCGTCGCAACCGGGTGCTCTACGAGCTCGCCGAGGGGGATCGAGAGAACGTCGCCCAGGAGCTCGAACAGATCTGCGAGACCGAGCCCAGCGACCCGACCGTGTTCCTGGCGCTCGCGGCCCTCGATCGACGCCGGGGTCGTATCGAGCGGGCCAAGGCGGTCCACCGCACCGTGTTGGCCTCGGCCAACCTGCCCTCGGAGCAGCGCGTCGCCGCGCTCGTGGGCCTGGGCCGGGACCTGCTCGCCGAGGGCAACGAGCGTGCGGCCGTGGGCGCCCTGGTCCGCGCGGTCAGCTTGGCGCCGCGCTCGGTGGCCACGCTCGAGAGTCTCGCCAAGGCGCTCGAGCGTGCGGCTGCGTGGGAGCGGGCCGCGGCTGCGTGGGAGCGGTTGGAGAAGCAGGTCGAGGGGCGCAGGGCCCAGGAGGCTCGCGCGGGCCGGGGCCACGCGGTGGCGGGGCAGGCTGCCGAGGCGCTCGAAGACGGCATCGACAAGAAGGCCCGGAAGCTCGCCGAGCGGGCCGTCGACCTGACCCCGGACAGCGGCCACTGCTGGACGGTCCGGGCCCGGGTCGAGGCCGAGCTCGGCGATCCCAGCGAGGCTCTCGAGTCGTGGCAGCGGGCCTGGGAGCTCTCTCCCCCCGGAGCCCGAATGATCGTCCCCGAAGCCTGGGCCTGGGCCAGCGAGAACCGGCGTCAGGAGGACCTCATCGAGCGCATGCTCTCGAGCCTCCGGATCGCCCGGGAGCCCCAGTTGGTCGTGGCTCTGGCCGAGAAGGTCGCCCGTCAGCACCCCGACCAGGCCGCCGCTGCCCTCGATCGGGTCGCCGAGCGCAGTCCCGCCGCCCAGCTCGCCCTCGTCCGCCTGCGTCTGTCGCGTGGTCAGCGAGAGCTCGCCCGGGAGGCCGCCATGCGCCGCAGTCCGAGCTCGAGTCTGCTCTGTGATCGCTGCGGGACCGCCATGGATCGCTTCACCTTCCGCTGCGCCAACTGCGGGGCCTGGGACTCGGCCACGGCGGTCGGCGTCGAAGGCTGATATCCTCGGTCCGTGAGCGAGGGAAAGCCCGAAGCGCCTGCCCAGGATCGAAGCCAGGTCGGTTCGCAGCCTGGGAGCGAGGATGGGCTGCTCGCCACCTTGCGTCGCTTCTCGCGGCTGTGGATGTTCGCGCTGGTCTCGGTGCTGCTCTTGGTGTTTCTGCGCCGGGTGGTCCTGCCCTTCGTGTTCGGGGCTTTGATCGCCTATCTGCTCGAGCCTCTGGTCCGCCGCACAGCACCACGCCTGGGCCGCGCAGGTGCCGTGATCCTGGTCTACGTCGTCTTGTTCGCGGCGATGCTGGGCTTCTTCGGCGGCCTCTTGCCCCGGGTCGTCAGCGACCTCAGCACCCTGCGCGAGTCGACCCCCGAGGCGGTACAGACCTTCAACGAGGAGTGGCTCCCCAGGGCCAGCGCGTGGTTCGAGCAGACTTTTCCGAGCCTGTTGCCCGAGCCCGAGCAGGGGGAGACCGCGACCAGCGAGATCCTCGTCCGGCCCCAGCCCGACGGCAGCTACCGGGTCGACCTCGAGGCCGCGCACCTCGAGGTCCGCGAGCACGGCAGCGGCTGGGTGATCGAGGCCGACGCCCCACGCAGCGACAGCTTTGGAGACATCCTCCGTGAGCTCGTCGCCAGCAAGGGAGACGAGCTCACCCAGGTCGCCGCCGACGCGGTCCGCAGCCTGGTGACGGGCGTAGCCAACTTCGTCACGGACTTCGCAATCGCGTTTTTGGTCGCTGCTTTCGTGCTCATTGATCAGCATCGGGTCCAGCGCTTCTTCACCTCCCTCGTTCCCCGAGAGCAGCGCGCAGACTTCGACGAGCTGCTCCAGGGTGTAGAAGAGGGGATGGCGGGGGTCGTTCGTGGCCAGATCTTGATCTGTGTGATCAACGGGGCCCTCGCCTATGTCGGGCTGCTCGTGTTCGGGGTCCACTACGCCCTGTTGCTGGCGATGGTAGCCGCGGTCTTGAGCGTCATCCCCGTGGCCGGCATTCTCATCGCCACGGTCCCGATCTTGGGGGTCGCGCTGGTCTCGGGCGACCTGGGTCTGCAGGGCCTGGCGTTCGGCAAGTCGGCGGCGATGCTGGGCTGGCTGGTCGCCATCCACCTGCTCGAGGCCAACTACCTCAACCCCAAGATCATCGGGACCGCGGCCAACATTCACCCCGTATTCCTGCTCTTCGCCCTGCTCGCGGGCTTCGAGCTCAGCGGCCTGCTCGGCGCCCTGTTGGCGATCCCCCTGGCGAGCGTGGTCCAGACCCTGTTCCTCTACGCGCGCCGCCATGGTGGCGCGGAGCGGGACGCCCAAGCTCGGGGCCGGGACCGGGACCGGGACCGGGACCGGGACCGGTCGGGACCGACGACCCGGGCTGGGCGAGAGCTGCGGGCGAGCAGTTCGAGCTCCAACCTGGTCCGCGCCCAGCTCCGGACCGAGTCGCTCCCCAAACTCCCCGTCGACGAGGGCGAGGGCGAGGGCGAGGGTGCCGGGGGCGAGGGTGCCGGGGGCTCTGGGGACGACGCTCCGGGCGAAGGCTGAGGCCTCAGACCAGGCGCTCGAAGGTCTGGGCCACGGCCTGCGAGAGCTCGCGCCAGTGCCGTCGACGGGCGTCGGGGCCCTGCTCGATCTGGAGTCCTCCCTGGCCGCCCGCGGTCAGCCAGTTGACGAAGTTCTCGCCCGAGTGACCACCGTGGCTGTGCCCGGCGTCGGCGATCGTCACCCGCAGACGCCGGTCGCCGACCGTCTCCCGGATCGCATCGCGGACCAGCTCCTTGACCTCGGTCGACACCGAGCCGCCCAGGAGCACCCCCTCGCGCTCCATGCCGTGGTAGCTGAGCGCGTAGCCGAATCCCCGGTCGGCGATCGCAGCCAGCCCGGG
>CAYVJQ010000159.1:0-5256 GCA_964451725.1 uncultured Nannocystaceae bacterium | reverse complement strand
CTGAAACACTCGGCGCGACCCAGGCGGGCCCGCCCCTTGCGACCCACGCGGACCGTGTCCTCGTCATCCTCGTCATTGATCTGGGCGACGGTATAGAGGGCAAACTCGCCCGGGCGCCGGATCACGCGGACCTGATCGTGGAGCGCCAGACCCGTCCGAATGGCGAGGGACCGGGAGATCGAGCAGGCCTCCCGGTCGTCCGCGATCACCCGTCGGCCGGGGAGCGGACGCTGGACGGAGATAGGGATCAGCATGGCGGGACGCGTCGAACTCGAGGCGCTGCGCGTCGAGCCTAGCGTGTCGACCCGGGGCAGGTTGAACTGGGTGTACTCGGGGTCGGCATCCAGAGCCGACCCCGAGACGTGCTGAGCCTCGATCCTGGACCGACAAGCGAGGCTCAGGAGCGGCGCTGTGGCGGCGCCGAGCAGCTTCAAAAATCGACGCCGGTCGACGGGGGAGTGCAGCTCGCTTCGGGTGCGCATGGTCGGGTCCGGGGGCTGACTCGACTCGTATCGGAGGCCGCGAGATGTTGCGAAAAAACCGAGTAAAGCGGATGAAACGATGTATGTGTCTTCGCTACATGGCCCTGGCCGGTCGCTGGAGACCCGGACCTCCAGCGCGCGTGGTTCCGTCTCCTGAACTCGGCTAGAACCGCCACGATGATCGCTCGAACCCGCCCCTCGCTCGCCGTCTCGACCCCGGCGCAAGTCGAAGCCGCCCGCGGAGGGGTGCAGCGATGAGTGGTCGTCCGCGGGGCGGGGCGGGGAGCCTGTTCCTCATCGACGCCAACAACTTCATGTACCGGGCCTACCACGCCCTGCCCATGCTCACGGCCCCGGACGGTCGCCCCGTCAACGCGGTCCACGGCTACGTGCGCATGGTCCAGGCCGTACGCAAGGAGTTCGGGCCCCAGTACCTCTTGGCCCTGTTCGACACCAGCGGCAGCAAAGACTGGCGCAAGGCCATCTATCCCGACTACAAGGCCCACCGGCCGCCCGCACCCGACGACCTGCGCCCGCAGATCCCTCTGGTCCGGGAGGCCACCAGCGCGCTGAACATCCCCTGGCTCGAGGACTCGCGCTTCGAGGCCGACGACCTCATCGCCCGCTACGTCCAGGCCGGGGTCGAGGCCGAGCTCGAGGTCGTCATCGTGTCCAGCGACAAGGACCTCATGCAGCTGGTCGCCGGCGCCGACGGGGACCACGCCGGCACCGTGAGGCTGTGGGACACCATGAAAAACCGGCGGGTCGGGCCCGTAGAGGTGGTCGACAAGTTCGGGGTCGGCCCCGACAAGCTCGGCGATCTGCTCGCGCTCGCCGGCGACAGCAGCGACAACATCCCGGGGGTCAAGGGCATCGGCCCCAAGACCGCGACCGGCCTGCTGGAGACCTTCGGCGACCTCGAGAGCATCCTCGCCAACACCGCTCAGATCAAACAAAAGAAGCGCCGCGAGAACCTCGAGACCTTCGCCGACGACGCTCGCATGAGCCGCAAGTTGGTCGCCCTGAAGACCGACTTCGACCTGCCTCGTCCGCTGGAAGAGGTCCTCGACAAGGGCCCGGACCGCGCCGTCATGGAGGCCTTTTTCGAGCCCCTGGGCTTCAAGGCCACGCTCGCTGGGGCCGTGCGCAGCAGCGGGGGAGGGGGCCGGCGGATCGCGCCCCAGACTCTGGTCGAGACGATGACCAAACTCGACACCCTGAGCGTCGACGGCTCGACCACGGTGGTCATCGAGGCCGATCAGGGTGAGGCCTTGGTCGGGTTCTTGGCGCGGGCCCGCCAGGCCGGCGCGCTCGGCTTCGAGATTCAGCTCTCGGGCTCGGACCCCATGCGCGCCGATCCTATCGGTGTCGCCCTGGCCATCCCCGCGCTGGTTGAGTCAGGCGGCAAGTCTGGGATCACCGCAGCGCTGGCTGAGCCGCCCGTGTACCTGCCCATGGGCCACCGCAGCCTCAGCGACGGGGTCACAAAACAGTGGGCTGTGGCCGACCTGTTCAGCCACCTGGGCCCCGCCCTGACCGATCCGGCCCTGCCCAAATACACCCACGCCCTCAAGCGCCAGGCCGTGGTCACGCTCAGCGACGCCGTCGGGGTCTGCCCCGCGGGGGTCGTCGCCGACACCATGCTCGCCTCCTACACCCTCGACCCGGCCCGCAGCGACCACAGCCTCGAGGGCCTCGCCAAAGACATCGGCAAACACGTCGCCGGAGCTCGCGAGTCGATCGTCGGCAAGGGCAAGAAACAGGTCGGCTTCGACCAGGTCGACGTCGCCCTCGCGGCGCCCTGGGCCGGGGAGCGGGCCGGCTTGATCGCGATCTTGGGCCTGCACCTCGACGCCTGTATCAAGGCGGCGGGCGAGGACACGGACAAGCTGTTCAGGGGCATCGAGATGCCCCTGGCCATGGCCCTCTCCCACATCGAGCGCCGGGGCATCAAGGTCGACGAGGCCGAACTCAACACCCAAGCCGAGGCCCTCGGTGCGCAGATCGGCACCATCCGTGCGGCGCTCGAGGCCGAGGCCGGCTACGCGGTCGATCCAAACTCACCCAAACAGCTGGGCAAGCTGTTGTTCGAAGAGCGGGGCCTCCCGGCCAAGAAAAAGACCAAGACCGGCTACAGCACCGACGCCCAGACCCTCGAGGAGCTCGCGCTCCTCGATCCGATCGTCAAGCACATCCTCGACTACCGCAGCCTCGCCAAGCTCAAGAACACCTACCTGGACACGCTGCCCACCCTCATCAACCCAAACACGGGCCGGGTCCACACCCACTTCCACCAGGCCGTCGCGGCCACGGGCAGGCTCTCGAGCAGCGAGCCCAACCTCCAGAACATCCCGATCCGCACCGAGCAGGGGCGGCGCATCCGCGAGGCCTTCGTGGCCCCCGAGGGCATGCACCTCGTGACCCTCGACTACTCGCAGATCGAGCTGCGCGTGCTCGCCCACCTGTCTAAAGATCCAAACCTCACCAAGGCGTTCTTGGAGGGGGCCGACGTCCACCGCCGGACCGCGGCCGAGGTGTTCGAGATCGCCGAGGAGGACGTCACCAGCGAGCAGCGCCGGGTCGCCAAAGCCGTCAACTTCGGGGTCATCTACGGTCAGGGCGCCTTCGGCCTGGCCCGGGGTCTCGGCATCACCCAGGGGCGGGCGGGTAAATACATCAAGGCCTACTTCAAGAAGATCCCCGGGGTCGCCGCCTACATGGAGACCCTCATCGAGATGGCCAAGGCGACCGGCTACGCCGAGACCATCTTTGGTCGCCGCCGGAGGATCTTGGAGCTGCGCCGAAGGGGCGGGGCAGGGCGGGCCTACGGCGAGCGCATCGCCCGAAACACCCCCATTCAGGGCAGCGCCGCCGACATCCTGAAGATCGCCATGGTCGAGGTCGAGGCCCTCTTGGCCGACAGAGACTGGGCCCGCATGCTGCTCACCGTGCACGACGAGCTGATCTTCGAGTGCAAGATCGACAAGGTCGACGAGCTCGTCGCCCTGGTCAAACCGGCGATGGAGCAGGCGGCCAAACTGGACGTGCCCCTGCTGGTCGAGGGTGGGTCTGGGAAGACCTGGGGCGCCGCCAAGGGTTGAGCCTGATGGGTCTCATGTCTCTGCGTACTCTCGTGTTCACGTCTGGGCTGTTCGCCCTCGCCTCGTGTGTCACGCATGGCCCGCCGCCCACACCCCTGACGGTGCTCGGTGCCCCCCTGGCCGAAGCCGAGCACCCTCGCGCGACAAGGACGATCATCTCGCATCCGGAGGTCGAGTATCTGCACACCTCCTGCCGCGAGTCCGACGAGGCCCCCTTCGAGACCTACTGCGGACGGACCCTCTCCGTACCCTTCGATCCCTTGGAGGTCGACGCCAACGCCGTCCTCGTCGCCGACATCGTCAGGACGACGCCCTACAGCTCCCCCAGCGACGAGCTGATCGCGTGGAGCAACACGAACGGGGTGTTGCTCCAGTGGCCCTGCGATGTCGACGTCCCGCCCGAGATCCAGTACCTGGCCTGTACCTTCGAGGGCATCTCCGACATGGCGCACCTGAAGACCGCGCGCGATCTGAAGGTGCTGCGCCTCCGGACCCGCTTCGAGGTCAAGCGCGGCGTCTTGACGGCCAGTCACGTGGAACACCTCGAGCACCTCGAGCACCTTCACCACCTGGACGTGGGCCAGCTGTTCGTGACTGATGACGCCCTGGAGGGCATCGGTGGGCTCGAGCAGCTCGGCTATTTGAACTTGAGCTCGCAGGGCCGGTACACCCACGCCGGGCTCCGACACCTCAGCGGTCTCCCGAGGCTCCAATACCTCATCCTCGCGGGGTTCTCCCTCGATGGGCAGGGACTCGAGGTGCTCCGGGACTTTGAAAGTCTGCCCTACCTTCGCTACCTCGATGTCGGCAATGCCAAGTTGCGCGACGGCGATCTCTCGACGTTGCGACGAATGTCGTCTCTCACCTACCTCGAGATCTCGAACAACTACTTTGGCATTGACGGGCTCGAGGAGATCGCCCGTGTACGGACATTGAGAATCGTCCGATTCCACAATCAGTCGTCGCTCGCCGAGCAAATGCGGGAGTTGCGTCCCGACCTCGATGTTCGATCGAACTGAGAGCCTGAGAGCGACCTACTATTCACGCAGGACGTAGTAGCCGACCTCGTCGCCCTCACAACAGACCACCGAGGCCGCGTTGGCGAAGGCCGTCCAGCTTCGGTCTCCGCTCGTGATTTGGCCGGACTCGCCCACCCCGAGGTCGAGCGAGTCATCGTCCGTCGTCATGTGGATGAATCCGGCAGCCCCCCAGGTTCGGGAGGGGTAGTCTGGGCAATTGTGCTCGATCGTGGCTTCGATCTCACCAAAGGAGTGGTCCCATGCACCGTCGTAGGCCACGAAGATCGGACCTGCGTTGTCGCGGACTACAAAACGCGAGATGTGGGGCACGAACTCGGAATGCAAAAAAAACGAGAATTCGAGGATGTCTCCGGCTGCGACGCCGGAGGGGGCGGCACCCTCGGCGATGATCGTCGCCGTCGCGTCCGGCTGCCCATCGATGGGACAGATCAGCTCGAGCTGTAGTAGCTGAGTCGGATCCCCTTCGAGAGTCAGGGAGTCGAGGGTACAGTCGAGCGTGAGATCGACGGGCGACCCCTGCTCCGGCAGGTTGTCGATGATGCCTGGGAAGTCGGTGAGAGAGACCTCCCAGCGGGCCTCCACCCCAGGAATGGGTTCCTCGCAGGTCAGCGTGTCCTCGGCGCCCTGCGTGTC
>CAYVJQ010000158.1:11195-13771 GCA_964451725.1 uncultured Nannocystaceae bacterium | reverse complement strand
CGAGGGTGTGTTTGCGATCGCCCTCGACGCTGCCGGGGGCCTCGCGGCTGTGCTAAAAACCCCGCCCGATGGCGAGCTCCGAGCCCGAACTGATGCAGAAGATCGTGTCCCTGTGCAAGCGACGGGGCTTTGTGTTCCAGAGCTCGGAGATCTACGGGGGCCTGCGCAGCGCCTACGACTACGGCCCGATGGGCATCGAGCTCAAGCGCAACCTGATGAACGAGTGGTGGACGACGATGGTCCACAGCCGCGAGGACGTCTATGGCCTCGACGCCTCGATCATCATGCACCCGGAGGTCTGGCGCAGCAGCGGACACCTCGCCAACTTCACCGACCCGCTGGTCGACTGCCAGGTCTGCCAAGAGCGCTTCCGGGCCGACAAGGCCCCGCGCCTGGCCGAGGGTGAGGACGCGCCCATGACCCTGTCCGACAAGGGTCGCGCCAAGGCCGGGCTGATCAAGCTCCACGAGGACGGACAGGAGCAGGTCGTGCGCAAGGGCAAGCAGCTGCTCGGGGCCAAGGCCGGCGCCCGTGGCTACGTGTGCCCGAACTGTGGCTCCCCCTTCCTGTCCGAAGAGCGCGACTTCAATGGCATGTTTCGGACCAGCCTCGGCCCGGTCGACCCCATGGCAGCCGTGATCGCAGCGGTCCGCGCGGGTGTGGAGCAGGGTGAGGACAGCAAAGCGATCCGCGCCGCGGTCGACGAGGCGCTGGCCGAGTCGGCCGTGTACCTGCGCCCAGAGACGGCCCAGGGCATGTTCGTCCAGTTCCTCAACATCCAGCAGTCGATGTCGGCCAAGGTCCCCTTCGGCGTCGCCCAGATGGGCAAGTCGTTCCGCAACGAGGTCACGGCCGAGCACTTCATCTTCCGATCTTGCGAGTTCGAGCAGATGGAGATGGAGTGGTTTTGCGAGCCGGGCACGGGCGGGGAGTGGCTCGACTATTGGAAAGACGCACGCATGAAGTGGTGGCGGAGCATCGGCCTGAGCGCCGACAAGCTCCGCTTCCGCGAGCACGAGCACAGCGAGCTCGCCCACTACTCCGACGGCACCTACGACATCGACTACGAGTTTCCCTGGGGCTGGGACGAGCTCGAGGGTGTGGCCTCGCGCACCGACTACGACCTCAACGCCCACGCCGCCGGCTCGGGCAAAAAGCTGGTCTACACGGACCCAGAGAAGACCAACCCCGAGACCGGCAAGAAGGGCTGGCGCTACGTCCCGCACGTGGTCGAGCCCGCCGCCGGCGCGACCCGGGGTGTGCTCGCCGTGCTCTGTGACGCCTACACCGAGGATCCCGGCGACGCCGAGGGCAAGGGTGCGCGCACGGTATTGCGCCTGCACCCACGCCTGGCCCCGGTCAAGGTCGCCGTCCTGCCCCTGGTCCGCAAGGACGGCATGCCCGAAACTGCGCGCAAGATCGCCGATGCATTTTTTGCCGAGGGCATCAATGCCAAGCTCGATATGCAACATGCGATCGGCCGTCGCTACGCCCGCCACGATGAGATCGGCACGCCTTACTGCCTGACCATCGACGGAGACACAGCCAGCGACAACAAGGTCACGATCCGCTACCGGGACGATCGTCGCCAAGAGCGGATTGAGGTCGAGGCGGCCGTCGACGTCGTTCGCCAAGCTCTGCGTGAAGGTCGCGAGTAAGCTCTGAGCTCCGGGGGCCGAGCGTCGCCGGTCCCCACTTCGAGCCCGCCCGTGGACCCCTCGATTCGCGCGATTTTGCTACAAAACAGCCTCGCCGTCCTGGCCGAGCTGGCCGTGGCGCGCTACGGCCAGCGAGCCGAGGAGGTCCAGCGCGCCGTGTTCGAGACCCTCGGAAGCGGTCGAATGAGGGCGATCCGTGAGGCTGGACCGGCCCAGTGGCTGCCCCTGGAGTACGACTTGATCCTCGCCGAGGCCGTCGAGGCCAACCTGGGACCGGGGGCCGACCGCGAGCGGACCTTCGGCTGTATGCAGCGCTCGCTCCACACCACCTTGCTGCGCCCCTTTGTGGTCGGAGTCGAGATGGTGTTCGGGCTCGAGCCCGCATCGTTTCTGCGGCAGGTGCCCAGAGGCTGGCATGCCGTGTACCGGGAAGCCGGATCCATGCGCTATATCGTCGACGGCCCGAGCCAGCGCTCTCTGGTCCTCAGCGGGGCGCCTGAGGCCCTGATCTCGAGTCCCATCTACGGCGACAGCATCGCTGGCGCGCTCACGGCGGTCCTCGCCCTGGCCGGGGTCGAGGGCGAGGTCACGGCTGGAGAGCGCGACCTCGACACGGGCACGCTGGTGATTCGCCTTCGCTGGTAGGACATCCGTGAGCCGGCGGGCTTGATTTCATCGCCCGGGCCGCCAAGACTGTCCCCCGCGCGCCCGAGGGCGCGAGACAGCCATGAGCCAGCAAAAGATGGTCCAGTGCCTCAAGCTCAAGCAGGAGCTCCCGGGGATCCCCTTCAAGCCCCTGCCGAGCGAGTTCGGCCAATTCATCTTCGACAATATCTCGATGAAGGCCTGGCAGATGTGGCTGCAGGAGTCGCCGCGGTTGATCAACACCTACCGCCCCGACCTCCAGACCCAGGAGGG
>CAYVJQ010000158.1:9789-11095 GCA_964451725.1 uncultured Nannocystaceae bacterium | reverse complement strand
GCCTCACCCGGGAGGTCGGGCGACGCCGTAGCCCGTCGCCGGCACGTGCACAGCCCGGGCGACCTCGCGGCGTCGATGAGCCAAAAACACGGGTGTCATGGCCGCACCGATCGCAAACCCGAACAGGTGCGAGAACCAGGCCACCCCCGCGTCGCGGGTCTCCAGCAATCCCATCAGGCCCTGGAAGCCGACCCAGGCGAACAGGTAGACCCACGCCGGCAGCTTGAACTGCACAAAGAGCACGACCTGAAACAGCTTGTTGCGCGGGAAACACCACAGGTACGCCGCCATGACCCCGGCGATGCCCCCCGAGGCCCCGACGATCGGTGCGAGCGTGTTTTGGGTCAGCAAGACCTCGGCGAGACCTCCACCTACAGCCGCAACCAAGAACATGAGCATGAACCGGCCGTGGCCGAACAGGTGCTCGATGTTGTCTCCAAAGATATAGAGGAAGTAGGCGTTGACGAGCAGGTGAGGGACGCTGGCGTGCAACAGCCAATGGGTCGCCAAGGTGTACCAGCTGCCCGAGAACAGAGCCTGGGCGCCGAGCTCTCCCCACTGGTAGCGGAGCGCGCCGGCGACGGGCGCCATACAGGTGTCGCCCACGGGCATCCCTCCGAGCCCGGGTGTGCAGTCGTGCAGATCGATGATCCCGACAAACTCGAGCCCAAAGCAGGTCGCACACACGACCAGCAGGGCATAGATCACCCAGGGTGTGCCCGAGGCCGGGTTCTCGACCTCCACGGGGAGCTGGGTGAGGAGCTGGGCGGCCCAGATCACGCCCCGCCTGGCGAGCCGCTTGCTCCGCTCTTGCCGGCCCTCGTGAGTGGTCGACCGGGCGAGCTTGTGGCGCTCGTGGCCATCGAGCCAAATCCCGTGGCAGGTCGCGCAGTGGTCGACCGGGGTGCGGATCTTCGCGGGCAGAGCGCGCTCGTCGAGATCGCCGCAGCCCCGGGGACAGCGGCGCTCGCTGAGCTCGGACTCGGGCGCCAGCAGGCCCTCGATGTTCGCGCTCTCCCCCGCGAGCAGGTCGAGCTCACCGGCGTCGAACCACGCTCCATTGCAGACCGGGCAGGCGTCGATCTGCACGACCTCCACCCCCGGAGCTCCGACCGCGAGCTCCGAGTCGCTGCCCTCGAGAAGCTCCCAGCGTCCGTCCTCGAGGGGCCGCAACACCATGGGCACGAGCGCGTGCAGACGGCAGGCGGGGCACTGCGCGTTCACGCTGTCGGGCGCGTGGAGCTGGGACTCGAGGGCGTCCACGGGTGCGTGGGAGTGTAGACGAAGACCAGCGCAATCTCCTGGG
>CAYVJQ010000158.1:0-9689 GCA_964451725.1 uncultured Nannocystaceae bacterium | reverse complement strand
GAGGGCGTCCACGGGTGCGTGGGAGTGTAGACGAAGACCAGCGCAATCTCCTGGGCCTGCGACCGCGACCCTGGGTCGCCTCTGCGCGACCCTGGGTCACCCTCTCCGCGACCTCCCCGCGGCCCTGGGTCACCTCACCACGACCCCGGGTCATCATCTCAGACCGGGCACCGCGACGTGAGCGCGACTGTGACTCACGCAGAGAATCTCGGTCGTTCCCGCTCCTGGACTGGCGAGGCGAGTATCCACGCCAATACTGACTATCCTGGCCCAAGGGACAGTCCGACCCTCCACCTGGTGGCCTGTTCGAGTCCGGTTCCGACTCCCGCTGTTCCGACTTTCCGCCCCCCCGATCATGTCCAACCCTCTCCGCGCCGTCAGTCTCCTCCTCCTCGCCTCCAGCCTCGCCCTGCCCGCTTGCAAGTCATCGGATGTCGGCAAGGCCAAACAGCGCAAAGTAACAGTCAAGGTCGGTGGCGTCGCCGCTGCGAACGCGGTCTCGGCCAACGTCGCCGAGTTCGACCCCAACGCCGACTTCAGCCTCGACCTCGACGCCTACGGTGGCGAGCGCCCTGACGAGTACGCCGTGCAGCAGGCCTTCTTCAACCAGTTCGGGGCCCTCGACATCTGCGTGTTGAACGAGAAGGAGCGGACCAAGAGCGACACCCAGCTCGCCGGCGACGTCACCATGGCGGTCAAGCTCAACCCCAAGGACTCCAAGCCCTTCGGGATCAATGCGACCATGCCCGAGAGCTACATCGAGGCCACGGCGCTCACCGACTGCCTGCGAGATGCGACCGCCGGGGCTCCCTATCCGACCTACGATGGGCCGCCCGTGGTCGTCGAATTCGAGTTCGAGCTCGACCCCGGATACGTGACCGAATAGGCGAGTTCGAAGAGATCGAAATCGAGCGCGATCAGGCTATTCGAGGATCACGTCGAGGAACATGTTGGCGAGGGCCTCGTGGCCATCGGGGGTCGGGTGGATGCAGCTGAGGTCGAACCAGGTGTCTTGGTCGGGGCCCCGGTAGCAGGCGCTCTGGGTGTCGTCGGCCCTGAACCCGTGACCACAAAAGCCCTCCGCCATGAACACCATGTCGGTCTGCGTGTCCTCGGCGACCTGCATGTACTCGCTGTTGATGTAGCGGATGTACTCGACGGTCAGCTCCGGGTCCTCCGGGTTGGAGTCGAAGCCCGCCGCCCCCGCGGCCGGGCAGGCGAGCAGGTCGACGGTCGCGTCCGTGTATTCAAAGACGTTGGCGTAGACCACAAACACGCCGTTGGGGAAGCGCTGGGGGTCCACGAGCCACTCCATGCCCGAGCGCATATGCGTGAGCATGGATTCGGCGTCGTCCCACAGGGCCGCCTCGGTGACCCCCTCGATCTGGTCCTTGGCCATCGCCGCGATGTCGTTCCCACCCATGGTCGTGATGACCAGGGTCCGGGCGAGCCGGTCCTGGGGCGGAAAGCAGTCCTCGAGCTGTTGCCCGCCGGTCAGGAAGTCGTCGTTGCGGGCGCCCCACTTGGCGCAGACCGCAAAGTCGCCGTCCTCTTTGATGATCGCCGTGCCGTTGAAAGGATCGTACTGCTGCCAGAGCAGGGTCGGGGCGTCGAGGCCCCAGAGCAGGGAAAGCTCCTCGGCGACCCGGGAGCGATAGGCATCGCCGGCCTCGGTGGGCGGGGTGCCGACGGTGATCGAGTCACCCAGGAACACGACCCGCTCGATGTCGTTGATATCCTGGTGATTGGTCCCGTTGCAGTGCGAGCCGAAGATGATGTCGAATTCGTCGTAGTCGGGACCCGGTGAGTCGCCATTGAGAAACTGGCCGTTGATACACGACTGGTTCGGGGACTCCTCGGTGTCCGACTCCTCGGTGTCCGTCTCCGTCTCCGTCTCCGACTCCGACTCGTCGCTGCCCGACTCGGACTCCGACTCCGACTCCGACTCCGTCCCGGTCTCGCCGCTCGAGTCCGTCTCGCTGCCGATGTCGTCGTCCGCATCCGCGCTGCCCGTGTCGGTCTCGTCACCCAGTTCGTCGACCGGGAGGTCCATATCGTCGCCACACCCGAGGGCGACCAGACACAGGCTGCTCGAGAGGGCGAACAGCGAAGTCGAGAGGGACAGGCGGCGGCGGGAAGAATTGCGCGTAGACATGATAGGCAGCAGTTGTGAGCGCGATCCCTGGCCGGGGGAGCGCGCGGACGAATCTACAGTACCGCGGCCCGAACGAGACAGGGAAACGAGTTCGCGCGGGCCTCGCCCGCTGGTTCTGCGCAGCTGCGGACCCTCGGGACGGCTTCCCCTGGTACCTTTCCTGCGATGCGCGCTGCGTTCACCCGAATCCTGGTCCCGATCGACTTCGTCGATGGTGCGGACACCACGCTGTATTCTGGTTGTGAGATCGATACCGAAGGCAACACGGTCGCCGTGGCGTCTGCGAGTATCCGCGCCCTCGAGCTCGCCGCGTCGATCGTCGGCCCAGACGGCCAAGTCTACCTTTTACACGTCACCCCGAGTTACGATGCTGCCCGAGTCTACGGCGCCACGGGTGCGGGGATCCTGGGGAGCGTGGACATAGACGCGGTCCACGAGGGTGCCAGGGAGGCCTCGACGGTGGTCTTGGATGCGCTGGTCGAGCGCTACACGCCCCAGCTGCGGCGGAACTTGATCGTTCGGCCAGGGACGGCGCTGAGGGTGATCCTCGAGGAGGCGAGGCGCATCGATGCGGAGTTGCTCGTGCTTGCGGCGAGTGGGCGGGGGCGTGTGGCTCGCTTCTTTTTGGGTAGCACGGCCGACCGGGTGATCCGTGAGTCGCCCTGTCCAGTCATGGTCATCCCCGCCGACCGAGAGGAACCTCCACGGTGACAGAAAACAGGACTCCGCGGAACGGCTCTGCGGGGACTCGGGGGGGGAGGAGAGGAGAAGAAAACCAGAAAACCGGTCCCGGGGTCTTCATGAACCCGTCACGAAAAACGGTCGATGAAGCGGACTGGAACCTGGACTAACCCTTGAAATGGGGTGCAGATCCATCCCCCCACGCCTCGGTTTGTACTCACCAGGCGGTTCTCACGACCCCCAGGACATGCTCAACCGTATCTAACCAGCACTCATAGGCGGAGACCAAAAGCCACCGCCAACAACAAACCCTGCCCAATCTCAAGGTGACGGTGCGGCCTGTGCTCCCGCGAATCGGCAGACCCAGTAGCTGCCAAACGGGAATAGGACCTCACGGCCTCCCACCAAGAACATCTCTCGGGCAGCCGCATAAGCGGCCTGCCAAGCCCGGTCCAATTGCGCGGCCGCGATACGGGCCCACTTGTTCGCGGATCTCCGCGTGGGTGTCCGAGTGAACCTGGCCTCCCGTGTCTGCGGAGTATCGGTCCACCGCTGCCTCCCCACGCGAGCCTCGCCCAAAAACCGTTTTCCAGCCTGACGAAGCTGGTCATGCTTGGCCACCTCTCGCGTCCGGGTCTCACGCTCGAGCTCAGCGTGCAGCTGCTCGTCCGACAACTCTGAAAGTACCTGAGGTCGAGTCACCACCAGCGTCACCGCATCCGGCAACTCGTCGTTGGCGCCGTCGAAAAACACCGAGGGACGTCGGCATATCGTTGTTTCGCCGAAGTGCATGCCTGCCGTTGTAAACCCCGGCCAACGCCAGGCCCACTTCACAAGCCCTGCCTCCACGGGGTTGGCCAGCGTGTAGGCCATCGACGGAAGCATGTCCTCCTCCGTCAGTATCCGGACATCGCAGGGCCTGTCCTCGCTCCAAAATTTGTCAAACCGTTCTCGAAGAGTATTGAGCGCGCGAGCCAAAACCGCGTTGAAGTGGTTCTTGAACGCCGGCAGGTTCCCATGAGTATCGGTGACATCGAGGTGATAGTGGTTGGACATGAAGCAGGCCGAGTGCAGCTCCAGACCGTGGCGTTCGAGGCAGACCGCAAGCCAATAGCCGACGATTTCGTTGACCGCCGGCGACGGGACGAGCAGGAACTGGCGGCTGAGACACCTTCGAGTGACCTTGTAGCGGGTGCCAGGAATGATAGGGCGAGCCCTAACACGGGTGTTTGGATGAGCAGAGCGCACACGGTTGGCGGCTCGTCGTTGGGCGCTACGGGTATTTGACGTCACAACCTGTGTATCGGCCGGGAACAAAATGGTTTTCACATCATCCTGGAACAGTGTTCCAAGTTCCAGAGAGGCCCAGATTGGACCTGAGCGACGACCCCAGGCCAGGCTCACCCGGGTCAGAGTTCCCCGGCCAGGGTTTCCGCTGTCCCACATGAGCGACGACCCCGGGTCAGGGCTCACCCCACCCCGGTGAGCGACGACCCCGGGTCAGGGCTCACGCGTCGCAGGGCTCACCCCACCCCGGTGAGCGTCGACCCCGGGTCAGGGCTCACCCCAAGTTCCAAAGAGGCCCAGGTTGGACCACTCCGCTGTCGCATAACTTCGCATGAGCGACGACCCCGGGTCAGGGCTCACGCGTCGCAGGGCTCACGCGTCGCAGGGTCAGGGTTCCCCGACGGCCTCACGTCAGGCCAGGGCTTCCGTAGTCTTGTAGACTCTGACTATCGAAGGATGAAGATGACCTCGAGATGGCAAACCGGAAACTACCTGAAGATCTCAGCAGGTTGGCCTACGGAGGGCCGACACATCCTCGCCCAGTACGATGCCGACACCGTGACCGTCTACCAGGCCTACCGCGCCTCGATCGCCAAGTCCGCGGTAGACCAGGGTCGATTCGGTGGGAATGGATTCAGCTTTGACCGTATGAGTTGGATCAAGCCCAACTTCCTATGGATGATGTATCGATCGGGGTGGGGCACGAAACCCAACCAAGAAGTGACACTTGCAGTGTGTGTGAGACGTGAGTTCTTCGACATGCTGTTGCAACATGCCACAGGCACAGCGTTCTGGCCGGAGGTTCACGAGAGCCGAGAAGCTTGGAAATCGAGCATGAGGCGATCAGAAGTGCGAATACAGTGGGATCCAGACCGAGATCCGATAGGTGCAGGGCTGAATCGCCGCGCACTCCAACTCGGACTCCGGGGAACGGCTCTGCGGGGACTCGGGGGGGAGGCGGTCGTTTCGATTCGAGATGTATCCGAGTTCGTGTCGTCCCAGCGGTCACGGGCCCAGGCGGGTGATTGGAACGACCTCGTCGTTCCCCGAGAGAGGGTCTACCTCGTGTCCGACCCCGAGGCCCGAAGGCGGCTGCGGCTGGACCTGTGACCACCCAGGAGACAGTCGTTCGCCTTCGCTCCGCCACTGGGGAGCTCTCTGATGCTGCCCTGTTCTATACTCGACAGCCCCCATGGCAGGTCTCTGTAGCCACTTCCCATATCGAAGGGCGACATTTCGAGGGCGAAGATCTGTTCGCAGCCCTGCAGTCACTGCGAGAGGAACTCGAACGATGCGGCATCATGATTTGCTGTACCGGTGCACGTCGAGATACCTGGCCGTCAGCGATGTCGAGGTCCATGGGGGGAGCCCGAAAGCTCTACGTCTGCCGTATTGGCAAACATGCCACCCGCGACGACCTCGTGGATATATTCGGGGAGGCTCCGACCGATACTATTGCGACAGTGTCTGAACAGCGTAACTTCCACTACAAATGGGCTGCGAGCATCGGAACATAACCTGAATTGGGTGCAGATGCACCGCACGCATTACCCACATCTCCTCGCCACTGGTTTGTCTCTGTGCGAGCAACCTGCCAAAGGCCCAGACCCCAGGCCCCAGACCCAGACCCAGACCCAGACCCAGACTCAGACTCAGATGCTCAGAAACAAGGTGCTGCGCGGCTCTTCGACCCCCGCATAGATCGCGAAGTTACCGGTCAAATCGAGATCGACGAGGGCACCGCGGGGCTCCGCACCCGGGGTAGGGGCGTCGCCACCGGGGGTCGCCAGCGGCGTCAGCATGCAGGGGACCTGGTCACGGGGTGCCTCGAGCACCGCTCGGCGGATGTCGAGGTCCTCGCGCAGGCTCGGATCGAGGGCGGTGATCCGCCCCGAGTCGACACGAACCATGGCGATCGCCTCGGCCTGCCCGAGGGGCAGATCCTGCTCGAGCTCGCTGTCGTGGGTGAAAAGCACAAACGCGGGCTTGGGGCCCTCGTCATCGACCTCCCTGTCATCGACATCGGACTGCTCAGGGTAGGCGACCAAGACCTGCCAGGTCCCCGGGCGGACCTGGATCTCCACACCACCGAGGGCGATCTTGCCGGCCGTCACACCCCGAAAGCGGGGCAGCAGATACTCGACATCGACGATCAGCAGGGCGCCGTCGAGAACCATGGTCCCGACGTGCTCAAAGCGGAGGTCGACACCCAACTCGAAGCTCGAGCCGCTCAAAACCGAACCTCGAGGGGGAGGGCGCTGGTCATGCGACCACCACCGCCGAGCTGGCCGTGTTCGTCGCTGCCCCAGCAGACCACGTCGCCGTCGCGGAGCCGGGCGCAGCTGTGGTCCCGACCCAGGGCCAGCTGCACGACCTCGAGATTGGAGAGACCGACCCGAGGGGTCGGCGCGCTGTCACCCGCGAACTGGCCCTGGCCCGCCCGGTTGTCCCCCCAACACGCGACCGCCCGGTTCGAGGCCCCGCAGGCGTGGGCCGGGCCGACGTCGAAGGCCTGGAGCCCAGCGAGATCGCGGACTGGGACTCGGGTGGTCCACACGTTGCTGGCCGTACCGCTGCCGAGCTGGCCGTCGTCGTTGCCGCCCCAGCACGCGGCCTTGCCGTCGCGCTTGCGGGCGCAGCTGTGGTGTGGACCGACAGCGATCTCGACCGCGTCGCTGAGCTTGGAGACCTGGGCCGGCTGGACGACCGGGGTCTTGAGCTCGGCCGCGCCCACGCCGTTGCCGATCTGACCGGTGAGGTTGGAGCCCCAACAGCTGACGGCCCCCGAGCGGCGCAGCGCGCAGGTGTGGGCCCGGCCCGCGTCGATAGCGACGACATCGGCGAGCCCGACGACCTTGCCCCCGCGCTTGCCCGCCCCGTCGCCGAGCTGGCCGTCCGCGTCCGAGCCCCAGCAGGTCACCGAGCCCGAGCGATCGAGGGCGCAGCCGTGCGCGTCGCCGAGGCTGACCGCGACCGCGTCGTGAATACGCGGGACGGGGACCGGCCGGCGCAGGGGCGCGCTCTTTGGGCGCCCGAGGCGGCCGTCGTTCTCGCCCCAGCAGACCACCGCCCCGGTCCGGCGCACGGCGCAGGCCTGGCTGCTGCCCGCGGTGACGGCCACGGCATCGTCGATCCCGAACACGGGCGCGGCCGCAGGTCGGGCGGGCTCGGTGCTCGCGTCGCCGAGCTGACCGAGGTTGTTGCGGCCCCAGCACAGGACCTCGCCGCGCTTGTCGACCACACACGAGAACCCGTCGCCCGCCGCCAAGTCGAGGGCCCCACTGACCCTCCGGACCCGGGTCACCGCGGCCTCGGAGCCCCCCCCGCTCGCCCCCGCGTCGCCTTGGCCCAGCGCCCCACCGGCGTCGTCGCCCCAACACGAGAGCACCCCTTCTCGGCCCAGAGCGCAGCTATGGTGGGCACCAGTGGCGAGGTCTCGGGTCGCGCCGAGTTTGGCGACCTGCACCGGTTGGGACCGCCAGCTCGTGCTCCCATCGCCGACCCGACCGTCGTCGTTCTTGCCCCAGCACCGGGCCACGCCGCTGCGGTGGCGCAGGCAGGCGTGCTGCGGGCCCAAGTCCACGCTCGCAAAGCTGTCGCTCCCGGCCTCGGCGATCTTGACTGGACGGACCCGGGCCTTGCCCCGGCCGTCGTCGCCCCAGCAAAACATGGCCTGCTCCGTGAACGCGCAGGTCCGAGACCCGGCCGCCGCGAGCCCGATCACCGCGGGCAACCCGGCGACCGCCGAGGGCCGCTCGTGGCCCTTCGTGCCCCCGTCGCCGAGCTGGCCCTTGTCGTTGGCGCCCCAGCAGATCACCCCGCCGTTGTCGCGCAGGGCGCAGCTGTGCCGGGCCCCGGCGGCCAGGGCCCTGGCGTCGTTGAGGCCGCGGATCTGGGCCGGCTCGTTCCAGACTTGCCTGGTGTGGTTGCCGAGCTGCCCATCCGCGTTCGCGCCCCAGCAGACCACCGCCCCGCTCGCGCGCAGGGCACAGGCGTGCTCGCCCCCACTGGCCAAGATCGTGGCGTCACCGAGACCGCGCACGGCGACCGGCCGGCGGCTCGCGGCGTCCAGCCCGGTGCCGAGCTGGCCCTTGTTGTTGGCGCCCCAGCAGACCACCGCTCCGCCCTTGCGACGGGCGCAGCTGTGCCGGGTGCCCAGGGCCAGGTCGACCGCGTCGCCGAGCCCCTGGACGACCACCGGTCGGCTCTGATCGTCGACACCCCCGTCGCCGAGCTGGCCGTCCTTGTTGGCGCCCCAGCAGGCGACGGAGCCGTTGTCGCGCAGCACGCAGCTGTGCTCCCCACCCGCGAACACAGCCGTCGGCGCCGTCGAGCCGGACTTGCCCGCCTCCGGCTTGCCCTTCCCCGGTCGCTGCCCGGACTTCGTGTTCGAGCCCGAGCCCGGGGTCTTGGTGCAGCCACTCGCCATCGAGGGCAGCGCGGCCAGGGCCACGAAGAACAGTCGAGCCGCCAGTACGCGCATTCGGTCGAGGATAGCTCGTTTCCGGGTCGCCGGCCGCCGGCCACCACCGACGCCGGCCACCCGGGCGCGCCTACGCTCGAGATCTCGGAGATCGCCGCCAGACCCACCGTGCCCACCGATGCAGCCCCTGTGCACAGCGTCGGCAGACGCGGCGCCGCGGGTCGCTTATCCTCTGCCCCGATGCGACCCGCCGATGCCCTCTCTGCCGCCCGGCGCTACCTTCGGCGCCACCCCGAGGAGTTCAGCCGCATCATCCGAAACGCGATCGGAATGCGGCTGGGTGTCCCCCTGTCGGCCTTCCGCTGGCTCGCGGCGGAGCTCGCCGACGACGACAAAGTCGAGGATGTCGAGATCGGCGCGGTCCCGCCCGGCCTGCGCATGGGCGCGACCTTCGAGCTCATGGACACCCGGGTCAGGGCCGGAGCCGTGCTCTACATCGATCGCATGCAGCTGTGCGGCGAAGAGATGCGCCTCGAGCTGCGCCTCGAAGACGTCTCCCTGGTCCCGCTCAGCTCCGAGAAGAGCCCGATCTCCGCGCTCTTGGTGACCCGCGTCCTCGACCTCTCCCGGCCCGGCGACCTCGTCCACCACCTGCCCGACATGCCCGACTTCATCGTCGACGCCCACGGCAACCGGGTGGTCCTCGACCTCATGCGTGTGCCCAAGTTTCGGGACAGCTCCGCGGTCCGCCACATCCTCGGCCTCATGACCTCACTCATGACCCTCGATGGAATCGAGACCGAGGGCGACCACCTCGAGATGATGTTCAAGCCCCTCCCCGAGGGGTTCATGGCGGCCGCCGACGCGATCGGCGACCACCTCGTGGTGCCCGTGCTCCGCCGGGCTCGCAAGTCCCTACCCAAACAGCTGCGCGGCGGCATGCGCAGGATGCTGAGCCTGATCGCCGGCGGCGCCTCGGCCTGAGCTGAGCGAACCCGCGGCTTCAATCGCCGAGACTCGCCGTGAAAGTCCACCTCGGACCGCGGTGAATCACCATCCAGCCATCCGAGGGTCGGGCCTCAATGTCATCAGTGCTGCGAGGCCGCGGCGATCTGCTCGAACTGGGTCTGGGCGAGGCGGTAA
>CAYVJQ010000157.1:0-14550 GCA_964451725.1 uncultured Nannocystaceae bacterium | reverse complement strand
GTTGATACAGCGCTCGCTGGGAGGACGCCAATCATCCCGATTCAAGCAGTGAAGGAGTTTTTGGTGAAGGGGGATGTGAACGCGCTGCGAAAATTCTTAGTTTCACGCGGTGGAAGGGTTGCAGCGGGGGCCTCAGATGAGGCGGCTGCGTTACTACAGATGCAGGCAAATAGCCTTGGTCGACGTCTTAAGCCAAAGGACGCTAGGGTCGCAGCGTCAGTACAGAAAGAAGGTGTCCCGTTGATTACCCGAGATGCAAAACTGCGAAAGTTCCTGAATGCCGTTGGCATCGGAGCGGAGTCGTTCTAATGAGTGCCTACAACTGGATCCTTTTCGATGGCGACTGTCCTAGCTGTAACACCACAGCCCTCCTGCGAGCGCAAACACATGTCGCTTCCAGCTACGACGGCGACGCGAGTGGTCGATTTCACGGGACTGAATATCGGATCAGCCAACCAATGAGGTGGTGGAGTCGCTACGATCCACGATTTGAGAAATGGCCTGCAGACCGAGAATTGAGTAGGCCGGACATGAACAATCAACGCGAGGAAGAAGCGTGCTACGCGACCTGTTCTAACTGTGGATCATCGCTGTGTGTCATTCTTCGCTTCCACGAAAACATTCCTGAGGCTGTTATCGCCACCAGTACTGAAGACAACTGGCCTGAAGGATATCCGAAATAGCGCGAGCAGGACGACGGCATTGATGTCGCTCCGAAAATCATCGGACGATACAGAGCCAGGCTTTGGGAGGTTGTGCAGGGGACACCTTTGCAAGGCATGACGACCGCATCAAAGGCCGGATGGGTGGAGGTCTTGCCTGAATATGACCAACCAAATGGACCTCAGAGCATATTTTCAATGCTGACGAACGTGCTACTTCGAGCGGTGCTCGCATCGCCAAGGCCGGTTGGAGCTGATGACTGGACGGTGCTCCTTCAAGATGCGCCTTGGTGACCGTGGGCCCCACCCGATCTCATGGACACCTCCTGCATAGAAGCGATACTATAGGACACGAAGTCCTACCCGAGGAGCTCATCGGATTCCCAATATAACCATGGCTATGAACATGAAATTTCGGCCAGGCATCATACCATCAGACAAAATTCGCCAGTCTGACGTTCCGCGCGCTGATTGCCCGTGGGGAACACTAGCGAAATTCGCAATCAGTTATTCGCCAAATGATAATCCATCAATTTTTCAGAAACCGGTCCCACTTCAGAGTCTGACAGAAGATTTTCCGATTGGCGTACTGCGTGCATATCTCTACGCCGAACAACGAAGGTGGAACCATTTTGGAGAACTGCCAGACAGTGAGACCATGGCAAAGTTGCGGCAGATGCTGGGCTGGATACGTGACAAGGCGCCGCGTCACTGCTGACATTTCCACCACCAGGTGTCCACGTTGGGGAGCCGCAACATATCGGGGGTTATGCTGGCAGAAGGAATGGTCACACCGTCGCGGAGGGAGTCGAAGGAGTACACCATGGTTCTCCAGACCGAGTTGGACACGAGTCATGAAATACGAGGAGCCCACACCAATAGACCGTGCGCATGCGGAGGCCGAGCTCGCATCCGACGATTGGGAGAGGATTTCCATGGCGCTTTTGAGGCTGTCCTTCACACGATGCCCATCCCAAGTGGCTGGAGGCAACCCTGCTAGTGTATCTTCGGCACAGTCACCACTGGGTCCGCGGTGTAGCCGCGATGTGTCTTGGCCATGTTGCGAGACTCCATGGCACCCTTGATCTTGCTGAGACTATCCCCGCTATTCGCAAGCTTCTGGATGACGACATTCATGAGACGCGGGGGAAGGCTGAGGATGCCCTCGATGACATCAAGGTATTCATGCAGCGAAACCAGTGAGGCGGCTCGAACCCTTCGTCCAAGTCCAGATCGCCTCACTGATCGGTTTTAGGGTCGTGGTCGTGGTGGTGGCTGTCCAGCGGCGAAACGGTTCGAGGTCCATTCAAACTGGCGCCCACCGCCTTCACCCACCGCCGCGCGCGGCCAGGGCGGCGTCGATCGCGGCCTGGACCAGCTGTGGGTTGGCCTGGCCCTTGGACTTGCGCATGATCTGCCCGACGAAGAAGCCCCGGACCTTGGCTTTGCCCGCGAGCAACTGGGCGAGCTGATCGGGGTTGGCGTCCATGACCTCGGCGACCAAAGCCGCGATCGCGCCCGTATCCGAGACCTGGCGGAGGCCGTCGCGTTCGACGATCTCCGCAGGGCTCAGGCCTTGCTTGTAGACCTTCTCGAGCACCTGCTTGCCGCCGCGCGTCGAGATCTCTCCAGACTCGACCAAGGTGATCAGCTCGGCGAGCGCACCGGGGCTGACCGGGCACTGGGCGATGTCGCCTCGGTTGCTGTTGAGAAGCTTGAGGAGCTCGCCGGTGATCCAGTTGCAGGCCAGCTTGGCGAGTTTCGCCTGCTGGGCCTGATCTTGGTCCTGGGCCTGGTTTGGGGCACCGGCACACTCGCCGAGGGCGGCCATGCTGGCGTCGAAGTAGCGGGCCAGTTCGACCTCGGCGCTGAGCACCCCGGCGTCGTAGGCGGAGAGACCGAACACGCCGACCAGGCGCCTGCGCCGATCCCAGGGCAGCTCGGGCAGGCGCGCGGACGCATCGGCGATCCAGGCGGCGTCGATGATCAAGGGGGGGATGTCCGGCTCCGGGAAGTAGCGGTAGTCGGCGGCCGCCTCCTTGGTGCGCATGACCTGGGTCTGATCCCGAACGGGGTCGTAGCTCATGGTCGACTGGACCACGAGCTCGCCGCGGTCGAGGAGGTCGGTCTGGCGACGGATCTCGGCCTCGATCGCGGCCTCGAGGAACTTGAAGGAGTTGAGGTTCTTGATCTCGCAGCGCGTCCCCAATGGATAATCGGGTGAGTCGGGCTGACTTGGCGACCGGCAGGGGCGCAGCGAGACGTTGGCGTCGCAGCGCAGGGTGCCCTCCTCCATGTTCGCGTCCGAGATTCCCAGACAGCGGACGAGCTCCCGGAGCGCGCGCATGTAGCTGGCCGCTTCGGCCGCGGAGCGCAGGGCCGGGAGCGAGACGATCTCGACCAGGGCCGCGCCGGCCCGGTTGTAGTCGACGAGGCTGACCTGCGCGTCGGTGTGTGTGTTCTTGCCGGCGTCCTCCTCCATATGGATGCGCTCGAGCGGAACCCGGCGCGTGCTCGGCCCGCGGGCTTCGTCCTCGCTAGTTTCGTTCTCCCAGGTCTTGTCCTCCCGGGGGCCGTCCACCGCCTCGATCTCGACCTCCCCGCCCAGGGCGTAGGGCCGGGCGGCCTGGGTGATCTGGTAGCCCTTGGGGAGGTCCGGATAGAAGTAGTGCTTCCGGGCCCAGCGAGAGCGGGGCTGGACCGCGCAACCGAGCGCCAGGGCCAGGCGCAGGGCCGCGTCGACGGCCGCACGGTTGGGCACGGGCAAGGTCCCCGGCATGCCCCAGGTGTAGGGGTCGGTCAGGGCGTTGGCCTCGATCTGCGCGCGCTCGCCCGAGCCGCCCCCGGCCCCCGGCACGTAGGCACAAGCGCTGAACATCTTGGACTGGATGTCGAGCTGGCAGTGGACCTCCAGCCCGATCACGACCTCGTAGTCGGCGATCGGCATCAGCTCGGCTCCTCCGTGGGATCAGCGGGAGAATCTGGGGTCGGTAGGCTGTGTAGGGGAGGTCGGCGCTGGTGCCAGTCGGTCGCGGCTTCGTGGGCGGCTGCGGCCCGCAGCAGGGTGGGTTCACCCAGGCGCGGACCGATCAGCTGGAGGCCGATCGGCAGCTCGGGGCCCCCCGGACGCGCGGCCCCGAAGCCCGCGGGGATCGAGATCGCCGGCAGCCCGGCGAGGTTGACCCCGACCGTGAACACGTCGCAGAGATACATGGCCAGGGGGTCGTCGAGCTTCTCGCCCAGGCGCCACCCGGGCACGGGCGAGGTCGGGCTGGCGATGAGGTCGCAGCGCCCAAAGGCCTCGCTGTAGTCCCGAGCGATGAGGGTGCGGACCTTCATGGCTCGGCCGTAGTACTCGGCGTAAGAGTCGGACCGGAGCACGAAGGTCCCCACCAAGATCCGCCGCTTGACCTCGGGCCCGAAGCCGGCGCTTCGGCTGGCCTCGTAGAGCGCCCGCAGGCCCCCCGCCCCCTCGCGCCGCTGCCCATAGCGCAGGCCGTCGTAGCGCGCGAGGTTGGAGCTGGCCTCGGCCGTGCACAGCACGTAGTAGGTGGCCACGGCGTGCTCGAAATGAGGCAGGTCGATGTCGACGAGCGTGGCTCCGGCACCGCGCAAGACCTCGAGGCCGGCCTCGAAGCGCCGACGGACGACCTCGTCGAGACCGTCGAGGTCGAGGGCCCGCCGGTGCACCCCCACCCGCAGACCGGCGAGCCCTTTTTTGGTGCCCGCGTCGGCGGCCGCGAGGTAGTCGGGCACCGGGACATCGAGGCTGGTCGCGTCGAGGGGGTCATGGCCAGCGAGCACCTGGAGGGCCAGGGCCGCGTCGCCCACATCGCGGGTCAGGGCCCCGGCCTGGTCGAGGCTCGAGGCGAAGGCGATCATCCCGTGGCGAGAGACCCGGCCGTAGGTGGGCTTGAGGCCGACGATGCCGCACAGGCTGGCCGGTTGGCGGATCGAGCCGCCCGTGTCCGAGCCCAGCCCGAGCGCGCAGCTGCCCGCGGCGACCGAGGCCGCGGTTCCCCCGGAGCTCCCGCCGGGGACATGGTCGAGGGCCCAGGGGTTGTGGACCGGGGCGAAGGGGGTGTTCTCGTTCGACGATCCCATCCCAAACTCGTCCATGGCGAGCTTGCCCAAGATGACCGCGCCCGCACTTCGCAGCCGCGCGGCCTGGGTCCCGGAGAAGGGGGGCACCCAGCCGCTCAAGATCGCCGATCCGCAGCGGGTCTCGAGCCCCTCGGTCACGAAGATGTCCTTGAGCCCGACGGGGACGCCGGCGAGCGGACCCAGGGTCTGCCCGCCCGCCCGGGCCTGGTCCACGGCGCGGGCATGGGCACGGGCACGATCGTCGGCCCGCAGCAGGTAGGCCCCGAGCGCGGGCTCGGTCGCGTCGACCCGCTCGAGGTAGGCGTGCGTGACCGCGCTCGCGCTGACTTCGCCGTCACGCACGGCCTGGGCGAGCGCCCGGGCACTGAGATCGAGGATCGAGTCCGTTTCCATTTTAGATCGGGTTCAGATCGGGTTGAGAGCCAGGAGCGAGGCGTGCTTCGATCTCAGGCTTTGAACTTGGGGACCGACAGGTGTCGACCCCGGCGCGCGGGCACCCCAGACAAGACCCGCTCCGCGTCGAGCATGGGTCCGCGCACATCCGCGCGCAGCCCCGAGTCGGCCCGCTCGGCGCTCCCATACTCGGGGACTCCGTCCACGTCGACGGTCCGCAGGGTCTCGATGTAGCGCAGCACGGTCTGGACTTGCACACCCAGGGCCTGGGCCTCGTCGTCATCCAGGCGCAGGCGGGCCAGATCGGCGAGCTCACGAGCGAGCGCTCGGGGGGTCGAGGTCGACATCTCGGCGCGAGAGTAACCCCTCCCAGATCGGCCCCGGGTGCGGAGTCCATCCAAAAAACCTGACAGGTGGTCGAAGCCGCGTTATCCCTGTTGTCATGTCGTCACGCCGCCGCCCCGCGCTCGCCGACGCCGCTTCGGCGTTCGGGATCGCGGCGGGGATCGCGGGTGTGGCCTTGCTCGCCCTCGGCCTCACCGGCTGCAGCGACGAGGGAGAGCCCCGGCCGGCGCTCTCGGAGCAGTCCGAGTTCTCCGAGGGCGAGAGCGGTCACCTGGCCCGTGTCCACCTGATCTTGCAGCCCCAGCCGGGGACCTTGGAGCCCGAGCCCCAACTCCAGATCAGCGGCCGCTTCGTCGAGTATCGAGGTATCTCCGAGGACTTCGCCCGCGCCCGCACCAACTTGCCGGTGCCGGTCTGGGAGCAGCTGGTCCCGGGCCAGTGTGTGCCCAGCCAGAGCCTGCTCCCGCCCACCGACCTGCCCCGCCACAGCGCGGCCGAGAGCGAGGCTAAAGAGCTGTCCATGGTCGACGCCGGCGACCTCCGGATCCGCCTGGGCGAGCGGGAGCTGGTCGCCAGCTTGGCCCTCGTCCCCGACATCCTGCCTTGGCTCGACGGCGTCGAGTATGTCGAGGTCGACGATCGCCTGCCCGAGCTCGCCCTGGGCCCAGACGGCACCGCACCGATCTCGGTCTCGATCGACGGCTCTCCCGAGGGTGGCCTCGACGCCTTCTCCACCATCGTCGCCGTCCCCGAGGCCCTCGAGCTCGAGGCTGCCCGTCTGACCCGCTCCCGGCTCACGCTCTCGTGGCGTCCCCCGGGGGACAGCGGCGACACGGTCGTGCTCTCGCTCCAGGCCTTCGGCTCCGTCGACGGCGAGTTCAGCGAGCCCCGCGGTGAGGCCCTGACCTGCCTGGTCGCCGACACCGGCCGGGCCGCGCTCGCCCTCACTCCCCTGCGCGAGGCCGGCCTCGATATCAGCGCCGCCAAGCTGCGGGTGAGCGCCAGCCGCTTTGGCACCGCCAAGGTCTCGGCGGGCGACTTCGGCGAGGTCGAGGTGTTTGTCGAACTGCGGACGATCGAGATCCTCGAGCCTCAGCCCCCGCCCTCCCGCGCCGGTTTCGGCCTGCGCTGAGTCGACCCGGTCTCGACCGACTCGAACTCAGTTCAAGCCCAGCTCGACGCTCGACACCTCGGGCTTGACCGGGAACTCGACCGTGATGCTCGCCCCGACCCCGAGCTCCGCCCGAACCTCGATGCTCCCATCGAGCAGCTCGACCCGCTCGCGCATGCCCTCGATGCCCCGTCGACCCTTGCGCCGAGCTTCCTCGACATCGAAGCCCTTGCCGTCGTCGTCGATCCTGATCGCAATGCGGTCCTCCGGCGTGCCCCTACCCAGGCGGCAGAGATGAATGTCGACCTGGGTCGCCTCGGCGTGACGGGCGATGTTGGTGAGGCTCTCCTGGACGATCCGATAGGCCGCGGTCTCGACTCCCGTGTCGATACCAGGCTCGTCGAGATCCTCGAGCACGTAGCTGACCTCGACCCCCGTGCGCTCCGAGAAGTCGTCACACTGCCGCTCGACGGCCCCGCGCAGGCCGAGGTCGTCGAGCACGGCGGGCGCCAGCGCGTCGACGACCCGGCGGATCTCCTCGAGGGTCGAGTCCGCGAGCTCGACCGTGCGCCCGGCGAGGGCGTTGGCGGCCTCGTTGCCCTCCCCCTCGGTCATCACCGCGAGCAGCTGAAGGTTGATGCGCACGGCCGTCAACGCCTGGCCGGCCGAGTCGTGGAGCTCGCGGGACAGGGATCGACGCTCCGCCTCCTGCAGGGCCACGGCGCGCCCCGAGAGCTCACGCAGGCGCCGCTCCTTGTCGCTGACCTCGTCCAGGGCCTCTGACAGCTGCGACGAGCGCTCGGCGACCTGGGTCTCGAGCGTAAAGTTGAGATGCTCGAGGGCCCGGCGCGAACGCTCGATCCGCTTCTCGGCCTCGGTGATCGCCTCGAGAGGCAGGGCGTACATGACCCCCGCCAAGACCAGCCCCAGCAGCGCGAACCCGAGCAGCAAGAGCAGGGCCTCACGCTCGGCCTGGTCGGGGGAGGCCCCCACCCACACCCGCCCGACCTCGCGCTCGAGGCGGATCGGGGCCGAAGACCACAGCAGACCCTCATCGATGGCCCCCGGCGGGCTGCGGTCGAGGTCGAGCAGGCTCCCCTGCTCGTCGGTCAGATCGATACGCACGATGCTCGGGTGCGCCATCTGAAGGTTGAGGTGACGCAGGAGCTTGGCGGCGTCGTAGCGCCACAGGGCCGGGCGCTGCTGGGCCTCCTCGATGATCAGCTCGGCGACCAGCTCGGCGCTCGCGTTGGCCCGCGCGCGAATGCTCTGCACACCCATGACCAGGTAGGCCAGGGGCGCCGAGACGGTCACGACCATGAGCAGGAAAAACGCCAGCGGGCCCAGGCGCGCGGCCAGGTGACGCTGGAGGTCGACAGACGCCTGGCTCAGATCCTCCTCGGGATCGAGCCCGGCCAAGTCCGAGGGCTCAGCCATCGTCGACCTCGATCGGGTCCAGCTCAGAGGGCGGCGCGATCGCCCGCATCTGGGCGAAGGTCGAGCGCGGCGGCGGGTCCAGGGGTACGTAACCACTGGTCCGGATCAGGGCTTGCCCGTCGCGGGAGTAGACAAACGCGATGAACTCGAGGGCCAGCGGATCGGGCTCGCGGGCGCTGCGGCTGGGGATCACGAACGCGAGGTCTTTGTACAGGGGGTACTCGCCGGTCCGGACCTGCTCCTCGCGCGGCCGCATCCCGTCGAGGGTCAAGGTCAACACGGGCAGCTCTTGGATCGTCGCCAAGCCCTGATCAAAGAGGCCGACCGCGCCCGGGGTCGAGATCAGCGCCTCTTGCATGGCCCGGTCGTGCAAGAGCACCCGCCACAGACCCTGGTCCCGAGCCTCGGCGTCGATCTTCGCGAAGCCCTCGACCGCGCGCGCGGCCGCCCGGTGGCTCGAGTCCCCGGCCTCACGCTGGAGCACGTGCACAGGCGAGCCGTCGGCCCAGTAGGTCTGATGCCCGGCGTAGAGGTCGAGCAGCTGTTTTTGGGTCACCCCCCGCACGGGCACGGAGGGGTTCGCGGCGACGACCACGGCGACCCGAGCGTAGGGAATGGCGATCAGCCCGAAGCCCTCTTCTTCAGCGCTGAGCTCTCGAGAGATCAGTCCGAGCTCGATGGCCGCGTCTCGGGTCGCCCGGACCCCGCCGCCGCTGCCGATGCTCTCGTGCACCCGCACCCGCAGCCACGGCCGGGTCGCCACAAATGCATCGGCGAGCGCCCGGGTCAGGGGCAGGTTGCTGCCCGAGCCGGCCAGGCGCAGGAGGTTGCTGGGCTTGGGGGGCGGGCGCTCGCTCTCGACCGTGGACCCCTCGAGCTCACCGCTCTGGACGAGGTAGGGCGGCGTAGCGCCGCTCTCGACCCAGCGGACCATGAACCCACCGGAGATCAACAACAGGGACGAAGTGGTCAGGGACAGGGCCCAGCCCAGTACACGCGCGCGCTTGGTGTCTCCGCGGCGCTTGCCCAAGGCGGGCTCGGAGGGCGGCTCCATGGCCAGAGTGTAGCGGAGCCCAGAGTGTCGCGGAGCCCCGGTCCAAACCTGATACAAAGCGGCCCGTGTCCGACTTCGACCTGTCCGACTTCGATTTCGACTTCGACGACTTCGACCTGTCCGACTACGCCGGCCTGCGCCCGGTTCAGCTCTCGACCTCTGGGTCGGCGCTTCGACTCCTCGACCAGACCCGCCTGCCCGTAGAGGAGCGCTGGGTCGAGCTCGACACCCTCGCGGACATCGCCCTTGCGATCGAGACCTTGACCGTGCGCGGGGCCCCGGCGATCGGCTGCGCGGCGGCCATCGCCCTGTCCGTGCTGAGTCTGGGTTTCCCCGACGAGCCACCCGCATTTCGGGCGGCCTTCGCCGGGGCTGCCGCGCGCCTGGCCGACACCCGCCCGACCGCCGTCAACTTGTTTGTCGCCATCGAGCAGCAGCGCGCCTGTCTGGCCCAGCCCAGTTTGGCCGGAGCCAGCGCCGAGCACATGCGTGCGGCCCTGCGCGAGACGGCCCGGCGCCACGTCGACGACGACCTCCGGGCCTGCCTGCAGATGGGGGCCCACGGAGCCCGAGCCGGATGCCTGCCCCCCGGCGGCGTCCTGACCCACTGCAACACGGGGGCGCTCGCGACCTCGGGGCACGGCACAGCCCTGGGTGTGATCCGCTCGACCTGGGCCGCGGGTGTGGCCCTGCATGTATTTGTCGACGAGACCCGGCCCCTGCTCCAGGGCTCGCGCCTGACCGCCTGGGAGCTGGTCCACGACGACATCCCCTGCTCCCTGCTGTGCGACAACATGGCCGGGGCGCTCATGGCCAAAGGGGAGATCCAATCGGCGATCGTCGGCGCCGATCGGATCGCCGCCAACGGGGACGCGGCCAACAAGATCGGGACCTACACCGTCGCGGTGCTGTGCAAACACCACGGCATCCCCTTCTACGTCGCCGCCCCCTCGACGACCATCGACTTCACCCTCGACTCGGGCGCGCAGATCCCCATCGAAGAGCGCGACCCCGACGAGGTCCGACTCCACGGTGGGCAGCTGCGCGCACCCGCGACCGTGGCCGTGTGCAACCCGGCCTTCGACGTGACCCCGGCCGCGCTGATCACCGGGATCATCACAGAGCGGGGCGTGTTCACACCCGCCGAGCTCGCCCCAGCCTACGCCTCGGCCTGAGCGCCAGCAGCACTGAGGGCAGTCGCGGCGGGCTCACCCTGCTCCAGCAGAGCCTCGAGCGCGGCCCAGTCGTAGCGCTCGGAGATCTCCCAAAACGAGCGCTCGCCCCCGGTCAGGCAGATCTCGAGCAGCTCGAAGTAGCGACGCATGGCCCCGTCCGGCCACCCACCTTCGGCTCCGCTCGCGGCCACCGTCGCCTGGGCGGCCCGAAAATTTTCGAGCTCTTCATCGAACAACCCGCGGATCTCCGCCACGCTCGCGTGGATGTCCGGGGCCTCGTGCTCGGCGTGCAGCAGGACCAGGTTTGGGGAGCCCGCCCGCATGTCCCGCTCGACCGAGCGCATGTCGTTTTGAAGGATGTGCCAGGCCGTCACGGCGCGCCGAGCCTCGGTGACCTCGGGCAGGGCGCGCTGGCCCTCGTCGAGGCAAAAGCCCCCGACGATCTCCCACAGGACGACCCACTGGTGCACGTACACCGAGACCATGCGCAGGTCGTAGTAGGCCCGGTAGTCGAAGGCCGGGCAATGCGGATCGCGGCTCACCCGGATGCGAGCGCGGATCTTGTCCAGGCTGTCGCGCCGACTCTGAATGTAGCGGGTGGCCCGGGCTTCACCGTGGGCTTGGATCTGCGTGACCACGTCGGCGAAGGCCGGGAGCAGACCGGGCGGCGCGCTCTCGCTCGACTCGAGAGTCGGCTGCGCGCCATCGAGCAGGGGCTCGCCGACATCCGCACGATCGAGGATCTGGGCGCAGGCATCGAACAGGAGCTCGAAATCCTGGCCCTCGTAATCGTCGAGATAGAAGAACCACAGGGCCAGGTCGGCGTAGGCCGTGCTCATGGCGGCCTCGCTGGCCCCGGGGGGCGAGCAATAGTCGGCCCAAACCCGCACGGTCCGCAGCAGGGGCCCACGGATCAGTCCCTCGAGGCCAAAGCGGCGCACCCACGCCACAAACGGCCCCGGCAGGTCGGACTCGGCCCGCCCAGACTCGGCCAGGCCAGACTCGGCCAGGCCAGACTCGACCAGGCCAGACTCGACCAGATCGGTCCCCGCGGGATCGAGGTCACTCACCGAGCTCACTTGATGAGCGAGGCCAGGCTGCGCCCGCCGCTGCGCTCGAGCAGCTCTTCGACCAGCTTGCGAGCGATCTTCGCGCTCTCCAGGCTGGGTGCGGTCCGCTCGATAGCGAGGTCGAGCTCTTTCCAGGAGTAGGCCTTGACCCGAAGGTTCAGGCCCAGCCACCCCAGGGCAGTCAACACGCCACGCGTGACGGTGCTCTGGAGCACCGCCGAGAGCATCTTGCCGTCGATGGCCGACGCGGTCTGCTTGCGCTGGGTCGAACTCGGGACCGCCGTCTCGTAGGAGAGACCGAGGATCGCCTTGATATTCTTCGGCCGCACGTCGTTCGTGAACCGCGTCCAGACATCATCGGAGATGTCGCCAGCGGTCGTGAAACAGATGGCCATATCGTCCAGAACCACCCATGTGTGGCGCTGATTTCGCCCGGGCTCGGGCACATCGAACTTGGGGGTCATTTGGGCAACAACTTCGACTGGTTTCAGCCCCTCGGCCGCAGCGCGAGCCTGCCACAGCTTCGGTCGAAAATTCAAGCGCCAAGCGCAGACAGGACCAAAGCAACCGGTTCAACCCGGGTAGACTTGGGCGAGATAGGTCGCGAGCGCGACGGCCTCGCGGTCCTCGATCTCGGCGCCCTCGTCGACCATGTTCGTGATCACCGTCGCCCACATGGCGACATCACCACCATCGTGGACCTCGACTTCGTCGAGTTCGTGGCAGTCGGTACAGCGATTGGCCAAGATCGCTTTGCCAGCGACCTCGTCGACCTCGATCGCGCCCACGTCCTCGGCGGCCGCAGCCTCTGCCGCCGCCTCCGGGACCAGGGCCAGGGCCGCACGGGCTTTTTGCTGGATGGCCTCCCGGGCCCGCGCGACCTCGGCCTTGCGCTTGCGCGACTGCTGGAGGTCGGGAGTGATCGCCACGAGGTAGGCCGTGACGTAGGGGATCTCGTCGTCGAGCAGGGGCTCGGTGCTGAACGGGTCCGGCTTGGTCTGCATGCGGACCACGACCTCGTGCCAGCGCTTGCCGGTCCGCGGCTTGAGCAAGATCGTCCGCATGTCGTGACAGCTCACGCACTTGTTGACGAGCAGCTCCCGGCCCTTGCGCAGGCCGTGCTCCGAGGAGAGCTCCGACACCTCGGGCGCGCCGTCTCCGAGCTCGAGCTCACGGAGCACGGATTCGACCCTGGCGATGTTGTCCGGGTCGGAGATCCGACCCTGGAGATCGAGGCCCCGAGCAGCATGGGGCACCGAGAGCGTAATCAGCAATACGGTGCACATGAGGAGTCCAAAACCGTACTTGGGCAGCGCTTCCTCGAAATGGCGGAAGAACAGCAAGATCATGATCTTGGTGATCAGCAGGACCCCGAGCACGACCGCGATCACGACGTGGGCGACGGTCCGAGCGGGGAGCACGTACTGGTACTCCCAGAGCCGGGGCACCATGTTCCACATCATGACGACGTAGATGAGCGCGTAGAGGTAGCCGACCCCGGCGTGGACCCGGAGCCAGAGCTTGGGTGCCTCGGTCTTCTTGGTCTCCTCGTTCCAAAATTTTGGGCCCCACAGCCAGGCCTGGAGCAACACGGCGACGATGCACAGCACCAAGAAGAGGATTCCCAGCCACATGCTTATCGTCGTGCTCATGCTCATCGCTCCAGATCTCGGCCCATTTGGCCAGTTCGAGGGGGGCCTTACCTACCACGTCCTGCGCCAGTGACGCGAGACTTGTGGGGGGCCAATTCCACCATTGTCCCCAGGTCCAAGGCCTCGAGTCCCTCTGCCCGAATGTAGGCTGCATCACATTTGGAATGCATATAGAACTGCGCTTCTCGCGTACCCCAAACAATACACCTGTTCGTAAGAACAGTTCTAGATATTATAGTCGTGCTGTATCGAGCATGAATGTCCAAACGGACAAAATGCCACTCGAACACTAAATTTCAGCCATTTTTCAGATAATTGATCAGTATCGCTCCCACGATCTGCATTTTTGTATTACAGGGAGAGCGGAAAATGCTGGAAGCGCCGGTCGGACCATGCAGATCAATGCAGATTTGAAAATCACCCCAGTTTCTCCCCCGCAATGCGTGGTGGAACTGCCCGGGTCAAAGCCCGCTCCCTGCACGGATTCAACTTCACGTCATGCGGACGAAGCGCGAATTGAGCTCAAACTGGCCCATGAGTCCATCCATCAGGCCTGGTGGACCGAGGGTGCCTACTTCCCCTGCCTGACCGGCCCGAGCCGAGACCTCAGCGACGGCGCCGCGGTCTACCCCGAGTCGTTCACCGCGATGGTCATCGCCGACTTGCTCATGGCCCAGGCCGAGCAGGCCGCCGTGGTCGAGAACGTCATGGAGATGCTCGAGGAAGAGGTCACCGAGGACGGCCTGTTCCACTTCTTCCAGGAGCACGATCGCCTGCCCGCCGACGCGGACTGCACGGCCCTGGGGCTCTCGGTCCTCCTGCTCTCGGGCGCAGACGTCTGGCAGAGCGCACACTTGGCGCTCGACCGCATCGTCACCAACGTCGGTGAGCTCGGCGTGGTCGAGACCTACTTCGGTGCCGCGGGGCGCACGGGCATCATCGATCCGGTGGTCTGTGCCAACGTCCTGGTCCTCGCCCACCTCTTGGGCCGGGAGCGCGAGGTGTTCTCGACCTACGACTACGTGTGCCGAGTCCTGACCGAGGGATCGTTTGTCGCCGGGACCCGCTACTACCACGGTCCCGACACCTTCCTCTACTTCCTGGGTCGCCTCGTCCACATGTTCCCCGCGACCCACGGGGACCTGCTCGAGCCCCTGCGGGCCGCCATCCGCGATCGCCACCGCGCCACCGCGCACCCCATCGACGTCGCTCAGCGCCTGGTCGTCGCGCGCTGGGTCGGCCTCGACGACGAAGCCGGGTCCGAGCGCGAGCTCCTGCTCGCCCTCCAGCGCCCCGACGGCACCTGGCCCGGGGACAGCCTGTTCCGCTACGGACGTCGAAAGATCTACTTCGGCTCCCAGGCCCTGGCCACGGCCTTCGCCCTCGGCGGCCTGTGCCCCCTCGCTGCCGTCCCCGTTCCCGAGCCCAAGCCTCGGATGCTGCCGGCCCTGTTTTAGTCTGGAAGTCGGCGCGGACTCGGTGGTCCGCGCCCGGAGGCCCGCTCGCTGCGCGGACTCGGTGGTCCGCGCCCGGAGGCCCGCTCGCTG
>CAYVJQ010000156.1:0-14570 GCA_964451725.1 uncultured Nannocystaceae bacterium | reverse complement strand
GAGCGATCTCAGCCGTGGCCATGCCACGCAGGGCCATGACGATGATCCGGGCGCGCACAACGAGCATATGTGGTGCTCGCTGGCATCGGACCAAGAGTTTGAGTGCTCGGTGGACCTTTCGCGGGGCCGACAACGAGCGGGGGTTGGGTCCACATGCCATCGACCTCGAGACAGATGGAGAGCCTGATTGGTTTTAGTCGAGAAACCCGGATCGAACTTCGGGCATGCGGTACTAGATGCAACCGGTCAAGGTGCAGCCGCGCCGGCGATGTTGGCGATGCTCTGAGATGAACTCGTGTCCAATACCGTCGAAGCGCTGGGAGTCGAGCGTTCCAGCGAACGATGCACTCGAGAACCCAAAGCTACCCGCCGCGGTGCCGGGATAGACGTAGGCGTTGCCGCTGGTGTGGCTCGTGACCAGGTCGGCGAGGCCGTTTCCATCGACGTCGAACACCCCGATCAACTCGTGACCGGTGCCGTCGAACAACGATGAGTTCATGGTGCCGGCAAAGGATGGAACGCCCGGGCCGAAGGTGCCGTCGGCCTGCCCCGGATAGACGTATGTGTTGCCGCTGGAGTGGAAGTGGGTCACGAGATCGGCTCGACCATCCCCCGTCACGTCGGCGACGGCGATCGGCTCGTGGCCCACGCCGTCGTAGAGAGCCAGGTCGTAGGTCCCAGCGAAAGAACCGACGCCCGCATCAAAGCTGCCGTCGGCGTTGCCGGTGTAGACGAACACGGTCCCACCGTCGTCGGCAGTGATCAAGTCGGCGAGCCGGTCACCGTCGACGTCGGCGAGGTCGATGGCGTGCTGACCGACGCCGTCGACGAAGGCCGAGTCGACCAACCCGAGGGTGCAAGTCGGGGTTGTCGAGAGGATCCCTGTGGACGACCCCGACCACTGACACACGGCTCCGTCATCGCGGATCGCCACGAGGTCGGGGTCGAAATCGTCGTCGAGTCCCGGGTCACCGTCGGTGTCCGCCAGGCCGATCGGCTCGTAGCCCAGGCCATCGTCGAACACCAGATTGAGGGGGCTTCCAAACTGGATGCCAGGCGAGACGGCGCCCGTGCTGAAGGCGCCCGCAGCGCTCCCATAGTAGACGTACACGGCCCCGCCAGCGGTGACCGAGACGAGGTCGTCACGGCCGTCGCGGTTCATGTCGACCACGTCCAAAAGCCAGTGCCCGGTCCCGTCCCACAGCGCAGAGTCCAGCGTTCCTGCGAAGGAGGCGGTGGACGATCCAAATGTGTGGTCGGTCTTCCCGAAGTACACGTAGGCGTTGCCCCCCAATGCGGAGACCAAGTCCGAGTGCCCGTCGCCATGGACGTCGTGGCGCGGACGCATGCCCATGTAGATATCCTCGATGAAATACTCGTAGCTGTCGGGGTTCTTGACCGCCTTGTTCGGGTCGCTGAGGGCGAGAGCATGTGCGCCGGGAACCCACGCCGCGTGGTGCCCGACCAGGGCGCCATAGAGGTGGGTGAACTCGTGGATCAGGATCCCCGGCCGGCTGTCGAACCCAATATCGGATTGATTGAAGAAGCTCTGGCACAGGTGCACCCTGTTGCCGCCCAGGGCGTCGGGGATCGCCCATGCATAGGCCCCGTCGCAAAAATTATTGTCGTCATGGCACTTGTAGACCTCGCCGGATCCCAGCCCTTCCGTGAGTCGATTGGCGATTTTCTCCAGTTTGTTGTCGACCTTGTTGGCCCGGCTGGTGGTGTGGGCGCCAAACCACTCGGCGTAGTACTTCGAGTCCGAGGCGACCTGGCTGCGCCCGTCGGGGTCCGTCCCCAAGGCGATCGGCAGGGTGTACTCCGCGATCTGCTCGGCACGCAGGATGATCGCCACTTGATCCCCCGTGCAGTTGCTGAAGGCCGAGCTCTTCGCCCAGGCCTTGTTCATCTCGATGAGCCTCGCGGTCTTGGCCGCGGGCTCGGGCTCGGGCTCGGCGACATTGAGGATGACGTCGCTGCATGTGAGCGCGAGGGGGCGCGGGCCCTCGGAAGTGAACACGAGGACGCTGGGGTCCTGGACGGCGATCGTGTACTTGCCCGCTTGGTCGAGGTGGTAGTAGGCCGAGACCGAGTAGACAGCCTGGATGTCCTCGCCGGGGTCCAAGCCGATCGCGTCAGCCTGAGTGGGGCGGACGAGTTTGGGTGTGATGCCCCAGAAGTCGACCGCCGCACCACCGTACTCGAGATGGAAATACTCGCGCTCGGGGTGAGCGAAGGGCAGGCTCGAGGTCACGATCATCGCCGGTGTCTCGCCGACGTTGTTCAGCGTCACCCGAAGTTGCGAGGGGCTGTCGGGGGTTTGTTTGGGCAAGACGTCGATCGAACACTCGAGTTCAGGCATCTCGGCCTGGTTCGGATCGTCCTCGGCACGAAGTGATCCCGATGATTCACCATCGAACTCACCGACGCTGTCGGGTGCCTGACCGCATCCAATCAAGAGGAGGCTGAGGGGGACGATTCTGTGGAGGCGTAGAGGAGGGGAGTCGTGCATGAAGGTAGGCTAAGTCAGTCGGGGGTGTTTACTCAACCTTCGAATGCATGGACCAGGCGATCGTGTGCTTCCCGTGTGCTTTCGGGGCCACGATAGTCGCGTGGCCCTGTATGCCGATTGTGCATAGGTGACACATTTGTCCGATGAATGCCCCGACCTCTCGGTGTGTGGCTCGAAGGGGTGGGCTGCTTATCAGCGGGCTCGGATAGGGCGACTGAAGCGAGAGCATCAACAGCGCCAGTAGTGCCAGTGGTGCTGACAGTGCCGACAGTGCCGACAGTGCCGACAGTGCCGACAGTGCCGACAGTGCCAACATGGCGGACAGTGCCGACATGGCCAATGCTGCCAATGCTGCCAATGTCGATAGTCTCGACGTGACTTGGTATGCTGATCATGCCCGGGTGGCACATTTACTCGGGGAGCGCCTCGACTCTCGACGTCGAAACGTTGCGACACCGCTAGCCCATCGAGTGACGTGGTACTCGGCCGTGGTTTCCCCGCATCGGGATGTGCTGGGGTTTTAGGCGCGCGGCCGTTGCTCAGAGCAGAGCCCGCGTGGTACCCGCGGAAAGGAATCGCTGGCGTTATCCGCGCGTCAGGAAATTCGAACTTCGGATTGATCCGCCCGCGAAATCGAGAGACTTACCCCTGTGAGTCCACTGTGCTCGGATCTGCCATGAAGTCGCCCCGAATTGTCCACGCGCCCCTCGCCCTCTCGCTGCTCACCACGCTGACGGCGTCGCTCGCGCTGGTTCTGATGCCGGGGGAGGCCGAGGCCTGCGGTGGCACGTTTTGCGATACGGGGCCGACGGTGATGCCGGTCGACCAAAGCGGCGAGAACATCCTGTTTTGGACCGACGACAGCGGGGCCGAGCCCTATACGGAGGCCCATATTCAGATCCAGTACGAGGGCGACCCGGAGCGCTTCGCCTGGATCATTCCGGTCACGGGTGTCCCCGAGGTTCAGGTCGGCTCCCAGGGCCTCTTCGACGGGGTGCTCGACGCGAGCACCCCGACCTTCACCATCAACACGCGCCTGGGTGACGACTGCGTGGGTGCCGGGGCCAATGTTGGTTTGTGCGCGTTTTCCAGCGATGGCTCACTGGAGGTCCAAAATCGCGGTGAGACCGGGTTTGGAGAGGATGAGATGGGCGAGGAAGGCGGCGGCCCGGAGATCCTCGACCGGGGGTTCGCGGGGGCCTTCGAGTACGTGGTGCTCACAGGGGACACGGTCGAGTCGATCGTCGATTGGCTCGACGTCGCGGGCTACGCACAGGACGAAGATGCGCCACCGATCTTGCAGGAGTACCTGGACGAGGGCTTTGTGTTTGTCGCGGTCAAGCTCCAGTCCGGGGTCGGGGTCGACGAGATCCACCCGCTGTCGATCCGCTACCCGGGGACCGAGCCCTGCATCCCGATTCGCCTGACCCGGATCGCGGCGACCGAGGACATGGCGATCCGGGCGTTTTTCCTGGGCGAGGCTCGCGTGGTCCCGCAGAACTGGCCACACGTCGTCCCCAACCTCTTGCACCTCGACTGGGCCGGCAGCCCCGCGGCGGACTACAACCAGATGATCTCGCTGGCCCTCGACGAGGCCGGCGGCCGGGGCTTCGTCACGGAGTACGCGGGCACGGACTCGGTGGTGAATCAGGCCTTCATTCGCAACCCGGCCTGGAGCGCGGGGGCGTTCGCGGAGCTCGAGGCGAGCAAGGTCGTCGATGTGCTCGAAGAGCAGGGCCTGATCAGCTGCTACGCGCAGGGGAACGACTGGCAGTGCGACGTCACCCACGCTCAGGTCCTGCCTCTGCTGCGGCGCTACTTGCCCGCCCCGGACGATCTCGGCGAGGCCGAGTTTTGGGGCTGCCTCGACTGCTTCGTCGAGGACATCGACCCCGTCGCCTGGGGAATGGAGCCGGGCTTCCGCGAAGACTTCCAGGCCCGGATCGTGGGCCCGGCCGAGCACGCGCTCGACATGCTCGACGACTCAGCCTACCTGACCCGGTTGTTCACCCTGCTCTCGCCCCACGAGATGCTCGAGGACCCGGTCTTTCACAGCACGGACTCGATGCCGACGGTCGACAACAGCGTGACGGTCGGCCGGGTGCTGTCTTGCAACGACAGCCCCGACTACTTCGAGATCGGCGACCAGATCATCGCCCTCGACGGCGGGGCCTGGCCGAGCTTCGACGACATGCCGCGGGTCGAGCGGGTCGAGCGAGTGCCGATGACGGGTCCGGCTCAGATCGAGACCGACAACAGCGAGGAGATCGACGTGTTGCTCGACGACTGGAACGGGGATCAACTCCAGGGACCCTCGGGCTGGAACTGCTCGGTCGATCGCCTGCGCCCCGAGGCCCTGCTCACCATGATGGCGATCTTCGGGATCGCGGGCTTCCAGCGTCGCAGGCGTCGGCGGGCTGTGAACGGCGCACCGAGCTGAGCGACGGGGCTCGGGCGCATCGAAGTACCCGCGACGGCACAGGACCGAGGTCTCCCGGGGCGTTCCTCCATGGGCTGCTGGACCGCCGCGGGGTGCGATTCCGCGGCGCCCGTCGGTGCCCGGATCGATTGGCTCGCCGCGGTCGCTGAAGTTCGCTAGAGTGCCGACGGATGGTCCATCCGGTCCAGAGTGTCGTCGAGTCGCTGTACGCCGCAGGGCGCTGTCCTCGGCTCCATGTCAACGCCGCCTACGAGGGCGTCGTGTGTCCCGACTTCATCCGTGAGCAGTGGCAAGAGCGACTGATCATCGATCTCGATTCGAGCTACCCCCTCGAGTTGAGCTTCGCCGAGGAAGGCCTGGGCGCGAGCTTGTCCTTCGGGGGCTACGTGACCCGTTGCACCTTCCCCTGGGAGGCGGTCTATGTGGTCGCGGATCGGGCGACCGGGCGCGGGATCGTTCTCGACCAGAACATGCCCGAGTCGGTCAGGCGCAGCCGCCAGCAACCGACCACCGGTCCCCTGCCCACGGGCGACCTGGCCGAGGCCCTCGACAAGGAACTCGACAAGGAACTCGAGCACACGATCGCCAAGGACGCGGGACGCGGTGGGGTCGGTCGACCACGCCGCCGTCGGCCCGCCCGGGGTTCCGATCAGACGGGGGTGACCGAGCCTCCGATCGCGGCCGCGGTCGTGGCTATCGACGGGGGTGGGAGTGAGGCCGAAGCTCAGAACGTGAGCGCCGACGCGAACGCCGACGCCGAGAGCCCGGCGTCGGGCGAGCGAGAGGCCAAGCGTCGGCGCGCCGCCTTCACCGTCATCGACGGCGGAGACTGATGACTGATGACTGATCAGGGAGCCGCTGAGGCTGCCGCTGCCCAGACCCGGACGACCCGATTGATCCGCAAGATCGTCGCGGGTTGCCTGGCTGGGCTCGCGGTGCTGGTGTTCGGGTTTTGGCTGATCTGGGTCCGAGCGCCGGGTCCAGAGGAGGTCTGCGCCTACAAGATCCAGCTCATCCTCGACACGACCCCGGCGGACCAGCGCGAGGGCGCCGACGCGCTCATCGCCCAACTCGAGCTCAAGTGTGTCGAGGCCGCCCACACCAAGATCCGCCTGCGCGGAAAACTGGTGTGGGCCGACTACGCCAAGTGTGTGACTGCGTCCGAAGATCTGATGGACGTCGAAGACTGCTGAGCGCTGCGCCTGGATCGAGGGCGGCGTGGGGTTCAGGGGTCGCTGGGGTCGAGCTTCTCGCCGTCGTCTGCATCGTCTGCATCGTCTGCATCCTCGTCGTCCTCGGCCCGGGCGCGCTTGGCCGAGATGATCCCGCTGCGCTCGGTGACCGTGAACGCCTCGCCGTCCCAGCGCAGGGTGACGCGCCGCCACTCGATGTCTCGGTCGGGGACCAGGCCGGCGTGGCGGACGGTGAGCTTGTGGTCGCCGCTGGGCTGGATCGCAGACAGGCCCGTGCCGTGGGCGTCGACCCGGTCGCTGTCGGGCGCGACGGCGAGCTTTGGATCGTCGCTGTAGTCGGGGACGAGGACCAGGTCTGCGCCCAGGTCCCGCCACTCGAGCAGCTCCCAGGTCGTCGGCCCGTCGCTGAGCTTGAGGGCCTTGAGCTCGGCGACGAGCTTGGCTCGGGGGACGTCGAGGTCGGCGTCGAGCAAGCCGGCGAGGATGAGGGCGGCGTGGAGCTTGGCCCAGCGGCGTGGGTCGTCGACGCCAGGGCGGCCCTCTCCCGAGTAGACCCGCTTGAGCAGGCGCAGGGCCTCGTCGCTGCGCCCGGTGCCGGCGGCGGCCCGGGCCATGCGGATGGCGCTGTCGGGGGACTCGTCAAAATGCAGGAGGAGCTCGTACTGGCGGTAGGCGTCGGCGAACCACCCGTGGCGCAGGAACAGATCGCCGAGTAAGCGCCGGCTGGCGATCGACTCGGGGGCGAATTCGACCAGCTCCGAGTAGAGGCGCCGGGCCTCGTCGTCGCGGCCGGCCGCGGCCAGCAGGTCGCCCACGAGCACGGTCAGATCGGGGGTCGAGAGACCCTGGCCGCGCAGGGCCAAGCCGCGGGTGATGGCCTCGTCGCGCCGGTCTTGGGCGACGAGCTCGCGGAGCATGCGGCGCTCTCCGTCGGGGTCGCCCGGGGCCCGACGCAGGGCCCGGTCGAGGATCTCGAGGCGAGCGTGGGGATCGGGGGTGTCGTGGAGCTCGAGGTCGACGGTGAACCAATCGACGGTCGCGCCGTGTTTTGCGTAGATGACCGTGGCGATCAGCCCGGCGTCGACGAGGCGACGCAGGAGCGCCTGGGTCAGGAAGGTCTGGGCGTCGACATCGGCGCTGAAGTGACCGAGCAAGAGCTTGATCTCGGTCTCGGTGCGCGCGCGCAATTGAAGGAGATCGAGGAACGCTTTTTGGTCTCGCCAACGCCGGATTTCACAGGTCGCGAGCGCAGCCTCGTAGACCAAAAGCATCTCGTGCATGCCGCTGTGGCGGTCGAGTTGGCGGGCCCACAACACCCGACGGGTGCCGGCGTTGCGGGTGCTGGCGTCGCTGCACGCTGCGCTGCGCTCGTGCTCGATGCCCGAGGCCATGACCCGGGGTTGGCCGCTGAGGCTGCGGCGGATCAGCTCGGTCTCGGTGGTCTCGCCCGACTGGCCCCGGCCGCGCGAGCCCCAGCCCTGCTTTTCGTTGACCAAAAGGTCGCGGAGATCGGCCTCGAAGGCCGAGTCCTCGCTCTGCGGCACGCCGTTGGAAAATCCGGCGAAGGTGTGTTCGTCGAGCTGAAACACCCCCCGGGATCCGCGGCGCCGCTCGCTGCTCGCACTGATGGAGGGTGCGACTGGTGGCGGGACCTCTCCGCTCGGGGCGGGTTGGTTCTCGAGCTCGAGCTTGCCGCGGATCGAGGTCGCCGAGGGGGTGGGCCCACGGCGTGGGTCGCCGAGCCGCTCGCCATCGCTCTGTCGGCGAGTGTCGTCGCCGTCGTCCCTGCTGCGCTCGGCGGCGTCGCCGGCCGCGTCCTCCATGCCGCAGCCCATGGGCGCGGCGGCGGCCCCGAGGATCATGGACAAAACGGTGGGCTGCCCGTCGTCGCCGGAGCCCCAGGTCGAGCCCCCGGGTCGGCGAGCGCTGGACGCGTCGGCGGTCAGCAGGGGGAAGTCTCGCCGGCGCCGCTCGATGCCGGCAGAGCGGTAGGCCGACTCGCTCTCGAGGGCCAAGAACGAGGTGAAGGGGGTCATCAAGCCGTAGTCGTAGCCCAGCGACAAGACCTTGCCGCGCACGGCCTCGAGGCCCCGGGTGTCGGTCAACAGGGCGTCGATGTAGGCCTTGGCCCAGAGCCGGGGCACGACTCGGGGCACGACCCCGTCTCGGTTGACCCGGTAGGCCCGGGCTTGGGGGTCGTCGCGGTCGGGCTTGCGCGAGAAGGTGTGGGTGAAGTCCTCGCCCGCAAAGCGACCGCTGACGGTGATCGACTCGGGGAGTTTGTCGTGGGTGCGGGCGAGGATGCGCAGCTCTCGACCGCGGGACAGTTTGCCCGCGGCGCTGGCCTGGACCAGGCTCGGGCCGTCGCCCAGATCGACACGCAGGTCGGTGATCGTGGGGGTCTTGAGCGCGCCGGAGAGCTCGAGGGCTCGGAGTACGGCCTGGCCCGGCTCCTCGACCCGAAGGCTGCGGCCGCCGCCGACCTCGGCGAGTTTGCGGAGCAGGGGCTCGTCGACCTCTCGGCCCACAGCGACCGTGAACAGGCGCGCCCGGGAGCCCGACAAGGATCGCTGGAGGCGCTCGGAGAGGGCCTCACCGCTGATTTCTCCCGAGGTCGCCCGGCCGTCGCCGACGTAGATGATGGCCGGCTGCTCGAGGCCATGAATGCGCTCGAGGGACTGCTCAAACACAGCGCCGAGATCGGTGGCACCGCCGGGTCCACGCGCGGCGATGCGCTCGAGGGCGGTGGAGATCGCCTCGGGGGTGGCCGCCGCGAGGCCCTGCTCGGGGTAGAGGACCTCGGCGCCCAAGTCGGCGGCGACGAGGGCGAAGCGGTCGTCGGCGCTGAGGCTGCGCAGCAGGGCCTCGGCGACCGCCAGTTTGGCCTGGTGCTCACTCGGATCGCTGCCCGCGGAGGTGTCGACCACGATCACGACCTCGCCTCGGGGGACCTCGGTGGTCGCCATATCGAGGCGCTCGTCCGGGAGCCAGCGGAGCATGAGGTAGTCGGCCTGGTCCCGACCGGGCTGAAAGAGATCGATGCGCAGGGCCTCGGGCCGGTCCTTGGACTCGAGGTCCTCGCGCTGGGTGAGCTCGAGCTCGAAGTCGGCACGCGGGGTGTAGCCGCTGCGCCGCATGGTGATGTGGTCCCGGTCACGACCCTCGATCTTCGCCTCGCTGCGGGTCGCGGGGATGTAGCGCTCGGCCATCTCGCCGCGCAGCTCGAGCTCGAGGGCGAACTCTTCGATGGTCGCGGCGTCCCGGTCCACGGGCGCGGCCATGGGGTAGCGGTAGCGCAGCTTGCCCTCGCTCTCGGACAGGAGCTGCTGGTAGCGCAGGACCACGCGCCGGGTGCCGGCGGCGGGGATCGGGTAGATGCGGGCGCGGACCGTGTGGCCGTCGATCCACTCGAGCAAGGCCGGATCGATACGCCGCTGGATCGAGGACTCGTAGTGGGCCGCGGCCTGCCGGCGCTCGACGACCTCACCCTCGATCAGCTCACCGTCGACCTCGAGGGCGAAGCCGACGAGCATGGCGTCCTCGGGGACGGTGAACCAATAGTAGCCCTCGACGTCGCTGCTCGAAGGGTTGAAGAACAGCTGGTCGACCTCGGTCTCGGCGATCTGGCTGTCGATCACGACCTGGACGGTCTGACGCTGGATCGAGAGCGGGACCGCCCGAGCCCCGGCCATGTGGTCGATGGCGTAGAGGCTGCCCGCACCGACCCGAGTGCCGCCCTGATCGAGGCCGACGGCGTCGCCCATGCCGCCGGTCCAGTCGTCCCAAAACACCTCGGGTTGGACGGTGGGGGCCTCGTCGCCGGAGATGCGTGCGCGCTCGCCCGGGTCGACCTCGGCGCGCCCGCCCGGGGCGTTGACGATCGCGAGGCCCTGGGCCACGTAGATCTCGGCGAGCTTGGTCTCAGCGTCGAAGCTCAGGCTCGCGCCGCCGTCCGCGATCGCCACGGTGGTCTCGCCCAGGCGGTGCAAGGTCGCGTCGCGGCCGGCCTCGAGCGGGGGGGCCTCGACCCAGGCCTCGCCACCGACGAGCTCGAGGCCGTCGCCGAGCAGGACTTCGGTGTTGTCGCGCATGAACACCTTGGTCCCGTCGCTCAGGCGGATCAGGGCGCGAGCGCCGGGTCCGGTGCGCAAGCTGGCGCCCGCGGGCAGGGGGGTGTGGGAGAGCAGGCGCGACTCCCGGCCCCGCCCGTCGACCAGCGTGACCTCGCCGGCGGCGAGCTCCAAACTCGCGCCGAGAGGAGCGACTGGAGCCGCGGCTTGCTCGCGGTGGCACGAGGCGCTGCCGACCGCGGTCAACAGGCCCAAGGTGGTCGCCAGGGTCAAGAGCGCGCCGCCGACCCGGCGGGTGCGGGAGGTGGCGGAGGGCTTGCGATGAATGGGGTGTTCGCTCACGAGTGACGGGTCCGAGGGGATTCTACGCCGGACCCGGCCCCAACGCGTGCCGCATCGGAGACTTTGCAGCAGGCCGAAAATGTCTGCGATCGAGGGCCCGCAGTGGCGTGCTAGCGTTCGCTCCGCTCGGCCGCCCGGCTCCGGGCTCGACGACAGGCCAACCATGAGTGAGACCCATCAGCAGGCTGTCGAGGCCGATCAGGCCGACCGCGAGGTCGACCAGGCCGACCAGGCCGTTCAAGCTGCTCAGGCTGTCCAAGAGACGCCACCAGTCCTGCCCTGGCTGAAACCGGTGGCGGGCTCTGGCCCGGCTGTGGGGGTCCAAGCGCCCGGTCTCATCGGTCTGACCCACCGGGGTGCCGCAGCGGGAACAGAGCGCGAGAACGAGCCGGGATCCGAGCCCGAGTCCGCCTACCGACTGCACCGTCGCTTCGACCGTATGGGTCGCTTGGTCGGCGACCGGGCGATGCAGACCCTGCTGTCGAGCCACGTGATGGTGATCGGTCTCGGCGGCGTGGGCAGCTGGGCGGCCGAGAGTCTGGCGCGCTCGGGGATCGGCCGCCTGAGCCTGGTCGATTTCGACTTGGTCTGCGTGACCAACGTCAACCGCCAGCTGCACGCCCTGCGCGGGACCACGGGCAAGCCCAAGGCCGAGGTCATGGCGCAGCGCCTGCGGATGATCCACCCGACTTGCGAGGTCGAGGCGGTGAACACTTTTTACGAGGCCGAGACCAGCGACGAGCTGTTCGCGCGCGGCCCCGACCTGATCATCGACGCGATCGACAACCTAAGGGCCAAGGCTCACCTGATCGCGCGCTGTCGCAGCGAGGGCCGATCGCTGGTGGTCTCCGGGGGTGCTTCGGGGCGCATGGACGCGACCCAGGTCCGGGTCGGCGAGCTGGCCACGATCGCCGGCGATCCGTTCTTGGCGGCGCTGCGCAAGATCTTGCGAAAGCACCACGACTTCCCCCAGGCCAAGGACTGGGGCGTCGACACCGTGTACTCGCTCGAGCCCGCGAGGGCCCCCGAGCCCCTGGCCTACGACGGTGGTGAGGGGTTTCGCTGTGTGTGTCCGCAGGGCGACAACGGCAGGCACACCTGCGACCAGCGCAACCTGATCTACGGGACCGCGAGCTTCGTGACCGGGAGCTTCGGCCTGGCCTGCGCGAGCCGGGCCGTGCACAAGCTGCTCGCGCCGGTCTGAGCTCGAGCGACGCAGGTCTAAAACAGCCCGAGCTGGGTGCCCTCGGCGGGCATGGAGGCGACCTCGGCTCCGATCGAGCGCAGCCAGGCCTCACCGGGGGCCGTCCAGCCCGGGTCGCCGCGCAGGAGGATCTTGGGTCGGGCGCAGCGCTTCCAGTAGGCCGCCAGGGTCTTGCGGTCCACACGTCCAGGGCAGGCGGCGTCGACGACCTCGAGGCCCGGGCGCTCGCCGGCCCAGCGCAGGGTCTCGAGGCGCACGGCCTCGGGGGCGCCGATGAGCACGATGGTCGAGAGCTCGCTGCGCTCGAGGCTGGGGGCTCGGAGCGCGTCGTGGGGCCAGAGCAAGAGCGGGGCCCCGGCTTCGTGGTGCTCGAGGTAGGGCAGGAAACGGGGGTGGGCGTCGAGGGCTGGGGCCCCATGTCGGACGGGTCGTCGGGCGAGTCCGTCGGCGACCTGGCGCGCGGCCACGGCATCGGGGACACAGAGCAAGACCCGGCCGCCGAGCTGGGCCAGGGTCTCGAGCCCGCGCACGCCGATCGAGCGCGGGGCGTCGTCGAGGGCCCACTCGGGCTGGGCCCGCAGGAGCAGCCAGTCGCAGGTCAAGGGGGTGGCGAGCGGGCTCAGGGCCCAGGTGTAGAGCACGTGCGGGTGGCCCTCGCCGCCAGGGTTGCGCGGTCGCAGAGCCAATGAAGAGCCGCCCAGGGGCAGGCCCGAGGCCAGGGCGGTGAGCACGAGGCGGCCGACCCCGAACTCGCGGCCCCACTCGACGAGCACGGTCTGGGCCAGGGCGGCGCGCTGGTGGGGGGCGAGGTTGGCGAGCGCGAGGGCCATGACCAGCTGGCGGTGGGCGATCCACGGCCCGGGCACGAGCCGCTCGGCAGCGCCCACGTGGGTCAGGAAGGTGGTCCGCCGGCCGTCACACAGATCGATGGCCAGGCGCCCGCGGGTCAACATGGCCTGGATCTGCTGGACCGCGTCGGACGGAGGCTCGGGGCTCCTGCTCACCCGCGCTCCTCCCAGCGGGTGCCCGGGCTGCCGGCGCGGCGCCGGGCCTTGGCGAGGACCCGGGCGGCCCTGAAAAAATCCTTGAGCAGGGTCGCGCACTCGTCCGCGAGGACCCCACCTCGAACGTCGAGGCGATGGTTGAGGCGCGGGTCTTCGCACAGCTGGTAGAGGCTGCGCACGGCGCCCGCTTTGGGGTCGTGGGCCCCGTAGACCAGGCGAGCGATCCGGGTGTTGACCAAGGTCCCCGCGCACATGGGGCAGGGCTCGAGAGTCACGTACAAGCTGGCTCCGTCGAGACGCCAGCGCTGGGCCTGGCGGCAGGCCTCGCGCATGGCCACGACCTCGGCGTGACCGGTGGGGTCGTGGTCGCGCTCACGGGTGTTGAAGCCGACGCCCAAGATCCGGCCCTCGCGGACCACGAGCGCCCCGATGGGCACATCGCCGAGCTCTCCCGCACGGGCGGCGAGCTCGAGCGCGACGCGCATGTACTGGAGGTCTGTGGGCGTGGGCGGCTGCTCCACGCCCCGAGGATCACCCCGGGGCCGCCGAAAAGCCAGGGGCCCCGAAAAGCCAGAAAAGTGGAAGCCCCCGCTGCCGTGGGCAGCGGGGGCTTCTCGTGCACCCAGAAGGATTCGAACCTCCGGCTTTCGGTTCCGTAGACCGACACTCTATCCAGCTGAGCTATGGGTGCGTGATGTGGCTTGGTTGGGCAGCGGTGTGTAGCAGCCCGGGAAAGCGCTTGCAAGTCCGGAGGCTCACGGCGGGGCTCGGGCCGGGACCAGCCCCGAGCCCCGGTGGACCCCAAATAGATCTCGATCAGGCGCCCAGATCGGGCGCCCACAGCAGGATCGACAGGGCCGTCGCGTTGTGGCCCGCATGGACCAAGATCGCCACCCACAGCCGCCCCGAGCTCAGGTAGGCGAAGGCGAACACCAGGCCCAGCCAGATGTAGATGAGCAGCCCGACCGGGTTCCAGTGCGACAGGGAGAAGGCGATCGCGGGCAGGGCAAAGGCGAGGACCATGCCGGTGCGCTGGGTCAGGCGGCGAAAGAACATGTGCCTGAACAGGAGCTCTTCGGTGATCGGCGCGAACACCACAGCCGACAGGGCGAGGATAGCGATCTCGAAGGGATCGCCACGCTCGACCAGGGCGACGATCACCTGCTGCTCCTCGACCTCGGTCGACAACAGGGACTCCTGGGCCCACCCGAGCAGGCTGCTGCCGACCAGGGCCACGGCGATGCCGGTCACAGCGATGGCCAGGCACACCAGGGTTCCCCTGCGGTCCTCGGGGGCGAGCAGGGGGGCGCTCGGGGACCGCTGGTCGACGAGCATGTAGAAGGCCGCCGCGCTCCCGATCAAGATCGGACCGGCCAAGATCCCCGACCAGGCGGCCTCCTCCACGTCTGGGAGGGCGCCGACGAGCATCAAGATGGTGATCGTCAAGACTCCGCCCAAGAACGTGAGCGCGAGCCACATGAGCTCACCCAAGATCGCCTGGGCCTGGACCAGCGGCGGCCGGGCTCCGGGCTGCTGCGGGGTGGGCGGGGTGGGCGAGCTGGACTCGCTCGAATCTGACGCGGGGTTACTCACTCGTCGGCCTCGGCTACGTGTGGGTGGGACCCCGCTCGCGCCCGGAGTGTGCCGCCCGCGGAGAGTGTCGGCAAGCGCTTGCAAGCGGGCCCCAATATGGCTAGCTTCTGCGCCCCCTGGGGCCATGACCGAGAGGCTGAAGGTGCAGGATTGCTAATCCTGTGTAGGGGAAACCCTACCGAGGGTTCGAATCCCTCTGGCTCCGGACGACG
>CAYVJQ010000155.1:10721-14763 GCA_964451725.1 uncultured Nannocystaceae bacterium | reverse complement strand
CGGACCGGACCCGCGGACATCCGGACCCGGGGTCTTCTTCTCGCGGAACCGGACATCCGGACCCGGGGTCTTCTTCTCGCGGAATATCGGACCCGCGGACATCCGGACCCGGACCCGCGGACACCCGGACCCGGGGTCTTCTTCTCGCGGAATATCGGACCCGCAGACATCAGAAGACATCCGGACCCGTGGGAGCATCGCTACCGCAGAGGGTTCCAACCTGGGCCTCGGGCCCATGGTGAAACGCCAACCGCAAATGTTCCAGTTCGAGCCTCGGCAGGCCCGTTGCCGGGCCAGCGGAATTTTCCACGTGAAAACCCATCCTCTGCGGGCCGACACCGAGACCGTGACATCCAACCGCCACAGCGCCCAAAGACGTGCCGCCAACCGCGCCTGTTCTCTTCCCCCGAACGCCCGCGTCCGTGCCCGTCCCATCGTTCCTGGCACCCGCTACAAAGTCACTCGACGGTGCTTCGGCCGCCAATTCCTGCTCGTGCCCTCGCCGGCCGTCAATGAAATCGTCGGCTACTGGCTCGCTGTTTGCCTTGAGCGTCATGACTTGCAGCTGCACTCCGCGTGTTTCATGTCCAATCACTATCACCTCGATGTCACTGACCTCCACGGGAACCTCCCAGCATTCAAAAACCACTTCAATGCCATTTTGGCTCGGGCGCTCAACGCTCTTCGGGGACGCTTTGACAAATTTTGGAGTGAGGATCGGCCCTGCGATGTCCGGATATTGACGGAGGCAGACATGCTCCCATCAATGGCCTACACACTGGCCAACCCGGTCGAGGCTGGACTCGTAAAATGGGGCCGACGCTGGCCAGGATTTACGACGGCGGGTATGCATTTCGGTGAAACCAGGACATATCGACGGCCTTTGGTGTTCTTTGACGCCGCCAACGATAGACTGCCAGATGCGGTGATGCTGACGGTCTCTCGTCCGAAAGTTCTTTTAGAGCTGTCTGACGCAGAGCTGCATGTGGCGCTCGAGCAGGACACCCGGGTGCGAGAGGTCGCCAAACAAGACCAACTTCGCCAGGCTGGGAAACGCTTCTTGGGTGAGGGCCGGGTGGGAAGGCAACGGTGGATCGAGACTCCGCACTCGCGGGAGGCGAGATTCACCCGGACACCCACACACACATCCGCCAATAAGTGGGCCCGAATTGCGGCCGCGCAACAAGACCGGACTTGGCAGGCTGCCTATGCAGCTGCCCGAGAGAGCCTATTGGTGGGGGCTCGGGAGATCCTGTTCCCGTTTGGTAGCTATTGGGTCTGCCAGTTCGCGGGAGCTCAGGCCGCATTGGCACCCTGAGATTGAGCCGACTCTGTTCTGGGTGGTGGCTTTATGGTCTCCGCCCACAGCTATTGGTTGGAAATCACTGAGAGTGTCCTGAAGGTCGTGAAAAGTGACGAACGAGCTTGGGCGACAGTGTTGGGAGGCCATTTTGAACCCCTTCTCGTGTGCCAGGCCCGGGCCTGGTGACTCTATTCTGCCGATCACCGAGAAGACCCCGGGACCGGTCTTTTATTTATTACTGATCCCCCACCATCCAAGCCATCACAATCGCAAACGCAATCGCCTCACTATCCTCACTCCCCTCATCCAAATGCGGCCGCATATATCGCTCCGCAAACGCCTGCCGCTCTCCCACGGGCGCCCCCTCGATCACCAACCCCAGCGCCCCCGTGAGCGAAGCGATACGCCCATGGATCAGCCCCTCCTCATCCTCCAGCTCGCTCAGAGCCAGAGCATGCATACGCACCCCATCACGGCGCAGAGACGCATCAAAGAGCTCGATACCCCGACGCACACGCCCGGTGACTTTATCGGAGGCCGCCGTCGCCATGACCTCGGCCCAAAACGGCGTCGCCTCGAGGTCGATCCAAGGCGCGACCTCGTAGTAGACCGCGTACACCCCCCCCAGCCAGGCCTTCGCCGCCTCGGGGCTGCCCTGGTGAGCCTCGAGGTTGCTGCGCTGACTGAAGTATTTGTCGATGGCCTGCGAGCCGGCGTAGCCGTGATCGTCGTCGAGCTGGAACAGACGCATGAGCATCAGCGCCCGCTCGGGCTCTTCGAGCACATGGTCGTCGGTGCGGCGATCGGGGATCCGCTCGGTGTAGGGCAGGCGATCGATGCCGCCGAGCACCTCCATGATCGGCAGCGGCAAGAACCGGAGCTCGAGCATGGCCTCGGCCGAGCGCCGGAAGAAACGGGCCTTCTCGGCGCCGCTGTCGAGCAGAGGGTGGGCGTCGGTGTTGGGCTCGACGCCCTCCAAGTAGGGGCGCAGAAGCTCGTCGTTGGCGACCAGGAGGGCCTCGATCTGGCTGCGACCGTGGATCCCCAAGAGGGCGGCGTCGGCCTTGAGGTCGGGCCACTCGAGGGCCGCCGCGTCGAGGTCTCCGACCCCATCCTCCTGCTTGCTGGCCAAGATCAGCCAGTCCCGGTTGCCGACCCGATAGACCCGGTAGTCGGGGAACTCCCGGTCCAAGGCGGCGAACACGGACAGGAGCAGCTCGTCCGAGAGTTCATAGCCGTGGACCCACTGGCACAGGAGCCCGTCGTCGCTGAGGTAGCGCGAGATCTCGTTGTAGAACTCGACCGTGAACAGGCTGGAGACGCCGGCCACCCAGGGGTTGGAGGGCTCGGAGACGATGATGTCGTAGCGAGCCTCGGCGGCGGCGAAGTAGGCCTTGGCGTCGTTGAAGATGATATGGCTGCGCGGATCCTCGAAGGTCCGCCGATTGATGGGATGAAAGAGCTTGGCCCCCTCGGCCATGTAAGGCTCGATCTCCACGGTGTCGAGGCGCTCGAGCACGGGCGAGGCCAAGAGGGTGTGGCTGCTGACCCCCGAACCCATGCCGATCGCGGCGGCATGGGTCGCCCCGGGCCGAGCCATGAGCGGGATGATGGCGAGCAGGAGCTGGGTGGGCTCGTCCCCGGCCATGGTCGGGCCCTCGTGGAGCTCCCGACCCTCGGGCCAGCGGACGGTCTGGATCGAGGCGTCGGGTTTCCCGTTGGTGAACAGGGTGTGGTAGCCCTCGCGCTCGAGGTCCTCGGTCACCGTGACGGTCGCCGTGCGCCCATCGACGTGCAGACGAACCACGTAGTCGTCGTGCATCTGGGTGGTGCCCCGGCGGAACACGCCGGCGGCCAAGGTCCGGGGGTCGACCTGGAGCACGCCGAGGCCGATGGCGGTCACGGCGACAGTCGCCAGGCTGGTCGAGAAAACCAGTTTTTTAACCTGGGGATCTGGCCGCCTGCGCTGCTCTCGAGCGACCAACCACACACCGAGCACCATGTCGATCACGGCGCCCATGACGATCACGACCTTGAGTCCCACCAGGGGCAGCAAGATCAGCCCCGCGCTGACCGCCCCGATGATCGCCCCGAGGGTGTTGACGCCGTAGACCTTGCCGACGACAGCCTCGGCCCGCCCCCGGCGCAGGAGCACATGGGTGACCAAGGGCAAGGTCATGCCCGCGCAGAAGGTCGCGGGCAGCATGATGATCAGGCAGATCAGGTAGCGGGCCGAGTTGAACAGCACCCACAGGCCCATGGTCCGCTCGCCGTCGAGGTAGTTGGCGCTGATCCAAAATACGCCACCGATACCCCAGACCCCAACCCGGTAAAGAGGGATCGTCGCGACCGCGGCGATGCCCATGATCAGCTGGACCAGGCCGAGGGTCAGCTCTGGGCGCTTGAACTTGTCCATGCGCTTGCGGACCCAGAGGCCGCCCAGGGCCAGGCCGAGCACAAACACGGAGAGCATGACCTCGAAGGAGTGGGTCGCCGACCCGAGCACCATGGACAACATGCGGATCCAACCGATCTCGTACATGAACGAGCTCAGCCCGGTGCCCAGAGCGATCAACAGCATGAGCTGCGAGAGCCGCCCGTCCTCGGGCTCGTCGGACTCCGATGATTCGCTCGACTCCGAAAGTTCGCTCGACTCCGACGGTTCGCCCGACTTTTCAGGCTCACTCGACTCCGAAAGTTCGCTCGACTCCGAAAGTTCGCTCGACTCCGAAAGTTCGC
>CAYVJQ010000155.1:8290-10621 GCA_964451725.1 uncultured Nannocystaceae bacterium | reverse complement strand
CTCGACTCCGAAAGTTCGCTCGACTCCGAAAGTTCGCTCGACTCCGAAAGTTCGCCCGATTCCGTGCCGGCAGAGATCGGTGCATCGGCGTCGCGGTTGCGCTCGCGCAGGCACACGGCCATGATCGCGAAGTTCAAGACCGCGGCGACCCCCAAGGTCCCGGGCAGACCAAACCTGGGAACCAGGAAGAAGCCTGTCACCAGGGCGCCCATGGACGCGCCGAAGCTGTTGGAGAAGTAGAGGAAGCTCAGGATCTCACCTGAGCGAGCCCGATCCCGGCGCAGGATCCCCACACTCATGAGCGGGAAGGTGGTGCCCAACAGGGTGCAGGGCACCATGATCAGCAAGGCGGCGCAGCTCCACTTGACCGCGCCCACGCCCCCACCCCCGACGGCCGGGAAGATGTGGTCGTAGCACAGCCGGGTCGCCCAGTCGTAGAGGTGGGGAAAGGCCAGCGCGTAGATGCCGATCAACCCCTCGACCACGCCATAGACGAGCACCGGCTTCTCGATCTTTTCGCTCAGTCGGCTGGCGAGCAGGGAGCCGAGCGACATGCCACCCATGAACAGGGCCAGCACGAGGATCTGTGCCGTGGCCGCGCTGCCCACGAACAGCTTGAGGTAGCGCGACCACAGCGACTCGTAGACGAGACCGCTGATGCCGGAGAGGAAGAAGAGCAGGAAGAGGTGCCGCGAGCGGCCCATAGCGGCGCAGCATAACCGCTCTGAGATCCAGCGCGAGTGTGAAGCCGCGCTCGCGCCTGGCGCTGAGGAAGCTCTGATCATCGGCGCAGGGTCGGGCTTGGCGTCGGCCTCGACTTAGTGTACTGAATACACAGAAGAACTCAGCGTCTCTTCCTACGCCGATGACCGACCTTCCGACAACTCTCGCCGGCGCCCCCACTGGGCTCCAGACCGATCTCTACCAGCTGACCATGGCCCAGGGGTACTGGACGCTGGGCCGGGCCGAGGACCAGGCCGTGTTTCACCTCGGCTTTCGCCGCCACCCCTTTCAGCGAGCGACCAAGGGTGCCGGCGGCTTCGCCCTGGCCTGTGGCCTCGAGCAGGCGGTCGAGTTGATCGAGGGCCTGGGATTTTCGCCCGAGCAGCGTGCCTTTCTCGGCGGCCTACAGGGCAACGACGGCGCCGCCCTGTTCGACCCGGCCTTCCTCGATTGGCTGGGCGAGCTGCGCCCCAGCGTCGACCTCGACGCCATGCCCGAGGGCACGGCCTGCTTCGCGCACGAGCCCCTGCTCCGGGTCCGCGGGCCCCTGCTCCAGTGCCAGCTGCTCGAGACCGGGCTGCTGACGATCCTCAATTTTCAGACCTTGATCGCCACCAAGGCCGCCCGGATCGCGGCCGCAGCCGAGGGTGACGCGGTGCTCGAGTTCGGCCTGCGCCGGGCCCAGGGCCTCGACGGTGGGCTCTCGGCCAGCCGGGCGGCCTATGTGGGCGGGTGTATCGGAACCTCGAACGTGGCCGCGGCCGCCCGCTTTGGGATCCCGGTGCGGGGCACCCACGCCCACGCCTGGGTCATGGCCTTCGACGACGAGCGCGAGGCGTTCGCGGCCTACGCCGACGCCATGCCCAACAACTGCGTGTTTTTGGTCGACACCTACGACACGCTGCGGGGGGTCGACCGGGCGATCGAGATCGGCCTCGAGCTGCGCGGCCGGGGCCACGAGATGGTCGGCGTACGCCTGGACTCGGGCGACCTCGCCAGCTTGTCGCGAGCGGCCCGTGCCAAGCTCGACGCGGCGGGTTTCCCCGCCGCCAAGGTGGTCGCCAGCAACGATCTGGACGAGTATCGGATTCGAGCGCTCAAGGCTGCGGGTGCGGCCATCGACGTCTGGGGAGTGGGCACCCGGCTGGTCACCGCCTACGACCAGCCGGCCCTGGGCGGAGTCTACAAACTCTCGGCCCTGCGCCCTGACCCCGGCGCCCCATGGCGGCGCACGCTCAAGCTCTCGGACACGGCGAGCAAAACCTCGACCCCGGGGATCTTGCAGGTTCACCGCCTGCGCACCCGAGCCGGGACCGCCCTGGTCGATGTGGTGTTCGACGAAGAGTTTGGACCGCCACAGCTCGGGGACGCCCCGACCCCGGTCGAAGCCATCCACCCGAGCCGAACAGACCACACGAGCGAAGCCGATCACACAAACTTGCCCGCCGCCGGCGAGGTCGTCGTCGAGGCCCTGCTCCAACCCGTGCTCCGGGAAGGTCGGCGCGTGGCCCCAGCGCCGACGCTCGCGGCGATCCGAGAGCGAGCCCTGGCCGAGGTCGCCAGCTTGCCCGAGGCGGTGCGTCGAATCGACGCGGCCGGGGCCTATCC
>CAYVJQ010000155.1:0-8190 GCA_964451725.1 uncultured Nannocystaceae bacterium | reverse complement strand
CGAGCGACCGAATCATGTCCAACACCGACCCCAGCGCCAAACCCCACAGCTACGCCTACGCCCGCCCGGCCTTGACCGTCGACTGCGCGGTCTTCGGCCTCGACGAGGGCGACCTCCAGATCTTGCTGATCCGCCGGGGGCTCGAGCCCTTCAAAGACCGGTGGGCCCTGCCCGGGGGCTTCGTCCACATCGACGAGAACCTCGAACAGGCGGCCCTGCGTGAACTCGAAGAGGAGACCGGGCTGCGCAAGGTGTTTTTGGAGCAGCTCTACACCTTCGGCACCACCGACCGAGACCCACGCGAGCGGGTGGTGACCGTGGCCTACTACGCCCTGGTCAAACTCAGCGATCACCGGGTCAAGGCGGCGACCGACGCCACCGACGCGGCCTGGTTTGCGATCACAGATCTGCCCGACCTGGCCTTCGACCACCGAGAGATCTTCGAGGTCGCGCTCGCGCGACTCAAAGCCAAGGTCCGCTACCAGCCCATCGGCTTCGAGCTGCTCCCCCGCAAGTTCACGCTCACCCAGCTCCAACACATGTACGAGATCATCCTCGAGCGCGATCTGGACAAGCGAAACTTCCGCAAGAAGATCCTGAGCACGGGGCTGTTGGTGGAGCTCGACGAGGTCGAAAAGGACGTCGCCCACCGGGCCGCCCGACTCTACAAGTTCGATGACCGGGGTTACCGAAAGCTGGTCAAGCAGGGGTTCTCGTTCGAGATCTGAGCTGCCTACTCCCCCCCTCTCCCCCTCTCCCCTCTCCCCTCTCCCTGCCCTCCCTTTTCCCCGACTCGTGAGATCCCATGACCGAGCTCAAGAAACGTGCATTGATCATTGTCGATCTTCAGCCCGACTTTCTCCCTGGGGGAGCCCTGGCCGTGCCCGAGGGCGACGCCGTGATCGCGCCGGTGATCGCCCTGCTCGAGGCCCAATCCCGAACCGATGCCGGGGCCCCGCGCTACAGCGCCGTGGTCGCGACCCAAGACTGGCACCCCTCCGACCACGGCAGCTTCGCCATTCACCACCCGGGCGGAACCCCGGGTGAGCTGCACACCCTCGACGGCCGGCCCCAGATGCTGTGGCCCGTGCACTGCGTCCAGGGCAGCCCGGGCGCGCAGCTGGCCCCCGCGCTCGCCGCCCAGGTCGCCGCGGGCACGGTCGACGCCGTGTTTCAAAAGGGCCTCGACCCCGCCGTCGACAGCTACAGTGGATTTTACGACAACGCCAAGCGCCACTCGACGGGCCTGGGCGAGTGGCTGCGCGCTCGGGAGATCGAGGCGGTCGACGTGTGCGGGCTGGCCCTCGACTACTGCGTCAAGTTCACGGTCTTGGACGCGCTGAGCGAGGGCTTCGAGGCCCGCCTGCTGCGCGCGGCGACCCGCGCTGTGAACCTCGAGGCGGGCGACGGTGCCCACACCCTCGCGGCCCTCGCGGACGCGGGCGCCCTGATCGTCGACGCCTGATACCAACTACGAACCCGCACCGAGACGAGCCGCCATGACGCAATCACACCGCGAGACCCCTCCAGACCGCGAGACTTCCCCGGCATCCGCGATCCCCGAGCCCGAACCCGAGCCCGAACCCGAGCCCGAGCTCATGCTCGAGGGCAAGTGGCTGCGCCTGCTCCGTCGGGGCCGGTGGGAGTACGTCCAGCGCATCAAGGGCGGCAGCGCGGCGATGATCGTCGCCGTCACTCCAGCCGGCGAGCTCGTGCTCGTCGAACAGCGCCGGCCCGCGGTCGACGCGAAGGTCATCGAGCTCCCGGCTGGGCTGATCGGCGACATCGAGGGTGAAGAGGACGAGGCCCCGTCCGTGGCCGCCCTGCGCGAACTCGAAGAGGAGACAGGCTACACGGCCGGACGCATGGTCGAGCTCACCCGTGGGACCAGCAGCTCTGGACTCAGCGACGAGCAGCTCGTCTTGTTCCAGGCTTTCGACCTGCGCAAAGTCGGCGCCGGTGGCGGTGTCGAGCACGAGGACATCACTGTCCACCTGGTTCCACTCGCAGAGGTCCCGACATGGCTGACCGCGCGCCAGCGCGAAGGCATGATCGTCGACCTCAAGGTCTGGTCGGCGCTGTACTTCGCCCGCGCGGACCGCTGACCCGCCCCCAGTTCCCCCCACCCAGTTCCCCCCACCCAGTTTTCCCCCCCGGCCCAGGCCCGGCCTGTAGACTGGGTGTCAGCCCATGCACATCCCTGCTCGTTCACCTCGTCGCCCGACCTCCCACTCCTCGATTCGAGTCGAGGGCCGGAGCTGGAGCCGTGGCAGTGGCCATGGTCACGGCCTGTGCGGGAGGGGATATCGAAGACGGCCCGACCTTCAGCTCGTATACGAGCGCGGCGACGATCACCGTGGGCGAAGACGAGCTGGACGAGGACACACTGGGGACCGAAGACGACGGCCTCGAGGGTGACGCGACCGGCACGGCCGAGGGCAGCCCGACGACCACGACCACGGCCACTGCCGAGGGCGAGACGGGCGACGTGTGCGGAGATGGTGCGATCACGGGCGCCGAGGTCTGCGACGGCCCCGACCTCAGCGGCGAGGACTGTACGAGCCAGGGCTTCGACGGGGGTACCTTGGCCTGTGGCCCCGACTGCGCCAGCTTCGACTCCAGCGCCTGCACCTCCGCGACCTGCGGCGACGGGATCATCGACGGCAGCGACGTCTGCGATGGGGCAGACCTGGGCGGCGAGACCTGCACGAGCCTCGGATTCGAGGGCGGCACCCTGGCCTGCGCCCCGGACTGCGCCAGCCTCGACTCCAGCGGCTGCACCTCCGAGACCTGCGGCGACGGGGTCATCGACGGCAACGATGCCTGCGACGGCGGGGCCCTGGGCGGCGAGACCTGCATGAGCCTCGGCTTCGACTTGGGCAACCTGAGCTGCGGTGCAGACTGCAGCTTCGACACCAGCGGCTGCAGCAACGTGGTCTGTGGAAATGGGATCGTCGAGGTCGGCGAAGTGTGTGACGGGGCAGCCGTCAACGGCCAGACCTGCGTCAGCCAGGGCTTCGCCGCGGGGACCTTGACCTGCAGCGGGAACTGCGTGGCCTACGACATCAGCGACTGCATCAGCGACCACGGCGACTGCTGCACCAACAACGGCTACCCAGGCTGCGAGTACGGGGCCATCCAAACCTGCGTCTGCAACCTCGACTCCTACTGTTGCAACAACCTGTGGGACAACCTTTGCGTCAATGAGGCGATCGACGACTGCGGCGCAGTCTGCCCGTGAGTACACACCCGGGGAAACACCTGGCGTGGCTGCTGCGCCACGCCCCCGAAGCCTACGAACTCGAGATGGACTCGGCAGGGTGGGTCGTGGTCGACGTGCTGTTGCAGGCCCTGGGCGCGCACGGACGCCCGAGCTCGCGCACCCAACTCGAGGCCGTGGTCGCCGAGGACGACAAGCGGCGCTTCACCTTCAGCGCCGACCGCCAGCGCATCCGGGCAGCCCAGGGTCACTCGGTCGCGGTCGACCTCGGCCTCGCGGTCCAGACCCCGCCGCCGGTCCTGTTTCACGGCACCCCGACCCGAGCCTGGGCGAGCATTCAGGCCGAGGGCCTGGTCAGGCGCGCTCGCCACCACGTGCACCTCAGCGACGATCCTGCGACCGCCCAGACCGTGGGCGACCGGCGGGGACCGGCGCTCGTGCTCCAGGTCGACTCGGCGGCCATGCACCGAGATGGACACAGCTTCCTGTGCAGCGACAACGGGGTCTGGCTGTGCGGGCACGTGCCGGCCGCGTACCTGAGCCTCGCCAGCGCGGCGGGGCCCCACGCCAGCGCCGCGGGACCACTTGCCAGCGCCGCGGGCTCGGGCGATGACTCCCCGGTGTCCACCGCCACGCCCCTCGAGCTGTGCATTCACGACCGCCCCGGGGGCCCGGGCGCCCTGACCCTGACCGCCCGCGCGTGGGGCCGGCCCGAGGGTCGCCCCGTGCTCGCCATGCACGGCTGGCTCGACAACGCCGCGACCTTCGACGAGCTCGCCCCCCGCCTGTGTGCGGCCTTGGACCTGCGCATCGTGAGCCTGGACCTGCCGGGCCACGGCCACTCCCAGCACAAACACGGCCACTACCACTTCGTCGACTGGGTCGCCGATGCCCTCGCGGCCGCCGACGCCCTCGGGTGGGCCCGCCTGACCTTGATGGGTCACTCCATGGGCGCGGGGATCTCGACCCTGGTCGCGGGCGCCGCTCCCAAGCGCATCGAGCAACTCGTGCTCATCGAGGGTCTCGGGCCCATGAGTGAAGACGCCGCCTCCGCGCCCCACCGGCTCGGGCGTGCGATCGAGCGAGCCGCCCGCAGGCGCGGCATCTCGGCCAAACCCAAGCGGGCCTACCCCACCCTCGAGCTCGCCGCCGAGCGCCTGGTCGAGACCGTACCCATGAAGCCCGAGTCGGCGGCGATCTTGGTGACCCGAGGCATGCGCCTGGTCGAGCCGGGTACGCCCGAGGGTGAACACCTCGACCAGCCGGGCTGGATCTGGCGCGCCGATCCGCGCCTGCGCTTCGACTCGCGCCTGCGCCTGACCGAGGACCAGATCCACGCGTTTTTGGGTCGCATCGCCTGCCCGACCCTGCTGGTCGGCGCGACCCGGGGTTGGCCCTTCGACGCCGAACTCTTCGCCGCTCGACGCGAGGCCGTCCCCGACCTCGAGCGCGTCGTACTCGAGGGTGGGCACCACCTGCACCTCGACATCCCCGACGCGGTCGCCGAGCCGGTGATCGCGTTCTTGAAGCAGCTGTAGATTCGCCGGGTCGGTACTGCCGGGTCGGTACTGGGGTAGCCCGACTCGCGGTCGGCCCGATATGGGACCGAAGGCCGTTGGTCACCCCATCTGCGACTTTCGAATGGCGAACCGCGCCGAGCCCCCATATGGTTTCAGAGCGCCATGCCGCTCCCCAACGTCGCCTACACGGTCAACTTCGAAGATGCACCGGCCGCCGACTGGCAGCTGCGCTCCCTCCAGTGTGAAGAGGAGCTCGACGGCGGGTGCGCCATGACCCTCGAGCTGACCACAGACACACTCGATGCCGAGCTCGGCGAGTTCCTCGGCGCCAGCTGCGAGGTCATCGCTACCCGGGGAGATGCCGAGCACGCCTTTTACGGTGTGGTCCTGCGTGTCGACCTGCTCGGCCGCGACGACACCTTCATCGCCCTGCGCGTCCACGTGGTCTCGGCCCTCGAGCTCGCCCAACAGCGCCGCCACTCTCGGATCTGGCAGGCGAGCTCGGCCAACGAGATCGTCGCAGAGGTCCTCGACGGGGCGCTCGCCGACTACGGCCGCAGCATCCAGCTCGACGCGACCCAGCGCGGCGACAGCCCCCGCACCTACTGCGTCCAATATAGAGAGACCGACTACGACTACGTCCACCGTCTGCTCGAGGAGGAGGGCATCACCTACTTCCTCCACCACGACCCTGAGCTCGGGCACGAGGTCGTGGTCATGTGTGACGCCAACAGCCAGTACCCGGAGGCCGAGAACCTCGACGGCAGCCCCGACTTCCCGCTGATCGCCAGCAACAATGGCCAGGCCGAGGTCGAGTCCCTGATCCGCTTCGAGTGGATCCAAAAGCTGACCACGACCGCGATCTTGCGCCGCGACTTCGACTGGCAGACACCGAGCGACCTGCTCAGCGCCGAGGCCGGAGAGCCCGACGCCCGCGGGCGTACCCGGCGGCTCTACAGCCACGGTCAGCGCCTGTTCAAGTCGGACGACCTGGGTGATCGCGCCCGAGATCGGGGCGAGGCGCTGGGCCTCGCCAGCAGTGTCGCTACCGGAGCCAGCAACGCCCTCGCCCTGCGACCGGGGATGCGGTTCTCGACCGCCGCCCACGCCGAGATGGGGACCCCGGGCGAGTTCATCGTCACCCGCGTGCGCCACCGGGGCCGGGACCCCGCGTCCGGAGGCGGCACCCGCGAGGACACCGCCTACATCAACGAGTTCGAGTGTGTGAGCTTCGAGTCGCCCCTGCGCCCCAAGCCCCGCACCCCCAAGCCCTCGGTCGAGGGTCCGCAGACCGCCACAGTGGTCGGCGACGGCGAGATCTACGTGGATCCCTCGGGCCGCATCCAGGTCCAGTTTCACTGGCAGGAGTCGCCCAGCTTCGCCACCGACGCCTCGTGCTGGGTGCGCTGCGCGCAGAGCTGGGCCGGCCAGGGCTGGGGCGCCCAGTTCATCCCGCGGGTCGGCATGGAGGTCGTCGTCGAGTTCATCGAGGGCAACCCGGACCGACCCCTGGTCACCGGCTGCGTCTACAACGGCAACCACGAGCCGCCCTTCTCGCTCCCCGACAACGCCACCCAAAGTGGCTGGCGCACCCACTCCTCGCCCGGCGGCGGAGGCAGCAACGAGCTGCGCTTCACCGACGACGCCGGGGCCGAGGAGATCTACATCCACGGCCAAAAAGACTGGAACGTCGCGATCGAGAACGACACCTCGAAGAGCACGGGCGTCGACGAGACCCTCAGCGTCGGTCACGACCGCACCAAGACCGTAGGCAACAATCAAAGCGAGACCATCGGCGTCGACAAGACCATCGATGTGGGCAGCGACCACGGCGAGACCATCGGCTCGGACATGGCGCTCAGCGTCGGCGCCAACGAGACCCTGAAGGTCGGCACCAACCAGACCATCACCGTGGGCTCGGCGGTCTCCGAGACCATCGCCTCGACCGCGACCCAGCTGGTGACCGCCGCCAAAGCGACCACCGTGTACGGGGCCTTCGCGGTCTCCGTCGGCGGGGCCATGGCGACCTCCATCGCCGCGGCCGTGGACGAGAACGTGGGCGGGGCCAAGATCGTCGAGGTCGGCGGCGCGAGCTTGGAGAAGACCGCCGACGGCTACTCCCTCGACGCCAAGGCCATCGACGAGACCGCCAAGTCCACCTTCAAACTCGACGCGGGCGAGGACCTTTCGATCTCCGCGAAGACCAAGCTGGACCTCGAGTCGGGCGGACCCCTGAGCATCGAGACCGCGAAAGCTGCGGGCATGGACGCGGGTGACAAGTTCACCATCAAGTGCGGCTCGGCCAAGATGATCTTCAAAAAGGACGGCTCGATCACCTTCAAGGGCAAGAAGGTCACCTTCAAGGGATCGACCAGCGTGACCCTCGACAGCGCCAAAATCGTCGAGAACTAGCTCGAGCCCGCTTGCTGGAGCGGAGCGGGACCCGACTGCCACCGACCTCTGTTTCGACCCCGTCGAACACGGTCGTCGAGCCTGTATCCATGCTACCCCTTCATCGCCGAGCGAGGGATGACACTGCGAGCACAAACTGTCGTGGTCAGAGACCGCCGATGGTCCGCGTGGCTGCACCGCAGCGCAGACACCGTGACCAGCCCCCACACGCTCCCCGGTGCCCGGGTGGTGATTCCCCTCGCGGGATGGGCGTCGCTCACCACCACCTGCGCGACACAGTCGTCACCGCGGGCGATGTTGCTGGGGTCACATCAAGAGTGCGTCGCGGCCTGCGAGGGACCCGCGCTCACCGTGTTCCTCGATCTGCGCAGCCCGCAGGCCGCGGCCTTCCCCGACGAGCCCCGCATATTGAGTGCGAAAGCCACGCGTCGCCTCCAAGCCATCGCCCGCGCCGGCTACAGCACATTGGCGCGCGATGCCGAGCCTATGTTGCGCGACGTCGTGACTGAGTTCGCCACCTCCCCTGCCCCTCGTATCGACGCCCGCGTCGAGCAAGCCGTGCAATGGCTCGAGCATCACCCCTTTGCGGCGTGGTCGATGCCGGCACTTGCACGGATTGTGGGATTGTCTACGTCGCGATTGGCGCACCTCTTCCAGGCCGATCTGGGCGTCGATGCCCGGACACTCGCGCTCTATTTTCGGTCCTTCGGCGCGGCCATCAGCGTCGCCCATGGTGCGACCCTCGCGGGTGCCGCTGCGCATGCGGGATTTTCAGACCAGTCCCACTTTGCCCGGGCCGCGCGACGGTTCTTTGGAAAAACGGGGCGCTACCTCAGCGACAGCAGAAACGTTCAAGACGCCCGAACATGAGGCCCACATGCTCGGTGCATGACAAATATAGGAATCTGCGCGCTGTCCGCAATGGCCCTTTGGCTCAAGATGTTCCTCACCGCGGCGGTTCAAGGTATCGCCCGGCTTCGCTCCAAACGCTTCGCTCGACCCGAGGACCAAGCCTTCTTCGGTCGCAGCCGCTCCACC
>CAYVJQ010000154.1:0-14770 GCA_964451725.1 uncultured Nannocystaceae bacterium | reverse complement strand
GCCCGTCTGGGCCTTCACGATGGAGCTCGAGGTTCCAGATCTGCCGGGGCTCGAACCACTCCCAGGCGACCTCGAAGGCCTCGGCGGAGGAGCCCAACACCCAAGCCGCGCCCCCGCTGGCCCCAGCGATCTCGGCCCAGGGCGCCGTTCGGAGCTCCGGGCGAAAATCGCCCTCGTTCGCCGCTCGAGCGAGATGCATGTGAACCCCCGGGGCCTTGGCCCGCTCCACGTCGAGGTCGAAGTTCGTGCACAGGTCGAAGTCGGAGAGCAACAACACCCAGTCCACGGAGGCCGTGCCCTGAGTCCCCTCGCTGTCCTGGTCGCCCTCGCTGTCCCGAGCCGCCGTGAGCAGGGCGCGAGCTTCGTCGAGCGCGACCCCGACCTCGGAGCCGTTGTGGAGCTCGATGTCGAGGTGGGGTAGGTCCTCCGCCACCCAGCGCGCAGGGACAAAATCTCCGTACACTTGGCGAAGCTCCCGGTCGAAGGTCAGGACCTCGACGCGGACCTCGGGCTGAAGCTCGGCCAAGACCCCGAGGTAGGTCGCGGCCGCCTCGAGCAGACGCTCGCGCTCCTTCGCCGGCAGCGAGAAGGAAGCGTCGACCACGACCATCACCCGGCGCACCGGGGGCAGCTCGGCCAGGCTCTGGGGCAAGTCGAAGCGAGCCGCGGCGATCCGGCGCGCAGACTCGGGCACCCCCATGGACGCGAGCTCGAGCTCGGCGCGATGCAGACGAGGCAGCGCACGGTCTCGCGCGCTGAAGCTGAGGGAATGCCCCTGCCGGCCGCTGAGCTCGAGGCTGGGCGATAGATCGAGGTCGTCGACGGCGACCGAGAATCCCGCGGGGAGGTCGGGCGAGAAGCGGATCGCCGCGGGTCCATCGACATGCGGGAAGGCCGGAAGCTCGACCCGGTACACACCCCGGTCGTAGTCGGGTGTGTAGCTCAGGCGATACGAGATCGTGCGCGTGCCCAAAGGGGGGATCGGATAGAGCTCGAGGTCGGCATCGCAGTACCCGCGCGCGAGCGTCACGACCGTGTCTGCGTCGACGGCTGGGTCTGCGCTCGGCGCTGCGTAGAGGTGCCCCGACCAGAACGTCTCGACATCGGCCGTCGGCAGCACCGGCGCCTCCACCCACGCCCCGGCTCCATCGACGATGCGCAGGTCGCTGACCGTGACCTCACAGTCCAGGTCCAGGGGGAGCTCGAGCTGAAGCGGGTACAAGCTCGGGTTGAAAAACCGTCGCGTGACCACGAGGTCAGTGCGCTCGATGTCGAGCGTGACCTCGATCTCGTAGTACTCCTGCTCGATAATCTGCCCAGGGTTGCCCGCCGAGGACACCGCTGGCAGGGCCAGCAGCGACGCCAAGAACAAGGGAGCGAGGGTCACGGCTCGGGTCACGAGGCACCAGACCAGCGCTCCCGCGCGAGGTTCCCATCTCGGACGACACAGACGACCAGAGCTCGGCGCTCGGTGCTCGGCGCTCGCCCGGCAGAGCTCGGCGCTCGCCCGGCAGCCGGCTCCACCGGGCGGGTTCATCCCTCGATCTCGAACACATGGACCACGTCGGGTGCCCGCCTCCAGGTCTCGGGATCTGCCGGATCGACGGGTGGAGCGCTGGCCGTGAGCTCGATCGCCGAGCTGCCCTCGAGCGTGCAGGGGTCCGCGACCTCGGGAAGCTCCACCCACCACACGCTGCCGTAGCCCGGGCCCGCGCTCGGGTATTCAGCCGGGCCCACACCCACGGCCAGGCCACCACCATCGGGCGCGAGCGCGAGGGCGTGCGGTCGCAGGGGCTGGCCACCGGCGCTCGCCGTCCAGGCGCCGGCGTCGTCGAGGGCGCCCAGTCGCCCACAGAGCTCGATCTCGCCGCTGCCCGATCCCCCAGAGAGGTCTCCCGCGAGCACGACCACACCGCGCTGATCCCCGTCCGTGCGCGCCATCAGCCACCGCGGGTCTGCATCTCCATCGCCAGGGCTGGGCGGCAACAGGCGCAGCTCACGGATCGCCCACGAGCTCTCCCCCTCGAGCACGGACCAACCCCGCAGCCCGCAGCTCGCGTCGAACCACCACAGCCGCGCGTCCTCGGTAGTGCTGAAGCCGGGTGGGGTCTCGCCGACCACCACCCCACCGAGCCCGTCGGGCGCGAGGTGGCGGACCCGCTTGGCGCTGAAGGGGATGTCGCCCGTGCAGACCACGCTCGGGCTCCCCCGCCCCGCGCCCCCCACCCCGCGCACGTCCAGGATCACCACGGCCTCGTCGCCGTCGCAGGCGAGGGCCACAAACTCGCCCTCGTCGTCGAGAGCCGTGAGTCCCCAGGCCCCGTCGCAGGGGAGCGCGGTCGAGCGCAGGGCCTCGCCCGGGCGCACGGCCAGGATCGAGCTGCCGTTGACCCACGCCCCCTCGGGCACAAAGAGATCGTTGGCGAACACGCCGATCAGCAGATCTCCGGTGCGCACGCCGGCCTCTGTGTGGGCGAGCAGGGCCAGCGGCTCCATCGCGCCCAAGGGCGCGAGGCTGAGCCCGGCGCCGACGCTCGCCTCACCCGAGTCGGGATCGACGGAGAACCACGCCTCGAGGGGGAAGCGCCCGCCCGCCGGGACCGCGGCCACGCTGGTCGCAGGCACCCGCAAGAGTGAGCCCTCGTCCACGCTCGGGTAGTGACTGAGCAGCACCTGCAGTCCGTCGTCGGCCCAGGCCAGACCGTAGGGTTCGTCGAGCTTGGCCCCCGTGATGTCCCCGCCCGGGTTGGGCTCGAGGTCCAACATGAGCGCGCCCCGGTAGACCGGCCCCGAACCCGAACCCGGAGCCGAGAACAACTCGACCCGATCGTCGACCGTCTGGCTCACGGCGACCACCGTGCAGCGCGTGTCGACCGGGCAGCCCAACAGCCCGGTCGCCGCCGGGCCCCCCGAGTCCGAGCCCGCCTCCGCGTCGAGGGCCGCGTCGTCGCTGTGGCACCCCGCGGACACGACAGCGAAGATCATCGCGACCGAGCTCCATCGCTGCATGCACGCAGCGTAGCAAGCCTCACAACTACGCCGCCTAATCACCCTGCCCTGCCCCGGCCCGGCGCTGGCCGATCGGCCGCCCGATCGACCTCCGGCTCCCTCTGCCGAGATCTGCGCCGTGCTCCGTCTCGAGATCCGGCCCGAGATCCAAGCTGGTGCGACCCACCCTGCGCAGGCGCCCAGCTCCGACACCGGTCGCCGGCCGACAGGAAAAAACCCCGGGAATTGGCCTCCCTTTTGCTGGTCGGGCACCGCGCCGCGCGGCTAAATTGGAGCGCGCAGCCCCATGGCCAAGAAGAGCACCAAGTTCGGCACCTTCGGCGGGGTGTTCACGCCCTCGATCCTCACGATCCTCGGCGTCATCATGTACCTGCGCCTGCCGTGGGTCATCGGCAACGCCGGCCTGTGGATGGGCTTGGGGATCATCGCCGCCGCGCACCTGATCTCGGTGACCACGGGTCTGTCGATCTCGTCGATCGCGACCGACAAAAAAGTCGGCGCCGGCGGGCCCTACTACATCGTCTCGCGCAGCCTCGGCCTGCCGATCGGCGGGACCTTGGGCCTGGCCCTGTTCGTGGGGCTCTCGTTCTCGATCTCCCTGTATGTGATCGGGTTTTGCGAGAGCTTCCTGGCCTACTGGGACATCGACCCGACCATCGAGAACATCCGCATCTACGGTACGGCGACGATCACCCTGCTGACGGTCGTCACCCTGGTCAGCACCAGCTTCGCGATCAAGACCCAATACGTAATCCTGGGCCTGATCGCCTTCTCCCTGGTCGCCATCGGCCTGTCCCCGGGGGCACCCGCCACCGAGTTCCACCTCCAAGCACCCAAGGACGGGGACGCGCTCGCGCTCGTATTCGGGATCTTCTTCCCGGCCGTCACCGGATTCACGGCCGGCGTCAACATGTCGGGCGACCTCCAGGACCCCAAGCGCTCGATCCCCGTGGGCACACTCGCGGCCATCGGCGTGGGCCTGGTGGTCTATGTGTCTCTGGCCATCTTCTTGGCCTGGCGCGTGCCCGAGGAGGCGCTGCGCAACAACCCCAACATCTTGGCCGAGATGTCGGCCCTGCCGATCGTGGTCATCGGCGGGATCTGGGGCGCGACCTTGAGCTCGGGCCTGGGCAGTATTCTGGGCGCCCCGCGGATCTTGCAGGCCATGTCCGCCGACCGGGTGACCCCGGCGTTTTTCGCCCACGGCCACGGCAAAGACAACGAGCCCCGGCGGGCCCTGGTCCTGGCCTTCCTGATCGGTGAGGTCGGCATCCTCATCGGCGAGCTCGACGTCATCGCCCGGGTGGTCTCGATCTTCTTCATCGCCACCTATGGGTTCCTGAACATCAGCTGCGCGATCGAGAGCTGGGCGAGCACGGACTTCCGCCCCGAGTTCCGGATCCCCCGCTTCGTGAGCGTGTTCGGGGCCCTGGTGTGCATGTTCGTGATGGTCGAGCTGGACATCTGGGCCACGGCCGCCGCCGCGATCGTGTTCGCCGGCCTGTTCTTCTATCTCAAGCGCCGCGAGCTGGCCCTCGAGTCGGGGGACACCTGGGAGGGGGTCTGGTCCTCCCTGGTCCGCTGGGGCCTCGAGCAGCTCCAACACGGCAGCCAGGGCGAGCAGCGAGGTTGGCGACCGAACGTGATCACCCTTAGCTGGCGGGCCCAGGCCGACCGGGCCTCCCTGCTCGGTTTTGGGCTCGAGCTGATCCGCGACCGCGGTGTGCTCAGTGACTTTCGGCTCCAGACCCCCAAGGAGGCCCGGCGCCAGCAAGATGAAGAGCGCGGCGCCCAGACCCAGACCCAGACCCAAGATTCGCGGCGCTCGGGGATCCGCGCCCGACTCCAGCCCGAACCCAGCCCCGAAGAGGGAGACCCGAGCATCGCCGGCCTGTTCAAGCGCCAGCTCGAGACCCGGGATCCCTGGGCCACCGCCCGATCGATCGCCCGCTTCCACGGCTTCGCCGGGCTCGAACCCAACACCGTGTTGATGAGCTGGGCCGAGCACCGCCACGACACGCCGGGCTTCGCCGAGACCCTCGACGAGCTCGTCGAGCTCGACTACAGCGTGCTGCTCCTGGCCCGAGACCCGACCCGCGACTTCGGCAAGCGCGAGCGCGTGGATCTTTGGTGGACGCCGCGCCAGGGCAACTTCGAGCTCAGCGTGGCCCTGGTCCGCTTCCTCGGTCTGTCCGACGACTGGCGCCGGGCCAAGCTGCGCTTCTTCCTGCTCAACGACGACCCGAGCCGTGGCGACGCCCTGTTCAAGTCGGCCCAGCGCGCGCTCTCGTCGGCTCGGGTCCAGGCCGACGTCAAGGTCCTCAACAACGCGATCGGCAACCGCCCCTTCCACGACTGGGTCCGCCAAGAGTCCAGCGAGGCCGACCTCGTCGTGCTCGGCCTCCCGCCCGCGGCCATGGTCAGGCAACCCGAGCAGCTCGAGGCCCTCGACGACCTGTTCGGGGACCTCGGCAGCGTGCTCGTATGCCGGGCCGCGAGCAGCTTCCCGAGCGTGCTGCAGGTCAGCCACGAGCGCCGCGAGTCCAGCAAGGTCATCTCCCTCGAGGGCCTCGACAAGGACTTCCCGGGCGAGAGCGACGACCTCGGCGGACCCCTCGCGGGCCCTCTCAGCCCCCTCAGCGCGCCCCTACCCGGGGAGCTCGCGGCCGCCGCCCGGGAGCTCTCGGCCGCGCACGACGAGCTCGCCTCCCAGTTCCACAGCGAGTGCATCGGCCTGATCTATCGCCACGACGCAGCGCTCATCGAGCAGCTGCGCGGGGTCATCGAGCGGGCCTTCGACCAGCTCGGCAAGGCCCTGCGCGAGCGCGCTTTGGTCCGCCAGCGCAAGCAGCTCAACAAGATCCAAAGTGGGTTCTTGTTCCAGGCCCGGCGCGTGCTCACCGAGTTCGAGAACGACCGCCTCGGCGCCCAGGTCGACGCCCTCGACCGCCGCATCGAGGGCTGGCTCGAGCAGCTCGAGCAGTTCGCCCGGGAGGCGCCCAAGACCCTGACCGTCCACCGGGACCCGGCGATCTTGGCGAGCCGCCGAGAGGACCGTCCGTCCCTGCGCCGGGCCAAGCGGCGCCTGCGTCTGCGCCACCTCCTGCAGGGCGCCCAGCTCAGCTACAGCTTCCCGGCCACGCCCCTGTACACCTACTACCTGCGCGGCCGCAGCCTGGCGACCCTCGAGGGCACCTTGGCCGACATGAGCAGCGACGCCTACCAGGCCCTGCTCGAGCTCGGCCGCTCGATCTCCGAGGCCCGCCACGCCCTCGACGAGTTCGCCCTGCGCCTGGTCGAGCTGCCCCAGTCGACCAAGACCGATCCCTCCGCCGACCCCTCTGCCGACCCCCACGAGCGGGCCAAGCGAGAGCTCGCCGCCCGCATCGACGAGCGCCGTGAGCTCGTCCTCGAGCGCCTCGACAAGCTCGCCGCCCGAACCCGCAAGCGGGCCGAACAAAGCGGCGACCTGCTCCAGCGCGCGTCTCGGACCTTGGCTCAAAACTTTGCCGACGATATCGACCGCCTCGATATCCACGCCCTGACCCGTCGCAAGCGCCGCCTGCCGGCCTCGACCCACGCCTTCGAGCAGGCCATCCCCGAGCTCGCCGAGCACTGGCGACAGAACCGAAAGCTGATCCTCAACCGGGCCAGCCTCGAGCTCCACAACGCCGGGTTTCAACACCGACTCCGGGCCATCGTCGAGCGCAGCAAAGACGCGATCGCGCAGACCATCCACACGGGCATCCTGCGCGAGTGCACCCAGCTGCGGAACAATTTGGAAGCCCATCGCGTGGCCCTGCGCGGCCTGGGCGAGGGCGAGGCCAGCGGCACCCTCGAGCTCGGTGAACCCAGCGGCACCCTGCCCCTGGGTCCCGACGCCGCCAAGACTCCCCACCCCCTGACCCTCGCCGACTTCGGCAAGCTGCGCTCGGGCCAGGAGCTCAAGCCCCAGTTCGACGACAAGAAGATCGTCGAGGAGCTGTCCCGCGAGGTCCAGGCCGCCTGCACCGAGCTCCCCGACGCCATCGAGGTGATCAGCGACGACGCCCTGAGCTCGCTCGAAGATCTGCCCTTCGAAGACAGCGAGGTGCTCACCGTCTCGCTCCGGCGGCTGGTCGACTTCCTGGTCCAGGCCGAGTTCCTGGGCGGCCTGCGCGAGCACACTGCCCGCGTGGCCATGGCCGAGCAGCGCGCCGTGGGTGTGGCCCAAGACGTGCTCCACCTGGTGTCCTTCAACCTCAGCGAGTACGAGCACGAGCGCGAGCTCGACAGCGGCGAGACCGAGACCGAGTTCGAGGGCCAGGGCCAGGACCAGGACCAGGACAGCCGAACACAGCGCGAACAGGCCGAGCTCACCGAGCTCGCCGCCCGCGTGGGCCCGGTCATCGAACACGGCCTCTCCCGCCTCGACGGTGAGCTCGTCCAGCTCCGCGAGCTGGCCCCCAACCTGGCCCGGCGCATCGACACCCAGCTCGGGAAGATCCTCGACCGCACCGAGGCCTACGCGATCACCGGCTCGGAGGACAGCTTCAAGCAGTACGTCCGCCACGAGCAGAGCGACAGCGCCCTGTCCAAATTCGGCGGCCTGACCCGCTGGGCGCAGGGCCGCTCCAAACAGGCCCTGGTCGCGCTCCTCTACCGGTGGAGCGCGAGCGTGCTCATGGCCCGGCAGATCCGCGACGACGATCGGGCCAACGTCGTCGAGCGCATCCTCGCCTTCGTCAACGCCAACAGCCCCACCCACGAGGCCCTCGACGGCCTGCCCTTCTTCTACTCCCAACCCTTCCTAGGCCAGGCCCGGGTCAGCATCGAGTTTTGGGTCGGGCGCGAGGCCGAGTCGGCCGAGGTCGCCGAGGCCATCCGCAACTGGCGTCAGGGTCGGGCGGGGTCCCTGCTGATCGTCGGTGAGCGCAACAGCGGCAAGACCTCCCTGGCTCGCTACAGCGCGCGCAAGCACTTCGACAAGCGCAACAAGTACAACCTCTTGCCGCCCCGCAGCGGCTCGGCCGAGCTCGGCCTGTTCAAGTCCCGGCTCGAGAAGGAGCTCGGCCTGAGCCCAGACAAGGTCGCCCGCGACTGGGACGAGATCCTCGGCGCCGTGCCGACGGGCTCGGTGATCATGATCCACGACCTCGAGTTGTGGTGGGCCCGGGGCCCGGGCGGCGACGCCGTGCTCAACAAGCTCATCGAGCTCATCGCCCGCTGGGGCGAGCGCCTGTGTTTCATCCTCGAGCTCAACATCCACGCCTACCGCTTCATCAACCGCCTCGTGCCCCTGGCCGACCAGGCCCTCGCCGTAGTCGAGTGTCTGCCCTTCGCCGCCGAGCAGCTCAAAGACGTCATCGAGCTGCGCCACCGCTCCACCGGTCTGCGCTACGCCGTCGACGAGCGTGACGAGGACGAGCTCCCGGCCTGGAACAAGGCTCGCCTGTTCACACGTTTCTTCGACTACACCGGCGGCTACGTCGGCGTGGCCCTGCAGAGCTGGATCAGCCACGTCGACTCGGTCGGCGACGAGCGCTTCGAGCTCCGACCCCCGGCCCGGCCGAGCCTCGAGCTCTTCGACGAGCTGCGCCTCGAGTGGGTCGCCCTGTTGCTGCAGTTCGTGCTCCACAAGCGCCTGACCCGGGCCCGGGCCGAGCACGTCAGCGGCCTCGATCCCGAGACCCTCCAGCGCACCGTGGAGACCCTCGTGCGCATGGGCCTGCTGATCGAGGACAAGCAGGGCTCGATCGAGATCAACCGCTACATGCAGCACCTCTTGGTCGCCAACTTCCGAGAGCGGGGCTACCTGTGAGCCCCCTGCTCGCGCTCGCGGCTCCCCAGCCCCTGTGGTTCCCCGAGCTCGGGGTCTCGGGCCTCAGTCTGCTGGTGGTGCTGCTGACCTCCATCGCCCTGCTCGTGGCCCTCAGCGGCCTGCGCGGGCTGATCGCGATCTTGCCCATTCGCAAGTCCAGGCGCGAGCAGCTGCGCCGGGCCCGGCCGGTCGTCGAGACCGTCGTCGTCGTCCTCTACCTCGCGATCGCCGTACCCAAGCTGTTCGGCGACGACGAACGCCTGGCCCCGGTCGTGCTCGCCGTGTTGCTGCTCGGGCTCATCGCCGTGTCCTGGTCGGCGATCCGCGACCTGATCAACGGCATCTTCATCAAGGCCGGGGCGCTGTGCCAGGTCGGCGACCGGGTCGAGGTCGAGGACACCCACGGCCGGGTCAAGCGTCTCGGCTACCGGGTCCTGACCCTCGAGACCGACGCCGGCGAAGAGGTGTTCATCCCCTACGGTCGCCTCTCCCGCCGGTCCTTGGTCCGCACCCCCCGGCTCGAGGGTGTGCACCGACACAGCTTCGAGCTCGCCCTGCCCGCCGAGCGCGACCCGGTGCGCGCCATCCACGAGATCAAGGCCGAGGCCCTGGGTTCACACTGGGCCTGCGTCGTGCGCTCCCCCGAGGTCGAGGCCCTCGAGGGCGGGCGCCTGCGTGTGCACGTGTTCGCCCTCGGCCGGGAGCAGGGCGTCGCCATCGAGGCCGCGGTCCGCCGCAGCTCGGGCGCTGCGACCGACCAGCCCTGAGCCCCCCCGAGCCCCCTCTGAGTCCCTGAGCCGAACTCGACTCAACCGAGCGCGGGCGGGCGCTCGAACAGGAGGTCCCACCCCGCCTCGAGGCCCAGCAGATCGGGGCCCGGCTCGCCCGGCTCGGCCCGGACCACCACGTCGATGCGCTCCATGAGTGTCCCCGTGGCATGCAGATCGTCGAGCCAGCGCGGGGGTATGGACCCAAAGCCCAGGCGGGCCCCCGCCATCGCACCGACCATGGCCCCGACCGTATCCGTATCGCCGCCCAGGTTCACGGCGGTGATCAGGGCGTCCTCGAAGGACTCGGCGAGCTCGACGATGGCCAGGGCCGCGAGCACGCTGCAGGGTGCGAAGCCGCTGGTCGCCTCGACCTCGCGCTCGGCCCCACCGAGCAACATGGCGCGCTCACGGATCCCCCGCAGCAGCCCTGCGAGCCGATCACAGCGCCCACGATGTTCGACCAACGCCTCCAGCAGCTGGACGAAGCGCGGATCGGGCTCGAGCCCCAGCTCAGCCTCAGCGCGGGCCTGCGCCCGGGTCACCGCCGCGACCAGAGCGGTGTCCAACACGGGCCCCGGCTGGTCGCTGAATGCCTCGGCGACCACGATCGCCACGGTCTGCGCCGCCGAGATCGCCCGGATGTCGCTGTGGGTCACGGCGCTGATCTGGGCTGCCCGCAGGTCCCGAGTCTCGGGGTCGTCTCGCCACCACAGTCCCACCGGCGCCACCCGCATCGCCGCCCCGTTGCCCGCGCTGGCCACCGCGTGCATGAAGGGGTCACTCACCCCCGTCGACTGGAGCCCGCGCACGGTGGAGCGAAAATTCCGGCCCACGCCTCGGTGCAGCCCCCAACGCCCCACTCGCTGCGCGCCCCCTTCACGCAGGGCGATCATCAATTCGATGAACGGGAGCTCCGGCCGGTCCGGGTCGCGACAGATCGCGTCGACCACCGCCAGGGCCTGCTGGCCGTCGTCCGAATGCAGTCCCCGCGGCCGCCAGCGCGCACCGGGGACCTCCGTCATGGCGGTCACCGAGCCGAACTCCTCGACGATCTGGGCCTGGGTCCAGCCCTCGACGGGGCAACCCAGCGCGTCGCCGACGAGCAGCCCATGGAGGCTCCCAGCGACCCGATCCCAAACGGCTCCACGCGCCAGCATCCCCCGAGAATAGACGCCGGGCACCATCCCTGGCCAGCACCATCCCTGACCCGCGCCATCCCTGACCAGGACCGGACCGGCTCCGCTGCGCCCGCATGACCCGATGCATGACCCGACCAGGCCCGACGAATCCCCGACCAGGCCCGACGGCCGCGCCTGAGACAGGCGTCAGCCCTGATACAGTCGTCGATACAGATGCGCACCGGCAGGCGAGTTTTGATCGATGGCCACGACCCGCGCGCGCGGCTCAGCGCGATCTTCGACTCGAAGCGCGGGCTGTGATGCGCTGGGGTCCGCTCTTGTCCAGCGCACGCCTGCGCGGGCGGCCTCCGACCAGCGAGGTCGAGGCTCGCAACGAGTTCGAGCGCGACTACGATCGGATCTTGTTTTCGGCGCCCTTTCGGCGGCTGATGGACAAGACCCAGGTGTTCCCCATGCCGGAGAACGATCAGGTCCACAACCGCCTGATCCACAGCCTCGAGGTCGCCTCCATCGGACGCTCGATCGCCCGTCTGGTCGGGCGCTCGCCCGCTCCAAGTCGCGACGCGGCCCACTCGGCCCTGCTCGGCGACGTGGTCGCGGCGGCCTGCCTAATGCACGACATCGGCAACCCGCCCTTCGGCCACGCGGGTGAAGACGCGATCGGGAGCTGGTTCTCCGCGCCCGGCAACGCCCACTTGCTGACCCGGCTCAGCCCCGAGCAGCGCGCGGACCTGGGCCACTTCGAGGGCAACGCACAGAGCTTCCGCATCGTCGCGCGCCTGACCATGTACAGCGACGAGGGTGGCATGCGCCTGACCCGGGCGACCCTCGGCGCCGCCGCCAAGTACCCGCGCAGCGTCCACCGCTGCCCGCGACAAGGCCATGTCGCCTACAAAAAATTCAACTACTTCGGCGACGACGCGGCCCTGTTCGCCGAGGTCGCCGAGGGCCTCGAACTCGAGCCCAGGGGCGAGGGAGCCTGGACCCGCCACCCCCTCACCTACCTGGTCGAGGCCGCAGACGACATCTGCTACCACGTCATGGATTTCGAGGACGGCTACACCCTGCGCCTGGTCGACGCGGCCAGCATCCGCACCGCCCTGGCGCAGATCATCGGCAGGCCCGACTACGCACAGGTCGACGCCGGGGGCGGAGGTCGGGCCATCTCGGCGCTCCGGGCGATGGCCATCAGCACCCTGGTGCGCCAGGTCGCCGAGGCCTTTTGCGAACACGAGGAGTCGATCTTGGCCGGTGAACTCGAGCGCCCCCTGACCGACCTGATCCCCGCCGCCGGGGCCCTCGAGTCGATCATCCGCCAGTCGGTCGAGCTGTGTTACCGGGCTCCCGAGGTCCTGCGTGTGGAGCTCGCGGGCTACGAGGTCCTGGGCGGGCTGCTCGACCTGCTGGTGCCCGCCGTGCTCGCCGAGCCCGAAGCCCGGAGCAAGCGAGACACGAAGCTCCTGATCCTGCTCCATCTCGAGCCGCGGGTCGAACACTGCGCCTATCGCCGGGTCCTCGCGGTCACCGACTTCCTCTCGGCCATGACCGACCGCAGCGCGGTGCGCCTGTTTCGAGAGCTGCGCGGCATGGCCTTCGTGGGCGCCCGCGGAACCGATTGACTGGGCTCGGCTGACTCGACTCGGCTGACTGGGCTGATTGACTGGGCTGACTGACTGGGCGACCGGCCCCCGGCTCGGTCGGCCTCAGTCGGCGCAGCAGCGAAACCCGACCGCGTCGTCGCTCGCCGAGCGCGGGAACGAGAGGGTCTCCCCGGCGTCACAGCGGATCCCGTTGGCCTGGTGTTTGAAGCTACCCCCGCGGATCCGGCAGCGGGCCTCGGCGCCGTCCCCATCGCAGGCGTTCTCCCACTCGGCGACGTTGCCCCCGAGGTCGTAGACACCGGCGTAGTCCGGATCGGGGGACTCACAGGCGCCGAAGCTGGTCGCTTCGGCGGTCCCCCAGGTGCTCTCGAGGCTCTCGTAACAGGCCCGGGCGACGTACTCCTCCCCGAACACGTAGTCGTTCACCCCGCCCGAAGAGCAGGCCGCGAACCACTCGTTTTGGGCCGCGTCGTCGTAGGCGTCCATGGGGCTCGCGCCGCCGCCGATGCGCCCGCACAGGCGCTTGCCGTGGGCCTCGCAAAAGCTGCTCGCGTCACACCAGTCCACACACCCGACCGGATTGTCCAGGTAGCGGTCCAGGCCCCAGCCGCCGGTGGTCAGGCAGGTCGGGAAGTAGGTGTCGTTGGCCCCGCACTGAGCAGGCTGGGCGTCGGTCGCCGGCTCGGACTCGAGCCAGCTGAAGTAGGCCCCGCGCGTCACCTCGGTCCGGTCGATACAAAACCCGCTCGGCAGGCGGCTCATGGCCCCGCCGTCCTCGGGGCAGCCCCCGGTGCTCGGCCCGGGCCCGGTCGACTCGGCCCCCGGGTCGTCGCAGCCCAGGCAGAGCAGGGCCCCGAGCAAGACCGCGGCCCGGCCGAAGCCATAGCCATCACGAAGAGAATTCTTGGGTTCCGACATCGGGTGGCCTACCACTGACTGGGGGGCGAGTTGGTGTAGGGGGAATCGTCGGCCATGAGGAACTCGACCGGCTCACCATTTTTGATGTTGCCGAAGGACTCCCCGGCCACGTTCCGAAACTTGTAGACCTCGCTCTCTCGGGTCACATCGTTGTCCTCGATGCGCACACACTCGACGTTGTAGCCGAGCATGGTGCCGTCCTCGATGACGTTGTTTCGGACCACGAAGCCGCTGGTCTTGGCCAGGTGCATGCCCCCGCCGATGAAGGTGTTGTCCTCGAAGTAGTTGGGCTGGACGTTGCCGCCTCGGAGCCCGAAGCCCTCCCGATCCGGGTCGTTCGCCGAGTAGCCGATCAGCCCCCACTGCCCGTTAGAGCTGCCCACCGTCACGATGATCGTGTTGCCCCGCACCACCTGGTCGCTCTTGCCCCAGTGCACGATGGGGCCGTCGCTCTGGTGCTCCTCGAGGCCGGTCTGATCACAGACGTTGTCCTCGAACCACAGGTTGGTGCCGTCCGTATTGACCAGGTCGCCGCCCTGGTTTTGATTGAAGTGATTGTTGCGGATCAGGATGTCCGCGCTCCGAAACGAGAGGCTCTCGACGTCGATCCCGAACTGGGGCGAGGTCCCCGAGATATGGTGAATCTCGTTGTCCTCGATGAGCACCCGGACCCCACCGACGATCGACACCCCCTGGCGCCGGTTGTGGTGGATCTCGCTGTTGCGGACCACGATGTCGAAGCAGGAGTTGCCCTCGTCTCCAGAGCCGACGATCAACACCCCGTCCCCGGTGACCTCGCGCAGGACCGTGTCCTCGATCAGGATCCGCTCCGAGTTGCCCTCTACACAGATCGCGTGGCCCTCATCGTGGGCGCCGCCCCCCTCATAGACGTGCTCGTCCCGATCGCCGACGATCTCCCCGCCGCGAATGACCACGTCTTGCGCCCCCCGGACCGCGACGATGCAGTAATTCCAGCGGTCGTTGGCGTCCATGCGCAGCACGGCGTCGTCGAGCTCGAACACCATGTTCGAGGGCAGCACGATCCCCGCCCAGTAGTTGGAGGTCCCCTCCTTGCCGATCAGATACTCGCCCGGCGGGACGATGAACTTGCCGATGTTTTGCTCGGCGGCCCAGTCGAGCGCGTCCTGGAGGCCCTCGGTGGTCGCCAGGGCGTCGGCGCCCACGTTCGAGACCCCCCAGAGATCGAGCTCCAGCGTGTACTCCTCCGTGTTGGTCACGTTGGGCAGGGCCACCTCGGGGCGAGGGCCCGGCTCGGGGAAGGAGCACAGGGGGGCCTCCGGCTGGGGGTCCATGCCCTCCGCCCCACCGTCGTCACCCCCACAGGCCGCGAGGGAGACGCTCAGTGAGGCCACGAGCGCCACCAGGGGAGCGCTCGACGTCGAGCCACATACAGGTCGGAGTCTGCCCATCGCGGGCCCAGCTTAGCAGCGAGAGGGGTGCACCTGCGGTGTTCGCAGACCTGGCACCCTCCGAAGATCGAAGGGTAGCTCTGGCCACGCTCCCGGCGTGGTC
>CAYVJQ010000153.1:0-15005 GCA_964451725.1 uncultured Nannocystaceae bacterium | reverse complement strand
GGTTCGGGCACGCTAGGGTCCGGCCATGCGCATCGCCCACCTGCTCTTGGTCCTCCCCCTGCTCGCCGTCGCTCCCCTCGGCTGCGACAGCGACGACGGTGACGACGAACACAGCGACAGTGAGTCCCATGGCGATCACGACGGCACCCACGACAGCGACACCCACGAGGGCGAAACCCACGACAGCGAGACCGGCGGCGTCGACTGCAGCATGGAAGACCGGGCCGACGACTACGCCGTCGGCCTCTCCAAGACCGGGACCACCGTGAGCGTGACCTTCGTGTCTGCCGACCCCGCGCCCCCGGCCCTCGACGACAACAGCTGGGTCGTCTCGGTCACCGACCTGGGCGGTGCCCCGATCGAGGGTGCCGAGGTCACCGTCACCCCCCGCATGCCCGACCACGGCCACGGCACCCCCGTCGTCGCCGAGGTCACGGCCGGCACCAACGCCGGCGAGTACATGATCAATCCCGTCAATATGTTCATGGCCGGGCTCTGGGAAGTCACCATGACCCTCGATGGTGAGGGCCTCGCCGACGAGGTCGTGTTCTCGTTTTGCGTCGAGTAAACGCTGTCTCTCAGCCCGCCCCAGCTCCAGGCCCAGCCCCAGGCCCCCTGGTCCTAGTTGTGCTGGCTGTCGGCGCCTGGGGCTGCAGGGCGCCCGAGGGCGATCCCAGCCACGACATCGAGGCGCTCCAAGATCCGGCGACCTGCGAGAGCTGCCACCCCGAGCACTGGCGGGAGTGGCAGGGCAGCATGCACGCCTACGCGGGCGACGACCCCGTGTTCTTGGCCATGAACGCCCAGGCCCAGCGCGAGACCAACGGCGCCATCGGAGACTTCTGCATCCGCTGTCACGCGCCCACGGCGGTGGCCCTGGGTCTGACCCACGACGGCCTCAACTTGAGCGAGCTGCCGGCGAAGCACAGAGGTGTGGGCTGCTACGCCTGCCACCAGATCGAGGCGGTCGAGGGTACCCACAACAACCCCCTGGTCCTGGCCTTCGACTCGGTCATGCGTGGGAGCATCGGCGACGCCCTCGAGCCCAGCGTCCACGGTGTCGCGCGCAGCTCCTTCGTCGACGGTGGCAGCTTCGACTCGGCCGCCGCCTGTGGCAGCTGCCACGACATCGTCACCCCCGCGGGCGTCCACATCGAGCGGACCTACGCCCAGTGGCAGGGGTCGTTCTACAGCGACCCGGACCCCGACGACCTCAGTCGACCTGCGTTCTACGCCCTCAGCTGCATCGACTGTCACATGGACCGAGAGACCGGGGCGATCGCCGACTACCCCGGTGTCCGCGGCGATCGAGACCGGCACTCCCACGGCTTTGTGGGGGTCGACGTCGCGCTCACCGAATTCCCCAATCCCAGCTTGGCGGCCGCGATGCGCGAAGAGCAGCTCGAGGGCATCGCCGAGGCCCGCAAGACGGCCCTGTGCGCGAGCCTGTGTGTCGACGAGGGTGAGGCCGGCGAGGCCCTGATCACGGTCTGGCTGCACAACGAGGCCGCCGGCCATGCCTGGCCGAGTGGGGCGACCCCAGACCGCCGGGCCTGGGTCGAGCTGCTCGCCTACGACGGGGCCGACACGAGCGTGTTCGAGTCGGGCGTGGTCGCCGAGGGCAGCCCGGTGAGCGAGCTCGACGACCCCAACCTGTGGCTGTTCCGAGATCGTCTGTTCGACGCCCAGGGCGAGGAGACCCACAAGTTTTGGGAGGCCGCCAGCTACGAGAGTGAGCTGTTGCCGGCCTCGGCTCAGTTTGGCGGCGCGGGCGACGACCTGAGCTGGCTCAGCCGCTCCTACCTGGTCGACGCCGAGGCCCTCGCCGGGGCCAGCCTCCCCGAGCGTGTGCACATGCGTGTGCTCCTGCGTCCCATCGGCCTCGAGATCCTCACCGAGCTGGTCGCCAGCGGCGACCTCGATCCAGCGGTGGTCGACGCGACCTCGACCTTCGACGTGCCCCCCGCCGAGCTCGAGTGGACAGCCGGGGACGCCACTCCCTCCGAGGACTACGGCAGCTGCGTGAGCTCGTCGCTGGGCTGCGGCTCACCCTTTATCTGAGCGGCTCTACCCGAGCCCATCGTCGTCGCCGAGCGAGGGCACGATGTGGATCGCGGGCGTCGGTGCAGGTGTGGCGGCGAGCCGACGATCGATCTCCGCCAGGCCCTGAGTCAAGGCCGCACACAGCTCACGGGCCGCGCCTTCTTTGAGGCGCAGGGTGGTCCCGCCCACCGACACGTGGACAGCGCCACAGCTGCAATGGTCGATCCGACAGCTCGGGGTTCGCGCGACTAACCTGGGTTTGTGTTCCAAGAGACCTCGGCGGCGAGCCTACCGTCGAGCGTCGCGGCTGGCAACGCGTCTGCACCCACGACGCCCCCCCAAGGTTCGGGTCGGTTCAGGTCCTGAACTTCACAGGTCGACGGCGCAGCGAAACCCGCGCTCGGACCCGACCGACGTCGGATTCGAGCGCGTCCGTTCGTAGGTCCGAAGGTTGGCCGGGCTCGCATCGAGGAGATCGCCGCCTCGGGTCACACGCTGGCTCCCCTCGCCCGGACCTGTCGGATCGGTCTCGGGGCTGGCTGCGTAGTAGTCGTTGGCGTACCAGTCGGCGAGCCACTCCTCGACGTTGCCGCCCATGTCGAGCATTCCATAGGGGCTCTCCCCGGTCGGGTAGCTGCCGACCACCGCCGTGTTGCCCGTGAGGCAGCCGAAGCCGCCCATTTCGCCCGTGCCCGTGAACATGTGGGCGAAACTGCAGCTCGCCTCTGTATCCCCCCAGGGGAACTGGCGTCCATCTGTCCCCCGGGCGGCGAACTCCCACTCGGCCTCCGTCGGCAGGCGGCGGCCCTTCCAAGCGCAGTAGTCGGAGGCCTGCCCCCACGTCACACAGTTGACCGGGTGCTCCCCGAACAGGTCGTTGTTGCAGCCCGGCGTGGTCCCCTGCTCCATGCAGCCGCCCTCGGCGATGCACTCGGCGTAGGCCGCCACGGTGACCTCTGTGACCTCCATGACGAAGGGTGAGACGGTCACCATGTGGGCCTCGTTGTCCGGATCGCAGTCCGGGTCCACTTCCCTACAACCCATCTCGAAGCTCCCCCCGGGGACCTCGGCCAAATTGGGATCCGTGAGCTCCCCAGTCTCGGTTCCGGTCTCAGTCTCGGTTCCGGTCTCGGTCTCGGTTCCGGTCTCGCTGTCCTCCTCCGCGGACCCCTCGTCTCCAGGGCAGGCCGTGAGCAGCACACCAAAGAGCACCAGCGAGAGGGTCGAGCTGCCGACCTTGCGGAGGTCGTCGATGCGTGGGGGGGATCGCATGGCACACCATTGCACGGGCGGGCTCACGCTGCCCACCGCGATCCCCTCGTGTACACTCTGACGGTCGCGCTGCGACGACGCTATGGAATTTGGGCCCTACCAGCTGGTTCGAAAGATCGGTTCCGGCGGGATGGGCGAGGTGTGGCTCGCCCAACACATCAACGCCAACACGGGGGCCAGTCGGACCGTCGCGCTCAAGCGCCTCCCACCCAAACTCGCCCACCAAGAGCGCTTCCGCAGGGTCCTGCTGGAGGAGGCCCGGCTGTCGATGATGCTCAGCCACTCGAACATCGTCCACGTATTCGACGCCGGCGAGATCGAAGGGGAGGCCTACATCTCCATGGAGTTCGTGGACGGGGAAGACCTCTCGCGCCTGCTCCGGCGCCTGGGCAGAGAGGGGCGCCGCCTGGCCCCGACCATGGTCGCGTTCATCATCGCCGAGGTCCTCCAGGCCCTCTCCTACGCCCATGAACTCAGCGATGAACACGGCGGCACCTACAGCCTGGTCCACCGTGACATCTCCCCTCACAATATAATGTTGTCGGCCTCGGGCGAGGTCAAGCTGACCGATTTCGGGGTCGCCCGCCTCTCGAGCGAGGACACCTCGGGCACCCACGTCAAAGGCAAGATCCGCTACATGCCGCCCGAGCAGCTCCGGGGTGAGTCGCGCTCTCCCCTGGTCGATCTCTTCGCCACCGGTGCGGTCTTCCAAGAGCTCCTCGACGGCGAGCTGTTCCGGGGTTCGGCGGTCGAGGACGCGGCCTTGCTCGGCATGGTCATGGACGGCGTGGTGCCCGGTCCCCGCGATCCTCTGGAGATCCCCCCCGAGCTCGATCAGGTCCGCGCAGGCCTGCTCCAACCCGATCCTCGGCAGCGTCTCCCGAGCGCCCGGGTTGCCCTGCGTCGACTCTACGCATGGTCCGAATTTCGAAACAGCTCACTCGCTATCGGCAAGTTGGTCGGCGAACACCGAACCCCGCCCGAGGGTCACCCCGAGAGCGGGCCGAGACTCGCCGCCGCGCCCACCGATCTCGACACCCGCCCCTCGCTCTCCCGAGCGGCCGGCCTGGTCGGCTCGGTCGGCCGTCGCTACAGCGGACCTCGACCCGGCTCTCCCCAACCCAGTTTTCCACCGCCGCCGCGCCGGGCTGTGCCTCTCGACCCCATCGATCCTTTTCCGCCGCTCGCCGCCTCGCCCGGTGCGTCCGACTCCCCCACTCGACAGCTCGACTCGATGCTGGGCGACCTGTCCCTCCTGGAGGCCCCGCGCCGCCGCGCCGCCCCCACCCCCACTCCCACTCCCAGCCCCGTCCCCATCGACCTCGACTCGATCTCCCTCGAGCAACCCGACGAGAGCGCCCCCGTCACCCTCGAGGATCCCGATCCGGACGCCCCTTTTCGACCGAGTTCGCAGTCCGACTCCCGAACGAACTCGCCGCGCAAGAGCTCGGGTCCGCCCCCTCATATCGAGCCGGCGCTCGACCCCGCCCCTGGACCCCGAGCCCCCTCGACCGCCCCCGCCGAGCTCCAACTCGACCTCGATGTAGTTGGGGGTCGCCTCGAGGTCGCCTCTTCCCGCAGGCCCCGGCGTCCCACAGCACCCACACCCGAGCGCCGAGGCCCACGCCGCGGGCTGCGTGCAGTGGCCGCCCTGACCACCATCCTGGGGGGCCTCGGGGGCGCCGCCTACCTCAATCGAGACGCCCTCTCGGACCTCTCCACTCGACTCCCCGGTTCGCGCCCCCACAGCCCCCCCGAGGAGCTCGACTCGACCCGGGCCCTCGTGCTCGGTGACCTCTCCCCGGCCTACATGGGCTTTCGCCACCAGGACATGCAGACGGCGCTCGCAGACGCCGGCTTCGACTACCGCTTCGCGGCCCGCCACAGCTACGGCGAACCGCTGGCGACCCTCGCTGGGGGCGAGGCCGAATTCGTGGTCACCACCTTGGACCAGGTCCTGCGCGAGCGCCCGGCGGGCAAGATCGTCGCGGTTGTCGACACCTCTATCGGCGGGGAGGCCCTGGTCCTCGACACCGTCGAGTTCCCTGAGCTGAGCGACCTCGCGGGCATCGACACCTCTGCCGGTGGCGTGCTGGCGGAGAGCGGCGCGAGCCTGGCCCTCGTCGGGGGCACGACGAGCGAATACCTCGCCCACGCGCTCGGCAGCCTGGGCCTGATTCCCCCCTTCGGTCCTGCGCTCGGAGCTGGGCACCTGCATATCGACCGAGACTTCTCCGACCCGGCCGTGATCTGGGAGTCGCTCGTAGCCAGCGAGGTCGTCGGGCCACCGGTCGTCGGCGCGATCCTCAGAGAGCCCTGGGTCCGCTATGCCCACGACGCGGGCATGCGAGTCGTGTTCTCGAGCCGGGACCTCCCCTACGCGATCGTCAGCGTGCTCGTGGCCAGCGACCGGGTGCTCGAGTCCAACCCAGCCCTGGTCGAGGACGTCGTCGCGGCCTACTACAGGCGGGTCGCCGCGCAGCAGGACGACCAGCCGGCGCTCCTGGCTCAGATCGTGCGCCAGAGCGACCTCGACCTCGACCAGGCGGGGCACACCCTCGCCGGGACCTGCATCTTCGACCTGTTCGGCGCCGAGCCCTGGCTGGTCCCGGACGGCGAGCGGGCGCCCCTGCTCGGCCGGTCTCTGGCTGAGGTGTGGTCCACGCTCGAAGCCGCCGGCCAGACCCGCGGACCACCGCCGCCGCTCGCCCAGCTCATCGACGCCCGCCCACTCCGGGCCGCCCTCGCCGCGGCCCTCCCCGAAGTCCGGGACCAGGCGACCGACGATCACCTCGGTGACCTCGACTCCTGCCTCGCCCGGCCCGGATCGCTCGTCGAAGGCACTGAACTCGGCGACCTGCGCCTGCCCCTATTGCCCTCCGACGAGAGTCAGGCCAGCTCGTGGTTCGGCGCGGGATCGGCGGATCTCGACCCGGGAGCGGAGTCGGTCCTCGACGCGCTGGCCCAGCGTTTGGCGAACCTCGACACCGTCACCATCCGCGCCCAGATCCACGCCTACGCGGACCTCGACTCCCCTGCCCAGTCCGCCCGCCGACGGCTCGCCAAACGGCGCGCGCAGGCGATCGTCGCCAGTCTGCGCGAGCGTGGGGTGGACATGAAGCTCTCCGCTCACGCCGAGGTCGGAGCTGGGCCCCCGACCCAGCTCCGGGTCCATCTGCGCAGGCGGTGACCGTGCGGGGCGGTCGGCGTCGAGATCCGGTCTTTCGATCCGATTCTCTGAGCTGACCTTTCGTTCTGGTTCTCAGAGCTGGCCTTTCGTTCTGGTCCTTCGATCTAGTTCTCTGAACTGGCGATACCTGGTTCTCTGAGCTGGCCTTCAATCCCGTCACGCGGACCTCCAAAACCAGCGATACTGCCCCCCATGCCCATGCTGTTCGAAGTCTTCCTCGAGGCCGCGACCATCCCCGAGTCTCTGCTCTCCGAAGAGACTATTCAGGAGACCGGGGCAAAGCTCCTCAGTCCAGAGGCCGCCGTCACCGCCGGGCTTTCGGGGCTCCCGACGGGCGACCCCAGCAAGGGCGTACAGTACTTCGTGATGGTCGCCGCTGAGCACGAGCGCTGGGTCCAGCGCCAGCTCGACCATCATGCTGGGGTCCGGCACTACCAAGCCCACTCGATCTGAATCCGGGTACCTGAATCCGGCAAAGGGATCCGAATAGACCCGGGGTCCCCATCATGCCGAAATAGAAACAGGGATCCGGACTCCTCACAAAGGGCAAGGACACCAACAGTCTGGGCTCCGGGTCGCCCGTCGTATCTGAGTATCAAGTGGCCAAACTCCGGGCCATCTTCCCGTCAGCGCCGTGCGGGTCCTCGAGGCCATCACAGCAGCGCCCGGCCTTCGCGGGCCCGAGCTGGCGGGTCGGCTCGGCATCTCGCGGTCGACCGTCGCCGACAGTGTCGCCAGGCTGAAGGCGCGGGGGTTGGTTCGTCTCGAGGGCGCGCCCAGGACCGGTGGCTACCATCCCTGTCGATGATCTTCAGCCCGCGCCGCGCCTACTCGAATTGAAGATCGGGGTGGCGAAGCAGAACCTCGGTCTGGGCCGCGGAGAAGAACGCCTCGTCGGCCTCGACGTCCTCCACGATCCCCGAATTCATGAGTCGCTCGGCGCTGGTTCCACCGAGGTGGGAGCCGAGCGCGTCGTCGGTGTGGTGGAGGCCCAGGTAGTGGCCGATCTCGTGGGCGAGGATCAGCCCGTGGCGCTCGGGGCTCAGGCCGGGCTCGGGGGGCGAGGCGTCGCTGCAGGCGCCCGCGGCCAACACGACCAGCGAGGGTGAGGTCTGCCCGTCGAAGATCCCGGGGATCCGTGTGCTCTGACCCAGGTTCGTGGCCACGCTCGAATCGATGGGATCCTCGAAGCGCAGGCAAGGCACGAGCACGACGGGGACGAAGCGGCTGTCGTCCTCGTCGCGGCGCAGGCAGCTCAGCGCGTGTTCGTGGAGCCCGCGCAGAGCCAGCATGTCGCCGCGGTAGCGGAGCTCGCCGACGGCCGGGAGTCTGGCCTCGGCCTCGAGCTCGAGCTCGACCCCCGCGGCGGCGTAGCGGTTCACGGTGACCTGCCACAGCGCCGCCAGGTCTGGGTCGTCGGCCAGGGTGCCCCAGCCGCTGTCCTCGGCGATCGACATGCGCACGGCCAGTCGGGCCGAGCTCGCGCCGGTCGGGGTCGGCGTCCAGGCTGCGTCCACGTGGACCCGCGTGGCCATGCCCGGGAAGCGCTCCCGGCTGGCGGCGACGCCCAGGACACAGTCTCGAAATTGGATGCGGAGCTCGAGGGTGTCCGGCCCCGGCAGCGGGGCGGCGATGTTGGAGAGTACGAACACCCCGGCTCCGGGCCCCTGCCAGCTGCGCTGGTGACTGTCGAGGAGTTCGCCCCCGGCGAGCGGGATCAGCGAGCTGCCGTCGCCGAGGCGGAGCTCGAGGAGGTCGTGGCAGATCCGGGCGTCGTCTTCGGGATCGCCGTCGAGACCGAGGCTGCGCAGGGCGATGTAGCGCTGGCCCGCCGGGAAGGGGATCGTCAGCGAGGAGCTCAGTCCGTGCTCGTCGATGCTCAGCTCACCGACGCCTCGCCACGGGATCCGGGGCGGGGTCAGCTCGGGCAACAGGGGTGGATCGGCGCAGGCTGGAGGGCCGTCGCCTCCGTCCTCGCTGCTCTCGTCGGTCTCGCTCGAGCTGTCCTCGGTCGAGGCGCTCGAGGGCGCACAAGCGACGCAGGTCCAGCCCGCGAGCGCGGTGATCCTCATGGCGATCCTCGTGGCGATCCTGGTGGCGTGCATGCGTCCCAAACGGGGCCAGCATAGCTGGCCGGAGGACCGATGTGGAACCTGTCATGTCCGTGTAATGGGTTTGACTGCCCGTCACACCTAGCTTGCTGGCTGAGCCACTTCGTCGACGCAGGGTCGGCGAGCTCAGTTCAGGCAAGTGATATGACGGCCACAAACGAGAGTCCCCAACGAACGCCCTCCACTCGAACCCGCCGGACGACTGGCTTCGCGGTCGCCGGACTGCTCGGCCTGGGGGTCATCGGACTGGGAGTTGGACTCTCGGCCGCCGACTTCGGCGATCCGGTCGACGACCGCGGGCCCACCGACCCCGAGTCGCGGACTCAGCCCTCCATGGCCGAGCGGCTGCGGTTCACGACCGCCGGAGAGAGAGGGGCTCTGTGCTCCTTCAGCCCCGGCACGAGCATGGCCTACGAGGTGGTCAGCCACACCCAAGTCGAGGTCGACTTGGGCCGGCTCTCCGCGGACATCGACGTCGACGGTGAGGCCCAGGCCCAGGCCCAGGTCGTGGCCTCTCCCCCCGAGGCCCACGAGGTCGAGCGCACCTGGAACCTCGATCTGGTCTCGGTCGCCCTCGAGGCCGACGGCTCGACCCTGCTCGCGGCGCGCATCGAGGATCGGGGGGTCTCGATCCGAGCCGAGGGCTCCCCGAGCCCCTCTCCCTCACCGGCCCTCGCCGACACCTTCTTGATCCGCGTCGACGCCCGCTGTGGCATCCGCGAGTTCGGCTGGCGCAGCGAGGGCGATCTCGACGCTGTGCGCGAGCAGCAGATCATGGCCGCCGGCCTGGGTTTCTGGGCGCCCGCGAACACCCGCACCGCGACCCGCTACGGCGGGAGCAACTTCGACTCCACGGGCCGCTACTCGGTCAAGTTCGAGCACGAAGACGGCCAGATCCACGGTGAAGTCGTCTCCTATGCCGTCGGTGCGAGCGTCGGCCGCGGGGCCCCCGTCGGGCTCGATATTCTGTCCTCGGCGATCACCGTGGAGCTCTCGGCTGGGGCGTGGTTCGAGACCCTGCACAACGAGCGGGACCTCGAACTGACGCTCGACGGCCAGGTCTTCGGGACTCACTACCGCTCGACTCGCGCGACTCGCCGCGAGGTCGGAGACTTCGACCCCGCCGTGGTCCTCGACGACGGCGGCTGGAGCTGGGGTCGACTCGCGCCCAAGCCTCGGGCCCCTCGCTTCGACGAGTCGCTGCGCGAGCAGCCCCTCGAGGACGCCCTCGCTCGCTACGACGAACTGCTCGCCGAGGGCAGCCTGAGCACCTACGGAAACCTCATGCGCGACTGGCTGCGGGCCAACCCCGAGGGCGCGGGCGAGCTGCTTGGGCTGCTCCGCGACGACGCCTTCGCGGGCGACTCGATCGCTCGCGCGGGCATCTTCTATGCGCTCGGATCGGCCAACACCGAGGCTGCCAAAGTCACCCTCGTCGACCTCCTCCAAGGGGACAACGAGCTCGGCTACCCGACCGCGGCCGCCCGAGCCATGGCCATGGTCGACGCGCCGACCCCCGAGATGATCGAGCTCCTGGCGATGAGCACGACCCGGGAGGACCTGCACGCCCTCGAGCAGGGTTCGATGGCCCTCGCCATGGGCACGGTCGCCGGTCGGAACGCGGCCTCCAACCCCGAGGTGGCCGCCCTCGCTCGTCAGGAAATTCGCGGCTGGCTCGAGGAGCCGGCGGGCGATGAGGCGCTCTCCCAAGCCTTGCTCGCGGCCGGCAACGCGGGCCACGACGAGCTGGTCGCGGATCTGCTGCCCTACTTCGACCACGAGGATCCGAGCATCCGTCGCAACGCGAACCACGCCATGCGCAAGATGTCTCCCGAGCAGGCCTTTCCTCGGCTCGAGCAGAGCGTTCTCGACGACGATCAGGCCGTTCGAGCGGGGGCCTTCGAGACCGCTGCGACCGTCGCCCACCTCAACGACCAGGCTCCCCCAGAGACCTTGGTCGATCTGGCTGGAGACGCGCTGGGCCAGGCCGGCATGGCGGAGGGGCGCGCGGCCCAATCTCTGCTCGGTGAGGCCGCCAGGCGCGGGGATCCGCGAGCCGACCAGCTGCTCCGTGAGCACCTGCGCGGGCAGCTCGACGCCGACCACCGGGACCTCCGCGAGGTCGCGGTCTCGGGTCAGAGCATGCCCGGGCACTGGACCGCCGGCGACTGAGCACGAGCCGAATCTCGACGGTCGGCATCGCCGACCCCGGACCGACCTGACGGCGACGTCGTCGTGGCGGCACCCATTCGTTCGATCCAGTCGGACCGAATCGAAACACCCAACCAGTAGCCAATCGAAACAGCACGATCATGTCCAAACAAGCAATCAACCGTACGCTCGGGGCCTTGGTGGTCCCGCTCCTCCTCGCCGCGGGTTGCGGAGACGCCGACCCCGAAACCCAAGACTCCGTCAATGAGCGCATCGCCATCACCAGCATCGAGGTCACCAGCGGGGACGACCTCTACCTCCTCCACCCGGTCCGGGTCACCATCGAGGCCGAGCTCTCGGGTGAGGCTTTCGACACCGACCTTCTGGTCGGCCTGCGGACCCTCGACGGCAGCGAAGGTTGCGTGCTCGGGGCCATGTCCGTCGAGCACCTGGCCGACGCGGCGGCCCTCGACCCGAGCGAGGAGGACGCCGATCCTCGCGCCGTCTACACCAACGAGGCCGAGTTTGTCATCGACCGTGCTTGCTACGAGCTGGTCGAGCGCGACGACGTCGAGTTCTTCGCCTCTTTCGACCCCTGGAACCGACTCGGCGACCGCGAGCCCCCAGCCGCGAGCGCCGACGAGGGAACGAGCCTCGACCTGTTCTCGATCGTCGCCGCCTCGGCCCTCGACATGGCGGCCTGCGAGAGCTGCGAGAACACCTACACTCTCGACGCCTCGCCGGGCCTCGACGCCGAGCTTCAGGAGCTCAACCTGTCCTCGGTCGTGGCGGTGATCCCCGTCGCCGCCGAGGGTGGCGAGGAAGTGGTCAAGACCACCGATCGGCCGGACTTCAGCCTCACGCTCCGCTCCCGGGTCGTCGGCCTGGCCAAGGGCCAGGGGCTCGAGGATGAGCCCGTGCACATGAGCCACCGCATCCGCCCGCTGGGCTCGAGCGGCCCCGGCTTGGCCCTGCTCCAGCGCCAGCACCAGGACTACGAGGAGCTCGCGGCGATCCCCGTCCCGAGTAGCGGCGACGTCGTCAGTGTCGCCCTGCTCTACATCGAGGACGAAGCCCGCGAGGCGCTGGTCGACGGATCCTGGGCGGACCTCGAAGAGTTCGAGCTCGTGAGCTGCCTCGAGACCGACTTCGACCAGGCCATCTACAACGGTGAGGACGAGGCCCGTGGCAACGACTGCGGCTCGCTCCCCGTGGTCATCGTCCGCCAGGAGGTCGACGCCGACGGACAACCCACCCAGAACCAAAACCCCGGTGCGGCCAAGGTCCGCGACGCCAACGTCTGGATCGACAGTTGGTGGGCCAACTCCGGCTATGGCTTCGGCCAGTCGGGCATGATGTTCGAGGCCTGGGTCGAGGCCAACGCCACCGGCGGCGCCAGCTGGACCCACAAGGGCATCCGGGTCCACAGCCCCGGCTCGTGGTTCGAGGCCGGCTTCGACTTCAACGCCAAGGTCTTCGGCTTCAACCTCAGCCTCGCCGAGCTCTACGCGACCTTCATCGCCTACGACTTCGGCGGCGGCACTCTGGCCATGGGCGCCTCGTTGTTCGGTGACGACTTCATCCCGCAGTTCCAGACCCAGATCGACAACGGCGAGGCCCTGACCTTGCAAGATGTCTTCGACGCGGCCGGCATCAACGCCGACCCTGTCTTGAGCCAGAACCTGACCATCGCCGGGGTCAACTTCGACGACGGCTGCGGCTCCGTCGACGCCGGCCTGTGGATCGAGGCCACGGCGGGTCTCGATACAAATCAAACCTCGGTCACCGTCAGTACCACGCGCCAGGGCGTCGAGGTCTCCGGCACCATCACTCCCTTCGTCAGCGCCACGGCCAGGGCCGGGACTCAGGTCAACTACAGCGAGTGGATCGGCGGTGGGATCACGGCCAACCTCAACTTGGTCGATATCCATCTGCCCTTCACGGTCGCCGTCGAGCGCGTCGACTACGACCCGCTCGAGGCCACCCGCCTGAGTTTCAACCAGTACGCCCAGACCTTTCTCAGCGCGCTCTCGGGCAGCATCTATTTCAACATCTACTACACGATCCCCTGGCCGCTGTGTTGGTCCGACTGCACAGACAGCCACGATCACACCATCGCCAGCTGGAACGGGGTCAACACGGACATGACCTTCTTCAACTCGACCAGCAACACCCACTATGGGGACGAGGCGCCCAGCAGCGGGGGCTGGTGGTGCAGGCACTCGAACTCCGAGCTGCACGCCGGCGACTTCGATGGTGACGGTGCGACCGACTATCTCTGCCACGACGTGACCAACGGCAACAAGCACATCGACTTCAACGACGGGGGTGCCTTCACGGGCACCGACTGGTCCCAGAGTGGAGGAATGTGCGGGGCCAACGGCAACTTCCAGCTCCTGGTCGGTGACTTCGACGGCGATGGCCGCGACGACCTGATGTGCCACGACATCTACTGGAAGGCCATCGACTATGCCGACGTGAACGGCCACTTCGACAGTGCCGAGTGGACCGCGAACGGCACCTGGTGTACCGCTTCGGACGAAGTGATCCGAACGGGCGACTTCAACGGCGACGGACGAGACGACCTCTATTGTCACGACTATTCGGGCAACAAGATGATCGACTATGCCGACGTGAACGGCCAATTCGGAGGATCCGACTGGAGTGGGACGATCCTTCCGAACAGCTTCTGCGGCCTCTATGACGGCCAGCAGATCGCGCTCGGGACTGCGCACGACATGTTCGTGCAAGCTCGCCCTTCGGGCTGGGGGTGGCAGGTCGACCAGGCCAGCGACGTCGGGTCGTGGGAGCGCTTCACCGTCGAATGCCACGGTGAGAAGGTGGCTCTGAAGACCCACCACGGTCGCTACTTGATGGCCCGCAACGCCAGCAACGGCTACGACATCAGCCAGCAGAGCTCCGTCGGCGGGTGGGAGCAGTTCATCCCCGTCGCTCAGGATGGCGGCGTCTGGTCGTTCCTGACCTTCCACGGGCGCTACCTGATGGCGCGCAGCGAGTCCTCGGACTACGCGATGGACCAGCAGACCCACGCCGGGGGCTGGGAGCGGTTCTCGGTGATTCCACAGTAGTCACCCGCTCGATCGCACGATCCCCCTGGCTCCGGCCAGGGGGATTTTGTCGTTGGGGCGTCGACATGCTCGCTGGCCATCTACCAGGTGATCTCGACGTTGCCGTGCCCGGCCTGACTCGCGGGGGTGAAGGTCGTATTGTCGGCGCCCTCGTCGAACCAGCTGGTTCCGCCAGTGGCCGCGTTGCCATTGCCCGCGTCGCCCCCGTCGTAGCCGCCACCGCCCCCGGAGTTGAATGAGCCCGACTGGCTGGACCCTCCGCCTCCGCCGAAGCCTCCGTCGCTGATGTTGGGGTTGTTCAGGGGATACGCAACCCCGCCCGCTCCGCCGTTCGAGAAGCTGAGACCACCGGAGCCATCTGTGCCCTGTCCGTCGGTGCTGAAGCCTCCGCCTCCGCCGCCGTCGTTGTAGGCGCCGCCGCCTACCCCAGGCCCAACCTGGGCGAGGTCGGTAGCTGCACCCCCGGCGTCCCATGTGTTGTAGCCGCCTCCGCCTCCGCCTCCGATGAAGAGGGGGGTCTGACCGTCGTCAACGACGAAGCTGCCCCCCCCGCCCCCGCAGGGGCGGGGTGCAGAGCCAGCTTGTTCGCCCACGAGGACGCTGAGGGTCGTGCCCGGAGCCACGCACAGGTCTCCCTCGACTTGTGCGCCCATACCACCGGCGCTGCCGTTGCTCGAAGATCCGCCCTGAGCACCGGCCGCGAACACGTGGATCTGGACCACGCACTCGGGCAACACGAGCTCCTCGATCTCGCCCGTGAACGCGAAGCTCTGCATTCCGGCCACACATCCCTGGCCACAGACACCGGCCTGGCAGGTCTCGCCGAGGGCTCCATCGCACAGGTTCGCCGGGGTGGGGTCGCAGCTCTCCCCCGCATCTTGGCCGAGGCAGTTACCGACCGCACCGCAGTAGCCCATGTCGGTGAGCGGGTCGATGCAGCCGCCCTCACAGACGATCTCGCCCTGGGCACAAAGCGGTACACACAGGTCGTCGACGCACTCTTCATCGTCCAGGCAGGCGCCGTCACAGGCGTCGCCGGTGGTGTCGCCGTCGCCGGTGGTATCGGTGTCGCCGTCGGTGTCGCCGTCGCCGGTGGTATCGGTGTCGCCGTCGGTGTCGCCGTCGCCGGTGGTGTCGGTGTCGCCGTCG
>CAYVJQ010000152.1:10769-15696 GCA_964451725.1 uncultured Nannocystaceae bacterium | reverse complement strand
TCGAGGGCCTCGCAGTAATTGGTGAACTTGCAGCGGCGGATCTCGGCGCCGGCGCCGAGCCGCATCTTGAGCCACCAGTCGGGGTCGGCGAGGCTCTGCCTTGCGGCGCCGATGATGTCGGCCCGACCGCGGGTGAGGATCTCGTTGGCCTGATCGAAGTCGTTGATTCCACCGGCCGCGACCACGGGGGTCGAGAGTCCGGCGGCCCGAAGGGCGGTCCGGATCCCCGCGGCCAGGTCGACGTTGCGCCCAAAGGGGCCGCGCGTATCGGAGTAGACGGTGGGCATGCACTCGTAGCCGCTGCGCCCGGTGTAGGGGTAGACCGCCTCGCCGACCTTGGGGGCCTGGGCGTCGTCGAATTTGCCGCCTTTGGAGACACTCAAGAAGTCCATGCCCGCGCGTGCGAATGCCAGCCCAAAGTGGATCGCGTCGTCTGGGTCGCTGCCGCCGGCGATGACCTCGTCACCGAGGAACCGGCAGCCCAGGGCGCGCTCGGGGTCGAGGGCCGCGCGGACGGCCGCGAACACCTCCAGGGGCAGGCGCAGGCGCCCCGCTCGATCGCCCCCGTAGCCGTCTTCGCGGGTATTGGTCCGCGAGAGGAAGCTGGCCATGGTGTAGGCGTGGGCATAGTGGAGCTCGACCCCGTCGAAGCCGGCCTCGCCCGCCCGGGCCCCGGCCTCGGCGAACAGACCCGGCAGGATCTGCGGCAGGCGCCGGATGTGCTCGAGCGCCGTGTCGTCGACCTGCTCTCGGTAGCCGTAGTCCAGGTCGCGGCGCTCCCGGGTGCTGAGCACGGCCTCGTGGAGGGCGGCGTCGCCCGCCTCCAAAACCGCGCGCAGGTGTTGGTCGGAGTGTTGGTCGGAGGCCAGGGCGGGGTCGGTCCAGCGGGGCTCTCCGAGGTGCTCGGCGAGTCGCGCCCGGTGCTCCGGGCCGAGCTTCAAAAATCGAGCGAAGTACTTGGTGGGTGGCGGGCGGCGCCTGACCCTGAGGAAGTCGATCAGCTGGATGAAGAGCTTGGTCTGGCCGTCGCTGGCCTCGCGCACGGCCGCGACCAGGCGGCGCAGGCCCGGGATGAAGCGGTCGTCGCCGATCCGCAGCAGGGGCCCAGAGGGGAGGTCACGGATCCCCGTGGCCTCGACCACGATCGCCCCCGGGCGGCCCTCGGCGAAGCGCCGATACCAGGCGATCACATCGTCGTTGACGGCCCCCTCTGGGCTCGCCCGCCACGGGACCATGGCCGGCACCCAGGTCCGTGTGTGCAAGGTCGTGGGCCCGAGGGTCAGCGGCTGAAACAGGGGGCTGGCCTCGGCCTCCGCGGCGCTCGGCCAGCGCGCCTCGGCAATGCGATGACGGATCCGTTGGGGCGGTGTCCACATGTCGGCCTCGCCTGTCAGGAGCCGGGCAAAAAGCTGACCGCGTGGCGCGGGATCGCCAGGCCCTCACCCATGAGCACCTGGCTGCCCCAGCGCTCGACCCACAGGATCTCTCGGGTGCCGGCCCGGTAGACGTAGGTGCCGACCCGTGACCCGCCCGGGCGCCCGTGACCGCCGATCGCGGCGACGCTGGCCTGGCCCCGGCGCGAGAGCGCGTAGACCCGGGGGTCGTCGGCGCGGGGTTGAATGTTGCGAGGCGGCTCACCCGCAAGCCCGTGATTGGACACCGGCTCGACCATGAACCAGTCGCTGAGGCCCTCGCCGCCGACCAGCCAGCGCTTGCGCTCGCCGTCGGCGATCACGGCCAAGACCGTGGTCTCGCCGCCCTCGCGCAGGCGCAGCAGGCCCTCGACGACAAAATCGCCCTCGGCTCGGGGATCGCCGACCTCGACCAAGATCACGTCGCCGACCCGGAGCCCGTCGATGCCGAGATCTTCGGCGGCTCGAGGGGCGTTGCCGGCCACGGTCGCGGCCATACCCCGGCCGGAGGACAGCGAGGCTTGCAGGCGGCTGGCGACGTGGGCGCGGACTTTTTTCACGGAGTCGTCGTTGGAGGGACCGCCCGCGGCGGCCAGCGCCAGGGGTCCGTCGCCGGCACCGAGGGCCCGGTTGCCGTCGCCCCAATCCCGCAGCCTGCGCGCCGCCAACACCCCCACCCAGAAGGCGCCGGCGATGGTCATGGCAGCGAGCAGAGAGGGGATGAGCATATCGATGGATCGGAGGGCGCGTGAGCAGACGGTGAGAACCGGCCTGCACACCCCTGCACATGCAAGCCGGAGCAGGCCCTCGATCGACAGGATACACCGGGCGGCGACCCAGTCGACCCACCCATCGAGGTGTTCTGGGGCGATGCATCTTGACCCCTGTGTGGGCCCTGGCTACAAGCCCACCGACGCCCCGCCGGATTGTCGACGCACTCATGTCGGCGGCGTCCTGCGAGCGCATGCATGCAACCGACTGCTTGGGAACCTGAAGGCGTCGAGGCTCTGCTCGACTCGAAGGGGGCGCTGGTCGACCCGACCGTCGTCGCTGACTTGGACCTCCGCGACTACTATAAAAAGTTGGTCGCGGCCCGGATCTTCGACCTCAAGCTCGGCCGTCTCGAGCTCCCCATGTGGGCCTCGGCCGCGGGGGAAGAGGCCGTCTCTGTGGCCATCGGCGACGCCCTGGGCGAGCGCGATTGGGTGTTCGTGGGCAACCGCGACGCGGCGGTCGGCCTGACCCGCGGCGTGCCCGTGAGCGAGCTGCTCCGGCAGCTGCTCGGGCTGGCGAGCGCCGAGACCCGGGGTCGGGGACTGCCCGGCTCGATCAGCTCCCGGGACCACAAGATCATGGGCGCCAGCGAGGGTCTGGGCATGAATCTCGGCCTCGCGGTCGGTCACGCCCACGGCCAGGCCCTGTTTGGGCGCGGCCGGGCGAGCGTGGTGATCTTCGGCGAGGGCGCGACGACCACCGGCATGTTCCACGAGGCCGTGGCCATGTCCATGGCCCACGACACGCCCGTGGTGTTCGTCTGCAAGTCACAGGTCTGGCCGGACGGTGCCCCGTCCGAGGCCGGCCTGCTCGGCGACAGCGTGACCGAGCGGGTCGCGGCCTGCGGGCTGTGGGCGCGGCGCTGCGACGGCGCCGACCCGATCGGCGTGCGCCGGTCGATCGCCGCCGCCTTGCACCGGGCCCACGACGGCGCCGGCCCGGGCCTCATCGAGGTCGTGGTCAGCCCCCTTGCCCAGGATCCTCCCGCCGAGCGCGACCCCATCGAGCGCATGCGTCGGCTCCTCGATGTCCGCGGCGAGTGGACCCAGCCCTTTCAAGACGTCACCGAGGCCGAGATCCACGGCCGCGTGGACAAGGCCCTGGCCGAGGTCAGTCAATGAGCGCCCTGCGACACCTGAGTTCCCTGGTTGCCGCCTTGCTGCGAGAGGACGAGCGCCGCTGTCTGATGGGCGAGGACGTCCGCAACGGGGGCATGCTCGGCCTCTCCAAGGCCGCGGCCGAGGACGAGGACCTGCGCCCACGCCTGCTCGGCTCGCCCCTGACCAACGCGGCCCAGGTCGTCCACGCCGGCGGCCTGGCGCTCGCCGGGCTGCGGCCGATCGTGCTTTTGCCCTCGTCCTCGGCGCTGCTCGAGGCGCTCGCGGCCCTGCGTGAACTCGGCCGCCTGCCGTGGCGCCGCGGTGGTCGACATGCCGAGGGGGACCCGCAAGACGGGAACGGGAACGGGGAGTCGGAGCCGGACGAACATCCCTTGCCCGTGCTCTTCGTCGCCCCCAACGGGCCCGGCTTTGGACTCGGCGGCGAGGCCTCGGAGTCGGTCGAGGCCAGCTTGGCGGGGGTCCCCGGTCTCGAGCTGTGGTCTGCCGGCCGGGTCGAAGATCTGTGCCCCTACCTGCGCAGCGCCGCCGATTTCGACGCGGCGACATCCGACAGGATCCGCGTGTTGCTGCTCCCGCGCAGCGTCCTCGTCACCGAGCTCGAGCCCCCCGAAGGTGAGACCGAGGTCGAGATCTCGGCGCCTCTGGGTCGGCCCCCGACGGCGACCTTGAGGGCGGGCGACCGGGCCACCGTGTTCGCCTGGGGAGCCAGCGTGGGCCCTGCGCTGCGTGCCGCCGAGCGCTGCGCCGCGGGCTCGGACGACGCGCCGGGCTTCGAGGTCCGGGTGGTCGAGGTCGGCCGACTCGCGCCTCTGGACGAAGATCTGCTCGTCGAGGCCGCCGACGCCACCGGCAAACTGGTCATCGCCCACTCGGGTCCGCGCAGCCACGGCCTCGGAGCTGAGCTCGCGGCCCTGTTCGCCGAGCGCAGCATTCTTCATCTCGACGCGCCCGTGTTGCGTGTGTGCGGGGACCTCGACTCGAGTTCGAGTACGGGTCACGCCGAGTCCAGCGCGAGTCCCACCAGTGCGGCGATCGCAGCTGCCCTGCACACCGTCGTCCATTACTAGCGAGACCGACCATGATCGAATTCAAACTCCCCGAGATCGGTGAAGGCGTCATCGAAGGCGAGATCGTCAAATGGCTGGTCGCCCCCGGCCAGGCCTTCGTCATCAACGACGCGCTCGTCGAGGTCATGACCGACAAGACGAGCATCGAGATTCCTGCGCCCTTCGACGGGGCCATGCTCGGACACAGCGCGGCCGAGGGTGATGTCTGTGCGGTGGGTGCGGTCATCGCTACGATCTCCCAAGGTACCGCTGCAGCGACTGGCTCGGCTGCTGGGACTGGCTCGGCCGCTGGGACTGGCTCGGCAGCGGGGCCCGACTCGGCCGCTGGGACTGGCTCGGCTGCGGGGCCCGGTTCGGCTCGGACCGACCGCAGCGTCCCTGCGACCCCCGCCGCTCGGGCCCTCGCCCGTGAACACGACATCGATCTGAGCCGCCTGCCCCTCGACGAGCGCGGTCGGATCACCAAGCGGGACGTGGTCGCCGCCCAGGCGCGCGGTCCGGCTTCGGTTCCCGCGCCCGGACACTACGCGACGGCCGCCCAGGTTCCGGTCAC
>CAYVJQ010000152.1:0-10669 GCA_964451725.1 uncultured Nannocystaceae bacterium | reverse complement strand
TCCGGTCACTCAGGCTCCGGCAACCCAGGCCGTGCGCCGCGGATTCGTCGAAGACCGGGAAGACGGCAGCATCCCGTTTCGTGGGATGCGTCGCAAGATCGCCCAGGGCTTGGTTCGCTCTTATACGGAGGCCGTCCACTACACCTACGTTGAGCAGATCGACGTCACCAAGCTGGTCGCCTTCCGGGCCCAGGCCAAGAAGTCCGCGGCCGAGCAGGGGGTCTCGCTGAGCTACCTGCCCTTCATCATCAAGGCGGTCTGCCACGGGCTCAAGAAGTTCCCGATCGTCAACGCCGTCCTCGATGAAGAGGGCGCCCGCATCGTGCTCAAGAAGCGCTACCACGTGGGTGTCGCGGCGGCGACTGAGCAGGGGCTCATGGTTCCGGTCATCCACGACGCGGACATGCTCAGCATCCTCGACATCGCCCGCGAGGTGAAGCGCCTGGGGGAGGGGGCCCGCGACGGCGGTCTCAGCCGCGCCGAGCTCTCGGGTTCGACCTTCACCATCACCAGTTTGGGGACCATCGGCGGGGTCCTGGCGACCCCCATCCTCAACTATCCGGAGGTCGGGATCCTCGGCGTGCACGCGATCCGCAAGGTCCCCGTGGTCACCGAGGACGACCAGATCGGGATCGGGCACATCATGAACTTGTCCGTGTCCTTCGATCACCGGGTGGTCGATGGGTTCGAGGGGGCGAGCTTCCTCCAGGAGGTTCGCCGCTACCTCGAAGACCCCACCATGCTCCTGTTGGCCGGCATCTGAGGCCGACCTCGAGACGAGATTCAGCACCATGGCTACGATCAAAAAGACCGCCCTCATCATCGGCGCCGGAACCGGCGGCTACCCCTGTGCCATCCGTCTGGGCCAGCTCGGCGTCGACGCCATGTTGGTGGAGAAGTCCGAGCCCGGCGGGGTCTGTCTCAACGTGGGGTGTATCCCCAGCAAGGCCCTGATCTCGGCGACCAAGCTGTTTCACAAAGCACAGCACGCCGAGCACATGGGGATCAGCTTCGGGGCCCCCAAGGCCGACATGCCCAAGATGCAGATTTGGAAGGCGGGCATCGTCAAGAAGCTCACCGGGGGGGTCAAGACCTTGGTCAAGGGCTCGGGCACCCAGTACGTCAAGGCCACAGCCACCATCCTCGGGCCCGGCCGGGTCAAGCTCACCTACCCCGCGGCCGAGGGCAAGCCCGACGACATCGTCGAGTGTGAGCACCTCGTGATCGCCACCGGCTCCCTACCGATTCACATTCCCGGGTTCACGATCGACCAAAAGCGAATCGTCGACAGCACTGGCGCCCTCGAGCTCGACTTTGTGCCCGAGCATATGGTGTGTATAGGCGGCGGCATCATCGGCCTCGAGCTCGGTCAGACCTTCCAGCGCATGGGCGCGACCTTGACCGTGCTCGAGGGTGCGGACCGGGTGCTGGGGGTGTGTGACAAAGACGTCGCTCAGGTCGTCGCTCGTCAGATCAAGAAAGACGGCGGCCAGATCGTGACCAAGGCCATGGCCAAGGGAGTCACAGAGCGCGACGGCAAGCTCTGGGTCGCCGCCGAGTCCAAGGGCACGCGCGAGGAGTACCCCGCGGACGTGGTTTTGGTGGCGGTGGGCCGACGCCCGGTCACCAAGGGCTACGGCCTCGAGACCCTGGCTGTCGAACTCGACAGCCACGGCTTCATCAAGGTCGACGTCCGTCAGCAGACCAATGTCGCCAAGGTCTACGCCGTGGGTGACGTCTGCGGTCAGCCCATGCTCGCCCACAAGGCCAGCCACGAGGGCGAGGTCCTCGCTGAGGTCATCGCGGGCAAGAAGACCATCAACGACGCCAAGACCATTCCCAATGTCGTGTTCACCGAGCCCGAGATCGCCTCGGCCGGACTGGGGGAGCGCGAGGCCAAGGAGGCCGGGCACGCCATCGAGATCGGTAAGTTCCCCTTCTCCATCAGCGGACGGGCGATGGCCATCGACGAGACCACGGGCTTCGTCAAAGTCATCATCGACAAGGCGGACAATCGTGTCTTGGGTATTCACGTGGTCGGCCCCGAGGCCAGCGACCTCATCAGCGAGGGTGCTCTGGCCATCGAGATGGGCGCCTACGCAGAGGACATCGCCCTGACCGTGCACCCGCACCCGACCTTGGGTGAAGCGGTGATGGAGGCGACCAAACACGCCCTGGGCGAAGCGATTCACGTCGGCAATCGCCGGCGTTGAAAGCCGGGCAGGGAAACGCTTCAGCGAGGCCGCGGGTTCACCCGCGGCCTCTCTTTATGGACTCGGGGGAATCTCCCAGGTCGGTGACCAGATCGGTGAATCATGAGTTTCGACTTGCCCAGACCGAGGGGTAGCTCCTGCATCGTGCATGGGCTGCTCGCGCATGGTGAAATGCTATTGGTCCCAAAGGACAGGTGACCGACCGAAAGCCCGCCATAGACGGCCCAATTTGAACCAATTGAACGACATAGGAAGACAGCAAGATCAAAATGAGGCGAGGGAAGGGGCTTTCATGCCCCTTGGATACTGAACATATAATCGGTGCATTGAGGGAGACTGAACGGTCTCAGCGCACCTGTCACTGACGAGGCGATTGGTGCGTCTGGATCCAATCATCTCATTCTGCGGGCTCGAAGTGCACCAGGTGTACAATAGCCCACAGTTTTCGCGCTTTTAGTCGCCACACTGTGGGCTCGATACTGTCACTTCGCCCATCTCCAAATCCATATCCACACTTTTTAAGCGGAGACCCTTTCCCATTCTCAATTGATGATGCATATAGATGCACGCATGGCCAACCTCAGCAGTGTCTTTCAAGATGCGCTCGCCGACCACGCTAAGACGGCGCTCGTTGATGTGATCTCCCGGAACCCCAAGACTTCGGTCAGCGAGCTCGCGCAATTGGTCGCGGCGAACCCTGCATTGGGAACGTTGACGCTGGACGAGCTGGTGAGCGAGGGTGGTCGCAAGGGTCGCAAGGGGGGCCGCAAGGTCGGCCGTAAGCCGAACGCCGGTGGAAGTGTTCAAAAGCGCGACGTTCGCAAGCCCAGTGGACGCGACGCCTTCGACAAAGAGGTCTTTGAGGCGCTGACCACCGCTGGTGGCGACCAGGTCGCAGCCTCGACCCTGCGCAAGGCTCTCGACGCCGACCCCGCTCAGCTCCGGGCGGCCCTCAACCGTATGATCGAGCAGGGCGCGGTCACCTTTGTGGGCAAGGCGCGCGGTACCCGTTACTCCATCGTCTGAGCACGCTCCAGTTTGAATCGTCCCCGGTCTCCGCCTGTGCGGGTCCGGGGTTTCGTAATTCGGGGTTCTAGGTTCGGAGTTCGGGGTTCAGGGCCGAGAATCCCTCGTCGAAGCGCCACGCCCCTACATCTTGGCGAAGATCGTCGCGCAGTTCGCTCAGGGTCGACAAGAACCGGGCTCGAGGCCACTCGAGCGCGCCAAAGCGCTCCAGGTGGTCGGTGTGGACCTGACAATCGATGAGCCCGAATCCCCAACGCTCGAGCTGACCGACGAAGTGGGCAAAGGCTACTTTCGAGGCATCGGGCTCGCTAGTGAACATGGACTCCCCACAAAACAGGGCACCCACGGCCACACCGTAGAGACCCCCGACCAACTCCCCGTCGCGCCAAGTCTCGACCGAGTGGGCGTGGCCCATGGCGTGAAGGCGCTCGTAGGCGTCGGTCATGTCATTGGTGATCCAGGTCCCGTGTTGTCCCGGTCGCTCGGTCGAGGCGCAGGCTCGAATCACCCGATCGAAGGCGCGGTCGAGGGTCACGGTATAGCGGCCCCTGCGCATGGTCTTTCTCAGACTCCGGTTGATCTGCATATCAGCCGGCTCGAGCACAAAGCGTGGATCCGGGGAATGCCAGAGGATCGGCAGACCCTCGTTGTACCAGGGGAAGATTCCCCGGGCGTAGGCGTCGATCAGGCGGCTCGCTCGCAGATCTCCGCCCACCGCCACCAGGCCGCGAGCATCGGCCTGCTCGGGCTCGGGCAGGCGCTGGTCTCCACGGATGAGGCGAGCGGACACGGGAGGCAGAGCTTAGCAGCCGGGGTGGGTTGAGCCCGCAGACCGCTTCAACGTCGGTCTTCGCGGGGGAGGAGCCGTGTCGTCCAGTGGTCGGGGTGCCTGCGTCGCTGGCGGGCGGCGAGCTTCGACACGGCCTCGTCGACGGCCAGCAGGGGCGCGAAGGCCACGCCCGAGAGGGGGTAGGGGAACATGATCCACATGATCGCAAATACCCCGAGGTGAAAGCTCCACATACCCAGGGCCCACCATTTGGCGATCTGTCGATGCAGCAGCGCGAGCGGGGCCCCGAGCTCGAGGGCCATGCTCATCCAGGCCAGGGGCGCAAAGATCCACGGGTAGCCGGACAGGAGCGCACCGAGGGGCGAATGCATGTCGCCGAGCTCGACCTTGCGCAGGTTGTCCCAGGCGACCTGGGCCAGGAGCGTGTCACCGCTGAGCCAGGCTCCGCCAGAGTTGCGCAGCTTGGCGACGCCCGCGATCAGGTAGGCCAAGGTCGTGACCGCGGCCATCAGTTTGGGGCCCCAACCGTAGGCCGGGCTGGGCTGGGTGGGTGGGTGCTCGGGCCGCCTGCGGGCGTCGAGAGACCAGGCGTCGGCGGCCGGGAGCAGCGCCAAGATCAGCGCGTGGACCACGAGCAGGTTCTCGGTGTGGAACACCATCCCCCAGCTGTTGCGGTAGGTCGTCAGCGCGAGCATGCCCAGGGCGAAGGCGGGGGCGCTGACGCGGAAGCGAGCCCCGAGCAGGGTCAGGACCCCAGTCGCCATGGTCGCCGCCCACACGAGCGCGACCAGGGCCCCTGCGGGCGGGCTGGCGAGGCCGGCCGCGATCCCGACCCCCTCGAAGCGCGCCGCGGGGAAGCCGGCGTTGGCGTAGAGGATCGGGCTCAGCACGGCCATCCACACCAACCCGAAGCCGGCGATCAGGACCCGTAAGGTCGCCAGGCGCAGGGCGGGGGTGGCGGGGAACCACCACCGGGCCAGGGCGCTGCGCTCGGGCGGGGTCTGGGGGAGGGTCTGGGGGAGGGGCGAGGGGGAGAGGTCGCTCATTTCTGGCCCCCGCGTACGACCGGGCAGCGCGCGCGTCGGCGGACCGCCAGCGGTTCGCGCCCGTCGGCGTCCACAAAGTAGGTTCGGGGGTCGAATTGCCGGCTCTGGACCTCGAGGCGCTCGATCTGGTCGAAGTCGGCGTCTCCACCCACGGCCTCTGCGACCCGGGTACACAGGGCTGGAGCGCGTTTGTGACGGATCGCCTGACGCACGGTCTGGGCGGCCTGCATGACCTCGATGCTGCCGATCTTGTTGGGTGGGATCCGATGCAGGCCGCCGTCGGCGTCGAAGCCGACCACGACGTGGATCCAGGGCTTGTCCCGGGTCGACGAGAACATGGGGTAGTTCGAGAGCGGAAAGGAGTCCCGGGGCGGATCTCGAAACATGGGCGAGGCCACCGCGGCCAGGGTCGCGAGCCCAAACAAGAGCGCAGGCAGGCTGCGCAGGCGAGCGGGGGGAGCCGGAGGGGCTGGGGGAGCCGGAGGGGCCTGCCCGCGTCCAGGGCGAACGCTGTGGGGGTCGTCGGTGGCGTCCCTGGGGTCGCCCGTGCTCACTCCTGGATCTCCAGCTCGTCTCCCAGGAGCCCGTCGTCGTTCCCGACCCGCGCCGGCAGGGAGCCCCGAATCCAGTCTCCGCCGTGGCCGAGCGCGGCCCAGGCGTGCTGGGTGTAGTCGATGCGGATCTCGGGCGCGCTCATGGACTCGGAGAACCCCCCGACCACGTGCTGGTGGGGGTCGCAGGCGAAGCAGGTCTCTTCGTTCCACTGCTGTCGGACCAGGAACTCGAGCACGGTCTTCATCTGCTCCCGGTCCGCCGAGATGTCCTCGCCCCGGGCTTCCTTGAGGGCCATGGCCGCCGCGAGGCCCTCGCCGAAGCCGGCCGCGGGTGTGTTGACCGGGGTCAAGATGTTGCCCATGGAGTAGCCCCCGATGAACTCGGCGGCCACGTGGCTCTGGGCGGTCATGGGCACGCGCGCCTTGTAGGCCATGTAGTCGATGCAGAATTGCTCGTAGGCGTCGTTGCGGTGGTGGCCCAGGGAGGCCCGGGCGGCGAGGCAGTGCCAGTTCTCCTCGAGCCAGAAGAAGTCGCGCAAGATCGTGTCCCAGTAGGGCCCGGTGTAGAAGTCCATGCCCCTCTCGAGGGCCTCGTGCAGGCGCTCGGCGCTCGGCAGGCCGACCTCGGCCGCGCGGGCCGGATCCTCGAGCGCGAGCTTCTCGGCCAGGCTCAGGGAGAACAGGACCTGGCCGCCGGCGTACATGGGTTCGGGCCCGTCGATGACGACCCCGGAAGCGACGTCGAACTTGGGATAGAAGCTGCCGTCCTCGCGCTGCATGGCCAACAGAAAGCGGACCAGGCCGGCGATCAGCGGGTCGTGGAGATCGCCCACCCGCCCCCGGCAGCTCAAGAACGCGATCGTCGGCAGGGCCGTGGACCCGAGGTGGGCGTCGTCGCTTTTGGTGTTGCGGATCAGGGCCACGAGCTCGCCGCTCTCGCGGGCGTGCTCGGCCATGTAGTTCAGCGAGCGCTCGGCCACGGCCTTGGTGCGGACAGGGTCCTGGCCGCGCTCACACATCACCAAGGTCGTGCCGGCCTGACGGGGCAGGTTCCAGGCCTTGGTCCGGCGCTTGCCCGTGAATGGATCGAGGGTGTAGGTGAAGCGCCCCTCCGGGAGCTGGGCCGCCGCGATGTGGGCCTCGGCCAGGGTCCGGGCGTGGTCGAGGCGGGCCTGACTCAGGGTCAGCTCGCGCTCGTGGAGGCGGGCGAGGGCCATGACTCGGCCACCTGGGGAGACCGCCATGCTCATGGTCTCGATGCGCAGCAGACCGTCGAAGGTCGACCACTCGGCCGCGCCTTCAGGAGTGATCAAGGGTTGGTCCCGGTCTTCCTTCTTTCGGGTCTTGGGTCGGCGCCGCTGTCGATCCCAGGTCTGGATCTCCCGGCTCACGGTCCCGCCGAGGCCCCGCTGCAGGCGCATGGGCGAGACCCCGAACCGAAAGTCGGGGATCCACCCGAGGGGTTCGTTGACCTGAAACTCGCTCGAGGCGATCAGCTGCCAGGGCATGAGGCAGCGGTCGGCGTCACAGATCCCGTCGAGGCCCGGGCGCAGGGCGAACATGTCGAGGATGAAATTTTGTGAGCGCATGAGCACGACCCCCGTGATCACGTCGATCTTGATGGGTCCACGCATGGCCTCGGCGCGCAGCTGCTCGGCGATCGCCTCGGGCAGGGCCTCGGCCTCGGCTGTGACGCAGCGGGACACGGGCTCGACCGCGGCCAGGCGTCGCCCGGGCACGCTTCGTCTGCGGCGCTCGAGGGTCTCGTCGCTGGCCGGGATCATGTAGGTGAGCACGGCGTAGGCCTCGGCGCTGCCGTCGGCACTGCCGGGCACGGGCACGCAGGCCACGGGTTCGCGTACGAGCAGGGCGGGCAGGCGCAGGTCGGGGGCTCGACGCTCGGGCTTGCCGGCCCGAGCCGGGGGCGGGGTCAGGGAGATCTCCGGGAGGGCGTTCCAGTCCGGCAGGCCGTCGGCGATGATGTTGGCGAGGCCCTCGCTCCCGTCGCCCACGGGCACGGGCACGGGCACGGCCTGCGCGGCCTCGGCGGTGCGCCAGCTGCCGCCCACCCAGCACAGGGCCAACACGGCCGCAGCTGCGCCGGCGCCCCGGTTCCAGCGTGTGTCCCAGGTCGCCGCCAACCCCCACAGCGACAGGGGCACGGTCAGCACCGCGAGCAGCCCGAGCACGCCCATCATCAGGGTGCCGAGGCCGGCCCCGAGGTCGCCGTAGAGCCCGGCGAGGTAGCTCGCCGACTGGGTCAGCTCCCAGGCCAGCCACCCGAACACGACCAGGCCGAGCACGGAGGTCGCCCGCCAGGTCCATGCCAGGGGTCGCAGGCGGCCGGCGGCCATCGCCGCGGTGGCCAGGTGGCCGAGCGCCAGCAGACCGCAGATCAGGGCGAAGAACGACCACTGTGACCACGGCAGGGCGCGCGCGGCCCAGGCAAAGATCAACCCGTGGGCGCCGGCGGCCAGGGTCAGCGACCAGCGCGGCAGGGGGCGCTCGATCAGTTTGGGCCCGGACTCGGACCCTGGGTCGGATTTGGGCCCGGGCTCGGGCTTGGACCCTGGGTCGGATTTCGGGGACCCTGGGTCGGATTTTTTGGACCCTGGGTCGGATTTTTGGGACCCCGGGTCGGATTTTTGGGACCCCAGGTCGGATTTTTGGGACGGCTTTGATTCCGATTTTTGGGACCCCGTTTGGGACCCCGGGTCCGGTTTGGGTTCCAGCTTCTCCTCATCCGTGGACATCGGCGGCAGGATAGCCCCTGCTCGCCGCGGGCGGGCCGAACTCCTCACGCCGAGAAGGACCCGGCCGATATAGGAGAAGCCTGTCGAGAAGGGCGCACGATCGGTGCTAAACTCGGGGCGTGACCGGTGCCCCTGCCGTGCGCGCGTCGACCCTCCGCGCCCTGCTCTCGCGCTGCGATGAGTTCGGCCCGCCCGCGGTCGCTATCCGCGAGCACCTGGGCGACGCGCACCAGACCAGTATCGAGTGTGCGGGTCCGCTCGTGTGGCTCCCGATCGCGGCCGACGTGGCGCTCCAGCGCGCCCTCTTCGAGGTCCTCGGCCCGACCCGCGCGCAGGCTTTTCTGCTCGCCAGTTTGCGCGAGCTGTGGGCGGGCTCGGTCCTCCAGCCCCTGGTTCAGACCGCTGTGGGTCTGTTCGGTCTCCATCCCGGCTCGCTCGCCAAACTCGCGCCCACGGCCTGGGGCCTGCTCTATCGGGACTGTGGCCGCTGGGCCGTACACGAGGCCCGGGGCGCCGATTCACGTCGGGAGGTCGACATGGAGCTGCTCGAGATCCCGCCCCTGTGCGCGGCCGAACCGGCCTGGCTCAGCACCGTGGTCACCGTGCTCCACGCCCTGCTGATCTTGTGTGATCGCGGTGGCGAGGGCGAGGGTGAGGTCGTGCTCCTCGATGGGCCGGGCCCGGACGCCGGGGGCCAGCAGCGGGCCTGTTTTCGGCTGAGCTGGAACGCGTAGACTCTCGCCATGTGCCGGATTTTCGGGTTTCGCTCGGTCATGCAGAGCCAGGTCCACCACAGCCTGGTCAGCGCCGACAATGCGCTGATGCAGCAGAGCCAGCGAAACCCCGACGGCTGGGGGGTCGCCTACTACCTCGGGGGCGCGCCGCACGTGATCAAGAGCGTGTCGACGGCGGTCTCCGACGAGATGTTCCAGCGGGTCTCGGGCGTGGTCACCTCCGAGACCGTGCTCGCCCACGTCCGCAAGGCCACCCAGGGCCAGCTCAATATTCTCGACACTCACCCCTTCCAATACGGGCGCTGGGTGATGGTCCACAACGGCAACATCGCCGACTTTCCGGCCCTGCGCGAGGCCCTGCTCGATCGCATCCCGCCGGTGCTGCGGCGCTTCATCTTGGGCAAGACCGACAGTGAGGTCCTGTTTTATACCCTCTTGTCCAAGATGGCCGAGCGCTGCGATCTCGAGCGCCGCGGCTACCCGCTCGCCGATCTCGCGGCCGCGGCTCGGGCGGCGGTCGACTCGATCTGCGAGCTCGCCGGAGATCTGTGTGACGACGACGGTGCGGACCCGATCTCCAACACCTTCCTGACCTTCGTGATCACCAATGGCCAGACCATGCTCGCCCACCAGGGCGGCAAGATCCTGCATTGCTCGACCCACAAGCGTCACTGTCCCGAGCGCGACACCTGCCCTCACCATGCCCCCGAGTGTGAGCGCAGGGTCGAGAGCGGCTTCGTCAGCCACCTCGTGTTCTCGAGCGAGCCGCTCCAGGGCGAGAACGTCTGGGAGCCCATGTGCACGGGCGACATGATCGGCGTGGACTGGCGCATGCAGATGCGGGCGTTCCCGGCGGCTGCCCCCGGCTCGGAATAGGTCTCGGTATAGACCTCGGTTCCGGTCAGTCGTCGACCGCGAACTCGTGGGTGTGCACGGGCACGCGCTCGCGCGCGCAAGCCGGGTCTCGAGCCCCGCAGGCCGCGCTCAGGTGGGGCTGGTCGTCGGGGGAGCGGTGGGCGAAGTAGGCCTCGAGGGCGGCCTCGGCCCGGGGGTCGTCGAGGGCCCCGAGGGCGAGCGCCTGGGTCCGGAGCAGGCCCGCGTCCCGAGGTCGCAGGGCCAAGCCCACAGCCGCGACCGCGAGGGCCTCGCGCGGGCGCCCGGCGCTGCCCAGGGCCAGGGCCAGCTCGCCGGCGAGCAAGGCCGACCCCGGGTTGGCCGCGACCGCCTCGCGCAGGTGGGGGAGGGCCTGCTCCCAGCGCCAGACCTTGGCCAGAGCTCGCCCCCGCAGGAGGTGGGGGAAGGGGTGCCCAGGAGCCAGGGACGCGACCGTGTCGGCCAGGGCGAGGGCCTCGTCGACGCGGCCTTGGCGGGCCGCGACCTCGCCCAGGACCGCCGAGATCCGAGCGCTGGCCGCGTCTCGGGCCGCGGTCGACAGACCGGGGGTCGCGGCGAGGGCCTCGCGCGCACCCTCGAGGGCCTCGCGGGCTTCGGGCAGGCGCTCCTGTACGTGGTGGGAGAGGGCGAGGCCCAGGATCCAGAGCCGGTCGTAGTCG
>CAYVJQ010000151.1:1267-15887 GCA_964451725.1 uncultured Nannocystaceae bacterium | reverse complement strand
TGGGGAGGAAGGCGCGAAGTCCTCTGGGCACGACCAATTACACATTCAACCCAGGGGATGTCTCGACTTTTGGGTTCATGCCTGGGACGACGACGACCTTGCGTGTGCTCCAGGCGTCCTATCGGTTCTACAAGACCCCACGGGGGACGGACGTCGACCGCTACACGCTGCGTTGCCGCGGCATCAACAAGCCCTGCTACAAGTCGCCGAAGGCGTTCGATGGAAGCCGAGACTGCCGCCAGTGTGTGAAGGCGGAGTCTGTGTGGCCGACGGAGGGCTTGGGGTGGGCCTACGGTGGGGCTGCACTGAACGCGACGACACCCGGCACGAACGTGGGTGCGTTCTACCCGAGCACAAACAAGCTGCTGCTGAATATCCTCGAGATGGCGGCGAAGCCGGGGCCGCTGCTGTTTACGATCAACATGGATAGTGTCGAGCGTCAGTGGAGGTTGTGCTTTGAGCGGTTCTGGTCGTTCGCACGGCAAGAGTGGGGCCGCCATCATGGTCCGGGTTGGCGGGGCCAAATTTCGAGGTTGGCCACGCTCATGACCGCATTTGGACAGGATGACTCGCTTCAGCCAGGGGGGCGAAATATCGCCATGCCAGTCCAGCTGATCGCCTCCCCTCGGACAGACTCCAAATTCGACATACCATTTAGTGACTCCATCTATTCGCGCATCATCCTTCCCTTCTGTACAGTATTTGCGCGCATGCAAAACCACTACCTCCAGACGATTGAGGTCGCGTACATCCCACCGGGAGCGGGAGCACTCTACAGCCCGTCGGGAAAGATCCGTACGAACTGGTTGGGGAGGCGCTTCTTGGAATCTCGAAGGGAGCTGTTGGCGAGCAACAAGCGTGTCCTGGTAGATCTTCGACGGGTGAGCGACCCGGAGTTCCGGGACGAACTCGAGCGGGCAGGAGTAAAGCTCTCGAAGGTCAACCCGAGGCTCCAAGGCAGCCCTGGCCTCGGCCATGAGTTGCTACGACCGACGCTCAAACCGGCCCGGGCTCCGACGCGACCGAAGACGACCCGCGCGACCCCGTTCGATGACGTCTTCGGGAGCTTGCGAGCCCGGCGATTGACACCAAAACGAGCCCCCACGACGACGAGCACCCAGACCCAGCGACGAAAGGCGGTCGCTGTCTCAATCGGCGGTGGCCTCGTGGTCGCAGCCGGGGTGGCACGGATTTGGAGGGTGGAGGACGACCGGGACTAGCAGCCCGTGGCGCTCATCCCGAGAATGCTAGCCAGCACTCCCTGCGGCTCCGTTTCGATCCCTGTGCTGTTCATGTGCTCCTACTCTGGATCCGGCCCCGATCCCGAAGACCGGTCGAGTCATTGGATCATCGAGTCCCCGAGCCCATCGCCAGGTGCGCATAGCGCATCGTCACCACGATGCTCGAGTGGCCCAGCCACTCCTGCACCTGCGGCATCGGGATCCCCAACATCACCGTGTGTGACGCGAAGCTATACCGCAGGAGGTGTGTGTGGATCTGCCGCAGCCGCCTGGCTCCCCAAAGATCTGGCGATCTCGTGTCCGCTTCTCGAGTGGCCGCGAACCATCGCAAATAAGTGGATCCCTCGACCGGACATCGACGAGCTGTTCACGGCGCTGACGCAACACGACGTGTGCCGCTCGGCGCACATGCTCCTCGGACCGCCGGGGCCGGGAAGAGCGCGGCGATGGCCGAGTTCGCCCACCGCTTGCACGACGAGGACTGGACGATTCTCGCGCTCAAAGCCGACCGACTCTACCCCGCGGAGCGAGGCGCTGATCCGGGAGCTTGAGCTCCTCACCGAGTCCGCCGCCCTTGTCGCGGCGCTGGCGAGCGAGGCGCAGCCTTGCGCCGTGTTGATCGATCATCAGCTCGATGTGATCTCAAGCCTCGTCGAGCGCGAGCCCGAGCGCCTTGAGGGGTCCTGCTCGAGCTGATGGCCGAGCTCCACGAGTTCGAGCATGTCCACGTGGTCGCGTCGTGTCGTGAGTTCGAGTTCACCTTCGACCCCCGGATTAAGACCATCGACGCGAAACGGATGTCGATCGGGCTGCTCTCCAGTGGGGCCCCGCGCGCACACGGGATCGGCGGCGAGGTGCGGCTCGACCTGATTCGCACGGCTCAGAGTCTGCGCTTGCTTCTAAATCAAGCGCAGTGATGTGCTCGACCTTGTTCCACTTGCTGATTCCCAGCGGGAAATGTACGATCACACCTGTAGCCCAGACCACGGTTGAGATTGGCCAGCCGCCAGCCTGCCGTGCACCACTGACGACTGCCGCGTCTGACACGAGCGCTCCGTGGGCGACGCATGTCAGAACAGCCTGTTCGGCTTTGGGTTCTATCGCCGGATGTGGCAGCCTCGCCTCAGTGCTACACCTGCCCAAGACCTGCCCGAGTACCACTGATGACTCGCAAGAGCCCCGCCCTGGCGGGGGGGGTGAAGTAGCCATGTCTCACATCCATGAGAACGCAGCGGCAACGCTCGTTCGCTGGATCGTCGAGAATGGGTTCACGTCTTCTTCCTCTCTTTGTCTCTCTTCACTCTCGTTTGACAGGAAAGTCGTCGCGCGCGACATCAGTTTATCCTTCGATCGAGAGGGTCGAGCAATTGTCAAAGTCCCCTTCGAGAGGGCACTTGACTACGCGCTCGGACAAAAGCTCTCGGTGTCAGGGCGGTCCAAGTGTGGCAGGAAGAAGTTCCTCGCACAGGGACTCCTCTTCAGCAGGTCGTCGAACTTCATAGAAGTCGCGCTCAATGGATGGAGCTTTCTGCGGACAGACTACCGCCAACGGGAGAACCTCTGGGTCTCGGCTCTCCACCTCCCTCGCTCGCTACCTCTTAGGGGAAACCTGTCCGTGTTTTCGTCACGAACCGTGGTCCTTGGCCAACACTTCTTCCAGGGTGCGTACGACTATTACTTGATTAGGCACCCTCAGTACAAGAACGACTCCAAACGATGGCTGCTCGTATTCTCGACAGGCTCCAAACTGCCGGTCCCCGACCGCCTTTCGCGCGATGCATTGATCCTTCAATATGTACTGGAGAGCCGAGGACTATTTGAAGTCCTGCATCATGTCTCACCTCGCGGGAGGACGCTTGGCTACATTGGATGGAGCAGCGGAACCTGTGAGCCTCCCAACACACATCTGCTCCCTCCCACGCACGCGAATGATGTGGGATGGTGGCGCGCAGAATTGTTCCGTCGACTGAGCGCCGTCGAGCGGAGCCACCCGAAGACCGTCGTTCTTCCGCTGGAGATGTACCTCGAGTCCATCCATGGCAGCTTCGGCGGCGCGACCCTGAAAGTGGTGGTCGCGCTCGAGGCCGTCTGTCAGTGGCACGCAAAGAAGACCCCTCAGCTCGCGCACAACCGGCTCGTGGTCGCCAGCCAACCTGCATGGAACCAGTGGGTCAAGACTCTGAAAGATGACATTCAGTCATTTGCGGCAACACCAAGCGATCGCAAAACGCTATTCAACAGAGTCTGCGGAGCCGCAGGAGACGACAAGGGTGTCGTCGTGCGGTGCTTCACACACTGGGGCATGTGGCGCAACTACATGCTCGAGTGCATCCAGATCCGAAACGCTCTCGCGCATTATGGCCGCCTCAACAGGAGGAAGCGGCGAGATATAACGAACACTGCACGGAAGCGGGCCCTCCTCGCACGCACAATGTTCAACTGCGCGCTCGCCAAGATGGTCTCTTTTGGAGGACCCGTACTCGACATGCGCGTTTTGCTGCGAGGAGGGCGGCCGATACCCCTGAGCAAGACCCGTTCACCCCCATGGTGGACAGAGGACGAGGACGCTCCACCCGAAGCGACGCTTCACCATCAAATCAGGCACCTCCCGGCCCGTCGAACTCACAAGAAATGAGGTTGGGCCGTACTGGCACTGGCAACGACCAGGAACTCCGAGCCGCCCATGCCCGCTGCCTGACCGCTCACCCGACCTCCTCTCCCAGGTGGACGGGGCAGCGACGACTCGTGCCTCGAGCCCGAGGCCAAGTTCAGCGCGGAGACGAGCTGTGTCGAGGCTGCGGGCAGTCGAGGACTGCCAGGGGTTGGCAAGTTGTCGCCAGCGCGCCCGCCGGTGTCCGTGTCACAAACGCCGCCGGTGTCCGTGTCACAAACGCCGAGAATGTCCACTATGTGAAGGGCGGAGTTGGCGCGCAGGAAAAATTGGCTGTTCGGATGGCCTAGACGCCGCAAGACGAGGACTCTACCCCTGCACCACGAGGTCGGCGATCTCTATCGTGGCCAAGGGGCCGGCCGGCCCCTCATGCTGCTCCTCGAGTCTCCCCAGACGAAGGGTCGGCCCCCCTCGGCCAGGGGGATGGGGGATGGGACCGGTCGGTTGGTGGGCCTGCAGCGGATCCTTGGTCACCGAAACATCGAGACGACCGATAGGGTCCCTCGAGCCCGGCCATGCCGGAGAAGCACGGCGCCCCATGGCCCTGCTTCAACCTATTGCCCTGCGTCCTAGCGGCGCACTCAGGCCGCCAGGCGCAGCCGCGATTCGAAGCCCTCCAGGCTGTCGAGGTAGAGGAAGGACTGGGGGGGCCTGAAGCCCAGGCGCAGCCCCTTGGGATCGATGGGCTCGCCGTAGCGCAGGACGCTCCCAATCTCGAAAGCATGGGCCTCGTCGCGTCCCTCGAAGTAGGCGTCGAAGTAGCTCTTCGAGATGCCCGCATGAGAGCGGGCAAGGCGCCACAGGGCCTTCGGCCTGTCTGAGACCACTCGGCGCACGGTGAACTCACCGACGATCCGGCGGACCGGCGAGGAGGCGTAGACCACGACACGCCCGACGTCCCGCTTGGGGACGACCCGGCGGAACTCGAAGCGCTTCTCGCCGGTCATGATCTTCTCGGCGAACTCAGGTTTTATCGACAACAAGACGCTCATCGGCTTGACCGAGGCGGAGTATCTCGCTGAACTGCGGATCGGTCAAAGAAATCGCCGTCCAGCGCATCGTCTCGTCCAAGCCCGCCTCCTCGGCCAGCGCCTTGCGGTTCGGGCGCTTGGGCAGGGCAAAGTTGTAGGTCATCCGGATCGCGGTGAGCCTGTCCCGGTTCTTCCGCCAGAAGCCCTGCAGCTCCTCCTCGCTGAAGACGCTGTAGGATGCGCACCGACGGATGAACCGTTCCTCGGACTCCCAGTCCGGCCCAGCCTTGACCTTGTCGACCACGCACACCGAGGTCGCCACAGAGCTGTACCACCCCGCCGGCCGACGATCTCTGTCCTTCATGCGGTAGATGACCACGACATCCCCGCGGCCCCAATTCCTCACCTCGTGGCTCCACGAAATATAGACCTTGAAGATGGAGTTGGTGTGGGAGAGGTCCGTGATGATGTCGCTGGACTCGGTGTTGAGCTTGGAGTCGGGGAAGAGCCGGGTATGGTACTCAGGCAGAATCGACAGTAGGCGTTTGGGCCTGCCTGTTGCGTTCACGAAGGGGTAGTCACGGTAGAGACTGCGAGCCGCCGGGGACATCGGCTTGACGTAGACGTTCTCCGTGCCGTTGGCCGTCGTCTTCGTTCCCTGGAGCTCGAAGCCCCAGCGCACGAGCAGCTCAATGAGGCCCTCGTGCTTGGGGAAGACCGTCACGTAGATCTCCTCGACGCGACGGTCGAGGGCCTCATCGAACATCAGCCGCAGGAAGCGCTCGCCAAGGCGGGTACCATGGGCGTCGACCTTCATCGTGCCCGCCTTCAGCCGGCGGGCATGGGGCCGGGAAGGCTCGATGTCGTCGAGGGTGCCGAGCTCCTCCTTCAGGTACAGGAAGGCTCTGACTTGCCCGTCGGCCCGCAGGATCCAGGCCTCCTTGTCGCGCTTGCGGGCGAACCAATCGCCGAACTCGGCGTAGTCCTCTTTCAGCGAGCCGAAGAAGGAGTCGACCAGATCGATGTCGCCGAAGCGCTCGAGCCTGATGGGGCCTGTCAGAAGCATGCCTAATCCTATCGGTGCGTGTTGGTAGTCGGCAAGGGGAGTCAGTGGAAGTCGATCACTACGATCCTCTAGGTGCTACCATGCCATGGTGCTCTCGTCCGGCAACCGACTGCTCTGTCTTGCCCTCCTGACCCTCGCAGCCTGCTCAGGGCCGCCAGACATCTCTGCTCAAGTCGAAGAGTATGGAGTTTTGCTTTCGACTTCGCTCCTTGAGACTTGCGATTGCGCGCTGGACCGCGGATACGACTCCATCAGCGAGTGCGATGCCGCCTTTGGTAGCGTCAACTACGAGTGCCAACACTCCGTCCTCAGCGGGCACGAGGAGACTGCCGACGAGTACTTGAGCTGCGCGATCCCAGCAGTGGATGCCTATGTGACTTGTCTCGAGGCCGACCCGGGTTGCGAACCGGGATGGTTTGACGCCTGCAACGAGGTCTGGGTGGTAGCCGAGGCAAAATGCCCTCAGCTCTCGTCTGGGCTTGCAACCGAGTTGGACAACTGTGTGCAGTGAGCCCTCAGGCTCAGCCGCTTGGCGCCCGCGTTTCCCCCAGGCAGGTCAACGTGTCCGAGATCGCATCGAGCGAGGTCCAGTATCCCTGGCGAATTTTGCCCAGACCGGCGTCGAACCCTGCCCAGTGCAGCTGTTCGCCCTCCCTCTGGCTGACGAGAAACGTCCAGGGCCCAGCGACGATCAACACTCCCCCGAACCCCATGTCCTTCCACCACAGTCCGAGCCTGTGGGCTGCCCGAACGGCGTCATGGATGCTGAGCATGAACACGGCGCTCGCAGTATAGATCGACATACGGCCTCCCGCTCGCCTGGATGACACAAGCCTCCCGAACCATGCTTCCCCCGCAAGACGTCAAATGTCGTCAGGGTGAGCCACAAAGATGTACTCGCTTCGCTCGGTCTCGATGAACACCGTATCTTGGGTGACCCGAATCGACAACACGGGCGAGGTTCGAAACTCCTGGTCCCCATCCATGAACACGACCATCGAAGACCCCACCGAGGGCGGCCGGATCATCTGCCCCTCGATCCGGGCGACCTCGACGATCGGACTCCCGCGCTGACCCACTCTCGTGAGTGAGACATTCCGTACTTTGACTGCGTCTCTCGACCTCGAGTTTCGGCCCCGCCCCAGCTGCCAGAGAAAGGGGGACTTCATTCACTTTTGTTCCCGGACCAGTATCGTGTCCCACCGGTGGTGCCCGTACGGACAATCTCCCCGGATTCAATGAGTCTCAAAATCGCAGCTTGCCGCTTCCATCGCGACCCACCGACACGGTCTCGAACATAGGCGGGCGATACGGATAGGGTCGCGGCTGCGCGTACGGCCTCGACGATCCTTCTGTCGTAGACCGAGCAAGAGGCGCTCCTCGCTCGGGCCTCGAGCAACTCGCAGATCCTGATGTCTCCTATGATCTCCCCGAGGTCTCCGCTCAGCAGTATCGACAGTTCACTGAGCAGGGTCTCCGGCCGGTCCACCAGTTCACAGATGATCGCCGATCGTACGGCCACGGTGAGCACGCCTTCGAAAGGTGTGGAGTTGGTCATTCGATCTGATGCCCCCGCCGTCGGTGTGAGGTGCTGCTCTCACTCATGCGGTTCTCGTAAAGCAAGGTCTGTGCCACTGGCGCTTTCGAGCTGAGCCGAAGCTGCTCTCCAAATGGCACGCGACTTGAAAGGACCCCTCGCTCATGCAGCACGCCTTCGACAGCGAGAGTCTCGTCCTCAGCCCCGTCCACTACTCGCTCAGCTGTGACCCTTGCCCTGGCTTGGACTGGGAGGTCGAGAGCATCACTTTGGAGGAGAGCCTCTCGACGACCTACACCCTGAGCGTCGACCTGGTCTGCCAGACCTGGGAGGTCGATCTGGAGGCCCTGCTGGGGGCAGACTCCACGCTGCTCATTCATCGTGAGGACATCTCCCGACAGCTGTGCGGGGTGATCATCGACGCCCAGAGGGGGAACCGTGTCGATGATCAGGTCCGTGTTCGGTTGACGGTCGTCCCCGCCGTCGCCCTCCTCGCGCAGCGCAGGGATACGCGATTTTGGCAGCAGAGCTCGATCCTCGACATCGCACAGGAGGTCTGGGGAGGCTGGCTACGGCGATATGGGCGCAGCCTCGATGCCGAACACCTGGTCGGCAAGTACCCGCCGCGTGACTACGTCGTCCAGTACGACGAGAGCGATCTGGACTTCGTCGCTCGGCTTTTGGAGAGCGAAGGGGTCTCGTTTCACTTCAACCACGAGGGCGATGACGGCGTGGAAAAACTGGTCCTCGAGGATTCGATCGACCACAGGCCGAAGGTCGTGACCGTCGACGGGGTTGCGGAGCTGGAGCTCGTTCCTGAGCGCCAGGAGTTGCATGTTGTGGAGTCACTTCAGGAGCTCCGGGTTCGCCGGAGCTGCCGTCCCTCGGCGGTGAGCGCCCAGCGGGTCCGCTGGGCACAGTCACAGGTTCCCGAGTCGACACACACGCAGAACGACGCCCCAGACACCCGTTTTGAACTCGAGGTCTACCGCCACGAAGCGCGTTTCGAGCTCGGCCCCGGCCGGCAAGTCGAGCTCGAGTTGGCCCGTCAACGCAGCGATGCCGAGGTCTACGTGGGGACCAGCAACCTGATCTGTCTCGAGCCGGGGACGCGATTTTTTGTCTCGGATCAGGGCTGGGCCGACAAGACCATGGAGCTGCTGGTCATCCGCGTGCGCCACGAGGGGGAGGCCCCAGACGATGCCCGCAGCGACCGGGCGCATCGCCAGCTGTTCCGCAACAGCTTCGAGGCCGTGCCGCTCGCGGCCAGGTGGCGGCCGCCCTTGTCGACACCCAAACCTCGGGTCCCAGGCCCACTGACAGCTCGAGTGACGGGCCCCGAGGGGGTGGAGATCCACACCGACGAGTTTGGGCGCGTGAAGGTCCAGTTCGAGTGGGACCGGAGCTACGGGGTGCATGACGACACTTCGCTGTGGATCCGCGTCGCCCAAGGCTGGGCCGCCGGAGGCTTCGGCAGCCATTTCATCCCACGTGTGGGGATGGAGGTGGTGGTCGAGTTCCTGGGTGGCGACCCCGACCGGCCCCTGGTCACCGGGGCGGTCCACAATGTCGATCGCGCGCCGCCGCTCGAGCTGCCCGCCAGGAAGACACAGACGGTCCTTCGCACCCAGAGCTCACCGGGGGGAGAGGGCTACAACGAGCTGCGCTTCGAGGACGCAGCCGGTGCTGAACACCTCTCTGTGCGGGCCCAGCGAGACCTCTCTGGCCAGGTGTTGAACGACGAGAGCTGGACGGTGGGCCGAGATCAGCGACGCAGCGTCGACCGCGATCGCAGGCAACAGGTGGGCCGAGACGACTCGCTCACCGTCGCCCAGGATCGGGTCGCCAAGATCGACCGAAACTCGAGCATCGAGGTCGGGGGCGACTCCAGCCACACCACCGCTGGAGACCGGCACCAAACCGTCGCGGGGACCGACTTTCTGGAGACCGAGGGGCACGCAAAACGCCTCCACGGCGCCGGCCTCGAGACCGGAATTCGAGGCCTCAGCGCAACCAAGATCCTCCGCTCCAACGCCGGTCCGGCGAGCCTCGAACTCGAGGTCCAAGGTTCGACCATGACCACCGTCGAGGATACGGTGACCACCCACGCCCACGCGGGCTTGACCCTCTCTAGCGGGGTCGAGGGGCCGACCGCGATCCTCGGGTTGGAGGACGACGACGCCAGCCTCCACGCCGACAACAACGCGACGATCGTGGGGGTCGCCAATGCCCTGCTCGAGGGAGGGGAGCTCGCTCAGATCTGTCAGGGAGAGGCTGCGCTCTCGATCAGCGACAACAAGGTGGAGATCCGAGCGAGCGAGATCCGGCTGGTCGTGGGCGCCGTCACGCTGACGATCTCCGAGTCCGGGGTGACCTGGAAAACCACCGCCTTCGAGGTCGATGCCAGCAGCGATATTCGCATCGCCGGCGCGACCGTCACCGTGGACTGAACACCATGCACAGCAAGAAGAAACACCACAGCATCGCGCTCGCCCATGACCATCGTTTAGAGGTCTCACCAGGGGGAGAGTCGCTGACCATTCACGGCGCCTCTGGAGTCGAGTTGGTGCTCACCGCCGGGCCCGAGGGCGTGCGAGTCCAGCTCAGCGCGGCCGCCCTGGATATCTCCACTGGCATTTTGAACCTGGACTGCCGGCGCTTCGAGCTTCACGCGAGCGAGGGGGCGAGGTTTTCGACGGATGGGGACTTCGAAATCTCGGCGGCCGGCGATGTCGATGTCCGGGCTTCGGGCCATGCACGTTTGCAGGGTAGGGAGTCGCGCATCCGCGCGACTGGGGGGGACGTCGAGGTCGATGCTCGGGACGAGGTTAAAGTGCTCGGCGAACGGATCTCGCTCAACTGACCGTCTGGACCACACAGACTGTATTTCCTGGCCCTCTCGCCCCGCTCGCCCCGGACCCAGGGTCTTCTCTCCGCCCTCTCGCCCGAACCCATGGTCTTTTGGCCGGGTCCTGGGTGGGTCAAAATTTGAACCACCCCGGGTCAAAATTTGAACCACCTGAATTCACCCAGCCAGTAGGAGGCTCTCGCCAATATAGAGAGATTTCCCCAAATCGGGCCACCTTGGGTGGGTCAAAATTTGAACCACCCCCGATATCACTTTCTCCCTCAGACCCTGCCGACTTCGCCGAGCAGTCGGCACATTCCTTGCTTATGTTCACATCGGCCGCCAGCCACCTCTGGATAGACCACCCCGCGCATGGCACTCTCGATCCGAAATCCCGCGCCCCGCATGACCCCGGACAGCCACAGCCGTCCGGTGGAGTCGCGCGCCGCCTGGAGGACAAGCGCGTGAAAGATCGCTCGGGAAACTACACACTCATGCGCCCCCTGGGCTCGGGAGGAATGGGCCAGGTTTGGTTCGGGCACTTCCAAGACGACAGGATCTCGCGGCCCTGCGCGATCAAGGTCCTCAAACCCGACCTGGCGGTGTCCGACACGGAGCGCGAGCGCTTCTTCTCTGAAGCCAGGATCGCCTCGGGTCTCCGCCATCGCGCGATCGTCCATGTGACCGGCACCGGCACGATGCCCGGCGGCCAGCCCTTTCTGGCCATGGAGTGGGTCGACGGGGTGACCCTCTTCGAGCTCAACAAACAGGCCGAGGGCCTGAGCTTCGACGCGATCGCCTACGTGATCGGCGAGGTCCTCGACGCCCTGACCTTCGCCCACGAGCGCACGGTCGCGGGCAAGCCGGCCGGGGTCATCCATCACGACGTCAAGCCGGACAACATCCTCATTTCGTCGAGCGGCGAGGTCAAGCTGGCCGACTTCGGCATCGCCCGCTTCATCGCCACGGGCAGCAAGACCGCCTCGCAGGCGGTTGGCACCCCGCGCTACATGTCGCCCGAACAGTGGATGGGCAAGGCCTACGCGACCTCCGACGTCTACGCGCTGGGAGTGGTGCTGCACGAGCTGATCGAGGGCCGCTCCTTCGGCACAGAGCTCAAGCCCCACGAGCTCGCCCGCCGGGTCGCCACTGGCTACCTCCCCGACCTGACCCGCGAAGACGTGCCCGAGTGGCTCGACCAGCTCCGCCGCGAGATGCTGAACACCGACGCCGAAGCCCGACCCAGCGCCACCGCGGCGCGCTTGGTCGTGCTCAGGAACTGCGTGCGCTACGCGCTGGCGGGGATCCGCCTCAAGAGCCTGTACCGGGAGGTGGTCGGCGAGCGGCGTTCGGGCTACACGGACGTGGTTTCCACATCTGCGCCCCGAGAGACCCCCGAGGAGCCACCCACCCAGCGCGAGCCCGTCCTCGACGGTGACCTTTCGGGTGAAGGTCTGGCTGGAGATGAGGCAGTCGGTTCAGCGGAGCCCTCGCTCATCGTCGGGCCGCCCCGGCTCAGCCCGCACGGCTCACGTGAACCGACCTCGACGAGCCCCAACGCGAGGGCGTCCGACCCAGGGTCGAGCGGGACCCCGGCGGCACCCACCGATCTCGACCTCGCGGCCACGGAGATCTTGGGGCCGAGCTTCGACGACGACGCCATCCCATCGCCTCGATATCGACGCCCGCCGACACCCACTCGAGAGCCGCCGGGGCGACCGCTGGAGGTGTCCAGCTGGCCACCGGAACCGGAACCGACGCTGGAAGAGCGGGCCTCGTCTGCTCCGGCGGTCCAGGCGGCTCCGGCGGTCCAAGCCCACGAGGCTCCGACTCCCGCGCTTCTCCCCCCTGCGGAGGTCGCCCCTCCCGCTCGCCGCAAACTCACTGCGGTGCTGCTCGGGGTCGGGGTCACGATCGTCGTGCTGCTCTCGCTCATCCTCATCCTGTTGGTCGGTCAACGCACCCATCGAGCCGAGGCCCCCCGGGCGGATGTCACCCCAGGCGCCACGGACGGAGAGACCGAGCCCGAACTCCCGCCCGACCTCGTGTCTGAGCCCGAGTTCGACCTTTCCCCCACGCCCGACCTCCCCCCCACGCCCGAGCCCGAGCCCGACCTCCCCCCCACGCCCGATCTCCCGCCCGAGGAACCCGTGGCCGGCGAGACCGGCGAGCCACAACCCGAGTCCCCCCCTGTCACGCAGCCCAAACCCGTGGTCCCCAAGCGGCCCAAGGTCAAAGTCGCGTTCATCATCAAAAAGTACGACCACGCCGATATCCAAGTCGGCAGGCGGATCCTCCCCTACAGCTTTATCGCCATGGGTAGCTTTCGGACCGGCACCTACCCGGTCCAGTGGCGCGTGGAGGGGGACGAAAAGTGGTACCCAGCCGGCAAGCTGAAGCTCGTCGCGCTCCCCAAACACGGGTACTACGAGGTCACGATCTCGGGCAAACGCATGTCCGTCAAAGAGCGCATGGAGGGGTCGCACTGATGACCGCCCCGAGCCTCCCGCTCCCCGAGCTCCCCTCGCTGGGCGCAGTGATCGGCGACGGACGTTTTCAGATTATCGGCCATCTGGGCGAAGGCGGAATGAGCACGGTGTTCTTCGCCGACGACACTGCGCTCGGTCGAGAGGTCGCCCTCAAGCTGCTCACGCCTCGCTACGTCGGTCGCCCCGCGCGAGAGCGACGCTTGATCAACGAGGCCCACTATCTCGAGCGTCTCAAGGGTTACCCCTACCTGGTCGAGATCGTCGACCACGGCCGTCTCCCCGAGAGCGGATGGCCGTGGTTGGCGACCGAGATGATGCTCGGTCAAACCCTGGGCCGGGCGCGGCCGTCCGAGACCATGGACACCAGCCAGATCGTAGGGGTGGCCCACCAGGTCGCGCTCGCGCTCGCGGTCTGCCACGAGGCCGGGATCATTCATCGCGACACGACCCCCAACAACGTCTACCTGCTGTGCGTACCGGGGGAGCCCGAGCCCAAGGGCGAGATCCCGCGGGTCAAGCTCTTCGACTTCAGCCACGCCGCATCCGCAGACCAGCCAGTGCAGGCTGCCGGGGCGGCCGGCCGTCTGACGGGGATCCACGAGACCATGGGCACAATCGGCTTCATCGGCCCGGAGCAGGCGGTCAACGCCCACCCCGACGAAGCCATGGACATCTACAACTTCGGGATCTTGCTGTTCGAGATGATCACCGGGGAGAACCCCTACGCGTCGTTCACCGACCGCAGCGCCTACATCCAGGCCCAGCGCGCGGGCGAGCTCAAGCCGCCGCGTCTGCACGCCTGGTCCTACGAGGTTCCCCAGTCTCTGGCCGACATTTTGCATCGGTGCACGGGGGAGCTCGCGCAGCGGCCACCCATGCGCGAGGTGATCACCGCCCTCGAGGCCGTCGCCGACGAGCTCGGAGCCGAGCTCTTGGACCGCGAGTCCACGCAGACCCCTCGCCCCGGCGAGCAGCCCGAGCCGACCGCGGTCATGCACCTCAACTGGGAGCGACCGGCCGAACCCACCGAGGTCATGCCCGTGGTCCTCCATCCCTCCGTCGCGGCCCGAATCGGTGCCTGGGGCACCCCGACGACCTCGACGCGGCCGAGTCCGCCGCCCTCTCAGCCCGCGAACACGCTCGAGGACCCACCGACAGCTTCACCGGGCCCGGTGCTCGCATTCGCGCGGCCCCCACACCTGCGCGATGATGGCCCCGCCGACTCACAGGTCTCGCCGGCCCTCGTCGCGGGGCCCGCCGCTGCAACCTCCCCCCGGCCCCAGGCCACCGATGACACCCCCGCCCAGACCGAACCCGAGACGGGCACCGACTCCGGCTTCGACCCGGAGACGGAAACCGAGACGCCGCAGGCCCGCCGCAGGCTGTGGTGGGTGTTGCTCGCTCTGCTGCTCGCCGCCACCGCGGCCGCCGTGTTCGTCTCGGCCCGACGCGGAGGATCGCCCGAGCCTGAGCCCCAAACCGAGGGCGCTCCTCTGCCCGACCCGGCTCCTGCCGGAGAGAGCGGCGAGCCTGGAGAACGCGGCGAGCATGGTGAGACCGGCGAGACCGGCGAGACCATTCCCGATCTTCCCCCGGCTCCCGAGCCACGCCCGCCCCACGTCGGCCCCGACCCGGCCTGTGCCGGCGTCGAAGCCGAGGGCCGGCGGGCCTTCAAAGCCCGCAAGTGGGCACAGGCCGCAGAACTCACCGAGCGCAGGCGCTGCTGGGGCTCCGCCAAAGAGCGCGCCGGCATCCGAACCTTGTCCCTGTTCAACCTCGGGCGTCTCCAAGACTGCG
>CAYVJQ010000151.1:0-1167 GCA_964451725.1 uncultured Nannocystaceae bacterium | reverse complement strand
CGCGCCGGCATCCGAACCTTGTCCCTGTTCAACCTCGGGCGTCTCCAAGACTGCGCCCGGGCGGGCCGCAGGGGAAACTCCGAAACCCGAGCCTTGGCCGCGAAGTGCAGCGCGGCGCTAGACAAACCATGAGCCGCTCCAAACACCCCCTCCATCTCGCCCTCGCGCTCCTCCTGAGCTTCGCGCTCGGGCTGGGTGCGGCGACCTTCCCCGTGGCCTCCTCCAAGGCCGCGGTCCCCGAGCCCGAGTCCGAGTCCGAGTCTGATGTCGACGCCGCCAGGGACGTCCACCGCATCACCTTCGAGGTCGACTGGTCCGAGCTCGGCAAGCGCGGCGGCGGGCTCGACAACAAGGTCCGCGAGCACCTCCGCCCCAGCTTCGAGGCCGCCGGTCTCCAGTTCGTGGCTTTGGACGACGACCCCGAGCTGCACCTGCGCCTGCGGCTTCGGGTGCTCGAGTCCGACAGGTGGGACTTTGGCCTGCACTTTGAATTCGTCGACGGCGACCAAGTCGAGCCGGCGGTCGAGTGGGTCGACTGCTACCTGTGCATGGATGCCCGCATGTTTCCACGCCTAGACGAGCTCAGCCCCCGGGTGATCGCCAACACCCTCGAGCGGCTCGAAGACGACGCCGCGAGCTCGGACGAGGGCGAGACTGGTGGCGAGAGCGGCGACGATGACGGGGGCGCAGGCGATGACGGCCCGAGCGACGGCGACGGAAATGGCGACGGCGGCGAGCCTGCGCCCCCACCCAAGACCATCGGGCCGCTGGGTTTCGCCGGCATCGTCGGCCTGGGACTCGGGGCCGGGCTCACCATCGGGGGCGGCGTCGAAATTTCACGCGGCGTCCATTTTTCGCCGATCCCCGAGGACCTCCTTCGCCGGACCAGGGTCGACGACCGAACCCCAGGCTTGGTGCTGCTCGGCATCGGTGTGCCCGTCATCGTGGCTGGCGCGCTCATGCTCGGCATCGACCTCGCCCGCCGCTCGAAGGCCCGCAAGAATCACCCCAACATGGCCCTGTTGCCTCTCCTGGGACCCCAAACCAACGGCCTCACCTTCGTGGGCCGGTTTTGAAGCTGGAGCACCTCATGTCGATCCACCCCATCAACACCCGTCTCTTCCTCACCGCGACCCTCGGGTTCACCATCGGCTTCGGCCTCCCTGC
>CAYVJQ010000150.1:0-16334 GCA_964451725.1 uncultured Nannocystaceae bacterium | reverse complement strand
CGGTCTCCGCCCGCGTGTGTTGGTTGAAGACGAGCGGACGTGTCCAGCACGTCGTTAAACACGACGGACAGGCCAGAATTGCGATGTTGGGAGACCGATCTGCGCCGCATCCAGCATCCCAAGTTCGGTCTTCACTGCTCCCATAGACTCCTCGCCACAAAGACCCCGGGACCGGGTCTCTTTCGGGTTCGCGTCGCCACAAAGACCCCGGGACCGGGTCTCTATCCGGGACCGGGTCTCTATCCACAGGATTTATAAGGCCCAAACTCCGCCATACGAGCCACATGATGCGCGATCGCCACCCGCTCATCCCGCAGAAACTCCCGCACCCCATGATCCAACCCCGGGTGCCGCAGCCAGTGCGCCGAATGGCAGACCACCGGCACAAACCCCCGCAGCAGCTTGTGCTCCCCCTGCGCCCCCGCCTCGAACAGGGGCAACCCACGCTCGATACAGCGCTCGATACCCGCGTAGTAGGCAGCCTCGAAGTGGAGAAACTGGATCTCCCGATCGCAGCCCCAGTAGCGCCCATAGAGCCCCCCCTCGGTCTCGAAGAACAGAGCCCCGGCGATCGCCCCCGCCCCGTCCAGGCCGCTGACCTCCAGAAACTGCACACGCTCCGGAGCATGCTCGAGCAGGGCCTCGAAGAAACCCTCGCGCAGGTACTGATTGCCGCCGTAAGCGTCGGTCGTGCTGCGATAGAAGCGGTCGAGGGCCGCGACCTGACTGGGCTCGAGCTCGGCCCCCGGGATGAAGCGCACCCCGTCGACGGCCGCCTGGGCCCGGCGTCGCTCCTTGCGGATCTGTTTGCGCTTGCGCGAGGTCAAGGTGCCCAGGAAATCGTCGAAGCTCCCGTAGTCCCGGTTGTGCCAGTGAAACTGGAAACTGCTGCGGGCCGCGAAGCCCTCGGCCTCGAGCACGGCCTGCTGTTCTTGCGTGCAGAACAACCAGTGGATCGAGGAGCAGGCCTCGGCGTCGGCGAGCTCGCGCACACCCGCGACCAGGCGCTTGGTCACCGCCTCGCGAGCCGCCGTAGTGAGCTCCGGATGCAGCAAGATCCGCGGACCGGTGGCCGGCGTCGCCGGTGCGGCGATGACCAGCTTGGGGTAGTAGGACAGGCCCGCGCGCGCAGCCGCCCGCGCCCACTGAAAATCAAAGATGTATTCGCCGTAGCTGTGGGTCTTGACGTAGGCCACGACCGCCCCCAGCAAAGCCGAATCGCCGCCTCGAGATCCCGCTTCGCCCCCGGCGTCTGGGGTGTCGCCCGGCGCCGCCCCCCCGTCGAGGGAGTTTGCGGCTCCCTGGTCCTGAGCCATGTTGCCTGGGTGAGGACCGTTGCCTGGGAGAGGACCGTAGACCAGCAGGTAGTGGGGGTCCCAGCCCGCCTCCGCCGTGGTCGAACCCGAGCACTCCAAGGCCCGGAGGAAACCCCACTCTAAAAACGGCGAGGGCCCATGCTCGAGGGCGTTCCAACTCGCGCTTTCCACGCCTTCGATACTGCTTCGCTCGCGCAAGGTGAGATCCACAGCGCCGAGCATCCCCCCTGCACGCCGCGCCGCAAAGCCCCCTCGCCAACACTCACCCTCCTTTTGCTGGGCCGAGAACCAAGTTGAAACCAGGTCCAGACCCGGCCCGGCCGCTCCCCCACCCTTGCCGCCAGCCACGCGCTACACTGCAACCACGACTATGTCCGACAAGCGGAACGAAGAACCCCAGCACGGAGTCGCGCTCAAGACTCGGGACGAACAGAAGTCGAAGCGACCGCGCATGTACCGCGTGCTGCTGCACAACGACGACTACACCCCCATGGACTTTGTGGTCCGTCTGCTCCAGACCGTCTTTCGCCAGGGCGAGGCACAGTCGACCGAAATCATGCTCCACGTGCACAACAAGGGTGTCGGGGTCGCGGGGGTCTTCACCCACGAGATCGCCGAGACCAAGGTCGCCCAAACCCACATGCTGGCCCGCCAAAATGAGTGCCCCCTGATGGCCTCGATGGAACCGGAGGACGACGATGCTGAGTCCTGAGCTACGTGAAACCCTAGACGCCGCCATCCAAGATACGCGGCGCCGCCGTCACGAGTACATCACCCTCGAGCACCTGCTCTTGGCCCTGCTCGACGACCCGAGCGCGCGCGAGGTCATGCTCGGATGCAACGCCGACCTCGACGAGCTGCGCGAGGAACTCGAGACCGTACTCGAGGCCAACGTGCCCAAGCTCGACGAAGAGGGCGAGGTCCAGCAGACGGTCGGCGTCGGCCGGGTCCTCCAGCGTGCGCTGCTCCACGTCCAGGGTTCGGGCAAGGCCGAGGTCACGGGTGCAAACCTCTTGGTCGCCCTGTTCACCGAGCTCGAGTCGATGGCCGTGTACCTGCTCGAGCAGCAGGGCGTACGCCGCCGCGACGTGACCCTCTACATCTCTCACGGCATCGGCCGGGGCAACGGACGCAGCGCACCTCGCAGCCGCCCCAACGGCGCCTCCAACAGCTCGCCCGGCGGCCCCAACGAGGACGACGACGACGTCTCCGACGACCCCCTCGCGGCCTATGCGGTCGACCTCGCCGCGCGGGCGGCCAGCGGGGACATCGATCCCCTGATCGGCCGGCGCGACGAGGTCACCCGGCTGATCCAGGTGCTGTGTCGCCGCCGCAAGAACAACCCCGTGCTCGTGGGTGAGCCGGGGGTGGGTAAGACGGCCGTGGTCGAGGGCCTGGCCCTCGCCATCCACGAGGGCCGCGTGCCCGGGCCGTTGGCCAACGCCCAGATCTTCGCCCTCGACATGGGCTCACTGCTCGCCGGCACCAAGTTCCGCGGTCAGTTCGAAGAGCGACTCAAGGCCGTGATCGCAGCCATCGAAGAGCACGAGGGCGCGGTCTTGTTCATCGACGAGATCCACACGGTGATCGGCGCAGGCGCGACCTCGGGCGGGTCCATGGACGCGAGCAACATGCTCAAGCCGGCCCTGAACTCGGGGCGGGTCCGCTGCATCGGCGCGACCACCTACAAGGAGTACAAGAACTTCGATCGCGATCCGGCCCTGGCCCGGCGGTTTCAAAAGATCGAGATCCTCGAGCCCACCCAAGACGAGGCAATCTTGATCTTGCAGGGCCTCAAACCGGCCTACGAGGCCCACCATAACGTCAGCTACACCCCCGACGCGATCGAAGAGTCGGTCCGCCTGGCCCATAAACACCTCCGAGACCGACGCCTCCCGGACTCGGCTATCGACGTCATGGACGAGACCGGTGCGGCCGCCCGGATCGCCGCCTACGGCGAACCCACACCCACAGACGCGGCTTCCGAGGATGACGCCGACGCCGACGCAGCGCCGGACTCGGGGGACACACCCGAGACCGGCGAGGCCAAAGCCGAAGCTGGCGAGGCCCAAACCGAGACCGGCGAAACCAAAGCCGAAGCCGCGACCAACGAGATCAAAGCCGGCGAGTTCGCGCTCGCCGTCGGCGAGACCACGGCCCTCGAGCGTCGCGCCCCCGCTCCCTTGATCCACACCGGTGAGGCCCACAAGCCCGAGCCCGGCCCCTCCGCCCCGGTGGCCGAGGGCGAGGTGATCACCATCGATGTGGCCCAGGTCGAAGCCGTGATCGCGCGCATGGCTCGAATCCCGGCCAAGTCCGTGTCTTCGGACGACCGAGCGGTGCTCAAGAATCTGGGCGAGGGCCTGCGCCAGGTCTTGTTCGGCCAAGACGAGGCCGTGGCCGCGGCGACCAAGGCCATCAAGCGCGCCCGCGCCGGCTTGGCCCGGCCCGACAAACCCATCGGCAGCTTCTTGTTCGCCGGCCCCACCGGCGTCGGCAAGACCGAGCTCGCCCGCCAGCTCGCCCGCCTGCTGGGCATGCCCTTCCTGCGCTTCGACATGTCCGAGTATATGGAGAAGCACAGCGTCAGCCGACTGATCGGCGCGCCTCCGGGCTACGTGGGCTTCGACCAGGGCGGCCAGCTCACCGACGCCGTGGCCAAGAACCCACACTCCGTGGTCTTGCTCGATGAGATCGAGAAGGCCCACCCGGACATCTTCGCCGTGCTCTTGCAGGTCATGGACAACGCGACCTTGACCGACACGACCGGCAAGAAGACCGACTTCCGCAACGTCATCTTGATCATGACCAGCAACGCCGGCGCCTTCGAGATGACCCAGCGGCACCTGGGCTTCGGGGGCGACACCACGGACGAGACCAGCGCCAAGGCCAACAAGGCCCTCGAGCGCACCTTCAGCCCCGAGTTCCGCAACCGCCTCGACAAGGTGGTGACCTTTGGGCAGCTCCCCGAGCCAGTGATCCGGAAGGTCGCCGACAAGATGCTCCGCGAGCTCGAGATTCAGCTCAGCGAGCGCGACGTTCGCCTGACCTGGACCCCGGCCGCCCGCGATTGGATCGTCACCAAGGGCTACGACAAGAAGTTCGGCGCCCGACCCATGGCCCGGGTGATCGACGACAGCATCAAGGGCGCCCTGGTCGACGAGCTCCTCTTTGGCCAACTCGAGGGCGGCGGCGCCGTCCATGTCGACCACAAGCGCGGCGACAAGGAGCTGAGCTTCAGCTTCACGGCCCGAGAAGACTGAGCGGGGCTCGGCCCCCACCAACCCTAGAGCGCTCGGGCCGGCCGCCCGAGCGCTCTGCCATTTCCCGGAACCGGAACCGGGACACATCGACCCGGAACACAAAAAGAGCGCTTGGGCAGCGCAGCCCGAGCGCTCCTTTTTGTGTTCCGAGTCGGGGGTGTCCCGACTCGGAGAATCCCGACTCTAAAAAGTCAGGACGAAGTTGAGGTAGCCACGGACGTTGAACACGTCGTCGACGGCATAGCGTCGGCCGACGTTGTCGATGACGTCCCGGCGGACCGGGTTGACGTCCAGCGAGTCGGCCTCGACCACGTCGGGATCGCCCGAGCGGTCGCCCTTGCCCCGGCTGGCCGAGGTCAGGAAGTGGCGTGTATCCGTGGTCATCTCGGCGCCGAGGTTGAGGCGCGCGAAGGGACCCATGTGGAAGTTCAACCCAGCGTTGATGCTGAACGAGCCGTAGTCCTGGAGGGTCGTGATCCCGTTGAAGCCCACACAGTCGCCACCGGCGGCGTCGAGGTAGCCCGAGGGATCCGCGGGGTTGGCGGACGCGTGAGCCAAGGCCGCGCCACGGTTGCAGCTCTCACCTTGGCCGGGCGTGGGATCGCCGACCAGCGCTGGGCTGTCCGCGAGCAGCTCCCAGACCTCGGAGTAACCGCGACCGTTGTAGTGGAGCACCGCCGAACCGGAGAGTACGATCGAGACCTTCTTCTGGGCCTCTTTGTTCTCCCAGGGGACGATCTCCGTGCCGAAGTAGGCGCCGGTCTCGGACTGGGGGCTGGTCTTGCCTTGGGTCCCGCCGAGGTTTTGGTACTGCGAGTTGCCCGACGCGAAGGCGTAGCGCCAGTGCGCCCCAAAGAAGGGATCGAGGAAGCGATAGCGGCGACTGAGAGCCGTCCACACCCCGAGCTCGTGCATCCCTCGGCCGACCCGGTGGTTGCCCGCCGGATCCGAGTCCTGGATGCTGCGGCTCATGGTCATGGCCTTGCCCAGGGCGAAGCGGCCCTCGAGGCCGAGCACCCAGTTGGGAAGGTGCGACTTGCGAGCCTGGCTCAACATGCCGATCTTCATGCCGATGTGGATCTGGTCGAGCCCGCGGCGCGTCGGCGCACGGAAGATCCGCTCGGTGTCCAGGTCCGTGAACTGACCGTAGGGATTGCCGTCCTCCAGCGCGTCGAAGCCGTCGCGGGGCACGATGCCGTCGCGGATGCTCGACGAGTTGGTCTTGTTGACGCAGGTCGCCTGACCGGAGTTCGTCCCGTCGGGGTAGACGCAGTCGCTGCCTTCGGCTTGATCGAAGGAGTAACTCCGATTGTCGGAGACGACGATCGGCAGGGCGACGTAGACCGAGAGGTCGTGCCAGAGGCCGATCTCGAGCGTGGGGGTGACCGTGTGTTTCAACTGCTGATACACGAGGTCGCGCGCGAGACGGTTTTTACCGCCCGCGCCCCACTCCCGAAGGATGGCCGCCTTTTTGTAGTCAAAGCCGTACGCGACGCCAAAGTGCAGGTCGAAGGTGTTGCCGTTGAAGTCCTGATCAAAGGACGAAGCAACACGAGTGACCTCGGCGGCGTTGGCGACCTGACTCAGGCCCATCACCAGGCCGAAGGCGGGCAAGAAACCGAGAAGCTTCCGCATGGGATTCCGGGTTGAGTAGAGACGCCCGCGTCGGGGACGAAAGCCAAAGTACGCGACCAGCGCACAAGCCTGAGCGTCAAGAATCATGGTTAGCTTCGCACACTTAGACTGGTTTGGGGGAACAGCGCCGATGTTTTTTCATGGTTTGCACGATCTACTCGGGATCGGCCTCTGAACCCCGGCTCACGGGTCCTGAACACCACAACACGGTGAACGCGCGTGTTTCGTGGGACCACGCTGGGGCCTGGTCAGGCCTCAGTTGTCGCTCGGGGGAGTCGGCGCGACCCCACCAGATTTGGCGATCTCTTCACGCAGCCCCAGCTCCTTCATCTTCGACTGGAGTGAACGCCGGGAGATCCCCAGCTTCCGGGCCGAGCGGGTCACGTTGGCGTCGGTCTGGGTGAGGGCCTCGCGGATCAGCGCCTCTTCGATGCGCCGCGAGCCGGCCTTGACCGCCTCTTTCAGGTCGAGGCCCAAGCTGTCCAGAGGCAGGCGGATCGCCCGCGGCATGCCGCCGCGCACCTCCGCCTCGTCGCCATCGCCATCGCCGCCGGCCTCTCCCTCGCCCATGAACGAGTCGGGCAGCTCGTCGACGCTGACCTGATCGCCGCTGGCGAACAAGACCATGCGCTCGACCAGATTCTCGAGCTCCCGAATGTTGCCGGGCCACTCGTAGTTCTTGAGCGCCTCGAGGGCCTCGGAGGAGAAGCCCTTCACGTCCTTGCCCAGGCGCGCGTTGGAGCGACCCAAGAAGTGCTCGAGCAGGGGCTCGACATCCTCGGGGCGCTCGCGCAGCGCCGGCAGGTGAATCGGCACCACGTTGAGCCGGTAGTAGAGATCTTCGCGGAAGCGCTTCTCTTTGATCTCGCCTTCGAGGTCTCGGTTGGTGGCCGCGATCAGGCGCACGTTCACATGCAGAGTCTTGACTCCACCGACACGCTCGAACTCCGACTCTTGGATCGCACGCAGCAGCTTGACCTGAATCTCGAGCGGGATCTCGCTGACCTCGTCGAGGAACAAGGTCCCGCCATCGGCGAGCTCGAAGCGACCCTGGCGAGTAGAGACGGCGCCCGTGAACGCCCCGCGCTCGTGGCCAAAGAGCTCGCTCTCCACCAAAGTCGCGGGGATCGCTGCACAGTTGACCCGGATAAAGGGGAGGTCGTGCCGGTCCGAGCCCAGATGCAGGGCGCGGGCGACCAGCTCCTTGCCAGTCCCGCTCTCGCCCGTGATCAGCACGGTCGAGGGACTCGCGGCCACGGTCCGGATCATCTCCTTGACCGTGGTCATGGACTTGCTGCGACCGACCATGCCCAGGTCGTTCACGTCCGGCACCGCCGCGGCGCTGGACCCCGACGCTGCGCTTTTGTCCTCACTCATCGCTGCCGCAGCGGGCCTGTAGGTCGGCTCGGTGCGCGGCCCCGAGAGCCGGCGCGTGGCCACGGCCTTGGCGAGGACCTTGTCGATCTGGGCGCGATCGAAGGGCTTCTCCAGGAAGTCGAAGGCCCCACTCTTGACCGCCTCGACCGCCGTATCGACGCTCCCGTGGGCCGTCAGGATCACCACGGGCAAGCCCGGGTCCTCCTCGATCAGCGCCTTGAGCAGCTGCATGCCGTCCATGTTGGGCATGCGTAAATCCGAGATCACGACATCGAAGGCCCCGCGGGGCGAGGTCTTGACCCGCGCCAATCCGGCGACGCCGTCGGCTTCGGTCACGACCTCGTGGCCCGACTGTTGGAGGAGGGCCCCGAGGACCTTGCGGAGGTTGGGCTCGTCATCGACGACGAGAATTCGAGGTTTGGGCTCAGTCACTGACTCGTGCTCGTGATTCCTAGGTCGACCGGAAGCAGCACCGTAAACGAAGCCCCGCCTTCGGGGTTGTTGCTGACTTCGATCATCCCGTTGTGATTTTCAACGATGCGCTGGCTGATGGGCAAGCCCAGTCCTGTGCCACCGCTCTTGGTTGTGTGGAAGGGCACGAAGAGGTTCGACATCGTCGCTGCGTTGAGCCCTGGGCCGTCATCGCGCACGGTCAGGGCGACCGCGTCCGTGTCGGGGAGCCCACGAATTCGATGTTCCAGCTCGATCCAGACCCGGCCGGGCTGGTCCCCCACACTCTCGAGCCCCTCGCCGGCCTCGGTCGCGTCGAGGGCGTTGAGGACCAGGTTGTGGACCACCTGTCGCAGCGAGCCCGGATCCCCCCGGACGCCGGGGGCGTGGGGCTCGAGCTTCAGCGCCACGCTCGAGGCCTGGGCCATGACCTCGCCGGCCTCGAGCATCCCTTCGTGGGGCACAAACACGCCGAAGTCGACCTGCACCCGCTCGACCCGCTCGGCCGGCAGCAACCTCAGGGTCGCCTGGATCACGCTGGCGAGATCGACCTGCTCGACCCCACCCGAGAACGGCCGCGAGTAGCTCAGGAACTGGGTCACGACTTGGTTGAGGCGATCGACCTCTTCCACGATCACCCCTAGGAACTCCTTGGTCAGCTCGTCGGCGTTGGCCAGACCGGGCTCGACCACCTGAACCGCGCCCTTGATCGCGCCCAGGGGGTTGCGGATCTCGTGGGCCAAGCCCGCAGCCATCTCGCCCAGGGCCGCGAGCCGATCTCGCTCCTTGCGTTCTTCATAGACCGCCGAGTTTTGCAGGATGATCGCCGCTTGTGAGGCCAGGGCCGCGAACAGCTTGACCTCCTCGCCCGTGAACGGCTCGTACAGACGCTCGTCCTCGACGAACAGGGCCCCGAGCAGCTCCCCACCCCGCTCGCTGCTCTCCTGATGACTCGACATCACCGGCACGGCCAGGGCCGCGCCGAGCTCCGCCAGCGTGTCCAGGCACTCGCGCAGCTCCGCCCGCGACTCCTCGGGTGCGCGCTCGAGCTCGCGCCCGAGCACATCGCGCAGCAGGGGCCCCTGGGTGCGCATGCGCTCGAGCAGGGGGCGGCGCTTGGCCAGGTCGAGGCGCTTGAGGGTCAGCGGCGTCTCCCCGACCTCGCGCGAGAGCAGCAGCGAAGTCCCCCGGCCGTCGAGCAGAAACAGGCTCGCCTTGGACACCCGCTTGCTGCCCCACAGGCTCTCGACCACCGCCTCGGCCATCTCGTCCGGGTCGATGACGTTGAGCAGGCGAAAGCGCTGCTGGACCAAGATCGCCCGGAGCTCGGCCCGACCGTGGAACAGCCACGACTCGACCCACGACTCGAACTCCTTGCGGATCGGATCCAGGAGCAGGATCACCGCGAAGGCTGCCACGGCCGCGTTGAAGATGAACGACAGCACCAGCTTGTCGGCCAGGTACGGCACCCACAGCAGCAGCAGCACCAAGATGCCCGTGATCGCCAGCACCAGCAGGGCCAGCGTCAAGATCCGGGCCGCCAACTCGGGCAGCTCGAGCAGGCGCTCACGCTGGAGCGCCTGAGCCACGAAGTAGAGGTAGACGGCCGTGACCACCGGGCCCAGGGCCGTGATCGCCGGTGACCCGAACGACAGGGCGATCGCGCTGGCGATGAACAGGTAGCGCAGCCGGGCCGCCGTCGCCGTGCCCTCGGCCGTCCGCGCCGCTCGCCACACCCGCAGCACAACCAGCGCGAGCCCGAACACCACATACACGTTGAGCCCCAGGCTCAGCACGTCCCAGGGTCCCCAGGCCGCGAAGTCCCAAAACTTGGGCGCCAGGGCCAGGCCCTCGTCCGTCGACCGGCTCAAGAGCACAAACAGGGCCGTCGCGTGGGCCCCGAGCAAGACCACCAGCATCACCGTCTGCAGCCGGCCCCGGACCCGGGGTCTCTCCTCGTGGGGGATCAGCTGTGAGAAGCAGCGGTCCGCCGTCCACGGCAACACCAGCGAGATCGACTGGGCGCCCCAGCCGAACAGGGCGATGTGGGAGAACTCGTGGAAGAAGCTGGCGACGTGGAACAGGCCCAGGTTGAAGCAGAACACCGCGAACAACACGAAGTCGTCGCGGGAGCGATCGCGCAGCACCACGGCCGTGCCGACCGCGAACGCGACCGTCGCGGCGAGCAGGGAGGGCAAGCTGTCGGAGAGGGTGTTCACGCCTGAGCGCAGGCAGCTTACTCGAAGCTGCCCACGCTCAAAAACGCCTCCGAATCGAGCTCGCCCGGCTTCCCGCGCCCAGCCCGGCTCGCCCGATCCCCCTCGACCTCATGGCCTGACCTTGCCGACCCGCAGCTCGATGGGGACGCCCCCCTTCCACCGGACCACGATTTTAGTCTTGCCTTCTCTCCACTTGCTCGAGACTGCGCCCACGCCCTCGGGGCGACGCAAGCTTACATGGGTCCCAAACACCTGTGAGAGCAGATGTTCGGCCGACCAATCGGAGCCGTCGAGCTCACGGTGGCCGGCTGGGCCCACCACATAGACAGCTCGGCAGGCTCCCTCTTTGTCGAGTTCAAAGAACAGCTGCGCGTCCGCGAGTGACACCGAGCGCAAGTCCGCGCTCCCCTCCCACCGACCTGGGAACAGGGCTTCCAGGGTTTCGATGTCGGCGCCGAGAGCCGCGACCCCGGCCCGCTCCCGCGCCGCCTGGACCTTCGCGCTGTTCGCAGCTTTGCGCAGCTCCTCGTCCTCGACCTCGCTGGCCAAGATCAGCTCCGCGAAGGCCACGATCTCGTCGCTGGCCCGCAGGCGCTGCGCCGGCGAGCGGGTGTGGTGGTCGGCCCTCACCGCGAGGCCCTCGAACAGCCTCTGACGCAGCACACCGGCGACCGCTCCCCGGTCGCGCGTCGCGTGGGCCTCGTGTGCCGCCCGCCGAGCGACGAAGCGACAGATGTCGTCCGAACACCGCGGGACCCGGAGCTCCTCCGCCTGCGCCCGGGTTTCGGCGATCTCGGGATCGTCGCGCCAGCGCTCGCCGAAGCCACTGTCGATCGCCGCGATCGCCCGCTCGTCTCGGCCCCTGCTGACGAGCTCCTGGATCCGCGCGACGCGATCCACCCGGGCGGCCGCGCTCGCCGTCGCGCTCTGGGCCCCACCGCGAACAGTGAGAGAATCGAGCAGGCCCAGACGGCGCGCGCCCTGAGCCGCCTCGGCCTCGGCCAACAACACCCGATCTTCGATGTCGATGATCGCGTCACCATCACCATCACCGTCACCGTCCTCCTTCCCCTCTCCCTGGCGCTCGAGCAGCGCGTCGACCACGATCCGCGCCCGGGTGAGGTCCCCCCCTGCGAGCGCCTCCTCGACTTCACCCAAGGTAGGCCGCGTCGACACCCCGACCAGGGCGATCGCCAACAGCGACAGCGCCCATCCCACGCCGAGACCAAACTCGACTTTCCGGAGTCCACGAATCCGAATCAAGGGCCGCCAGGCCCGGAGCAGCCCCCCCACCCACGGCACAGAGGCGAGCACAGCCAGCATCCACAGCCGCGCTACGATCGTATTCGAGGCCTCGAAGTACTCGGCGCTGCCCCCCGCCAAAGCTGCGATGAACAAGCCCAAGATCCCCAAAGTGACGACGAGGACCGGCCACAAGATCCGCCGTCGCTGGATCGGATGCTCGGCGTTTGGGGTCCAGGCCACGGCCAGCGGACGCCCAGACAGGGCGAGCGTCCCCTCTGTCCCACACATCTGATAGCGGACGTCACGGCGAACCACCCCGAGGCGCAGGTGTTGTTGGGCGACGACCCGATCCAAACGAGGGTCGACATCGGCGAGCTCGGCCTCGACCGCCGCCCGGGATTCGAGCCCGAGACCGTCGAGCGTGAGCGGCCCCTGGGCGTAGGCTTGGCCGAGCACCGAGAACACCCGGAGCTCCGCCGCCCCCAGGGCCCTGCGCTCGCCGAGCATGGTGTGGGCAGTCGAGACCGGCCCCTCGGGGTACACACCTACCTTCACGCGGCGACTCTGCGTATACACGAGCCAGGCCTCCAGATGCCCGCTGCCCTCGCAGACCGTACACGAGGTCTTCCCGTCTCCCCCACATCGGTTGCAGGTCGACCTGCCCGTGGTCTTGCAGACCTTGCAGTTGTTGAGCCGGTTGGTCGAAGCTTTTCGATAGCGGCCCACGCCGCCACAGTTCGGACAACAGATGTCGCCTTGGCCCCCGCAGCCTCGACATCGGCCTCGCCCCACTCCCGCGCAGCGTCTACAGACCGCGATATGCCGGGTATCCGCAGCGATGCTCTCGGGGGTCCCCGCAAAAGGATCGAGCTGCGAGGCCGAAACTCGCGGTGAGGAGGGACGACCTATGTTTGTGCGCCCGTGCTGCTCACGCAGCTCCCTCCGGACGACCTCCGTATACACACGCTCGAGCACACCATCGCGAGACGCCACCGCCGTGATCGACCTGCTCAGTGGTCGTGGCGCCGCCAGCATTCGACGCCCCCAGTTGTCGACGGCCGCGGCGACCTCGGGCTCGACCGCCACCATGCTGGGTGCTGTGCCTACCATTCGATCTTCACCACTCCAGACTGCCCCGCGCTGATCGTGATCTCCTCTTCGTGGTCACCGAGATAGCGGTTCTCGACCTTCACTTTGTGGGTCCCCGCCTTGAGGCGCAACACGCCGGTCTCGTCCCGACCCACGGACTTGCCGTTCACGAAGATCGATCCCCCCGGGAGCGCGACAAAAGACACTCTCCCCGGTTTGGGCGGGCGCACCCTCGCTGGCCTCGACGACTTTCCACCCCCAGAAGATGACGATGACGATGACGGCGACCAAGACGACCGCCCCGAGTAGTGGTAGCTGTGCCCCGACGAATGCGAGCGGTGTGAACGGTGTGAGCTATGTGAACGGTGGGCAAGAAGCGCGCTCGCATCACCCTGCCCCGCCGTGAGCAGCAAGGGTGGCACGTCTTCATATTCGTCTTCATTGCTCCTAACCACAAACCTCGACGCCGCGTCGGGTGCCAAGAACCCCGAGGCCGCCGCCCCACCCAAGATCGCAAATATCGCTGCTCTCAATGTCTTGATATTCCCTGATGCCACTGATCATTCTCCAATCGCTACGAGTTCTGTCCCGAGTTCTTTCGTGACACTCCTGATCCCACGACTGCGCCGCAGCGAGTGGGAGGCAAAGAACCCACCGCAGTCCGCTCGGAGCGCGCAGCCCTCACACTCGTCGAAGTAGCGGTTCTTCCAGTCCGAGATCGACTGAGTCGCCAGGTGATGGAGGCTCGGATCGAGGACACACAGCTGGTGGTTGTAGATCGAGACCGCGATCCCGGCGTGCTCGAGGATCATCGCCGCCTCGGCGAGCTCGCGCTGGTAGTCGAGAGCATCGATCCACAGCGCCCCCAGGTTCGAACGTGCGAAGCCCATCAACTCGAGACCCATCAGCGCGACGTGGTCGACAAACGCGAGGTTCCGGGCCACGAAACGCGCAAACTCGGGCAGCCCCGCGTAAGTCTGGGCGTGGATCACAAAGCGCAGCTCGACATCCACGCCGTGGCGCTTGAGGTTGAGGATCCCACGCACCGTTTGGTCGTAGGCCCCGCGCCGCTGGACGACATAGTCATGCTCCTCCGGGAGCGCGCCGTAGAGCGGGATCCCGATCATCAAGTTTGGATGTGCGACCTCGGCCAGGGCCCGCGCGAAGCTCTCCTCTGCGAACGCCCGACCGTTGGACAATACATGGATCGCCGTCTGCGGGAGGTGTTCGGCGAGCTGGTCGATGACCGTGAACAGGGCCTCGCCGAGGAGTGCGGGCTCGCCCCCCGTGATCCCGAGCTCCTCCGTGTCCGGCGACATCAGCGGGATCATCTCCAGCAGCTCGTCGACCAACCATTCGTCGGCGCGAGCCTTGGGCGGCTGGGAACACATGACGCAATAGTTGTCACAGCGCTCTGTGACCAACATCGAGTTGTAGGGGGAGGAGCGACGATAGAGCGCCGCGATCGCGCCTCGCTCAGGCTCGATCTTGACGATGTCTCCCGCGCCGAGATAGGCGAAGGCCTCACTGAGGACATAGACATCGCTATGTACCCCCGGGTCACGCGCAGCCCGGAGCAGGTAGGCACGAAAGCCCGCCGGAAGGTCGCCTGGTCCCGCGTCGCCTTCGACGAGGAGCACCTCCGTCGCCCTTGCACCCGGGGCTCGCTCGAGATCCGTACAGACTCGAGCCAAGAACGGGGCCGGCGAGCGAGGCGGCGCCAGAGCGCGGAGGTCACGACCGTGCAGTTTGATGAGCATGCCTATACCCAGCTCTCGAAGATCGTTCGGGCACAAGGGTCGTCTTGCATCCGCGTGATCAGGTGACGGAGCACGGCCATCTGCTTGGTACAAAATGAGGATAGGGCCTTGTGACCCACGAGGTCGCCCTGGGTCACACGATGAAAGGCGGGGTCGGCCCCGCAATAGGGCAGCAAGGCGCAGTCGCTACACATGGGCACGCCCTCGAGCATCGTGTCTTTGAGCATCGAGATCAGCGCCGGGCTCTGGACCACCGACTCGAAGTCGTCTTCATCGAGGTGCCCGAGGCGGAGGCTGTGGTCACCCATCTCGGCGAGCATCCGCCCCTCGTCGGAGGCATAGATCGCTCCGTCGTAGTTGTAGACGATCCCAGCGATCCCCAGGCCCGCGGGGGACTGAAGATCGACGTAGCCGCTGTTGTCGAGCCCGAACATTTTTTGCAGGAGCACGCCCGCGTATTCCTCGCGCATGGGGTAGCCACCCCGATTCAGCTCGAGGATATAGTCGAGGCCCTCGCAATAAAATTCGATCCAATCCTCGACCGTGTAGCGATGCACCAAGCTGGTCTTGACCGCGAAGCCGTAGGGGCTGAGGCTGCGCAAGAAGATCGAGTGGAAGCCCTGGTGAACGTACTCGTCGATGATCTCCCGGACCTGGCTCAGGCTCCCCGGCGATGTGGTCATCAACGCCGAGATGTGCTCGGGACCGAGCGCCTCTTTGACTCGATGGATCCCATCGACCGCCGCCTGGTAGCTGTTTCCCCGAGGCAGCGCCCGACGCTCGTTGTGCAGCGCCTCGGGTCCGTCGAGGGAGGTCGAGAAGTCGATCTTGTGCGCTCGACAAAACCCCAAGATCTCATCGCTGAGGTGGGTGAGGTTCGAGGCGATGACGAAGGCCAGGTCTCTGCCTCCCCCCTGCTCGCTGTTGAGGGCCTCGGCCCGCAGCACCACCCGGCGGATCAGCCCGAAGTTGAGCAGCGGCTCCCCACCTTGAAACTCGATCTTGAGCATGGGTGAGGGGCTGCGAAACACCATGTCCACGGCCAGGTCCGCGTGCGCCGGGCTCATGTCGAACTGGGCGCGGTCCTTGGTCTTGCGGGACACCTGACAGTAGGCGCAGGTGTGATCGCAGCGCAGCGTGACCACGAACATGTGCAGCGCCGTGAGATCGGCGAGCCGGTCGACCCTGGTCCGGAGTTTGAGCGCGAGCAGATCGATCGCGACCCGCGAATCTCGGTCGAAGAGGAAGTGGCGGGCTTTGAGCGTCTTGTACACCGCGCTCCCGACCGGCAGTCGACCCTGGACGTAGTCCTCGAGCTCACTTCGACCGAGCACCACCTGCTCTCCGACCTCGTTGCTGAGCACGTAGCGGGTCTCGTCGAGCCGAGTCATGCGCGAAGGCAGGAGCTGGTAAGGGCCCCGTGGAGCGAACTGGCTGGGGCCCTCGAAGGTCTGTGCGAGCTCATTCATTGGGGTCTCGCCTCTCGACCAGGTCCATCCGGGAGAAGGTGTGGGCGAGGATGAGGTCGCGCAGCGCGTCAGTCTGGTCGTGGATCACGGCGCGAAGGTCCTCGTCGAGGAGCTCGCGATGAAACAGGCGAACCGCCTCGGCCGCCGTCTCCTCCCCCGTCCCCCGAGGGAAGAGAAAGCGCAGCGGGATCAGGTCACCCTCGGGGGAGCCCAGGACCACCGTGCACCTTCGTGCGAGGCGATACGCGGCCTTCTTGACCGCGAGCAGCCCATGCACACGTGTGTCGATCGTGATCTCGAGAGCCGGGTCCGGGCCCGCGTTCGGAGGCGAGGACGCGGCGGATCCCAGGCTGCGATCGGCACTCGCGGTGCCGGCGTCTGGCCGTTGGATGGTCACCCTGTCTCAGTGCGCTGCGTGAACGCTTGGATCGACCACGCACGTGGTTTTCTCGAGATCGCGCAGACACGCCTCGCTGCCATCGACCTCCGTGGTCCCTGAAAGCCCGCCTAG
>CAYVJQ010000149.1:0-16556 GCA_964451725.1 uncultured Nannocystaceae bacterium | reverse complement strand
CGAACTTTTCTTTCGACATGATTAAACCTGTTTGCTTTTCTGCGGAGGGTGGGAGCGAGAGTTTGGAGCGAGAGAAGGACGGGCGCTCAGTAGCCGCGGACCTTCTGGATGATTTGATCTTTGAGGTCGCGGGGGACCTCTGCGTAGGCGGCGAACTGCATCGTGTGGCTCGCCCGGCCCTGGGTCACAGAGCGAAGCGAGGTAGCATAGCCAACCATCTCTGCCAAGGGCACGTGGGCGTGAACAACTTGGGCATTCCCACGGGGTCCCATGCCCAAAACGCGACCCCGTCGGGTGTTCAGATCGGAGTGTACGTTGCCGATGAACTCCTCGGGACCGACGACCTCAACGCTCATGAGGGGCTCCAGGAGCCTCGCACCGCCCTCTTGGACTGCCTTATTGGTCCCCATGGTCGCTGCAGCCCGAAAGCTGGCGGCGGTGGAGTCACCCTCGATAGCCTGAGCTGCGACCAAACGCACAGCCACATCGACTACCGGGTAGCCTAAGATCGCCCCCCGGGTCAGAGAATCACCCATGCCCTCGATGGCAGCAGCGATCAACTCACGTGGGAATTTGGCGTATGCGGGATCTTCTTTGCCATCGGGGAGGGCATCCTCCACCAATACGCCTTCACCGCGCTCGAGCGGTGTCAGCTCGAGCGTGATCTTCGCGTACTGGCGCTTGCCCCCGATTTCGCGATCGTACTCGAACTCGACGCGAGCCGGCCCCGCCACCGTCTCGCGGTAGGCGACCTGGGGCCTGCCCACGCGCGCGGCGACTCGGTAGTCGCGCAGCAGCTTGTTGACGATCACTTCGAGGTGGAGTTCGCCCTGACCCGCCATCAAGGTCTGCCCGGAGTCCGGGTCCTCGTAGACGGTGAAACTCGGGTCTTCGCGTTGGATCCGCTCGAGAGCCTGGTCGAGATCCTTCTGATCGCCTGAGCTCCTGGCCTCGACGGAACGAAAGATGACCGGCTCTGGGATGGTCATCCCGGGAAGCACGACCTTCTCTTTGTCCTTCGACAGGATCAGCGTGTCGCCGGTGGTCGTAAACCGTAGCCCGACCGCGGCGGCGATGTTGCCTGGACCGATAGCTTCGACCTCCTCGGTCTTCGAGGCGAGCACCAGCAGGAGCTTGTTGATCCGCTCCTTCTTCCCGCGGACTACGTTGAGGACCTGGTCCTTCACGTGGATAGTCCCCGAATAGACACGAAACAGCACCACCGGGCCCCTGTGCGAGTCCTGGACGAGTTTGAAGGCCAGCGCCAACAGGGGACCGGCGGGATCGGCGGTCCGCTGGACCCGCTCGCCAGCGTTCTTGCCCCCGACGAATTCGGCCTCGACGGGCGGAACATCCAAGGGGGAGGGCAAATAGTGAATGACCGCATCCAACAGCGGCTGGACCCCGCGGTTCTTGAGCGCCGAACCACACAGCACCGCAAAGCCCTGGAGGCTCAAGGTCGCCCGGCGGATGCCCGCTCGAATCGCCTCGACACTCACCCCTTCGGCGCCGTCCTCCAGGAACAGCTCCATCGTCGGTTCGTCGACCTCGGCGATCGCCTCGAGCATGGTCTCCCGGGCTGTGACAGCCTCGGCGTACATGGGGTGGTCGGCCCCCAGCGCGGTGCGCTCGAAGGTCCGCCCCTTGTCCCTCTCGTCCTCGGCGAGCGGCCAACTGACCTGCTCCATGGTCACCAGATCGATGATCGCCTCGAACTCGGACTCCAGCCCGATCGGGATCGCAATCACGATGGGGTGCACGCGGAGGCGCTCCCGCATCATCTCGACGGTACGCGTGAGGGTCGCGCCGACCCGGTCGAGCTTGTTGACGAAGCAGATCCGGGGGACGCTGTAGCGGTCCGCCTGGCGCCAGACCGTCTCGGACTGGGCCTCGACTCCAGCGACAGCGTCGAAGACCGCGATCGCCCCATCGAGCACTCGTAGGGAACGCTCGACTTCAACAGTAAAATCGACGTGCCCAGGGGTGTCGATGAGATTGATCCGGTGGGCCCCTTCGGCCGCCGTATGGGCGTCTGGATCGCCCGGCTTCCAAAAGCAGGTCGTGGCGACCGAGTAGATTGTGATCCCTCGGCGCTGCTCTTCCTCGTCGAAGTCAGTGTGGGCTGCCCCATGATGAACTTCGCCGATAAAGTGCGACCTGCCGGTATAGAACAGGACTCGTTCGGTCGTCGTGGTCTTGCCCGCATCGATATGCGCCATGATCCCGATGTTTCGGGTCATGCCGATCTCGGCTGTGGAGGCGGTGGCCATGGACAAGTACGGGAGCGCAGAGAGTGAAGGGCGGTCGGGAAAATTCGATCCGAAACTGGCGAAGGGCCGCGGGGGCTGCCATCCGTCTCCAGTATGGAGGGGGTGTGGCAGGGCCCGGGCCCGGTGTAGCTGAGCCCACGCACGCTTGGTGCATGGGCGACATCGCCATCGAAGTGTCTCGGAGTGCTGTTCGTCTACCAGCGGTAGTGGGCGTAGGCCTTGTTGGCGTCGGCCATCTTGTGGATGTCTTCGCGCCGCTTGACGGCGAGACCACGGTTTTGCGCTGCATCGAGCATCTCGTTGGCGAGGCGCTCACGCATGGTCTTTTCGGGGCGCTTGCGCGCAAACCCAACGAGCCAGCGGTACGCGAGCGCATCGCTGCGCTCAGTACGGACCTCGACGGGCACCTGGTAGTTCGAGCCACCCACGCGGCGAGCGCGGACTTCGAGGCGGGGCCGCACGTTGGCGATCGCCTTCTCGAACACTTTGACCGGGTCGTCTTTGGTCTTCTCCGAGATGATCTCGAAGGCCGAGAACACGATCTTCTCAGCGATCGATTTCTTCCCGTCGTGCATCACCACATTGATGAATTTGGCGATCTCGCGGTTCGTGTCCGCGGGGTGATCGGTGTATCGGATCTCGTAACTGATCCGCTTGCGCTGTTTAGCCTTGATTCCCTTACGAGACATCTCAGATCACCTTTGGGGTCACTTGGGCCGCTTGGTGCCGTACTTGGAGCGGCGTTGACGACGACCGTCGACACCGACGGTGTCGAGGGTGCCGCGGACGATATGGTAGCGGACACCGGGAAGGTCCTTCACACGACCACCACGGACCAGCACGATGCTGTGGTCCTGGAGGTTGTGGCCCTCTCCGGGGATATAGCTCGTAACCTCGGTTCCGTTGGTCAACCGCACGCGGGCGACCTTGCGAAGCGCCGAGTTGGGCTTCTTTGGGGTGGAGGTGTACACACGGACACATACACCACGCTTCTGGGGGCAGCCCTTGAGCGCGGGGGCAGTCTCCTTCTTGAGCTGGCGCGTGCGTCCTTTGCGGACGAGCTGCTGAATCGTGGGCATTTGAGTCTCGGTTTTTCCCGGTGAGAAAGCACCGTCTCAGGGCGTGGCCCTGGCGGTTGGGAGGCGGAGTATAGAGAAGTTGCCTAAGTGATCAAGAGCTGGGAGGCCGCTCTCGACATGAAAGTTCGGGGTTTTCACACGAATTCGACCCTCGGAGTCACCCACTAGCCGATCTCTAGGCTGCGGGGACGCGATCGACGCGTCGTGTGAACATCAGACCCCCAACCAAGCGCAAAAGAAAAGCCGCCCGTCGAGACGAGCGGCTGTTCGGCCGAGTTTCGGCTCAGGCTCAATCGAGCCCGGTGAGCTCCCGGTCGGTAGCACGGCGCACCGCGGGCTCGCCCGAGATGGCGCTGTGGTCGTCGGTCTCCATGTGCAGACGATCGTAGACCGCCAAGCCCGTCCCGGCGGGGATCAGGCGACCCATGATCACGTTCTCCTTGAGTCCGCGGAGGTGGTCGACCTTGCCCTGGAGCGCGGCCTCTGTAAGCACCTTGGTCGTCTCCTGGAAGGACGAAGCCGAGATGAAGGACTCGGTGGAGAGCGAGGCCTTGGTGATCCCGAGCAACAGGGCCTGGGCGGTCGCCTGGGTCCCCCCGAGCGAGGACACCCGTTGGTTCTCCTGGCGGAACAGCTTTCGCTCGACGTGATCCTCGGCCAGGAAGTTGGTGTCCCCGGGGTCGATGATCTTCACGCGGCGCATCATCTGACGAACGATCGTCTCGATGTGCTTGTCGTTGATCTTCACGCCCTGGAGCCGGTAGACCTCCTGAATCTGGTCGAGGAGGTAGGTCGCGAGCGCCTTCTCGCCGAGCACCGCCAGGATGTCATGGGGGTTGATGGGACCATCCATCAGCTTCTCCCCCGCCCGGACCCGGTCACCCTCACGGACTTGCAGGTGGCGGAGCTTGGGCACGAGGAACTCGTGCACGTCGCTCCCGTCCTCGGGTGTGATGTGGACGCGGCGCTTCGCTCCCTTGTCCTTGCCAAAGGACACGACCCCGTCCGCGGTCGCTATGATCGCGTGCTCCTTGGGCGTCCGGGCCTCGAAGAGCTCGACCACGCGGGGCAGACCCCCGGTGATGTCCTTGGTTTTTTGAGCCTCGCGCTGGATCGTCGCCACGACATCGCCAGCGTTGATCTTCTGACCCTCCTGCAGGTTGAAGGTCGCCCCCACCGGCAAGAAGTAACGGGCCGGGTGACGACCAATCATGATCGTCTCGCCGTCCTCGTCGGTGATCACCAGGCGCGGGCGTGCATCCTTGTCTCGGCTCTCGACGATGACCATCGAGCTGTGCCCCGTGACCTCATCGGTGGTCAGTCGCATGGTGACGTTCTCGATGATGTCACCAAACTGAATCGTGCCGCTCGCCTCGGTGACGATCGGAAGCACGTGGGACTCCCAACGTGCCAAGAGCGTCTTCTCTGGGACGACGTCTCCCTCCCCTACCAACAGGTGGGCGCCATAAATCAGATCGTAGCGCTCGCGGATCCGACCGCGGTCATCGAGCAGCTGAATCTGTGAGTGCCGGTTCATCACGACCCAGTACGGCTGCTCGAGGCCGGTCGTGTTGTCGACGCGGGTCCGTTTGACGAGCTGGCCGTCGACCATCTTGACCGTTCCACCAAAGCGAGCCTCGATGTCACTCTTGGCGACCGTCGTCATGCTGGCTCCACCAAGGTGGAAGGTGCGCATGGTGAGCTGGGTGCCAGGCTCACCGATGGACTGGGCGGCGATGATGCCCACGGCCTCACCGACGTCGACCAAGTGGCCACGCGCGAGGTCGCGGCCATAACACTTGGCACAGATGCCACGCATGGCGTCGCAGGTCAGCACCGAGCGCAGGTTGATGGTCTGGAGGCCCGCCGCGTCGATGTCCGCCGCGCCCGCCTCGTCGATGAGCTGCCCCTCGCGGACGATCACATCGTCGGTCCCGGGCTTGTAGACCGTGTCCAAGACCACCCGGCCGAGGATGCGCTCACCGAGCGGCTCGATGACCTCCGTATCCTCCATCAGCGCCGTGCACTCGATCCCGTTGACCGTCTGGCAGTCGTACTCGGTGATCACGGCCTCCTGCGCGACGTCGACCAGGCGCCGAGTCAGATACCCGGAGTTGGCGGTCTTGAGCGCCGTGTCGGCCAGTCCCTTGCGGGCACCGTGGGTGGAGATGAAGTACTCCTGCACGGTCAGCCCCTCACGAAAGTTCGTCGTGATCGGCTGCTCGATGATCTCACCGGAGGGCTTGGCCATCAGACCACGCATACCGGCGAGCTGGCGCATCTGCTGCTTCGAGCCACGCGCACCCGAGTCGGCCATGATGTAGACCGAGTTGAAGGACTTGCGAGTGACCGTTTTACCGCTGATGGGATCGGTGATCTCGTCGGTCGAGATCCCCTCCATCATGGCCTTGGTGATCTCCTCCGAGGCCTTGGCCCAAATATCGACGACCTTGTTGTAGCGCTCGCCCGAGGTGATCAAGCCGTCTGCGTACTGCTCGCTGATCTGACGGACCTCCGCGTGGGCCCCATCGAGCAGCGGAGTCTTCGCCGCCGGGATCGCCATGTCGTCCATGCAGATCGAAATACCGGCCTTGGTGGCCTCCGTATACCCCGTGCTGCGCAGGTAGTCGGCCATGAGCACGGTCGCCTTCTGGCCACAGATCCGGTAGCAGCGATCGATGAGATCGTTGAGCTGCTTCTTGCCCAGGGCTTGGTTGACCATGGCGAAGGGCAAGGCCTTCGGGATACCGCCCTCGTAGAGCAGCACTCGGCCACAGGTGGTCTCGGCCATGGGCTCTCCCAGCGTCAACCGGACCTTGATCCGCGCCTGGAGGTGCAGCGACCCGTGATCGTAGGCCATGCGGACTTCCTCCGCCGAGCCGTAGTAACCGACGAAATAGCCGTCGGCCTCAGGGTTGTCGTTGCGCTCGCCGGGCGCCGAGTAGCGCTCACGGGTCATGTAGTAGAGACCCAGGACGATGTCCTGCGAGGGCACGATGATCGGCTTGCCACTCGCCGGGCTGAGGATGTTGTTGGTCGACATCATCAGCACCCGAGCCTCCATCTGAGCCTCGATGCACAGGGGCACGTGTACGGCCATCTGGTCGCCGTCAAAGTCGGCGTTGAAGGCCGTGCAGACCAGCGGGTGGAGCTGGATGGCCTTTCCCTCGATCAGCACCGGTTCAAAGGCTTGAATGCCGAGACGGTGGAGGGTCGGGGCCCGGTTGAGGAACACGGGGTGCTCCTTGATGACCTCTTCGAGGATGTCCCAGACCTCCTCGGCTTCGCGCTCGACCATGCGCTTGGCGGACTTGATGGTCGTCACCAGGCCGCGCTGCTCGAGCTTGTTGTAGATGAAGGGCTTGTAGAGCTCGAGGGCCATCTTCTTTGGAAGACCGACCTCGTGGAGCTTGAGCTCCGGTCCGACCACGATCACCGAACGACCCGAGTAGTCGACCCGTTTGCCGAGCAGGTTCTGGCGAAAGCGCCCCGACTTGCCTCGGAGCATGTCCGAGAGCGACTTGAGAGGACGCTTGTTGGGCCCAGTGATCGTCTTGCCGCGGCGGCCGTTGTCGAACAGGGCGTCGACGGCCTCCTGCAACATCCGCTTCTCGTTGCGAATAATGATCTCCGGCGCAGCGAGCTCCTGCAGCCGCTTGAGTCGGTTGTTCCGGTTGATGACCCGGCGGTACAGATCGTTCAGATCCGAGGACGCGAACCGACCGCCGTCGAGCGGCACGAGCGGGCGCAGGTCCGGCGGGAGCACCGGGATGACGTCGAGCATCATGTGCTCGGGTTTGTTGCCGCTGCTGCGAAAGGCCTCCAGCACGCGCAGGCGCTTGGCCAACTTCTTCCGTTTGGCCTCGGAGGTCGCCGCGGCCAGCTCCGCACGAGTCGTGCGGGCCTCGACCACGGGGTCGATGCGCGCGAGCAGCTCTTTGATGGCCTCCGCACCCATTCCGGCTTCAAAGCCGTCAGGGATCTCTTCGTAGAGCTGATCAAAGCGCTCCTCGGACAGGATCTCGCGCTCGTCGAGGCCCGAGTCGCGGACGTCGATGACGATATAGCTCTCGCAGTAGAGAACCTTCTCGAGCTTGGTCAGCGGGATGTCGAGGATCGTCCCGATGCGCGAGGGCAGGCTCTTGAGGAACCAGATGTGGGCGACCGGCGTGGCCAGATCGATGTGTCCAGCGCGCTCACGGCGGACCTTCGAGTGAATGACCTCGACGCCGCACTTTTCGCAGACCACACCGCGGTGCTTCATGCGTTTGTACTTGCCGCACAGGCACTCGTAGTCCTTGATCGGCCCGAAGATCTTCGCGCAAAATAGCCCGTCCTTCTCCGGCTTGAAGGTCCGGTAGTTGATGGTCTCGGGGTTCTTCACCTCGCCATGCGAGCGCTCGCGGATCGATTTCGGCGAAGCGATACCGATACGCAGGGCGTTGAAGACCGCGGCCTCCTTGGGCTTTTCGAAGAAGCTGAAGATGTCGCGCATCTGGGGTCTCTCTCCTTGCAGGTGACTCCGGCCGAAGTCGGCCTGCTTGCGGGTGGTGCACGGTCGGGGCGTCCCCCTGTCGTGCGAAGGGAATCGAGGTCAGCGGAGGATCACTCCGCCGCCGACAAAGGACCGGACTCGGTCCGGTAGCCCGGGTCTTCGACGTTGATCAGTTCGACGTCGAGGCACAGGGCTTGGAGCTCCTTGAGGAGCACGTTGAAAGACTCGGGCACGCCCGGCTGCATGGTCGGCTGGCCCTTGACGATGGACTCGTACATGCGCATGCGGCCGACGACGTCGTCCGACTTGACCGTCAGCAGCTCCTGGAGCGCATAGGCGGCGCCGTACGCTTCGAGCGCCCAGACCTCCATCTCACCCAAGCGCTGGCCACCGAACTGGGCCTTGCCGCCGAGCGGCTGCTGGGTGACGAGGGAGTAGGGCCCGATGCTCCGCGCGTGGATCTTGTCGTCCACGAGGTGGTGAAGCTTGAGCATGTACATGATGCCCACGGTCACATCCTCCTCGAAGGGCTCGCCGGAGCGGCCGTCGAAGAGGATCGCCTGGCCCGAATCGGGGAGCCCGGCCTTGGCCAAGAAATCCTTGACCTCGGTCTCGAAGGCGCCGTCGAAGACGGGCGTCGCCACGTGAATGCCGCGACGGATCTTGTCGGCGAAGCGCGCCACATCGTCGTCGGGAAGCGTGTCGATGAAGCGGCTCGCTTCCTCGTTCTCGTAGATCTTCTTCAGCTGGGCGCGGAGCACCTCCGGGCTGAAGTTGGTCTCCATGTAGGCGTTGATCTGGTTGCCGAGCTCACGCGCGGCCCAGCCCAAGTGGACCTCCAGGATCTGGCCCACGTTCATGCGCGAGGGCACACCCAGCGGGTTGAGCACGATATCGATGGGTGTACCGTCCTCGAGGTAGGGCAGGTCCTCGGTCGGAAGGATCCTCGAGATGACACCCTTGTTGCCGTGACGGCCGGCCATCTTGTCGCCGACTTGCAGCTTGCGCTTGATGGCGATGTAGACCTTGACCATCTTGATGACGCCGGGCGGCAGCTCGTCGCCCTTGGTCAACTTGGCCAACTTCTCGCGGTAGATGGTCTCGATCTCGTCGAGGTCCTTCTCGAGCCTGCGAGCCAGCGCCTCGATGAGCTCCGTGTCCTCGGCGGTGGTCAGCGAAAACGAGGACCAGTGCTTGCGGGGGACCGTGTCGAGGGCTGCGGCGTCTAGGGTCACCCCCGACTCGATCAGCACCGCGCCGTGATCGTCGACCAACTTGGCCGCGGTGGTCTTGCCGGTCAGGACCTCCTTGATGCGGCGGTAGTAACCCGAGGACACGATCGCCACGTTGTCGCGGTGATCCTGGCTCAGCTTCTCACGCTCGTCGTCTTCGATCTGCTGGGCCCGGACGTCCTTGTCGACACCCTTACGCGCAAACACGCGAGCGTCGATGATGATGCCCGAGACTCCGGGGGACAGGCGCAGCGAGGTGTCGCGCACGTCCCCGGCCTTCTCGCCGAAGATCGCCCGAAGCAGCTTCTCCTCCGGAGACAGCTGGGTCTCGCCCTTGGGCGTGATCTTGCCGACCAGGATGTCCCCTGCATGAACCTCGGCGCCGATGCGGACGATGCCCGCGTCGTCGAGGTTCCTGAGCGCCTCTTCACCCACGTTGGGGATGTCGCGCGTGATCTCTTCTTTGCCGAGCTTGGTGTCGCGGGCGACACACTCGGCCTCTTCGATGTGGATCGTCGTGTACACGTCCTCGCGGATCAGCCGCTCGGAGACCAGGATCGAATCCTCGAAGTTGTAGCCCTGCCAAGGCATAAAGGCGACCAACAGGTTCTGGCCCAGGGCCAGCTCGCCCCGCTCCGTCGCCGCTCCGTCGGCGATCACGTCGCCACGCTTGACCCGGTCGCCGACGTTGACGATCGGCTTTTGGTTCAGGGCGGTGTTCTGGTTGGAGCGCCTGAACTTGACCAGGTTGTAGATGTCGGGCTTGGCCCCGAGGATGCCTCGGCCCTCTTCACGCCCGGTCACCGGCTTGACCACAACACGCGCGCCATCGACCTGTTCGATGATGCCGTCGCGGACGGAGACCACCGTCGATCCACTGTCGCGGGCGACGTGGGCCTCCATGCCGGTACCGACCAAGGGAGCAGCGGTGCGCAGGCAGGGGACCGCCTGGCGCTGCATGTTCGAACCCATGAGCGCCCGGTTGGCGTCGTCGTGCTCGAGGAAGGGGATCAGCGAGGCGGCCACCGAAACCAGCTGGTTGGGCGACACGTCCATGAGCGTGACCTCGGCGCGCGAGACCATCTCGAACTCCTCGTTGTGCCGGCACTGGACCCCCTCGCTGATGAAGCGGTTGTCCGCGTCGAGCTCCGAGTTGGCCTGGGCGATGTAGTGCCCCTGCTCCTGAAGCGCGGAGTAGTAGGCGACCTCCGGCGTGGCCTGGCCGGCGTCGACGGTGCGGTAGGGCGTCTCGATGAAGCCGAACTCGTTGATCCGTGCGTAGGTCGAGAGCGACGCGATCAGACCGATGTTCGGACCCTCGGGAGTCTCGATCGGACAGATCCGGCCGTAGTGGGTGGGATGCACGTCGCGAACCTCGAAGCCCGCCCGCTCCCGGGTCAGGCCACCGGGGCCGAGGGCCGAGAGTCGCCGCTTGTGGGTGACCTCGCTCAGCGGGTTGGTCTGGTCCATGAACTGCGACAGCTGCGAACTGGCGAAGTACTCCTTGACCACCGCCGAGACCGGCTTGGCGTTGATCAGGTCGGCGGGCATGAGCGCGTCCATCTCTTGGGACATGCTCATGCGCTCCTTGATCGCGCGCTCCATGCGAACCAAACCGATGCGGTACTGGTTCTCCATGAGCTCACCGACCGCGCGGACACGGCGGTTGCCGAGATGGTCGATGTCGTCGGTCTTGCCGCGTCCGTTGCGAAGCTCGATGAGGTAGCGGACCGTCTCGAGGATATCCCGCTTGGTCAGGACCTTGGTCTCGAGACCCTCGTCCAAGCTGAACTTGTGGTTGAGCTTGAGGCGACCGACCGTCGACAGGTCGTAGCGATCCGAGCGGAAAAACAGCGCCTCGAACAGGTTGCGGGCCGTGTCGATAGTCGGCGGATCACCGGGCCGAAGCCGACGGTAGATCTCCATGATCGCGTCCTCCGACGAGACCAACTTGTCGGCGATCAAGGTGTCGCGCAGGAACGGCCCGACGTTGAAATCGTCGATGTAGAGGATGCGGAAGGAGGACACCCCTGCCGTCTTGAGGGCCTCCAGGCGCTCTTCGGTCAGCTCCTCGTTGCAGTTGAGGAGGACCTCGCCGGTCTCTTCGTCGTAGACGTCCTCGGCCGCGAACTTGCCGATCAGCTCTTCGCTAGCGAGCGGGATCGACGTGATTCCGGCGTTGCGCATGCGCTTGATGAGCGCGTTGTTGAGCTTCTTGCCCTTCTTGACGAGGACGTCACCACTCTCGGGGTGACGGATCTCGGAGGTCGAGCGCTGACCCGCGAGCAGGTCGTAGTCGACCTCGCGGCTCATCTCGCCATCGTCCCCGAGATGGATCATCTCCTTCTCGTAGTAGTAGTCGAGGAGCTCCTGGCTCGAGTAGCCCAAGGCCCGCAACAACACGGTGGCGTGCAGCTTGCGGCGCCGATCGATGCGGACGTAGAGGAAGTCCTTGTGATCGAACTCGAAGTCGAGCCAGCTGCCGCGGTAGGGGATCACCCGGGCGCTGTAGAGCTTCTTGCCGGAGGAGTGGGTCTTGCCGCGGTCGTGATCGAAGAACACGCCCGGTGAACGGTGGAGCTGCGACACGACGACGCGCTCGGTCCCGTTGATGATGAAGGTGCCGTGCGTCGTCATCAGCGGGATCTCACCGAAGTAGACCTCCTGCTCCTTGACGTCGCGGATCGACTGGGTGCCCGTGTCGTCGTCGACATCCCAGACGACGAGTCGAACCACGACCTTGATCGGGGCCGCGAAGGTCATCCCTCGGGCCCGACACTCGTCGACGTCGTACTTGGGTCGATCGAGCGCGTAGCTCACGAACTCGAGCGAGGAGGTCTCGCCGAAGTCCTTGATCGGGAACACGGAGGAGAACACGGCCTGCAGGCCGACCTTCTCCCGCTCGTCGCTAGGCACATCTGCCTGCAAGAGCTTGTCGTAGGAGCGCTTCTGAATATCGATGAGGTTCGGGACCTCGATGATCTTCTTGAGCTTCCCGAAGTTCTTTCGGACCCTGAAGTTGTTCTGGATTCGCGCCATTCGGTCTCCTACCGCTGCGTCGGTCTATGACCGCCCAAGTCGGTAATTCAGTTGTGGGGTTGGTGGACGGGGGGTGGGGTGTGAGCACCAAACGTGCTCGGTCGCGCCTGCGCTCCCCATCCAAGGGACACAGGCGCGACCGTAGCGGTCGATTACTTGATCTCGACCTCGGCGCCAGCGTCGACGAGGGCCTTCTTGAGGTCCTCGGCCTCGTCCTTGGTCACCGCCTCCTTGACGGCGACGGGGGCACTCTCGACGAGGGTCTTAGCCTCTTTGAGACCGAGGCCCGAGAGCTGGGCGCGGATCGCCTTAATGACGTTGATCTTCTTGGCTCCGAAGGAGGTCAACACGACGTCGAACTCGGTCTGAACCTCGACCTCGGCGGCGGGGCCAGCGGGGCCGGCAGCGGCGACGGCAGAGGCGGCTTCGACGCCCCACTTGTCCTCGAGATCCTTCACGAGGTCGGCCATAGCCATGACCGAAAGGTTGCTGAGGAAATCGATGACCTGCTCACGAGTGATGTTGTCGGACATGTTCGTTCTTCTTCTTTCTGGGAAACCGGTTGTGCCTTAGAGCTGGAGAGGGGCGAATCAGGCCGCCTCGTCCTTCTCTTGTTTGGCGATGAGTACACGGAGGAAATCTCGCGGAGCGGCCTGCATGACCTGAACCATGCGGGTCGCGGGAGTCTTGAAGAGCATCAGCAGCTTGGCCTTGATCTCGTCTGGACCCGGCATGTCCGCAAGCTTGTTGCAGCCGACGGCGTCGAGGACTTCACCCTCGACTACGGCCGCTTTGAGCTTGAGCTTGTCGTTGTCCTTGGCGAAGTCACGCGCGACGCGGGCCGGGGCCCCTGGATCGTCGGCGTTGTAGGCCAGCCCGGTCACACCCTTGAGAAAGGGAGTGATAGGCTCGTGGGCGGTCCCGGCGACCGCAAAGCGGATCACCGAGTTTTTGTAGACGCGAAAGGTGCAGCCGGCCTCGCGGAACTTGCCCCGAAGCTCCTCCGCCTCCGCCACCGTGAGGCGGTTGTACTCGACGAGTACGAGGGCGAGGAGATCCTGGACCTGCTCATTGAGCGCGGCGGATTGGGCGTGTTTGGTGGCTTTTTCCATGGGGGCTTGTTCCCTTTCCGCTCGGGTCTTGCCGGTCGAAGCTCTCGGCCTTGGTGGTTGGCGAGAGGTCGGCCGGCAGCTGCACCAGGTCTCCCTGGCTGTGCCGTTCGATTTCCTCCCCCACCTCGGCCGGTCGCTGAGCAATTGAGGTCACAGAGTGACCACCGGCTGTCTCGAGTAGGAGCGCCCCAAAAACGGGTTCGGGGCGTGTAAACTGTGTCACCTGGCGGTGTGTTGGCCTCCTAGAGTCGGGGACTCGAGAGTGGTCAGTCGGCGGTGACCATCGCTTGGACCTCGTTGGTGTCCAGGCGTACGCCCGGGCCCATGGTCGAGGAGACGGCGATGCTCTTGAAGTACTTGCCCTTGGCGGTGGAGGGCTTGAGACGCTGGAGAGTCTGAAGCAGAGCCGTGAGGTTCTCGCTCAGTTTGTCTGCATCGAAGCTCGCCTTGCCGATCGGCGCGTGGATGATCCCGGTGCGCTCGGTGCGAAACTCGATGCGACCGGCCTTGCGCTCACGGACGGCGGTAGCGACGTCCATGGTCACGGTGCCGACTTTGGGGTTCGGCATCAGGTTGCGGGGTCCGAGCACGCGACCGAGACGGCCGACGAGGCCCATCATGTCGGGCGTGGCGATGGCGACATCGAAGTCGAGCCAGCCGTCCTGGATCTTGGTGACGATGTCGTCCGAACCCACGAAGTCCGCGCCGGCCTCGGTGGCCTGCGTCGCTCGGTCGCCCTTGGCGAACACGAGCACCCGCACGTTCTTACCGGTGCCGTGGGGCAACGAAACGGATGAGCGGATCATCTGGTCGGCGTGGCGGGGATTGACGCCCAGACGGATCGCGCAGTCGATGGTCTCATCGAACTTGGCGGGGGCGGCGTCCTTCACGACCTGACAAGCTTCAGCGATGCTGTAGCGCTTGTTGCGGTCGACCTTGGCGAGTGCTTCTGCGTACTTTTTTCCCATGTTGGGTCTCCCGGGGTCCGAGCGGGCTTGTCACCCTCCCCCGCTTCTCTTGAACTAGGCCTCGACCTCGAGGCCCATGGAGCGCGCCGTGCCAGCGATGCTGATCATGGCTTGCTCCACCGTGTAGGCGTTCATGTCTTGGATCTTGGTCTCAGCGATCTTGCGCAGGTCGTCCTGCGTGACCTTGCCGACCTTCTTCTTGTTGGGCTCGCCCGAGCCCTTCTCGATGCCTGCGGCCTTGAGAAGGAGGACGGCGGCCGGCGGGCTCTTGGTGATGAAATTGAACGATCGGTCTGAGAAGACCGTGATCACGACCGGGATCACCATGCCCTTGTCGTTCTGCGTCTTGGCGTTGAACTGCTTGCAGAAGTCCATGATGTTGACGCCCTTCGCGCCAAGAGCGGGACCTACCGGCGGGGCCGGGTTTGCCTGGCCTGCCTTGATCTGCAGCTTGATTTGCCCTGTGACCTTCTTCATGGCTCTTTAACGCTTGGAATCGTGGGTGAGTTTGCCGGCGGTGGCACTCAGTAGGAGCGCACCGTGGGCCAAGAGAACCGGCTCAGTTCGCCGGCTCGACCTCGTTGAAATCGACCTCGACTCGGGTCGGACGACCAAAAATCGAGACGGAGAGTTTGATCTTGCGCTTGTCGGTGTTCACCCCTTCAACCTCTCCGCTGAAGTTGGCGAACGCTCCGCTCTTGACGCGAACCTGTTGACCGACGCTGAAACTGAGGTCCAGTGTGACCTCTTCGACCTCGGGGCTCGGCTCCGTCTTGCCGAGCATCTTGTCGATCTCGCGCTGAGGAACCGGTTTCGGGATCTTGCCGCTGGACAGGAAACCACTGACCTTGGGCGTGTTCTTGACCAGGTGCCATGCGAGCTTGGTCAGCTTCATGCGCACAAAGATGTATCCCGGGAAGAACTTCTTGGTCTGCTTGATCTTCCGCTTGCCTCGTTGCTCGATGACCTGTTCCGAGGGCACCAAGATCTGCTCGAAGCAGTCCTCGAGCTCGTTCTTGGCGATCCGATCTTCGAGCGACTTTTTGACCGTATTCTCGTACCCCGAGAAGGTGTTCACGATGAACCACTGCATCGGGGGATCGGTCTGCGCTTCGGTCGACATGCTAATCACGACAAGAGGTAGGCGGCGTCAGAGCGCGTAGAGCCAGTCGGTCAGACGTGACCAAAAGGTGTCCATCAGCGCGAGGATGCCAGAGCAGATGAGGGTGATGATGACGACGACGATGGTCGCCGCCCGGGTCTCGGCTCGGGTCGGCCAGACGATCTGAGAGACCTCGATGGTCGTCTCCGAGACAAACTTGAAGTAGCGCTCGCGCGACCAGATCCAGATCATGACGCTGAGCCCGACGAGTATGCCGACCCCCTGCGCCCAGTAGGTGTTTGGACGCATCACTGTCGCCGGCCACTGCGCCCAGGCCCAGCCCCAGACATCCTCGATGAGGTGGCTGAACATCCACGCCGAGATCGCTGAGAACACGGCGAACGCCGCGTGGGTCCACCGCGCGGAGTCGAACTCCTGCGGTCCGCCTTGCTTCTTGCGTTTGCGTGTTCGGGACATGGTCGAGGTCACTCCGGGGGCAGGATGGCATCACCGATGGCGAGTCTGACATCACCCCCATGATGGGGATCGAGCCGCGCACGGTCCAACGCGGGGCGGCGCTGGCGTGGACGGCCACGGGGAGGAGTGAATCTGGATCGACAGATTAGGAAGGAGAGAAGCAGGGCGTGCAGGGATCGAACCCGCGGCCTGCGGATTTGGAGTCCGCTGCTCTACCAGCTGAGCTAACGCCCTGTGTTCGTTGCGCGGAGGGAAGCAGCCTAGCGGGCTACTTCGTCTCCTTGTGCTCGGTGTGATGGCGGCAGAAGGGACAATACTTTTTCAGATTGACCTTCTCGGGGTTGGTCCGCTTGTTTTTGGTGGTCGAGTAGTTGCGGCGTTTGCACGCTTTGCACTCGAGGGAGAAGATGATTCGATTTCCAGCTTTGGCCATGAGCAGTCCTCGGCTGCGGGGAGGAGGCTTGTAGCAAGCCCCATTCCAGCATTCAAGCTCTAGGGAGGTTTTTTTTAGGAACCAAAGATGAGGGGTGCGAGGGCCCACTCACGCGTTTGAAGTCCCTTGGGAGCAGATCTGAGTCATTTTGCGGGTCATGCGCCAGAATAGAGATCCCCTGGGAGATCGGTTGGGGTTGGCGTCGACCCCGCAAACAAAAAGACGTGACGCCCGGGTGGGCCGTCACGTCTTCGGGCGGCCTCGCTGCCGCCCGCTCCAGCGATCGAGGGCTACTCGATGATGGAGGTGACGATGCCGGCACCGACTGTCCGTCCACCCTCGCGGATGG
>CAYVJQ010000148.1:6697-16573 GCA_964451725.1 uncultured Nannocystaceae bacterium | reverse complement strand
TCAGCGCGCCCGCACACTCAAGCCGTCGGCCTCGTAGATGCGCTTGCCGTCGACCCACAGCGATCCGCGTCCCACGAGCAGATCCCCGCGCCGCTCGCTGACCTCGATATCGACGACGACGCAGCCGTTGGTGGGAACGACCTGGCCCCGGTACTTCCAGGTCATGTCGACACCCGGTGCGGCGACCTCGAAGCGGGTCCGCTCGGCAGTTTCAGACTCGGGCTGGAGCTCGAGCTCGACCGCGAGCAAACGCAGGGCCTGAAGCATGGCGTCGATCCCGATCGAACCAGGCTGGACCGAGTCCTGGAAGAAGTGAGCTTTGAAGTACCAGTGGCTGGGATCGATGCTGCGCTCGGCTCGGATCCGGCCCAGACCGGCGGCGCCACCTTGGGGCCACAGGCCCGTGACCCGATCGAGGGTCGCCAGGCGGCCGTCGGCGATCGCCCCACCAAGGTGATCCTCGATGCGCGCGGGAACCCGCTGCGGCGTGCTGGGACAAGCCTCGACCAGGCTGGCTCGCTGGGCGTCGGTCGTCGGGAGGCCGGCTTGGTTGGCGAGGGCCTCGCCCGGGAAAAACCCGAACACGGTCGACAAGCTGTAGACGGGGCCGAAGCTCGCCCGGACCTCGACCTCGAAGCCGACGATGACCATGGACCCGAGCACCGAGGCCGAGGTCATCGTCGCCTCAGTGGTCAACACGCCGGCGTCGGGGGGGACCTCGGCGTGCACGGTGGCGCGCTTGCCATCGAGGTTGCGGAAGTAGACCTCGCCGGCCTGGGCAGCCGCGAACCCACAGTAGGAGGCGAGCCAGCCGCAAGGTTGCAGGGCGATCTCCAGCAACACGCTGAAGGGCATGACACCGTTGCGGTTGTCGTCGAAGTACCAGGCCTCGGCTGGGACCTCGTAGACGACCTGGGCGGTGGACCCGACCTCCATGGCCCCGATCGTGCCGCGCACGGACTCGACGTAGGTCATGAAGTGATAGGGCGGGCCCGGCAGACGCGGGACCTTGCGGCCGCCGTCGAAGTCTTTGTAGAGCGGGCCGAAGGCGCGCGAAGGTTTACCCCACGCGCAGGCCAACATGGCGTCGCGGCCGAGGGCGAAGGGACCCGAGGGGGTCGGGGTCGAGGCCACGGCGCCCGGGTCGGTCACGAAGGGTCGCCCCTCCATGGGCCAGCTCGGGACCAGGCGCAGGCCGATGCGCGGACAGAGGAAGGCCTTGCGACCGTCGACGCTGCCGAGCATGGTCGCGAACAGGGTCGGCTGGGGGCCGGCGATGAACTCGTCGACGAAGATCTCGTAGACCATCTCCTTGGCCCCGGGCACGGCCTGGCCTCGGCACGAGAGCTTCCAGGTCTCGAAGTCGACCGGCTCGAAGCGCCAGCCGTCGCGGTCGAGGGTGCAGCCCATGGCGCTCATGTATAGAGCCATGGCTTGAATGCCGCCCTCGAACATGAGGGTCCCGGGCATGCACGGGTCGTTGTGAAAGTGGCCGGCGTAAAACCAGCTGTCGCGCTCGAGGGGCAGGGTCGCCCGGAGATAGCCGCGACCCCAGGGGCCGCCCTGTCCGGCCCGACCGGCCTGGTTGGAGGCGAAGTCGGGGGCCGGCGGCAGGAAGTGGGTCACCCGCTCGACCAGGCACATGGCCCCCCCTGCGATCGCGGGGGAGCGGGTGTGGACCTGGGCCCGCTCGAAGCCCTCCCCAAAGCAGGCGTGCAGGCGGCGCTCCGTGAACGCCGCGACGGCCTCCGGGTCGAAGGCCCGGGCAAGGCTGACCTGGGGTCCCGGATCGAGCTGAGGCTCGGCCGAGGGCGCGCCCTCCTCCGGATCCCAGAGCACGCCGGCCGAGTTGTCGAGCTCGTCGTAGGTGAAAAAGCCGGCCTGCCCGTTGCGGACGCTGATCCGGACCTCGCCGTTGATCCGGCAGTCGTAGTGAAAGAAGAACAGGCGCACGTCTCCGTGGGCGGCGTGACCATCGATATAGATGTCGTAGACCAGCGTGTCGCCGACCTTGGGCAGGGGGCCGTAGCTGGTCAGCTCGCAGCCGAGCAGGCGATAGACCCGCTCGCCCTGGTTGAGCAGGTCGGCGCCGAGCCAGGAGATCAAGAACAGGTCGGCCTGGCCCGACTCCACGAAGATCCCCGCGGGCATGCGGCCCTCGTGCAGGTACCAAGAGTCCTCGCGGACGTCGGTCTCGGTCCAGCAGGTGCCCAGGCCCATGGTCCCCGGCTCGCCGGTGATGCCCGTGACCCGATCGGCGAGCAGCAGCGGCGGACAGGGCATGCGGACCTGCGCCTTGTGTCGATCCTGCTCGGCGAACCCGGGGCCGAACAAGGTCGAGATCGCGCCCGAGGCGTGAACCTCGAGCTGGGCCCTATCGAAGCGAGGGCCGCTGGGCAAGGGACCGGGGGTCGTGGTCTGCGGCAGGGAGCGCGGACGGACGGAGACTGGGTTCTTGCCGGCGGCGGGACGCCGTGCCGAGGCTGGACCGGGTCGGGCCGGGACCGGTGTGGCCAGGGGTCGGGCCGGTGTAGCCGAGGGTCGGGCCGATGCGGCCTGAGTCTCGACAGCTACGGGTCGGGCCGGGGGTGTCACTCCGCGCTCGTAGATGAGGCCACGAAGGCTGAGGCCGAGCACGGGGGCGGGTCGCATCGTTTGCATGCCAGGAGACTCTGATCGGGTCGGGGGGGAGCGATTGGTCCGAGAGGAACCGGGTTTGGTGACCCCGGGTCCGGGTTTGGTGACCCCGGGTCCGGTGACCCCAGGTGGCCCGGTATCGGGCAGGTGTACGGGCTCCCAGTGGAGGGGGTAGCGCATGACCCGCTTGGGGCGCGCGGGCTCGGCTGGCGCGACCTCATCGATGGCCGTCGGCGGCTGGCCGAGCTGGCGGACGCGCTCGATGTCGAGTTCGACGCCCGCGACGAAGAGCTGGGCGCTCGTGTCGGCGAGCTGGTTGAGCGAGGACTCGCGGTACCGGTCCAGGGGCACGCTGAGGTGCGGGCGGTCGCCCAAGGTCGCGGAGATCCACTTGCTGCATCCGGACAGGGGCCCATGCTCGACAAACACGCGCACGCCGTCGGCGTAGGCCTGCTCGATGAGCGCCGGGAAGTCGACGACACCCATGGCCTGGCCCACGAGCGCGTCGGCGACCGCGTCCTCGCTGAGCTCGTAGGCGCCGTTGTGGGCGTGGCTGTAAAACCGCAGCCCGGGGATCGGCGAGGTCGGGCGCAGATGCAGAGCGCGCCACCCCGCCTCGAACTCCCGGGCCTCGGGGCAGTGCATGATGAAGTCGTAGCCGATCGACCGGGCCCGGTGGACCCCCACACGCTCGATGACCCGGGCGCAGGCCTGAGCCTCGCCGGCGATCACGACGTCGTGGGGCGAGTTGAGCATGGTCAGGTGCACGCGCGGCTCGGCGCTGAGCGCATCGCGGACCGTCGCCACCGGAGCCAGCACGCGCAGGGTCGCCCACTGGACCTCGGCGTCGCTGGGCAGACCCCAGGCACGCTTGGCGCACTGCATGTCGCCACCGAGCTCCCGGGTGTAGAGGTCGCAGGCGTGGATGTCCCGGGCGAGGGACTCGAAGTCCTGCCACGCACCCATGGCGAACAAGGCGTTGGACTCGCCCGCGCAGTAGCCGATCGCGGCTTGGGGCTTCATACCCAAGACCTCCCGGCTGAGCTTGGCGTGCAGCTGGATCAGATAGGAGGACGCCCACAGCTTCTCGGCTGGGCTGGGCTGGTGCTCGCGGCCGGCGTAGATCCAGCCCACATAGTCGTGGAGCGAGGCGAACTGGTCGCCGATCGCGTCGAGCAACTCGGGAAAGGCCAGGCCGATCTCGCGACCCATGTTCGGGTAGGCGCTGGCCGGACCCGTGAACACAAACGCGAGCTCGCCCTGACTGGCCGAGGGGGCCACACCCGGCGGAGCCACGAGCGACGCACGCCGAAAGTAGACACCCTCGGGGAGGGCATCGGCGAGGTCCCTGTCCGTGGTCTCTGGACGCAGCTGGGCGAGGGCGAGGCGGGCCGCGGCGAGTCGAGTCGAGAGCGCCTCGCGGGTCTTGGCGACGACGGCGAGGCGGACCGGGCCGGCCTTCCGCATGCGCCCGGCGGCCAGGTCACGCTGGAGGCTGGGCAGGTCCTCACCCGAGAAGTAGGCGAGCTGGGGACCCCCGGTCCCCGTACTCGCCCCCGCACCGGCGAGCGTGTCCGTAGAGGGAGGGCGCGGCAGGGCCGGACCACGGGGGGCGGTGAGCGTGGTCCGAGTGCGGACCCCGGCCAGACCCTCGAGCGTGAAGCGGACGCTCCGCCGGCCCTCGCCAGGGAGCCAGGGCACGGCCATGAGGGGGGCCAGGGGGGTCCCAGCCGGAGATGAATCCACGCTGCTCGAGGCGGCCTCGCCCAAGGGCCGACACCCCGGCGGCAGAGCCCGACGACCACAGGCGGCAACCAGAGCCGCGACATGCAAAAGCCCGCTGGCAGCGTGGCTGTGCCCGCCCAGCTCGGCGCTGAGACCGGCGGCATCGTCGCTGAGGGTCAGCTCGAGGCTGGGCCTCAGCCCAGACTCGCCGGGCTCCCCCGACTCGAGTATCGCCAAGATCGGCGCCCCGCGACGGCGGGCGTCGCTGAGCCGCTCGAGGACCAAGAGCACGGCGCCGTCGCTCGGCTCGCGCTGGCCCGGCGGGAGCAAGGCCGCAGCCGCAGCCGCATGGACCGGTTCACGGCTGAGGTCGACGGCGGCGACCAGGGCCGCGTCGATGTCCCCTGCCCCGAGCTTGTCGAGGGCGAGCTCGAGGGCGACGGTCCCCGAGGCCTGCTCGGCGCTCACGCTGAAACACGGCCCGCGCAGGTCGAAGTGGGCGCTGATCCGGTTGGCGACCACGTTGGGCATGCAGCCGAGGACCAGCGGGGCCTGGACGTCACCAGCTCCCCGAGGCAGCTCGGCCTCGTCGCGCCCGCTGAAGTCGTGGCGGTAACGCAGGGCCGTGCGCGCGATCTCTGCGTCGCACTGCATGCCGGCGAACAGGCCCGTCCGCGCACCCGGGAGCGCCTCGATCGTGGACCGAAGATCGAGGGCCAGACGCAGCAAGCCGAGCTGCTGAGGCAGGGTCTGGCGAAGGTCGACCGGAGGCGTCTTGACCTCGCCCAAGGTCAGCTCGATATCCCGGGCGGCGCCGCGCCCCTGCGCCCCTTCCCCGGGCGTCCCTTCCCCGGGCGTCCCTTCCCCGGGCGCCCCGGCGGGACCGGCCTCGACGGCGTCCGTCGGAAACAGGCGCGCGACCAGGCTCTCGCCGTCCCGGTCGAGGCTGGTCGCCAGGGCCTGGGCGACCACGGCCACCGGCTCGCGTCGACGTCGGACCGGAGTCTGAGTCGGAACATGGGCCTGGGCCTGGGCCTGATCTGGATCCCAAGACTCGAGCACCAGGTGGGCGTTGTTGCCCCCGAACCCGAAGTTGCTGACCGCGGCCACCCGCGGCCCCTCGCTCACCCACGCCTCGGGCTTCACCAACACCCGCAGGGGGCCCCCGAGCTCCGGGTTGAGGGACTGAGCACCGGATGTTCCAACCTCTAAGTTCGGGGTCGCCGGGAGCTGCTGCGCGTGCATGGCCGCGATCACTTTGAGCACCGAGGCCGCGCCGCTCGCCGTGATCAGGTGCCCCATGTTGGCCTTGAGGGAGCTGATCGCCAGGCCGCCGGGACCGTGGGTGGCGAACACCTCACGCATGCTGCGCAGCTCGACCTTGTCGCCCACGGGCGTGCCGGTGGCGTGGCACTCGACGTAGGACACACGCGCCGGATCGACACCGCTCATGGCGTAGGCGGCCCGCATGGCCCGGGTCTGACCGTCCTCCTTGGGCGCCATCATGTTGCCCGCCCGGCCGTCGTTGCTCAGGCCCACGCCACGGATGACTGCGAGCACTCGCTCCCCACGAGCCAGGGCGTCGTCGAGGCGGCGCAGGGCGACCACCGCCGCGCCGTGAGCGGGGACCAGGCCGTCGGCCTCGGCGTGGAAGGGGCGGCTGCGGCCGCTCGGGCTCGACGCTCGCAGAGCCCGAAAACCGAGGTGCAAAAACAGATCGTCGGCATGGTTGACGCCGCCGGCGAGCATGAGGTCGACCTCGCCCGCGTGCAGGCGACGACAGGCCAGCTCGATCGCGTAGAGCGACGAGGCACAGGCCGCGTCGAGGCAAAACCCGCCTGCGTCCAGACCCAGGGCGTTGGCGGCGAGCTGGGCGGGCAGCCCCGACATGAAGCGATCGCGCGGATCGGCGTGGGTGCCCGCTCCCGAGGGATCCCGCCAGCGCTCGAGGGCGAGCGCGTTGAGGGAGGCGGTGGGGTAGCTGAGGTTGCCCATCACCAGGCCCGCCCGGAGCCCCTCCGAGCCCTGATTCGAGTCCTTCGACTGGAGCTCGTCCAGCGCCTGGCGACCGGCCGCGACAATCCAGTGCACGAGCGGGTCGAGGCCCTCGAGCCCGCCGGCCTCGACGAGCGCAGGGTCGAGCTCGAACCCACGCACGAGACCCGCCGCACGAGTCTGGACCGCGTCGTGGAGCTGCCGCGGGTCCACCCACGGGCCGATCGCCCAGTCCTCGTCGCTGGCGTCTTCGATCACACAGCGACCCTCCTCGACCAGGCGCCACAGGGCGTCGGGATCGAGGGCGCCCGGGAGCACGCAGCCCCGGCCGACGATCGCAATGGGAGAGAAACTGGGCGCGGTGTCAGGGGTGGGCTTGGTCGGCTTGGGCATGGCCTCACTCGGCGGCGGCGACTCGGGGGAGCGCGAACATACCCAGACCGTCGAGGCTGACCACGGGTCGGCCGTCGGCGCTGAACAAGGTCACGTCGCAGCGTGTGTGTTGGCTGTCGCCCCCACGCACACGCAGCTCACAGTGGTAGGGGCCGTGCCCCGGGTCGGCTGCGATCTCGCAGCGCGAGATCGACAGGGGCAGGCTCGGGGAGCCGAAGCGCTTGAGCCCACACAGCAGGGCGAGCTGCAGGGCGCCGTCGAGGGCGGCCGGATCGAGGGGCCGCTCGCGCTGCTCCCACAGGCCCAGAGCCGGGTCGTCGTAGCCGCGCAAGCTCGCGCTGGCGCCCGTCTCCGAGAGCCCGCTGAACTCGGCGATCGCCTGGAAGGCCGGGCCGTGGAAGAGCATGCCGGGGGCGTAGACCGCCTCGGTGCTCCACGGGCTAGGCTCGAGCTCGGCCGCGCCCGAACCCAGCTCGGCGGCCGCGTGCAGCAACCCTCGTCCCGGGCTGAGCATGGCGCCGTGGCGGCGCGCACCCTGGGCGTCGAAGAGCGCGAGCTCGATGCCGCCCTCGGCCCCTGCGCGCGAGCTCAGCTCGAGCGTGGTGGGTGCTGTCCCGTAGTCCTCGAGCACCACGCCGCGCAGGACCCGAAAGTCCTCGAACACCCACGATGGGGCCTCGGGCAGCTCGAGGCGAGCGAGCTGCGCGAACCACTCGAGCACGGCGACCACAGGCAGGACGACCTCGCCCCGGACCCTGTGATCTTCGAGCTCGGGCGCGCTCTCCCGGTCGACGCGGACCAGGGCCCGGTAGCCGGCAGCCTCGCCCGGGCTGAGCTCGAGGCCAGCGCCGATCACCACCTCGACCGCATCTGACGAGATCCCGCCGGTCGGCGCGAGGGCGTCGACAAAGGCGCGACACCCCTCCTCGAGGGGGATGAGTCCGACCCCGCGGGCCTCGAACATGGCCGCCAATCCGGGCGTGACCATGCCGCCCGCCCAGGGCCCCCAGCCGATGCTCCGAACCACGCAGCCGGGCCGACGCCGGGCCTCGGCGTGGGCGACCTTGTTGAGGATCTCGTTGGCCATGGCGTAGTCGGCCTGGCCCGGGTTGCCCGAGCGCGCGGCCACCGAGGAGAACAGGCACAGCCAGCGCAGGTCGTCGTCCCGGGTCGCGTCCAAGAGCGCCCGCAGGCCCGCGACCTTGGTCTCGAACACCCGCGCGAACTGATCGTCGAGCTTGTCTTGCAGGCGCGCGTCGGCGAGCACGCCAGCGCCGTGAACGAGGCCGTCGATGCACCCCCAGCGGGCGCGCGCCGCCGCCACCACCTCGGCGACCTGCTCCGCGCTGCGCACGTCGACGGCTGCGTACTCGACCTCGGCTCCCGCCCGCTCGAGCGCAGCGAAGTTCTCCCGAACCTCCCGGCCGGCGAGGATCTGCGCGACCTGCCTGCCCAGGGCACGCGGGGTCGGGCGCTCGCCCGCCGCCGTGGCCTGACGCAGCAGCGCCTGCTTGAGCTCCGCGTCGCTGGTGCAGGCCTCGAGGCCCGCCGGCTCCGGAGCCAGCGGGGTCCGACCCAAGATCAAGAACTTGGGCGAGGCGGCGAGGGTCTGCGCCAGGCGGATCAGCGCCTGCGCCGTCACCCCTCGGGCGCCGCCCGAGACCACGAACACGGGACTACCCAGATCCGCGGGCCAAGTCGGCGCGCCGGTCTCGTCCGCGGCTTCGAGATCGGTGACCAGGGTCAGACGCCGCCCGTCCGCACACAGGCCGAGCTCACGCTCGAGCCCGCCCCGGACCAACTCGTCAAAGAGGGCCTCGGCGGCGGCCTCGGGACTGCGCGCGCCGATCTCGAGATCGATCACCCGGAGGTCGGCCTCGGGCCACTCACACGCCGCCGTCTTGGCCAGGCCTGCGATGCCCGCGAGCCACGCTCGCTCGGGTGCATCGGCGCACCCGCCGAGCCCGAAGTCACCGCCCGTGTCCTGGACGAAGATCAGGCTGCCCCCGCGCTCGGAGAAGCTCGGCGCCAGACGGCGGGCGAGATCGAAGGCCGGGTGGTTGTGGGCCACGGCCGCGTCGACGCCCTTCGACGCGTCGAGGGTGTCGAGTCCGCGCAGATCGAGGACCGCCTCGATCTCGTCCGTCGGGGTGGCCCCAAACAGATCGATCCCAACCGAAGCGGGGATCACCTGTGTGGCCACGCCCGCCTGCTCCAGGCGCGCGGCGAGGGCCTCGGCGACCCCCCGATCATCGGCGATCAGGTGGACCGCAGCGGCAGCGAACAAAGGGCTGCAAAACCCGGCCGCGGGCGCGGGTCGAGCCCGGACCACAAAGCGCGAGAGCCCCGACGTCGACTCCGTAGAAGCCGACGCTGGAGTCGCCACCGTGCCCGGAGTCCCCGCCACCGGGGACGTTTCGCCCCGCAGCGTGTCCACGATCTCCGCCAGCGTTCGCATCGCTGCCAGCTTCGCCGGGTCCGTCTCGGGAAGCCCAGGCACGCGCTCTCGCATCGCTGACAAAATCTCCACTCGCTTGATCGAGTCGATACCCAGGTCCGCCTCGATCTCCATGCCCAGCTCGAGCATGTCCGCCGGGTAGCCGGTCTTCTCCGCGACCACCGCCAACATCTCTGCGACCAGGTCCACTCCCGATCCCGAAGCAAGTCCAGAAGCGAGCGCCGGCGCTGCGGGAGCAACACTCACCGCCGTCGCTCCGGCCCCACCCAAGGTGTCCACGATCTCCGCCAGCGTTCGCATCGCTGCCAGCTTCGCCGGGTCCGTCTCGGGCAGCCCGGGCACGCGCTCTCGCATCGCTGACAAAATCTCCACTCGCTTGATCGAGTCGATACCCAGGTCCGCCTCGATCTCCATGCCCAGCTCGAGCATGTCCGCCGGGTAGCCGGTCTTCTCCGCGACCACCGCCAGCATCTCTGCGACCAGGTCCACTCCGGGACCTGACGCCAGGGCCGACATCGGGGATGCTGACGCAGCGGGAGCAGCAGCACTCGCCACCGTCGCTCCGGGCCCACCCAGCGTGTCTACGATCTCCGCCAGCGTTCGCATCGATGCGAGCTTCGCCGGGTCCGTCTCGGGAAGCCCAGGCACGCGCTCTCGCATCGCTGACA
>CAYVJQ010000148.1:0-6597 GCA_964451725.1 uncultured Nannocystaceae bacterium | reverse complement strand
AGCTTCGCCGGGTCCGTCTCGGGAAGCCCAGGCACGCGCTCTCGCATCGCTGACAAAATCTCCACTCGCTTGATCGAGTCGATACCCAGGTCCGCCTCGATCTCCATGCCCAGCTCGAGCATGTCCGCCGGGTAGCCGGTCTTCTCCGCCACCACCGCCAGCATCTCTGCGACCAGATCCACACCTGATCCAGAAGCGGGCGCCGGCGCTGCGGGAGCACCACTCGCCACCGTCGCTCCGGGCCCACCCAGCGTGTCCACGATCTCCGCCAGCGTTCGCATCGCTGCCAGCTTCGCCGGGTCCGTCTCGGGCAGCCCGGGCACGCGCTCTCGCATCGCTGACAAAATCTCCACTCGCTTGATCGAGTCGATACCCAGGTCCGCCTCGATCTCCATGCCCAGCTCGAGCATGTCCGCCGGGTAGCCGGTCTTCTCCGCGACCACCGCCAACATCTCTGCGACCAGATCCACTCCCGATCCCGAAGCAAGTCCAGAAGCGGGTGCCGGCGCTGCGGGAGCAGCACTCACCGCCGTCGCTCCGGCCCCACCCAGCGTGTCCACGATCTCCGCCAGCGTACGCATCGATGCCAGCTTCGCCGGGTCCGTCTCGGGAAGCCCGGGCACGCGCTCTCGCATCGCTGACAAAATCTCCACTCGCTTGATCGAGTCGATACCCAGGTCCGCCTCGATCTCCATGCCCAGCTCGAGCATGTCCGCCGGGTAGCCGGTCTTCTCCGCCACCACCGCCAGCATCTCTGCGACCAGGTCCACTCCCAATCCAGGAGCAGGTCCAGCGGCGGGCGCAGCGACCGGAGCGGACGCAGCGACCACCGCCATCGTGCGAGGGGCCGCCGCGATCGGTGTCACCCCAGAGGGTGCCGGTGCGACCGACATCACCCCCGAGACCGTGGGAGCAGGCGCCGCCATCGACGGTGCGGGTGTCACCGCCATCGCGGGTCCGGGTGCAGGTACAGGTGCCTGGGGGACCGCCGCCGTCGCCGGAACGCTCGGCTCGACCGTGGCCGGCACACTCGCCCGGGGCTGGCCGGCCATGAGCTGCAGGAACGACTCGTGACTGGCGAACATCATCCGCTGAAACTCGAGGTTCGCCCCGATCAAGTCCTGCCCGGCTCCGCCGGTCGGAGGTTGGGGAGCGGGGGCAGAAGCGGGGCGAGCGACGGTCATGGGAGCTGCCTTTGTGGGCGTGGAAGATCGAGGTGTGAAAGGTCGGGGGGCAGTCGCCGGGGCGAGCTCACCCACGCCGGCCTTCGTCGCCGCGCGCGGCTTGGCCATCAAAGAGGGCTTGGGCGTCGCTGCGGCTGAGGGTGCAGCTTTGATGGCGGCCGGAGCCCGAGCAGGAGCAGGAGTCACCTCGGGCGGCGGCGGCGGCAGGTCGCGCAGGTCCGGCTTGCCGTAGTTGGATCCACACAGGTCGACGGTCATCCGTCGCTTGCCGTCGGCGGGCGTCGGGGTCGGAGCGGGCCGCTCGTCGGCCCACAGGGCGCCGAGGTCCATACTCAGACCGCGCACGCTGAGCAGCCCGAAGGCCCGCCAGATCGCGTCGAGGCCACTGCGGCTGCGATCGTCGAGCGACACGGCGAGGTGCGGCCGGCCCTCGAGGCAGCTCGACACCAGCCGACTGAGCACCGCGTCGGGGCCGACCTCGATGAAGGTCCGGACCCCGGCCGCGTACATGGCCTCGATCTGCTCCACGAAGCGCACCCGTCGGGCGATCGCGGATGCGAGCTGGGTCCGGCCTTGCTCGGCGCCAGAGTCAGAATCGGAGCCAGAGTCGGGCCCGGCGTATGGCGCCGCGCTCACGTTCGAGTACACCGGGCAGCGCGAGCTCGACCACTCGACCTCGGCCAGGGCACGCTCGAAGGGCGCGACCGCGCCGGCGACCACCGGCGAGTGAAAGGCCGTCGAGACACGCAGGGCCACGACCCGAAACCCAGCGGCGCTGAGGGCTACCTTGGCGCCCTCGATCGCCCCGCTCGGGCCCGAGAGCACGACCTGCTTGGGGCTGTTGTGGTTGGCGACCACGACCTCCGCGTCGCCGTGCTCGGCGAGCGCGACCTCGATCGCCTCGAGCTCCCCACGGACCGCGATCATCGACCCCGACTGGCCCGAGTCTCCGCCGGCCGCAGCCATGAGCTCGCCCCGGGTCCGGGCCACTCGCACCGCAGTCTCGAGGTCGAGCACGCCCCCGGCCGCCAGGGCCGAGACCTCGCCCAAGCTGTGCCCACCCACGGCGTCGGGCTTCACGCCCATGCCCTCGAGCAGGGCCATCAGAGCCAGGCTGGTCACGGCGATCGCCGGCTGGGCCCACTGCGTGGCCGTGAGCTCGGCTTCCCGCTCGGCCTTGTCCTCGGCATTGAAGGTCGGGGCCGGGAACACGCGTGCGCGCAGGGACTCGCCCGGCTCACCGCGCTCGCCCAGCCTCAGGGTCGCCGCCCGGTCCCAGCGCTCGCGGACCGGGGCGAAGGCCTGGATCGCGGCGCCGGCCATGCCCACGTACTGGCTGCCCTGACCCGGGAACAAAAATGCCACGCCCCCGACCTCGCTCGGGCCGCTGTCGTAGCTGGCGCCCCGCGGCGTGGAGAAGCGCGCCGTGCCCGAGGCGTCGGCTTGGACTCCCGCGAGGCGGGTGTCGATCTGAGCGAGCTGGGTGTCCAGATCGGCGAGGTCGTCGGCGACCACGGCGAGGCGGTGGGCCGACTCGGCAGCGAAACTCAGCTGAGTCTCCCGGGCCAAGTCGCGCAGCGCTGTCGGGGAGGGCTCCGTGTCCGCTCCAGTTCCGAGTTCGACGCTCAGGCGCCCACGCAGGGTGCCCACGCTCGCGCGCAGCTGGGCGAGGTCGGTCCCGTGCAGCAACACCAACTCGCTGCTCAGGGGTCGAACCCGGGCCGGCGTCGGGTTGGGGCCCCGGTACTCCTCCAAGGTCGCATGGAAGTTGGTGCCGCCGAACCCGAACGCGCTCACGCCCGCGCGCCGAGGCTGGTCGCTGGGGTGGATCCAAGGTCGGGCCTCGGTGTTGAGGTACAGGGGGCAGCTATCTGGATCGAGCTCGAGCCTGGCGTTGGGCGCGTCGACCTTGATCGTCGGCGGCAACACCTTGTGGTGCAGCGCCATCACGGCCTTGATGAACCCAGCCGCGCCCGCGGCCGCCTTGGTGTGACCGATCTGGCCCTTGACGGTCCCGAAGGCCACGCTGCGCGCGGTCGTCTCGGCCTCGGTGAACACGGCCCGCGTCGATTGAAACTCCGCCAGATCACCGGCCGCGGTCCCGGTCCCGTGGGCCTCGACCAACTCGACCGTGCTCGCGCTGTATCCCGCCGAAGCGTAGGCCCGTCGCAGGGCCTTCATCTGCCCCTCGGGGCGCGGCGCGTAGATGCTCTTGGCCCGGCCGTCGGAGCTCGAGCCGATGCCCTTGAGCACCGCGTAGATCGAGTCGCCATCGCGCTCCGCGTCGGCGAGGCGCTTGAGGGCGAACATGCCCACGCCCTCGCCCAACAAGGTGCCGTCGGCGTCGTCCGAGAACGGCCGGCAGTCGCCGCTGAGCGAGAGGGCGCCGGTCTGGCCGAAGCACATGTGCATGAAGATGTCGTTGAGGGCGTCGACGCCCCCAGTGATCACCATGTCCGCGCGCCCGGTCTGGAGCTCGAGCACACCCATCTCCACGGCGGCCAGCGAGCTCGCGCAAGCGGCATCGAGGACCACGTTGGTCCCGCCCAAGTCCAGGCGGCTGGCGACCCGCCCGGCCACCACGTTGCCGAGCACCCCGGGGAAGGTGCTCTCTTGCCAGGGGACGTAGCAGGACAAGATCCGCTCGCGCACCGTCTCGATGACCGCGCTGTCGAGGCCCGCCGAGCGCATCGCCCGGACGAAGCCCGGGAGCTGGAGGCGCCCCGACATATGACCCACGAGCTCGGTCGCCGAGGCGACCCCCAGGATCACGCTGATGCGCTCGCGCGAGGCGCTGTCGAAGCGCTCGCCCAGGGCGTCCTCGAGCACCCGCTTGGCGACGATCAGCGCCAGCAGCTGGGCCGTGTCGGTCGCCGGCAGGGTGTTCGGCGGCATGCCGAAGTCCATGGGCGAGAACGGAATCTTCCCGAGGTAGCCGCCGCGGGTCGCGTAGACCTTGTCCTGGGTCCCGGGCTTGGGGTCGTAGAAATCCTCGGCCAGCCAGTGGGTCGGGGGGACATCCGAGATCAGGTCTCGGCCCGCGACGATGTTGTGCCAAAAGTCCTCGGGCGAGGTCGAGGCGGGGAACAGGGCTCCCAGGCCAACCACGGCCATCGGGGTCATGCGGGTCTCATTCGGCGGCAGATCAAACATAGGAAGCTCGTTCAGCGAAGCGGACGGGGGCGGAAATCGAAGGCGGCGGCGGGCAGGTCCACACCGATGCTGCGGACCTGTTGGGCGCGGGTCAAAACGGCCGCGCCCTCGAGCAAGTTGAGGGCGATCTGACCGACCCCTCGGGCCGCGGGGGGCTCCAGGAAAGAGCCGCGCACCCACTCGTTGAAGGCGCCCATGGCCGGTCCACACCAGATCTGAAAGTCGACGCGGCGGCTGGGCTCACCGTGGATCGCCCAGCGGCTCGACTGGCCCAGGTACCAGCGAAACAGGAGCGCCATGCGGTGCTTGGGATCAGCCTCGGCCCGAGCCAGCTGGGCCGGGTCGCGCTGCTGCCAAAACGCCGCCGTCTCGCGCCAGATCGTATCGATGGGGGCCTTGAATATCTGCCGCTCGAGCCCCTGGCGCTCGGCCTCGGGGATCGCTTCCACGCTCTCGTGCTCGTGGTAGGCCCGGTACAGACGGTTGGCCCGGACCGCGAACATGGTCCCGCGACTGAGCACCTGGAGCTTCACGCCCTGCTCGAACATGTCGGCCGCGGCGGCCATGGCCACGTCCGCCAACCCGGCCCCGGCGAGCAGCTCTCGGCTCACGTCGGAGATCCCCGACTCGACCGCGGCTTGGTTGACCGACCCGGTCAGCACATAGGCCGCTCCCAGAGCGAAGGCCGCAGCCACCGCGGCCGGCGTGCCCAGGCCACCGGCGGCGCCGACTCGGATCGCCCCCGGATAGCCGTGCTCCGCCTCCAGGCGATCGCGCAGCCGCAGCAGCGTCGGCAGCAGAGCCGTCAGCGGACGGTTGTCCGTGTGCCCGCCCGAGTCCGCCTCTGCCGTGACATCCGCGGCCAGGGGGATCTGGGCGCCGAGCTCCGCCTCCCGGGCGCTGAGCTGTCCGGCCGCGACCAGGGCCCGGAGCGTGGCCTCGGGGGCCGGGGCCATGAAATGGCGGGCGACCTCGGGCCGCGAGACCTTGGCCATCAGATAGTTGTGGCGAACGATCGCCCCGTTCGCATCCACGCTCAGGCCCGCGCACGCGTAGCGGACCACGTTCGGGGTCAGGGCCATGAACGCAGACGCCGACACCCGGCGGACCCCCGCGCGAATGTAGAGATCGGCGACCTTGGCCTCGAGCTCGGGCTCATTGGGCGAGTGGATCAGGTTCGCGCCCCAGCTCAGCCCTCGCGGGTCGAGGGTCGAGGACAGGCGTGCGACCGCAGCCTCGACCTTTTCGTAGCCCAGCCCACCGGCGCCGAAGAAGCCCAGCACCCCGACCTCCGCGGCCGCACAGATCAGCTCGACGCTGGCGATGCCGTTGGCCATGGAGCCCACCACGTAGGGGAAGCGGACCCCGTGGGCCTGGGTGAAGCCCCGGTCGCCCAGCCACTCGGGATACACAGCGGGCAGCTCGACCCGTCGGGCTCGCCCGGACCCCGCTTGGGTCGGGGCGAGCGGGAGGTCGAGGACGAGGGGCTCGCGGACGCGGGCCAGGGTCTCGAGATCGGGCGACGACGGAGGGTGCATGAGAGCCCGTGGGCACCGCTGCACCCAGGAAATGAGTGCGCCAGCGAGGCCTTGGAGCGCGGTGGATAACATCGGGGTTTGGGCGCGTCTGCCGAGCAGACGTGCACGCTCGTGCGCACTGAGCTCACTTTTATGTGTCCACTCACTCGCGTCCCAGCCCGGTGCAGACCGACCACGAACGAGGGTCTCGGGACCAGGGGCCGCCCAGGATCGCGTCAATACCCGCTGTGCTCCAGCCCTCGACCGATCCTCGCCGATCCTCTGAATGGACGCCCTCTATCCCGACCTCGGCCCCGGGTTTTGGTTGTGAATCTAGATCACACTTTTGGCGCGAGCCGAGCCGAGCCGGCGACAAAAGGGAGACTTTGGGGCTCGAAAACCATGACAGAGCACCGTCGCCCGACACCCGGTTCCGCCGTCCAGGGCCCGCCCAATTGTCCGAATTTGCTAGCTTGGCCAGGTGCGCTCTGCTGCTCCCAGGACCCCACTCAGCCTCGCCTCCGTCTGCGGCTTCACCAGCCTCACCTTGGCCGCCCTGCTCCTGACTCCGGTCGCAGCCTGGGCCGTCGAGCCGGTCGAGGTCAGCGTCGAGCGGAGCTTGATCGAGGATCTGACTCCCTTTCCTGTCGAACTCAGCTGTCCCACACCGGGCGCGCAGATCACCTACACCCTCGACGGCAGCGATCCCCGGACCTCCCAGACCGCCCTACGCAAAAAAAAAA
>CAYVJQ010000147.1:0-16664 GCA_964451725.1 uncultured Nannocystaceae bacterium | reverse complement strand
CCGGCCCGAGTGGCTCAGAAGTTCTCGAGCAGGGAGGCCTTCTTGTCCGAGTACTCCTGGTCGGTCAGGAGGCCCGCATCGAAGGCCGCCTTGAGCTTGATGAGCTTGCTCTGGATGTCGTTGCCGCCGGCGGGGGCGGCCGGCGCAGGCGCCTGAGCACCGCCTCCTGCCGGGTGCCACCCAGCCTGCTGACCCTGCTGGGGCGGCTGGCCCTGGGGCGGTCGACCCTGCTGCTGACCTTGGGGAGGCTGGCCCTGGTACTGCTGGGGCGGGTAGCCCTGTTGCTGGGGCGGGTAGCCCTGTTGCTGGGGAGGCTGGCCCTGGTACTGCTGGGGCGGGTAGCCCTGGCGCGGCGGGTAGCCCTGCTGGGGCTGGCCCTGGTACTGCTGGGGCGGGTAGCCCTGCTGCTGTTGCTGCATGCCCATGGCCTGGGGGTTCATCATGTTGCCCATCATGTTGCCCATGCCCATGCCCATGCCCATGCCCATGCCGGCGCCCATGATGCCGCCACCCCCACCCTTGTGGGCGTTCGCGGCCGCGTCGCGCATGGCCTGCATACCCTCCCAGGCCATCGTGTTGTCGACGCCGCGGGCGGCCTGAGCGGCCGCGTCCTCGATCGCCTTTTGGATCGCGGGTGGCAAGGTGATGCTCTCGATCAAGAAGCTCGTCAGCTCCAGACCCAGGGCCTGGAGATCCTGAGAGATGCTGGTCTTGACCTGATCTGCGAGCACGTCGACGTGCCCCGCGATGTCGCCCACGCTGATCTTGGCTTTGTTCGCGGCCTTGCCGAAGGCCTGCAATACCCGGCTCTTCACGAAGCGCTCGATGTCGTCGGTGGTCACCGTCGAGCTGGTACCGACCACTTCTTTGAAAAACACACTCGGGTCGCCGATACGGAAGTTGTAGGAGCCGAAGGCCCGGATCGGCACGCGCCCCGGGCGGTTGCCGACCGCGAACTCTGGATCACGAATGATGATCGGGTTGGGCGTACCCCACTTTTGGTCGAGGTACTGGCGGAGGTTGATGAAGTAGACCTCGGCCTTGAAGGGGCTCTCGAACCCATACTTCCACCCCTTGATGGTGGACAGCACAGGCATGTTTTGGGTCGAGAGGGTGTGTGTGCCCGGACCGAACACGTCGGCCATGACCCCCTCGTTGATCAAGATGGCGGCCTGCCCCTGGCGGCACACCAGCTTGGCGCCATTCTTGATCTGGTGATCCTTGTCGGGGAAGCGCCAGACGAGCGTGTAGTTGGTGTCGTCGAGCCACTCGATAATTTCGATGAGCTCGTTACGGATCAGGTCCATCAATCCCATAGCTGTCGTTCGCTTTCGTGTTGGGCCCAGGGGTGGGCGTGCGAGGTGGAGAGGGCGCGCCTGGTGCAGGGCGCACAACTCGGAGCACAGAGCTTCATTCCGCGGCCGAGAGGTCGACCTTCTTCGCCGCCTGCTCGATCGCGCCGAACTCGGCGTTGTTCAAGTCGAACACGTCGGCAAACTCACCGATCGCCTGGCGCTCGTTGTCGGTGTACACGCCGTCGGCGTGGACCAGGGCGACCGCGATCTTCATGAATACGCGGCGCAGCAGGGCGCTCTCCAGTGTGGTCGCAACCTCGAGGGGCTGAAACCCATCGGCGGTAACCTGCTCCCAGGGCAGCTCGCTGCCGGCGTCGGTGAGGAACTCTTTGATCAGCGCCTCCTCGCGGGCGTCGGCGTCACCGTCGATGGTCGCCAGGTACCAGAGGCCGCGGGCGAAGACCTCGACCTCTTCGGGTCGCAGTCCGTCGTCGTTGTGTTCCGCCATCGCAGCGATGCTACGGCGCGGGCAGGGCGAGTCAAAACAAAAAAATAAATACGCCCGCAGCTGGGCTGCGGGCGCTCGACTCGAATCGATGGGACGAAGAAATGAGAGGAAATCAGATCGCTCGGTGTGGCTCGTGAGCGAGGGTCTCGGCGGCGAGGGCCTCGGCGGCGAAGGCATCGGCTTCGATGACCTCGAAGTCGCGCTCGAACACCAAGCTGCGGTCGCTGCCCTCGACGCTGTAGACCTCGATGCGCCAACTGCCGGCGTGGTCGCGGGGGTCGAAAGTGGCCGCGAGGTCGGGGTCCATCTCCACCAGGGGTTGGGCCAGGGGCAAGCTCGCCGCGACGGAGAGGGTCTCCGCGGGGTGCAGGAAGCCCATGGTCTCACGCTTGGTCTCGCCGTGGGTCCACACATAGGTCACGGGTCGGGGCTGGCTCAGGTCGTCCGCGCGCAGGTAGAGGTAGATGCCCTCACCGGTGGCGAAGCGGGTCGCGTCCTCGATGGGCCCCTCGGCTTGGTTGGCGAGCACACCCGTGACCGCGAGCCGCTCGGCGCGCTGAGGTTCGGCGAGGTTGTTGGCCGCGAGCACGCTCTGCTGCGAGCCCGGGCGGAGCTGGCCGTCGGCCTGAAGATCGGCCGCCGTAATCGGGGCATCGGCGCATGCGACGCTAAACAGGATGAGCGCCGCGGCAAGCAGAGAGGTACGCACTACGGGGATCCCATGCGGTTCCCGTGCCAAATCAAGTATTCGACAATTTCAAGATCTTAGGAGACCCCGGATCAGCGTTCGGCGACTATTCAGAGCAAATAAACTATATATTGCATCTTCTTCGAACCGGCCTCGGGGTCGGTCTGGGCGCGTGCCCGCCCGCTCGTGGCCGAGATCTCCGCGCAGGCCGCTGCGCTATGCTGACCGACGATGCGCTCACTGCGACTGGGGTCGACCCTGCTCCCTCTGGCTCTGTCGACCCTGGGTCTGGCGGGTCTGGGTCTAGGCCTGGGCTGTGACGCCAGGCGTGACGCGGGCCGCGCTGGTGACGACGCCGGATCGGTCCCCGAAGTGGGGTCGGCCGAAGAAGAAGAGGGAGAAGGTGAGTCGGACGCCCTGTCCGAGCTGAGTCCCGAGCAGCGCCTCGCCGCGCTGAACCTCGACGAGCGCAGCTTTCCCCTCTTGGTCTGGTCGATCGACGTGGTCCGCCAAGATTACTTCGACAAACATCGCTTCGATCCACGGGGCCAGCTGGAGACGGCTGGAGAGCTCCTGGGCCTGCACACTCCCGAGTTTTTTTCGGAGCTGCGCGGCGAGGGGGCGAAGCGGGTCTTGGGGGTCACGGTGCGCGACCAAAGCAGGGATTTTCCGCTCGCCGAGGTCGACGATCTCGGCGCGGCGGCGGACCTGTTGGAGCAGGTCCTCGTGTTCACGGCCGAGGTCCTCTCGCTCGAGGACGAGCCCCTGCACGAGCTCGAGTACGTGGCCATCAACGGGTTTTTGTCTCCCCTCGATCCTCACACGATCTTGCTGACGCCAGAGGAGAGCGCCGAACTCGGGGTCAAGACTCGGGGCAGCTTCGGGGGCATCGGGGCGGAGATCGTCGCTCGGGATCGTCGGATCTGGGTCGCCCGTGTGCTGCCCGGCTCGCCGGCCGAGGCCGCCGGGCTCCTGGCCGAGGATGTGATCTTGAAGGTCGACGAGCAGTCGACGGTCAACCTGAGCTCGAGCGACGCCCAGGGCCTGCTGCGTGGGCCCATCGACTCTCAGGTCGTGCTCCAGATCCGCCGTGGCGACGCCCGCAAGTCGATCACGATCACCCGCGGGCTGATCTCCATCCCCACGGTGATCGCGCAGATGCTTCCCGACCGGGTCGGCTACCTGCAGATCACGACCTTCCAAGAGGACACGGCCCAGAAGCTGCGCGAGGCCCTCGAGGGCTTCCAGGCCGAGGGCGAACTCTCCGGGCTGGTCATCGATCTGCGCGGGAATGTCGGTGGGCTCCTGGGCCAGGCGGTGGGGATCCTCGATCAGTTCGTGCAGGGGGGGGAGCTCGTGATCGTGCGCTCGGCCGCGGGCCGGGAGTCCGAAGAGGCGACCGAGGAGCTCGCCCTGCCCATGTCCGTACCCGTGGTGACCCTGGTCGACGAGAACGCGGCCTCGGCCTCGGAGATCGTCGGTGGGTCCATGAAGCACCTCGATCGGGGGGTGATCTTGGGGCGCTCGAGCTTCGGCAAGGGCACGGTCCAGGAGCTGCGCAAGGCGACCCCCTACGGTCGGGAGGTCGCCCTCAAGATGACGATCGCCGAGTACCGGGTGGCCGGGGATCGGAAGATCCAGAGCATCGGTGTGATCCCCGATCTGCGCCTGATCCCGGTCGAGCTGCTCGACTTCGTGGGTGTGGCCCGGCTCTACGACATCGAGCGTTTCGAGCGTCGGCGCGAGCGTGCGCGCACGGCCCATCTGCCCTCGGCGGTGCACGACGCCGACATCGACGCCGAGATCGCTATCGGCCGCCGGGGCCTCTCGCTGCGCTACCTGCTCGGGGAGCCGCCCGACTCGAGTACCGATTCGAGCGCCGATTCGAGCGCCGGGAACGAGGACAGCCCCTGGCAGATGCGGGATCCCGAGATCCGGCTCGCCCGCGAAGTCGCCCTGGCTCTGGTCGGGCACGAGGGTCGGCGGGCCCAGCTCGGGGCCCTACCGGGGATCGTCGCAGATCTGAAGCTGGCGCGGGCGGAGGCCCTGCGGGCGGGTATCGAGCGCTGGAAGATCGACTGGTCGCCGGTCGACGAGCCCGAAGATCGGGACGCCCCCCTCGAGGTCGCGGCGACCATCGTCGGCGACGGACCACGGACCGCGGGGGAGCCGTTCCGGCTTCACGTCGAGGTCCACAACCCGGGCGAGCGGACCCTCGAGCAGGTCCACCTGATCACCGATTGCAGCCGCGACGAACTCGACGGGATCGAGCTGCTCATCGGCCGTCTCGAGCCCGGGGCCAGCGAGAGCCGAGACGTCGATCTCCAGGTCCTGCCGTGGCACCCGGACTTCGTCGACACGCTGACGGTGGCCGCCCACGTCGGTGAGCCCAACGGGGTCGCCAACGGAGAGGCCGAGGTCGAACTCGCGGTCCGCGGCGCGCCCCGGCCCCGGTTCTCGTTCGACTATTGGATCATCGATGACCCCCACCTGGCGGCGAAGGGCCCTCAGCGGCCTCCCCATGAGCCGTGGCCCGACGAGCAAGCGTTCACCATTTCGGGTAACGGCGACGGCCTGCTCCAGCCTGGGGAGCGTGTCTTGCTGGGGTTTCGGGCCCACAACAGCTCGGGTCAGGCCCCCGATGCGAGGGTCTTGCTCCGCAATCTCTCGGGTCGCCAGGGCCTGCTCGAGGAGGGAGCCTTCGCCTACGGCGCGCTGGGGTCGAGTGAGGGCGGGACGACGGGGGAGGGCAGCTTCGTCGGCGCGTTCGGGATCTCGATCTCCCCGACGGCCGATCCGGCCCTGCCGCTCGAGCTCGAGCTGATCGTCGGTGACGCGGTGCTGCGCGAGAGCGTCGACGACAAGCTCCGGTTTCGCATCGTCCCCGGCCGGGACGCGGCGGTGCTCCGCGATCACCCGAGTCGCTGGACCGCGCGGGGCGAGGACGGGATCCGGGTCTACAACGGCGCCGACGGCTCGGCTCCGGTGGTCGCCGAACTCGAAGCCGGGTCCGTGCTCTCGATCACCGCGGAGGTCGACGGATGGCTGGCCCTCGACGGCGCGCGTGGCGAGGGGCGCAGGCTGTGGGTGCCCAAGGATCTGTTCGAGTCCGGGGGCGGGGCGATCACGGCCTTGCCCAAGGTCCACCGGATGGTCGATCCACCCGTGCTCGTGGAGCTGACGGCTGGTGGACAGACCGTCGACGGTGACCCGGAGGGCGAGGGCGACGCCGGGCGTCCTGGGGTCGTCTCCGGCCCGAGCGTGACCATCGCGGGTCTCGTCGAGCACCACATCCGGGTCCGCGATGTGGTCGTGACCGTGCGCGCCGCCGGCCCGGCCCAGCCCGAGCGCAAAGTGTTCTACCTGGCCAACCGGGCGCTCGACGGCGGGCCGGCCAAGCAGCTGCGCTTCAGCACGGAGGTGCCCCTGGCGGTAGGCAGCAATCGGGTGACGATCGTGATCCGCGACCAGGACAAGGTCGAGCGGCGGCGAGATCTGTGGCTGTTTCGAACCGAGTGAGTGGGAACCTTCTCGCGGGTCCACAGTCTGACCCCTCGTGCACCGCGCTGAGACTCCCCCGGTGGGTCCCTCATGGTATAGCGAGCAGCCCGTGACCGACCCCAAGGACCCCGCGACCAAGGAAAACGAGGATCTGAACCTCGACGATCTGGATGGTCTGGACGGTGACGGTTTTGAGCGCGAGCTCGCCGACGCTCGGGCCAGCGCGGCGGGCGAGGGGGGCGATGAGACCCCCTATACCCAGGAGGAGGTCGGCCTGCGCAGCAAGCTCGGCTGGGGCCGCTCGCCGATCATCTCGGTGGCGGTCATCGTCGTCGGCCTGTTCCTGTTGGTAGCGACCTGGGCCGACTTCGCCTACTTCCTGCGTGTGGTTCAGGGCGAGCCCCGGGAGCTCGGCACGGTCGCGGATATCTATCAACGCGGAGCCTTTACCGAGCGCTTCGACAACGAGTGGGTTCACCTCGAGGCCGAGCCCGACGTTCAGCACGCCGCGCGGATGCAGTCCCGCGACCAGTGGATCGGCTTCCTGCGTGTGGTCGGGGCCGACGCCTCGCTCTTTGTCGGGGTCCCGCGGGTCGGTGAGAAGGTCAACAACCAATTTCCGGGCGAGTTCACAGGTCGGATGCGGCGCCTAGATCGGGCCCCGCGCTGGGACAAGATCAAAGAATTTTTTACGGCCGAGGAGCTGATCGACATCGTCGATCTCGTGCCCGAGTCGGTGGTCGAGGCGGTCGCCGCGGGCAGCCGCGACCGCGAGGTCGAGACCGCCGAGCGTGGGGCGACCGAACTCGGCGACGACGAGCTGGTCAGGGTATTGGTCCGCCTGCCGGTGGGCCTGGCTCAGCTCGGCCGTGAGACCTGGAAGACCCAGGCTGAGGCCGAGGGGGCGATCTCGGCCCTGGGCGCACCCTACGCGTTCGTCGAGCGCCGGAGCATGGTCTGGGTGTTCGCAGTCGCGGTCGGTGACGATCCGGACGTCGAGGTGTTTCAGAAGCTGACCCGGCGCCTCAACGGCGGCGACGACCTCGTCGGTGCCGACCCCAAAAAAGGCGGCTTGGTCCTGCCCCGGCGAGCGACCTACCTCGCCCACGCGGGTGACCTGCTCGTCGAGAGTGGGATGCTCAGTTTCACCTACGGTGACAACACGGCCGAGACCGGCTGGGTCGTCGAGGGTGCTCGGCTCGAGCCGATCGTCCTCGAGGCGGGCCGCCTGAGTGTGCCCGTGGACGCCATCGAGGAGCTCCGCGTCGAGCGGATGTTGAACATCGATCCCAAGGGCTACCTGCTCATGGTCGACCAGGCCCCCGCCGACGTCTGGCCCTCGGCGCTCATGTTCGGGGCCGTCCTCGGGGTGGTGTTGCTGAACCTCTGGGCGCTCTTGACCACGCTCCGGCGCCGGCGCGCGGGCGAGGTCCAAGCAGCTGCCGCCTGAATCCACCTGAAGACCGGGTTGGCTCAGGCTGAGTCCGGGCCGGCTCAGCCTGAGACCGGGCCGATTCTGCGCGGAGCCCAGGCCCCGGTTGCACGGCCGTCCGGACAGCGTGCAGCCAGGCCCGTCAGCGGCTCGAATTTTCGCTGCGTTTTGGATCTGCGCTCGACCCTGTACAATGCGACGGCCGTGGCCGACCGCTCGACCACTCTGCGCTTCCTGGGCACCGGGGGAGCGTTCTCTCGTCGGTATGGGACCACCTGTTCTCTGGTGACGCTGCCCTCCGGCGACCGTTGGTTGATCGACTGTGGGCGCCAAGCCCCGGACCAGCTGTGGCACGCGGGGATCGAGTGGCACGATATCGCCGGTCAGATCATCACCCACGTCCACGGAGACCATATCTTCGGGCTCGAGGATTTCGCCTTTCAGCGCTACTACCAGTCGGGCTCGGACATCCCCGGGGTCATGGCTGGAGGTCCCAAGCCTGACTTCGTCGCTCATGGAGCCGTGCGCGTGGAGGTCTGGGAGTCGCTCGCGCCCTCGCTGCGCTACCTCAAGATCGACGACGATCCCCGGGCGGGGCTGCTCGAGTCCTACTTCGACGTGCTCGAACCCATCGCCCACGAGCCGCCGGCCGAGCAGCCCTGGCGACACAGCGAGACCTACCTGTGTGGGGGCATGCCCGTGACCTTGCGCGAGAGTGAGCACGTGCCGGGTAAACCCTCGTGCACCCTCGAGCTCGACGTGGGCGAGGGCCGGATCGCGTGGTGGAGCGGCGACTCGATCGTGGACGCCGAGCGGCTGATCGCCCTCGAGCCCAGGACCAACATCTACTTCCACGATTGCACCTTCACCGACTACCCAGGTCAGGTCCACGGCGCCTTTCGGCTGCTCGAGGCGCTGCCCGAGGCGGTGCGCCACAAGATGGTGCTCATGCACCACGAAGACGACATCGCCGAACACCGCCGGCAGGTCGAGGCGCTCGGCTTCCGAATCGGCGTGCCCGGACAGGTCTACGATCTGATCAGCGGTGTGTTGATCGGTACCGAGGACGCGGTTCGCTGACCAGGGTTTGGGGTTCAGGGTTTGGGGTTCAGAGCCGGTCGATGAGCTCGGCGAAGTTGCAGGGCCGGTGCCGAATATCGAGCTGCTGGACTAAAATTCGGTCCCAGGCGGTCCGGCAGGCCCCGGGAGATCCTGGCAAAAGGAACACGTAGGTCTGGGCGCACAGGGCCGCCTCGGCTCGGCTCTGGATCGTCGACGTGCCAATCTCTTCATAGGACAACCACCGGAACAGCTCGCCGAAGCCGGGGATGGGCTTGGTGACCAGCGGCGCCAGGGCCTCGGGGGTGATGTCGCGGGCGGTCACCCCCGTGCCCCCTGTGACCAGGACGACCTGGATCTCGGGAGCGTCGATCCAGGTCGAGAGCTGGGCCCGGATCGTGAGCAGGTCGTCTTTGACCAGGGTGCGGGCGCTCAGGGTGTGGCCGGCTTCGACGAGGCGCTCGCTCAACACCGCGCCGCTCTCGTCGTCGGCCCGCGTTCGGGTGTCGGAGACGGTGAGCACCGCGACACGCAGGGACAGGGCTTCGCGTTGGGTATTGCTCATGGTGGGCAGTGTACGCGGAGGGGCCCTGTCTTTGCGCTGCGCGGCTTTGCGCTGCGCGGCCGCGCGTGGCATGGCTTAGCCGATGCCTGTTACCGCGCTCTTGGGTCTGGCCCTGCTCTCCCCTCCGACCCTGCCCTCGGAGACCGGAGCTGGCGAGGTGGTCGAGTCGCCCTCCGAGCCGGAGGCCGAGCCCATCGAGGTCGAGGCGCCACCCAAACCCGAGCCGGAGACCGAGGTCACACCCGAGCCGGAGACCGAGGTCACACCCGAGCCCCAGGCCGACCCCCCCGTGCAGCAACCGATCGGACCTGCACCCGCACCTATGAGCCCGAGCGTGGCTCCGGTGCCGGTCGGCGATGTCCCGGCACCGTCGGGCTCACCTGCGATCGCGGGGCGGGAGCTCCCGGAGCCGGAACCGGAGTCCGAACCGGAGCCCGAACCGGAACCCGAGCCCGAGCCCGAGACCGACAAGAAGCTCGGCGGCTTCCGCCTGTTTCGCTTCGGCATCGCCCCACGTATCGGCTACACACACGGCACCAGCGACAAGGATGGGGTCTTCGACCGTGACAAGTCGATCGCCAACTCGATCGACAACGGCGAGGTCACGACCTCGGGCGCGGGGGACCTCGGGGCGACCCAGTTCGGCGGTGTCCAGTATGGTTTCATCCTCGATGCGGAGGTCGTGGGTATCAACCTGTGGCTCGACTTTCACAAGTTCTTCCGCCCCGGTGGGATGTGGAGCCTGCTCTTGGGCTACGACCACGAGTTTGGTCTCGGGAAGCGAGTGCGACTCGATGTGGCTGTGGGTGGCGGTCTCAACAATGTGTTTTTTGGCTCCGCGCTCTCGGATCTCTACTACGACGAGACGGACCCGACCGCGGTCAACATCGCGACTTTGGGGGTCGAGGGCCGGGCGATGGCGGACCTGCACATCAAGCTGGTCGGTCCGCTCTACACGGGGCCCTACCTGATGGCGGGCTACCACTACCTGTGGTCGGCCAACGTCGCCGAGGTGACCACTGAAAAGGGGCTGCACTACAGTATGGGCTGGAGCCTGCGCCTCGACTTTGCGGCCCCCAAGCTCATCGGCGGCAGACACAAGGGCTAGCAGCCCGTGGCGAAACCCCTCACGACACCTCGCTTGGCCCTTTCGCCGATGGCAGTGTTGCCGAAACTTGCAGTACGCCCGGTACAGCGGCGTTTCAGCGCCTTGCCCTCGACGAAAAATCCGGCGCGAGGCGCCGAGATGGTGAAACCCTACTCGATGCAGTTGTCGCCGAGGCTCGGGGGCACCTGAATCACGACCTTCCGGTCGAAGGTCAAAAGATCGCCTTCGGCGGTCTCGAGCTCCGCGTGGATCGTGGCTGGGAGCTCATCGACATCGCAGGGGTTGATGAGCTCGTCGGGGACGAACAAGGTCGCGTAGATGAACTCGTAGCTGCCATCCTCGAGGATCTCGAAGGGCATGGGGTAGTTGGCGATTCGCGCAAAGTGACCACCGAAGCCGATGTTGAAGCCCTCGACATCCAGGTATATGTCGAGGATCGGGATGTCTGGGTCGGTGTAGTCTTTGGGGTCTTCGGGCAGGGCGAACCTGCCAGCGCGGATCGGCATGGGGAACATGAGCAGGCCCTGGCCGCCGAGGACCATCTCGAGCGGACCCTGGGTCTCGAGCTCCGCCCACTCGAACTCGCCTTGGCCGACCTCGAACCAGGCGTCGCTGTTGCCGCCGCTGTCGCCGCTGTTGCCGTCGTTACTGCCGTCGCCGTCGCCGTCGCCGTACAAGGGCGCCGAGGGATCGCAGCCCGAGAGCAGCGCGCAGGTGATCGTCAGCGCAGACCAGGCGGCGAAACGAGCGGAGCCTTGCTGGGACCGAGGCATAAGGAGAACTTGACCAACTTTGGGTCGCCAGGCAAGGGCCGTAAATCAGCGCAGATTCCAGTGATCGGATCGCGAGGCTGAGGGTACCCATCCAGGCCCGCCTGTCCGGCGCGTTCGGGGCCGGACAGGCGAGCCGGGATCCTCTGGAGGGTCAGAGCGGGTCGATGATCGTGATGATCTCGGCGGTGCTCGGATCGAAGGCGCCCATCGTGCGGGGATAGACGAGCAGCGAGACCGTCGCGGGTGTCCCCTGTAGACCGTAGAACACGGCTGAGCTCCACAGGGCATCGAGGGTGAGTTCGCTGGCCTCGGACAGGGTGAAGGGATCTTCTGAGTTGGTCACGTCGTAGGACCAAACGTCGAGGGCAAAGCCGGGGGTCGGGCTGAAGCAGTCTGGACCGAGGGTCGCGGGTTCGGCGACGCTGTTGGGGACATTGATGTCACCGGTGCCGGCCCACACGATGCCCGCGTCGAAGACCAGGCCCGAGTGTTCACCGACGACCGCGAGCCCGCCGAAGTCGCCGGGCTCTGCGTAGAGCACGTAGTCGTGCTCGGACTGGCTGATGTCCGTACCGCCCCAGGTGCTCAGGGCCAGGGCTTCGCCCAAACTCGGTGCGGGCCCGTTGTCCCTGCATTCGCGGCTCCAACCCAGGAACTCGCCGCTTTGGTAGCTGTTGCGGATGACGATGGCGCAGGACTGCAGGCCGTCATCTTCGAAGAGCTCCGAAACGGCGTCGACGGCCTGGCTGCACGCTGGAGAAATACCGGTGTCCTCGGAGTCGGAGTCGGAGTCCTCGGTATCGGAGTCGGTATCCTCGGTATCGGAGTCGGTATCCTCGGAGTCGGTGCCGGTGTCCTCGATGTCGGGTTCGGTCGTATCGTCCGAATCCTCGTCGCTGTCTTCGGTGCCGGTGTCTCCGTCGAGCTGACCGATCTCCTTGGAGGAGATGGTGCAACCGAGGGAGATAGACACGCAGGCCACAGTGGTGAGGGCAACTGTCGTCAGGCCAAATTCAGGGAGATCTCGTCGTAGTCGCATTGCTTCCAACATGGCCGGGTCTCAGTGATCCGTTCATTTGGGGTCCTCAAGAGGGGGGCGAGCTCAGACCACCGGCACATCTGGGATCTCGCGCGGATCTCCGTACCGTCCGTGGCCGAACTCAGGACGTCGCCTCGCGGGGTCCCGCCGCGGGCTGTGAACTTGTCAGAGGGTCGGGCAAGCGTCGTCGATCCGAGAGTCGTCGAGGTGTCCCCTCTCGCGCAGTACCGCGGCGCTGTGTTGGGCGTCCCCTGTTCGTCCGAGGGCGCACAGGACCTCGAGGCGGATGAGCTCCCGCTCGTCGACCAGCTGGCCGTGAGGGAAGGCCTCCCGGTGGCGCGCCAACAGAGCGAGGGTGGCGGTGGGGGAGGAGGCCGTGCGGGCCGCGCGGATGAGCTCGAGCTCTGCGCTCAGAGAGTCTCCCGTCCCAGGTTCCGAGCCCGCTCTGGCAGACCCAGGGTCGCCACTGCCGACAGGGTCATCTCCAAGGCTATCTCCAGCGGACCCAGGGTCATCTCCAGCGGCCCGATTTAGGTCATTGCTGGCAGACCCAGGGTCATCTCCAGCGGCCCCAGGGTCATCTCCAGCGGCCCGATTTAGGTCATTGCTGGCGGACCCAGGCTCATCTCCAGCGGACCCGGGGTCGCTACTGTCGGCGGACCCAGCGGACTCGGGGTCGCTGGCAAAGGGGAGGACGGCCCGCTTTGGGTCGCTGAGATCGAGGGTGTCCGAGGCAGCTCGGACCGGTTCGGGCGTCGGTTCGTGGGTCGCGGGAGAGTCGGCAGGGACGACCGCGCGGACAGCGAGGACCGCCAGGCGAAGGACGGCCAGGCCGGCCACAGTCACGGCGGCGGTGGCGGTGGCGACCTTGGCCATCCAGGCGAAGGAGGTGCTCCCAGGACTGGACAGGGGGACGCTCGAAGTCTCTGGACTGGGCTTTGGTCCATCGATCTCCGAGTCCGAATCCAGGCCGGAATCTGGGCCCGGGTTTGGGTCGAGTCGGGTAGCGACGGCGGACCATATTCGGGCTCGGGCCCGCAGGTCGGGGCCGGTGGCGTCGCGCAGCTCGGCGAATTCATCCCAGTCGTCCGGCACGGAAGGGGAGAGCTCGGGCAGCGATCCCGGATTTGGCTTGCGACTCATGGGAGACCTCCTGTCGCCCCGGGGATCTCGAGCTCGAGCTCGACCTCGGAGATGGCCGCGCTGATCCGAGCGCGAGCCCTGCGTAGACGGGTGTAGATGGTGTTGACGTTACAATCGAGGAGTTCGGCGATCGCTGGCGCGGTCATGGATTCGAGCGTGGCGAGCACAAAGACCTCGCGGAGTTTGGGGTCGAGGCGGTCGATGGCCTCGGCGAGGGTCCGGAGCCGAGCCCGGTGATCGAGGCGTTGGTCGAGGCCGGGCGCGGGCGCGGGCAAGAGCGCGGCCAGCGAGCCGTGTTTGCGCCGCAGCCGGTTTTGGGTGCGGCGGTGGGTCGCAGCCACACGGCGGACGACCCCCCATAGCCACGCGCGCATGCTCGCCCGCCCCTCCCACGCGCCCCAGTGCCGGTGCGTGACGAGGAACACCTCTTGTGTCGTGTCTTCGAGGGCCGAGGGTTCGACCCCGCGGCGGGCCAAGGCGCGCCACACAAAGCCGACGTGCTCCTCGTAGGCGGCCTCGAAGGCCGCGGGGGAAACGCTGTGGCGCAGGGCCATCGCATCCCCATGGCCACCTCGCTCGCGATCCATTCGTATCGGTCCAGAAATTGTGGCCTCCTTCACGGAAGGCGCAGCTCGACGCCAGCGAGAGCACGGACGCCGACGGGGGTGAGACGCTGGATCTCCTGGTCTCCGATCGAGAACCGGCCGCCCTGGAGGGGCACCGCGAGCTGGAGCTCGACCCCTATCGCCAGGCGATCGATGGGCACAAAAACCAGGCCCTGCCCGACACCGATGGCGAACCAGGTGAACGCGGCTTCGAGGGCGACGGGGAGCTCGTCCACGCCGCGCCCGTGGACGCGACCGAGTTCGAGGGTCGGGCACAGGGGGAGCTCGATCCGAGCCCGAGGTCCGAGGGTCGGGACGAAGCAGCCGCGGGCGAGGATGAACCACCCGTCGAAGGTCCCGCCGAGCTGGGGGCCGCGTCGGACCGTGCGCGGGAGGGTCCAGGCGCCACCCAGTTCGGCGCGCCAGTTGGAGCCGAGGATGGCCAGGGCACCGCCGAGGGTGGCCGTGCCTGTGTCTGTGGGCCCGAAGCCCCCTCCGACGAAGGTACGCACGCCGAGGCGGAGCCCCTGGGGCGCCGGGGAGGAGTTGGATTCTCCCCGTTGGGACCGCCAGTTTTCGGGCTCGGGCTCGGGCTCGGGTTCGGGTTTGGGTTCAGGTTCGGGCTCGTGACGCGGAGGGTCGTCGTGGGCGGCGGAGGTACGCGCGCGGCCCAGCGTCTGTGCGCTGGCGACAGGGTCGAGGAAGACCGCGATCAGCAGCGACGCGGCGCGCTGTGCCTCTTCACAGTCGGCAGCCTCGAGGTTGCGGTGGAGCTCGCCGTGTCGGTCGTGGATGGTGAGCGCAAGGGCGATCCCCCCTGGACTCGGCTCGAGTTCGACCCGGATTTCGACCGAGCTGTCCGCGCGGTGTGTGAGTCCGGGCGCGAGGTGCTCGATCTGTTCGAGCGTCGGTCCGGGGCCCGGGCAGGTGTCGGGGGCGGACCAGTTCAGAGCGAGGGGCCGCGCGGCGTCGTGGTCGGGTCGCTGTACGGGGGGCCCGAGCAACCACACGGCTATCGAGAAGGCCCCGAGCACAGGCCACACTCTGACACGGGATCGGCGAGTGGTCGGGTTCGGTGAGAGTGAGGTCGGGGGTGGTCAGGGTCGTCGGCCCGCGGGCGGCAGGGCGCGCTGACCGTAGCCGTCGTGCTCGGAGGAGGGCGTCGCCGGGAGAGCGGCCGGGCCAGCGGTCTCGGCCTCGATCAGGGCGTGGGCCAAGGTCGCGCGGGCGTTCTTGATGGCTCGCGGTCGTGCGGTCACCAGACTGAACAGGCCCAGGGCGCCCAGCCCGATCGCGCCACCGACCAAGGTGGCGCCGATGAACCCGGGGATGATCAATCCGGCGATCGCAAACAGGCCGATGCTGGCGCCGAAGCCCATGCCCATGAGGGTCCGACGGCTGCGCATGGGGGTCGCGTCGATGTCGACGCGGACCAGCGAACCCTGGGCGCCGTCGCTCTGGGCCTGAATGCGGTAGACCACGCCGGTGGGCTCGTCGTAGACGTCGGCGTCGGTCGAGGCTTGCATGTGCCCGCTGGTCCCGAGTTGGCGCTCGAGCTGGGCCTTGACGGCGCGCACGGCCTGCTCGGGGGGATAGTCGAGGGCGATCTCGGCGTTGGCCGCAGAGACGCCGCGGGGTGAGGGGGACAGGACGCCGCTCCCCGCTTGGGGAACCAGGGCGCCGCTGGCTTGGTCGGCGAGTGCGCTGCGGAGCTCGGCCGGCGAAATTCCGGCCTCGCGCGCGGCGTCGTTGATCTCGCTGTCCGAGAGCTGGGTCATCGCGCGGGTACGCTAGCACGGCGCTCCGGCGACCTGATCTGCCGTGATATAGCCATCGCGTGAGCCGCTCGGACACGCCCCTGAACCCGCGCGAAGCGGCCCTCGGGCGAGCGCATCTCGAGGCCGACCTGGAGGCCCGGATCCGTGCGCTCGTGGACCGGGGCGTGACCGTGGTCGACCGCCGTCAGACTTATGTGGGCCCGGAGGTCGAGCCCCGCCGGATCACGGCGGGCGTGGTGCTCTACCCGGGGACCCGGCTCGAGGGGGCGGAGACTTTTCTGGGCGCCGGGGTGCGCGTGGGGACCGAGGGCCCGGCGGTGATCGTCGACTCGGCGCTCGCCGAGGGGGCCGAGGTAGCGAGCGGCTATGTGCGCGGAGCGGTGTTGCTGCGCGGGGCCAAGCTCGGCGCCAACGCCCACGTGCGCCCGGGGACCCTGCTCGAGGAGCAGGCCTCGACGGCCCACTGCGTGGGTCTCAAGCAGACCATCTTGCTGCCCTTCGTGACCCTCGGGAGCCTGATCAATTTCTGTGACTGCCTGATGAGCGGCGGGACCTCCCGCCGCGATCACTCGGAGGTCGGCTCGGGCTTCATCCACTTCAACTTCACGCCCTGGGGCGAGCGCGGCGACAAGGCGACGCCCTCGCTGATAGGAGAGGTCACCCGGGGGGTGTTTCTTCGCGAGCGCCGGATCTTCCTCGGGGGCAGCGCGGGCCTGGTCGGCCCGAGCGAGGTCGGCTTCGGGGCGATCGCCGGGGCCGGCCAGGTTCTGCGCAGGGACGTGGGGGAGGGGGCCTTCGTGCTGCGCGGGTCCAAGCCCATCGAGCGGGTGGTCCGGCCCGGCTTCCGCGATCGCATGCAGCCCCGGCTGGGCAAGAATATTCGCTTCGTGGCCCAGCTCTTCGCCCTGCGTGAGTGGTACCGGGCGGTCCGGTTGCCCAGGCTCGACGCGGCGGACCCGGAGCGAATCCCGATCGCCGCCGGTCTGGCGGTGATCGAGGCCGCGATCGCCGAGCGGGACCGGCAGCTGGCCCGCTTTGTGGTTGAGCGCGGCGGTCTGGCGCCCCACTTCGACCTCGGTCTCGAGCTGCCCGCATGCCCGCTCTCGGTTCACACAGATCAGCATGATCAGCATGATCAGCATGATCAGCATGATCAGCATGATCAGCATG
>CAYVJQ010000146.1:0-16697 GCA_964451725.1 uncultured Nannocystaceae bacterium | reverse complement strand
ACGACTGGCGAGGCAACGTCCGAGAGCTGCGAAACGCGGTCGCCCGCGCCGTCTACAACCGCGCCGGGCACGGGGGCGAGCTGCTCGAGCGAGACCTCCGCCTCGAGGGGGCCCCCGCGCCCGCCGGGCGCAAGTTGTCTGCGATGATCGACGGCGGTTCGTTCCGCTATGAAGAGCTCCACACTGAGCTCGACAGGATCGCCCTGCCCAACGCCTTTCGGCGTCACGGCTCCTCCCTGCGGGCGACCTCGGCTGCGCTCGGGCTCGCCCGGAACACCCTTCGTACCCGCATGGTGCGGGCCGGGTGCCGAGTGGGCGAGCCCGACCCGGAGTAGGATTCCCAGAACGCTATTGCCTCGATCCCCGTATTGGAATCAGACACGACAAGATATGAACAAACACAAACCCACCACACCCTACGGGGCGACCCAATCTGGAATCGTCGCCCAACGAGCACCCTTCCTCACCCGACGTATTGCATGGCTGAACACAGCCGCCGTCGTGGTTATCTTGGGTGCGACCGCAGTCAACCTCACCTTCGACGCCGTTTCCGACCTCGTCGGTTGGGTGGTGATCGCTTTGATATTGCTCCTCATGGTCGGGGTCAACCTTGTCACGAGGAGAATGGAGAGAGACTACGAGGTGCTGAAGGACTCTCCTGAGCTCGACACCCTCGTGACCTGGACAGATATTCAAGAGCCTTTCAACGATTGGCGTCACCCACGGATCATGGTGTTGGGGGGAGTTTACGTCGCGATGTCAGTGCTCCTGCCTCAAATACCCACCGACCTCAATCTCCTCTTTCAGCTCCCGACCCCCGCCGTGGCTGGCATCATGGCGATCCCCTTTCTCATTTTTGTCCTCATTGGAACCCTCAAGTACAAGCGACTGATCGCGGCTGAGCAAGCCCGCCGGGCCAGCGCGTAGCCATGAGACCCTTTTCGCAGTATGTTGGCCGGCTCGATGGTGATACTGCGGGTGTCCCGAGTCTGATGGGCTCGTGATGGTTCTCAGGATAGGACATGGATATTCGGCCTCGGATGGATCATGCAATACAATTGCTACGGGCCTCCGTGAACCCTCCGAGGCCGAGCCGAAGGAGCAGGCCAGCGCCGTCCGCTGTTATCAAGTAGGAGTGGCCAATACGAGAGTTCGATGACTCAGTTCCATTTGGAATGTGCACTGAGCAACCAGTGGTATGCCAATCCCATAATTATCGACGATGACGGTGGCATGCGCCTTGGGTCCCTGATATCCTCCCCCATGTCCTTGAGCAGACGTACCCTGCTCATCGGAGACGGCCTCAACCGCTTCGAGCTGAGCACCGATCCCCTCGTGCAGGGCCTCGACCGGGCTCGCGCGAATCGTGAGCTCCGATGGTTGCTCGCGCGGGACTCGGGACTGCTCTCCCGAATCCGGCGCTGGATGGCTTTCGAGGGGCGGCTCATCGTCGTCGGCCGGGACAGGTCTCAGGCGGAGGCTGAGATCTTCGCGGCGGTCGACCGGGGCACCATGCGGCTCAGCCCGGTGATGAGCGAACCACTGTCGACGGGCTATCATGCCTTTCACGGCAGGCTCGAGTGGCCCCGACCGGCCCCACCTCTAGCCGATCCTCTGACCAATGAAACGAGAGAGCTCGAGCGTTCGCTGCTCATCACCGACTGCCCGCCCGTCTTCGAGCCTCGCCCTCCTCGCGGCGAGACTCTCGAGATCCTCACGCTCCTCCGCGGTTTCGTCGGGGACCGAGTCGAGCTGCGGATCCGTAGCCGATATGAGCCTGAGCCTCCCCTGCACCGGCGCGAGCTGAGCGCGGACGAGAGGAGCGACGGCTCGGGTTCGCTCGGATGGGACGGCAAGGTTGACGTTAGCGGCGAGTTCGTCACTCGAGGTCAGGCGCCTTTCCAGGTCGAGCTCATCGCCATCGACCAGCCTAGCTATCGGGACGAAGCGCCCACGAACCTGCCTCCGCGCCGCCGGGTGACCATCCTACAGTTCGAGGATGTGGGCTTTGCCACGGACCGCTCGCTGCTGCTGCCCAGTGCACGCGAGGCCAGGGGAGAGGCGGAGGTCCACGAGCAGCACCCCCGCGACGACCTCGGCGGCCTCGACGTGATCGCAGCGGCCCTGCGCTTCGTCGACGCCAACCCGCACAAGCAGGTGCTGGTCGTCGGTCACACGGACTCGGCAGGCTCGGACGCCCACAACCTCGAGCTCTCCCGAGAGCGAGCCGAGAACGTGGCGGCCTACCTATCGGGTGACGCCGAGGTTTGGGCGGCGCTTTGCCAGGAACACTTCGAGCGCGCCGACTTCAAGACGGTGCACCGGTGGGCAGCGCGTGAGTTTGACTGGTCTTGTGATCCAGGCGAACTCGACAACGAGTGGCATGCCCAGGCCCGGGAGGCGCGGGACGCCTTCCGCCTGCGCTGCAACCAAGAACTTGCCGAGTTCGGTATCTCCCTCGAGCGCCACGTCAAACAAAACGTCGCCGACTGGCAGGCCATCGCAGCCCTCTATGATCGCGCTCTCCAGGCTCGCTTGGGCTGCGATGCCGACGAACTCGCCGAACTCCGGGCCAAGCTGAGCTTCCTCGGGCCCGCGATCCTCGGTTGCGGTGAGCGTTGGCCTGCGGAGGCGATCGGTCTGGATGTTCACGCCCTCGAAGACAACCGCCGCGTCGAGCTGCTCTTCTTTGACCCGGGCGAGGCCCCCGAGCTCGCCGACGACCCGCCTGGCGTCGACATCTACGGCCGGGGCGAGTACTTGCCCGAGTACCTTCCACCGGACCCACACAGCTACGAGGGCCTGCGCGACTACGAGGTATGGGTTCAGCTGCGTGACCACTGGGTTAGTGAGCCCCTCCCAGGTGCGAACTACGAGCTGTGGGGTCCCGTGCCTAACGAGACTTTCCGGCGCTCGGGTACGACCGACAGCGACGGCCGGCTCCGGGAGGTGGAAGTCGCACCCGGGGACTACGTGGTCCAGATCGGCGAGAGCTTCACCGTCGCGGGAGCCCGCTATGCGGGCCTCTGCTACGCCGACGATCGGCCTGATGTCCAGCGCATGCCAGGGCTTGGCGAAGCACCAGCCCACGGACCGCGCATCTACGACGACGCCTGGCAGATCTTCACCCAGGCCGGCCCCGACGACTTCATCGACGAGATCGAGTCGGACGATGAGTCCTTGGCTGAGTACGAGGACGATGACAGCGAGGGAGCCGAATAGGCCAAATCCATGGGCAACTCCAAGAAAAAATCCAAGCAGAAATGGAAGCTGCGCTGGAATGCCCCCGATAGGCCGACGGTGGCGATTCCCCACGAGATCGTCATCGAGCAAGCTCCTGACTCCGCCCCGACAAAGGTCGTCATCGAAGTTTGGGAGAGTGACGCTCAAAAATATGACGTTGATGACTACCTTAGCGACGCCAAGACCCACGAAAAAGGGAACGCGCCTGACTCCGATCTCCTAGCGATCATCGTTGGGGAACTAAAGGAGCACCCATCTCGGCCCAAAGGGCGTTTGTTCGTACGGGGGGAGATTGAATCCCAATTTATATCGAGCCAGGGCAACGACCACGTGGGCTTGCTCTTTGAAGGTGAAGCGCCTGAGCAGGCCTTTTGGGTCACGGTTCCCCCCTCGGGCTTTGAAGTCGTCGAAGGAACGGGTGATGGTTCATTCTACGAGCTGTTCTTCATCATCAAAGACGCTGCTTTCCCAGAGGGCGAGGCGCTAGCAACCTCAAAAATGCACGTCGTCCGTCAGCGGACGGACCTGCTGCTCGCCGTCGAACCCCTGAGTCAGGCCGGCTCGGGGACAGGGTCCCAAAGCGGCATGACGGACATGATCCTCAGTCATTTCCACGACGGGAGCAAGGCAACCAAGAACAGAAACTGGGGCTCGGTCATCGTGGCCATGCGCAACGGACAGCCCATGGTCGTCACCGAGTCAGGCTGCTCGATCGCCACGCTGACCATGATTATGCGCTACCTCCAGGTTAAGATCTCGGGCGGAGACGAGGCCCCCGCAGAGGCTAGCTGGCAGACCCTCTACGACCGTACCGCTGGTGGCCACTTGGACCAGCAGTTCCGGCCGCGGGTCCCCTACAAGAAGCCTGATACCGTCGGGGGGCAGTGGAAAGCTGTGAGCGTCCTGACCACGAGCAACTGCCTGAGCAAAATCGGCTTCGACACCAAGTCGATCAGCAACGGCGAACTCGAACAGCTCGCTGCTTCGATTAGGGAGTCTGACCCAAGCCTCGACCCCAAGGCCGTCAAGAGGAAGAAAACCCCCAGGGCCCTGGACCCTGAGTCATGGTCGGACACCCCTCCCGACACGCACAACGCCGCATTTGACGACTACTTTCGGCCGGCCAAGGAGATCGCGCACCACTGGGTCACGCGTGTGATCTGGTGGCTGCGGCAAGAGAGCGGGGCGGTCACAGACAAGGTCCACCTCCAGCGCGGGCAGATGCGCTGGCAGAAGAAGCTCGAGGGAGGCGACTCCAAGATCGTGGCCATGGTCGACGACCAAGGGAACCCCGTCTGGAAGTACCGCTTCACCCCCGAACCGAGCCCGGAGTTTTGCAAGGAGGCCTGGAAACCTGTACCACTGACCTCAGCGCTCACTCAGCGCCTAGGGCTGAAGGTCAAGGTCATCAGCCTCTCGTCGACTGCGTCTTGGGAAGAAGAACTCAGGTGTCATCTCGATCGGGGTCTACCTGCAATCGCGCACTTCAAGAGCGGCGCGTACCAACACAAGGATGGTGGCCACTACACCCTGGCGGTGGGCTACCGGCTCGTTGGTGGCAAGCCGCGCTTCATCATCAACGATCCAGGGGGTGCGAAGAGGCTCCAATACGAGACCCTACGTGAGGAAGACGTGGAGCCAACCACCGCGAGTAAGTGTGACGCTGTCGAGACCCTGAAAATCGAGATCCTCGAGAAAGGTAAGAACAAGAGCGTGCTCGCTTCAGCGTCCTGGGGGAAGGGGAATCTATCAGCAAAGAAGACCCTCGAGGGCCTGACCGCGGGGGGAGTGTCTATCTCTCTCGAGGTGAGCTATGTTTGCGCTTACTCGAATTCCAAGTTCTCCGACCGAGTCGGGGGAGTTCGGATCGCCATTCAAGATGCTGGCGTCGCCATACAGGTCGTAGACGTGGACGTGAAGCGCTCGGGTGACAAAAAGACCTTCATCCGCAAGCCCACGGGGGCCACTCTCGAAGTCGACGGTGCCAAGCTGCAAGTCACGCTGAGTGGGAGCTTCTCGGAGCCTCCAGGGGAGCGGCTGTTTCGGGCCTGGGAGGGCAAGTCCAACGTCTTGGTAGAGCGCAAGAACCGCTACAGTCTGTGCGCGCTGCATCTGTTCGAGACCGCCGCTGCGTGGGAGCGAGGCGCAGCCCGCTTTGTTCGATTTGACGGGCGCAGCGCGGACGGAGAACCATGACGTTGAAGCCACGACTGGGCTTGAGCCTATGTTCCATGTCCCTCTTGCTTGTGGGTTGTAGGCCCGATCCCATCTCGGTGGGGCCGAGTTCGCCGCCCTCTGCAAAGACACAGGATGGGCATGGACATGCTCGGGACCCTTCTTGGCCACCGCGCGAGCTCGCTCCCTTCTCCGGTCCCTGCTCGGTCAAGGGAGAGTACACCCACCACAACTACCCCTACGAGGACGAGCTCACGAGCAAGGAGTTCGCTCTCCAGTTGGGCTACGACGAACACCAACGGGTCGTGAATGCCGACATCCTCGTTCGTGGAGACCATCTTTGGTGGTCCTGGACGGAGTGGACATCTTGGACGGAGACCTGGTCCTACGACGGCGACCATCTCGTCCGACATGAGGTCACCCTCGACCAAGAAGAGATCAGCGATCTGCCCCGTCCCTGGAACGACCTGTGCTTTCTCGATGGTGCCCCTCCCAGCCGCTTCGAGGAGTGGACCTACGACGACCTGGGGCGTGTCGCGTCATGGACGATGAGCGGCTGGGGGAGCGCCGCCAACGTATGCACTCCGAGTGTGCGAGAGGAGTACGAGCACATGCAGACCGGGGTGAGCGTCCGGCGTTGGGAGCGAAGTTGGGCGGACATTCGTTCCCAGCTCCCCCACCAAGACTGCCTATCGGGTTCCTCTGAGCAAAGCTGCCCAGAGAGATCCCGCCCAACCATGGTCGAGGCCTGGCGAGCGGCCCTTCCCAAGCTGCTCACAATGACCGACCTCGGCTCGCCGACCCACTCCCACTACGAACATTCGGACGCCGGACTCGTTCGCCGCGCTTCAGGTGACGAGCCCGAGCTGCGCCTCGAATTCGGGGCTGACGGCCTTCCCCAGCAGACGACCAAGGGGGAGTGTGCCGTGATCTGGAACTGGGAACTCGACGAGCAGGGCCGTCCGATTGAGCAGGACCTCTGGGTGTTCGAGTGGGAAGATCCGTTTCTGTCGGCCATCGCCAGTTACGATCGTGAGAACGAGCCCTCGGAGTACAGAGAGTGCGAACTCGAGTTCGAGGAAGAGGAGATGGAGGAACTCCAGGCCTGCGAGGAGTCGAACCAAGACTATGCCGGCTCGATCGAGTCTCGCGTCACCCTCGAGCTCGATCCGATCGGTAAGATCGAGCGCGCGGAGTTCGAGCAGTGGACACTCGAGTTTGACTACGCTTGTGAGGGGGGAAAGGGGCCCTCGAACCCAGGCTGGGCGTTGGCGGTCATGCTCGACCTCTCCGACCCAACTCGTTTTGAAATTGACAAGAGGAAGCCCTGGCCGCTCTTTCAGGGGTGGGACATCGGGCTGCCCATGGCGGCGCCCGGTCTGTGGGGTACAGGTCCCGGCTTTGTCCGTTTCATCGACCTGCCGGAGGAGGAGCTGTGCCGATGACGCACTCCCCCTCTGTCACGGTAGTGCGACCTAAACCGGGCGCGGGATCGGAAACGTTGGAGGCCAACGGGCCGCGGCCGGCCCGTTGGCCGAGGTGGCGCAGCGCCACACACAGGGGCTGGCACGGTTTAGGCGGCAACGATCCTAACAGAGGGGGCACCGTCCATACCCGGATGGTGCGAGCTGGGCGCCGGATGGGTGAGTCCAGCGAAGTCGACGCCGATTAGGGACAGGAACCAGGAGCGACGCCCGTGGAGAAACAACAGAACTCGGTCGTCGCAGACCTCATCAGCGAACTCGAAGCAGGTGGTGAGTTCGTCGACGAAGGCGGGTTCGATATCGATAGTGTCGGCGCGTTCAAGACCCTCGAGCGCTTTCAAACCGCCGATCCACACACCTACATCTTGAGGTTTGCCGAGGCTGGATTGATCGCCGGTGCGACCCGGCTGCGCTTCGACGTCGAGCCCGGTCGAGTTCGTGTCGCCTTCGATCGTCCGGCGCCGATCGTTATCCCCCCAACGGTGCTCGGGCGGCTCCTGACTGTGCTGGTCTCCAACGTGTCCACCGCCACTGAAGCAGACCAAGGTGTCCCACGACGCGCGCTGGTGCAGCTCGCGGTCGGCATCCTCGCGGCGTTGAGACTCGGATCACGGGCAATCGTGATCGAGAGCGTAGGCCCCGATGGACGCGGATTTCGGCAGGTGTTCGGCGAGCAGGCGAGCGCAGCGGTCTTGGAGGACGCGAGACCGGGGATGCGGATCTGCGTACATGAGGCATCCGCCGTGGGCGACCGAATGAAGTCCGTGCTCGGTCAACGCCGCGAGCACGCGTTGATCGCCGAGCGCTGCGGCTTCGACCAAACTCCGGTCTACCTGGACGGCCGCCCCATCTGGGGTCGCCCGCTGTTGACCAAGACCTACTTCGAAGTCGACCTGTCCCTTGACGGTAAGACAATCGGTAGGGCAGGGCTCTCGGACGACCTACAGCTCGGATACCTGCGGGTGCTGTCGCGCGGCATGCTGCTCGAGACCCAGATACTGCCAAGCTGTCGATCGAGGTTTTCTGCTGCGATCGACCTGCCCTTGGCGCGGGACATGTCCAAGGGGAGGGTATTGCGCAGTCCCGAGTTTCTGGCCGCGCTCGAGGTCGTGCATGCCACCCATGACGAGATCAAGCCTCTCTCCCACGTTCGGGCCAGGGCGCGCGCCAGTGGAAGAAACACAGATGCGCCGTTCGTCGACAGGACCCCCCGCGATGCTGGCGATATGGTGTTGTGGATGAAAACTGTGGTGTCTCTGGTTGCAGTGGGGGTCTTTGTTGTTGCGTTCATAGCGTTGCTGGTGGGGGGTGAGGTTGGGCCTCGCCCGCCAGAGGAGAACCTCCTGGTGTGGGCGATTCATACACGCCCGAGTGCCCTCCGCTCACCGGGATCGGCGCGACACGCGAGGTTGCAGTTTGAGCCCGACGTTGGCAACCGCCGTGATGTTGTTGGCCGAACGCGAGATCCATTTACGACGGGTATCATCCTTGACTCGACGATTGCAGATCGCTAGAATTTGGGCGCGATACCCATCAATCATGCTGATGCACTATCGGATCCACATTCCCGATGGTCGAGTGCCGTTGCTTCCCGTTGAGGCCCACATCCGGGAGCATACAGTGGGAATGACAAGGCCTGCGAGGCGAGCCCGTTGACCCACGACACGCCCTCCGGCTCGCGCGTCCACAGCTTGGCCTTTCGATCGGCGCTGCCCGAGGTCATGCGCCGACCATCGGGGTTGACCACGTGGCACCAGATCTCGCGCTCGTGGGCGACCGGCTGCTTGGGCTCACCGAGGAGAGCTTGGTGTCACACCCGGAGCTGACCTTTGACGTCGGCCGAGAACAGAAGCCGGTTGTCGGGGGTCCGGGAGCCCCCTGGACTTCATCCTTTCTGCGAGTCGCGCTCATTCCCCCGCCCCACGATAGCGGTCGGCCTTGCTCGGTCCGCTCAACCCGAGTTCGCCGCCTGAGCCACGCAAGCCCCTCGACTTCGTGCTATCGTTGCCAGCAGCGTCATGACCTCGACCGACATCCGAGCCTTTGTCAGCTACACTCACGACTCCAAGGACCACAGGGCGCGTGCGCTCAACTTGGCCCAGAAACTGCGTGAAAATGGCATCATTTGTCAGATCGATCAGTTCGTCCCGGCCCCCGCGGAAGGTTGGCCGAGGTGGATGCACGCGCAGATCGACACCGCTGACTTCGTGCTGATCGTGTGTTCGACAACCTACATGCGGAGGTTCGAGGGCAACGAGGCCGCGCCGGAGGGCCACGGCGCGGACTGGGAGGGCATGCGCGTAATGCAGGAACTCTATGAGCGGAAGTCGATCAACGACAAGTTCATCCCGATCTTGTTCGAGGGCAGTAGCCCAGACGACATCCCGAAGGCTCTGCGTCCCTATACCTACCACCGCTGGCCTAAGGGCCACGAGGACCTCTACCGCCAACTGACCAGGCAGCCGTGTATCTCGCCAGCGCCGCTCGGTAAGCCTATGGACCTGCCGCTCGATCCTTGAGCAGGTCAGGCGCCAGGCGAGCTCTAGCGACGCGAAGTGTGGGGGTAGCAGGGTGGCCAGTCTGAGGGAACCGCTCAACCGCCCACTGGAGTGTGAGCGTGGGGACCTTGAGGATTGGACTCCGCTGTGTAAACTTTGGCCGGCGACTGGGCCGTCACGGTCTGACCTTCATAGTCTTATGTGTGAGCTAGCGAGGCAACGGTATCCTTTCAGCCTAACTCACCAATTCGTATAGGATTTCCCAGACAGTCCTACGTTCACCGCTATTTATGTCAAATGCTACTAGCGCCATGTCGGTACTCATTGCGTCAGCTTTTGCTTCGCACCAAGTTCGTAGCTCACTGGAAAGCCTACCTGCCGCGGCCAAGAGTGAGGGGGCGTTGGCGATCATCCAAGTGTCTACGTTGGTGGAGAGGACCAAATCCTCCAGCTCCAGCGCACACTTCCGGTCTCGCCGCAATCGCAGGACCAGCGCCTCTGACAACGCCGCCAGGTACTGTTCCCCACCCTCAAAGTGGGCCTCACCAATCTCGCGCAACGTGACGAAAAAGTCCTCCTGAGACCCCCAGGTTGCTCGATAGAAGACTTGCGGACCAAGGGTATGAACTCCTCGCTCGAACAACTCGTGTGCGAGTTCGGCTTGCTCTGGCCAGCCCACGGCCAGCCCGACGAGGGCCCCCTCGTCGGGCCCATATGGAACGTTGATGGCGGCGCTAACCTGTTCGAACATCTGAGCGTCACCTGCATAGATGCCAGCAAACTTCTTCCAAAGGAGGATGCTGTGAAGGTCGCTCCCACCACCACGCCGAGCCCAATTTAAAAACCGCGAGGTCCCTTCATCACGGAGGCTCGAGTCATCGAGGCAGAAACTTAGAATAGCGCTCGGCCACGGTTCATCCCTGGGGATCGAACGGAGGCGAGTAAACACATCATTATGAAAGTCTGGGTACTCCGGCGAGAGCGATACTAGCGTCGTGAAGACTTCGTCTTCCTCGGACGAGAAGAACACATCGTAGAATCGATCGCCAAGGCCATTTCGTAGCGTCGTCCAGTTATTCAGGACTTCCCGTATGTATGGCCAATTGGGGTCTGGATGCCAGATTTTCCCTATCTGGCAGTCATTGCCCTGGAGGTGCTCGATTAGTCGTGCGGGCCCTCCATGCCGCAGCAACATCGTGACGCTCGCCTCTTTGCGGCGGTCGGCGAGCATGCTCTTGCCCTGAATGTCCACACACAGTTCATGAGTATCCGCTTGCGACAGCTCGTGGTCTCGATACTCCATATCGGCGAAATACAGTGCTCCAAGCGTTTGGCATGTGTTGTCGCCATCCTTGCGCCAGGGTTTACATATCCGCGCGACGATGGTGTCAGACGGGGCTCGTTCACTGAGTTTGCTGAGCATCGATCGGCGGTCTTCGGTGGCCAACCAGTCCGCGCATCGCAAGACCCACGCGCGCACATGCTCGTCGGCGGCGAGTGTGGTTCCAACCTCGGCCCAGAGACCATCGTCACGGTCGAGCTCCGCGAGGGCGATGGTCCGGACGTCGTCTTCGGTCTTGGCACAGGTTTGGATCAAGCTCGCTAAGGCGCCGGCCTTGGCCAGTGCCTCGTGCTCAAGGCCGATGGTTTGCCGAGTCCGCTCGACGACCTCGGTGTCGTCGAGGAGTTCGCTCAAGCCGAGGATCACATTGCCACGTGCGAAACCGTCTCTACTCAGCATGTCCTCAAGCAGAGGTAGCGCCTCCTGTCGATCGAGAAAATGGTTGAACAAGTGAGCAGACCGGAACGCACCGGCAGTCATCAAATGAGCGAAATCGCGCAACGCAGCAGCGACCCCCGCGTCGTCCCGCCAGTGGCGCAGCAAGATCACTACCGGTCCATCGAGCGTTGCTTTGTCAGTGGTGAGTGTTCTGAGCAAATACTCTTTTCCGCGCTGCCCACCTAGTTCCCCGGCAAGTGTATAGCTACCGTATTCCTGAAAATGATGTTGTCCGTTGATCCAGTCCCACAGAGTCTCCGCTAAGATCTCAGACTCCCGCGCATGGCGGGCGAGGTGGAAGCAAAGGGGGGCATCGAAAGAGTTTAGCATCATGGTTGTTACGAACGAAGGGCCGTCCTCAAACATCCGTGCCAACGCCTTAGCGACTTCATCGTCCCCCTCATCTCGGCTCGCCAGCAGTGCTGCACAGAGTGTTTGTTGCAGTCCCCCGGAGTTTGGAGGCGCACCGATGGAGTCGATGGCGATGTGTTTGACGAGCACGCAGTCAGGCCATCCCTCATGCAGGATAGTGTAGGGCTGGACCCAGCCGCTGAGGTGGTCTCGGCCCGCGCGGATCGCCAACTGCATGTCCTTTATCGTGTGACTCTGGTTAAATCGAATTTTGGCGACGCTCCCGATAATTCGAAGCTCTCGGTCATTGCAGGCATCGGCGAACTCGATGACCTCCGCGGTCCTATGGTCACTGCAGAAACACTCGACCCAGACTCGGAGCGCAGCAGCCACGGAGTCTCGATCCCTGTAGCCGTGCATGACCGAGAATACACGATTTTTGATAGCTGTGTATGATTGGGCCAAACATGTGTTGGATAGCCGCTTGATCAGAGCGGATGCTGCGTCACCTCGGTCGACGTCAGACCCCGAGAGCAGTCCCCGTAGGAGCGCGTTGTCACACTCACCTGTCTGAGGCCATGTTCCGATGATCTGATAGGGGCGGTACGGAAACATCCGTTGTGGGCCGATGTTTCCGGGGTACCACTTCTTTACCTGGTTGACACAATGTAGACGCATCTGACTGTTGTCGACGCCACGGACGACGGCCTCGATTATGGCCTCGCGGTGCGCACGGCTGCCATGGTGCTGTGCGACCTCAAACAGGTGCTCGCTGTGCCTGAGCGCGGACTCGATAGCGAGGTGGGGCTGGCCGAACACGACCTTCGCCGTGAGCACCTCTCTCGCTAGCTCGCAACGGCCTCGAAGTTCGAGTGCCATGAACGCGTCGAGCGTGCTCGCAGCGGCCGAGGGGCTGAGGCAGCTAAACATTGAGAGAAGAACAGGATGCCAACGAGGGTCACAAGCTTTCTCACGCAATGTGCCGAGTGCGCTCCGGTGAACTGCGATGTAGCGGCCGGCCAGGTGCTCTTGGAACGCTCGGTGTAAGAACTGGAACTCCTCACCGTTGGCCGCTGGGTCCATGATGCCGGTTCCCGCCTCGACGAGTCGAATGAGCTGATCTCGGACGTCGGCGTCCGTCAGGCTCAGAGGTCGGTCGGGAGTCGTTGGGGGCGTATACACGCAGATGAGCGCGATGATCTCGGGTCGCGTTGGGTTGCGGTCTCGACCGCCGGCTAGGGAGAAGAATGCAACCTCTGACAGAAAGTCGAAGAGAACGTGGAGAACGTGGGGGCCTGGCACGGCATGGCGGCCCGTAGCCTGGCTGAGGATGAGGCCGATGACCTTGTCGTAGGTGTCGTGCTGGCTCACGGGGAAGATCCGGTGAGCCTGGAACAGGGTGATGATCCCGATGTGGACGAGAGGGATGGCCAGCAACTCCGGGATGCCGCTCATTTTGTTCGCCTCGGCCAGAAAAGCCGAAACCTTCTCGTCACTGTTTCGACCTTCGTGTTGATCGAGATCGGAGAACCAGACTGTTGCGAGATCGCGCTGGGACTCGGGCGTCAGTGGCAGGAGCTCCGCCCTCGACCATGAGGGCCAATGCTGTTCGGGTCGTATTTGGCTCCAGTGGTTGGGGCGCGAGAAAATTAGGGCGGGGACCCGGCGTTGTTCGGCGAAATGCTTGGCTTTACGCAGCAGTTGATGAAGATCGACAGAACTGTCGCTGCTTTCGAGCTCGTCGAGCTCGTCGAGCAAGAGTATGACCTCGCCCGCGTCGACCGCTTGGCGCAGCGATTCGGCATCCCTCTTTGGGAGGCCGTTTGCGTAGGACCAGTCGAAGATGAACTCGGGGAGTGGCTTGCCCTGCCTCGACCATTCTGCGACCGAGACCACGATCGGGATGCGGTCCCTCCAACTCGTGATTCGAAACGAGGCCTGAGCCTCGAGGGCCTGTAGCACCAAGAACCTCAGCGCCGTCGACTTGCCTCGCCCGGTTGGCGCGGTGATGATCACTCGCTCGTTGCTACCGAGCCAGGCGACGAGGTCGAGCCCATGTAGCGAGGGGAGACGGGCGTGTGGAAGTCGAGCGCCCGTAGTTTTCTTCTCGTCTTCGGCCGTCTGCTCTGTGGGAAACATGCGTGGCGTCCGGTCAGCCACGGTCATCGACACGAACCGCTCCTGTAGGCCAGTGGGATTTAGACTACCAAAATTGGCCGGCGAAAGTTCTTTGGTCGAGAAGAGTGATCTATAGAACCTCGCCAATCGTTGTGAGAACCCAAGGGTGGGGACGCGCGCCGATACAATCGTCCCGAGCGGCGCTGGCCGCTCGGCGAGCTTCCCAGTCAGGTGAAGGCGCAGCTGTTCGTACTCGGCTTCGAGTCGATGAATCGTCGCGCTCCGCACGATCCGCGGTACCACCTCGTGGGCCGCGCCCTCGAAGTGGACCGGCACCAACTGCGATAGGTCGACCTCGCCCGCGGACACCAGCTGGCTAGTGAGCAGTCCCTCTAAGGCCACGCCCTGGCCCTCACCGGGATGCTCTTGGCCCTCGAACCACCGGCGGTAGGTTGTTGTGCAGACCAGCACAACGAAGTCGGCTTGTGTGAGCTGCTCGGTCCTCCACCGCGGCCATCCCTGCGGGGGCGAGTCCTCGAACTCCTCAAACCAGGCGTCGATCCCGTCTTTCCGAAGTCGCTGCACTAACAGGAGCACCCGCTCTCGATGTGCGTCCGAGTCCTTCGAGTACGAGATGAACACCCGCGGTGACTTCATTGGCGTGCTCACGTCCCCGCTGACCACTCGCCGATGGTAGCGCATCTCGCTGCAACTCGGGCGGAGTCTTGAAGACTGAGGACAGATCGAGCACGAGCCCACCAAGCGGCCCAGGTATGATCCACGGCCAACCCTCGAATCCCGATGCCGACACGGTGGCAGAAGCCACCATGGTGAAGATTCCTGGGCCGCGCGAACGCTGACGCAGGTGACCGTTGGCAGCTCCACAACGGCTTGGGCCAACCCATGAGCAGCTGGGACAGCCGAGACCAACGGTTTTCCACCACCTACGACGCCCTGCGCCGCCCAGTGGACAAGCTCGTCAGCGTCTCCGGCGGCCCTCTCAAACTCTTGAGCCGCGTCGTCTACGGAGAGCAGCTGCCCACCCATCTGCCAGTTTGCGCCGGTCCACACTGAGGGTGGCCGCGCACAGCCATACAGCTGTGATCTCGACCTGGGTCATGGATACAAGCCAGCTGCTCGACCATGCCACACGTATAGTGTACCATGTACACCATGGAGAAGTTCGACGAAGAAATCGCATCCCAACTCCCCCTGACTTCGTCCTTGTCAAAGTCGGTCAGGCGAAGCACCTTCAGGAACTCATTGACGGTCGCCTTTGGATGCCGCGACTCTCATCGTACTGGGGGCTTGAGGACGGTGGAGTTCGAGGAGATCCTCTGGACGGGCTCTCGGCTCAGTACCAGCCGAACGACATCAGCATCCGCATCGGCCCGCTCGACCCACAGATTCGGAACTTACTTCCGCCTAACTTCCCATTGGAGCCCGACGGATCGTTCATCATTCCAAGTGCGGATATCGCGGCCCCGGTACGAGTTCAGAGGGACGACCACGCAAATCTACATGCGTTCTGTATGACCCATCACTCGCGCCACTGGGCCACGCAACCAGACCTTGAAAAACTCTGTTCATTCGGTGACAAAGCAGTAGCAATCACTGACCCGATCTCATTTCTTCGCCGGGTGGGGCGATCGGCGCATCAGCTGGGTTTGACGGGGCGATTTGAACGGGTTACCTATGGTAGCATTGACAGCCACCATGGCGCAGTCGGACCATGGTTTAAGGCGAATAGTTATGCCTGGCAGCAGGAAGCTCGACTATGTGTTCAGCCGACGATAGAGGAAGTGCTGCACCTGGATATTGGCCCCCTAGAAGGCCTTGCTGCCATGTATGATGTCGCAAGGCTCGCGGAAATCCTGGAGACTATCCCTGCCTAACAGTGGTGTCCATCGAGCAACCGCCGAGCAGCACCTGGCGAAGTTCGGGAACGTCGAGACCAATACCGCGATGCTGTTCAACAGGTATTTTCCAAAGAGCAGCGTGTACCTGGCATGGGCATCAAGTAACAATGATGAGGATGAAATTGATCGAATGATTGGATCCCATCATCCTCAGCGATAATTGCCGGGTTTCAAACGATGGAGGAGTCGCCGTCTGACCGGCTGGAACTACGCGTCCGATGGCTGGCTTAGTACCTGCAGCACCAGCTCCCCTCCAGCCATCAGCATTTTGCGGCCCCGCCGTGGCCCGAGACGAGTCCGAGCACAACGAGCAGAGGCGGAGGCAGGGGCGAACAGGGCTCAGGACGAGCTTCGGAGCATCCTGCGGCCCCGAAGCTCGTCCCCGATGACGAAGAAGATTCGCGGGGCAGTTTCTCACGCGGGCCGGCGGCCGAGGGTGCACACTGAGAGGCAGACTTTCCATGGCGCTCGAGACGGTCCTGACGCTACCCAACCCCGGGGCCCCTACCCAGCTGCTGGCGCCAGGATCGGGGTCGTCGACGACCCCGATCCTGGCTGGCTTCGGGTAGTGGCGTGTTCAGTTGGCGGGTCATCCAGCCACCGATGCAACTCGTGGACTACATCTTAACTCGTGGGTCCTCGATGCTCGAGGTGGAGGAGCCACACCAGCGTGTTTTGACTCGGCTTGAGGAGGCCCTGCCCGACTGTGTTGAGTGCCGAGGAGGCACGGCGGCGGCACGGCCCTGAGTTGGAGTGATCGCCCACACACCTCCAGACCGGCTGGACAAGGGACCTCCACGGTCTCACCTTGCATGAGTAGGATGTCACGGAGGACGGGCGGTCCCTGGACTCCCCAAACTGTCTGCCCTCCCAGAGTCGAGGTTCTGTGCTAGCCCCAATGGGCCAAGGCCACGGCATCGCTACCGACAGGATTCAGCGATGACCGTGCGAAAACGACAGTGGCGCGACAAACAAGGCCGCGCCCGCGAGAAGTGGATGATCCACATCGAACATACCTGGCCCGACGGGCGTAGGCAGACTATCCGCAAGATCTCGCCCGCGCAGACCAAGCGCGGTGCCGAGAAGTACGAGCGGGAAATCCGCTCCATGCTCGTGTCTGGCCGATGGA
>CAYVJQ010000145.1:0-16855 GCA_964451725.1 uncultured Nannocystaceae bacterium | reverse complement strand
GTGTAGTCGTTGACGAGTGAGGCCTGCGCGCTATCTAGACTGCGCAAGCTCCTGTTGGGTGACCAGACGAACCATCGGTCAGGCTGTTCGCGGCACGTGACCGTGACCAGGAGAGGGTCGAGGTTGAGGTACTCGATCCGCATCGGGCCATCGGTGCAGAGGGCGGCGAAGTCGTAGCCTTCGCCGGTCGTGGGATTGTAGATTAGTCCATCCCATTTCCGCAGGCGCCACCCCTGCGTCAGGGCTTCGCTACGGGGGTGAACACAGCGGTGATCGCGGGGAGGAACCAACGCCACTCGTCCACATTCATCCCACTCCGGTTCTCTGGAAATGACTTCCTCGGTCTCAGTTTGTGGGGCATTCATTTCGTAGGGGTCCCAGGTCCAAGGTGCGAAATGGAAGGGGCCCGCGGGGAGCTCGGGGGGGGCAGTGAGGTCCTCCCATTCGTAGATGTAGGTCGTGGGATCCTTATATTCGGTTCCATCGTCATCTTCGGCAACTATCCATACGCGCTTGGCAATATGGCTGAATCGAATATTGAAATTCTTCCCAAAGATATATCCATGGACCCCCCTTGGGGTGATCGCTACGAGTTCTTTCGACTCGGTGTTGAGTAGATAGGGATGTGGGTCGTCTTTCTTGTAGACGACCGAAAATCCGTGCCTCCACTGCGTGATGCCTCGTCGTTGAAATTCGACGATGGCCTCACCCGAGCGGGTATCAAAGAGGACACTATGGGTGAGTTTCCCTTGTCCGTATTGGTCCGGGCGAGCGCTGAAGTGGCGGACAATAAGGTGGTTTGGTCCAAATGTCCGAGCGTTGCGATCCGTGATGCTCAGCCACTTCGCGGAGTACAACGATGGCCCAAGCTCCGTTTTGACCCGCTTGTATCCGCCCCCCGCGAACTTCGGAAACTCGACGAACTCCAGCGGCTCGATCGCGCTCAGATCGACCGGTGGGAAATTGGGGTCCTCATCCCAGTCGGGGATCGGATCGGGTGTGTCGTCGTCTGCGGTGGGCTCGAGGTGCCTGGGATCTGCGTCGGCCCTGTCCGTGTCGGCCGGCCCCGGACTGACCTCGGTGCTGGCCTCGGCCTGACTTCCGCGGACACCACAGGCTGAGACAACGCTCAGCGTAAGCCCCGCGCCCAGCAGAACCGGCAGCCCGCGAACCCGGGCGCGGACCGACGCGCAGGGTCTGTGTGCGAAGTCGAGTTCCTCGGGGCAGTGCGCTTCACCGGACATTCGTAGGAGAATTGTCTCGTCGAATGTGCGCCTTGTCCAGCGTCATGCTCGCCCCGGCTACCGGATCGGCGACCTCGTCGTGCTCAGGGCGTCAGGAACAGCCCTGGCAGCCCGCCCTCAAACCGGTCGCGGCTCGAGAACAGCGGCGGTTCAGCTGCTCCAGATGCAGCCGTCCACGAGCCCACAAAAGGGCGCGGAGGGGATGGCTTCACACTCGATGGCCTGGCACACGGGATCACCACCGTTGTCCCACTTGCAGAGGCCGCCGTTCATGTTCTGACCGTCGTCAAAGGCGAGGCAGTTGCCGATCAGGACCAAGTTCGAGGTCTCGCACTTGCCGGCCGACTCGGTTTGTACGCAGAGGCTGTTCTCGATCGGATCGGCGATCTCGATGTGGCATTGGTTGAGCCCCGCGCCTGTGCCACATTCTTGGAGGCTGCGCAGAAGGCAGTCGTTTTGGCTGAGCTTCGCACGACACTCGCCCGACTCGCGGCATCCCAGCTGCGGGTTGCAGGCCATGCCGATGTCGAGGGCCGCGCAGGTCTCTTGGACCGCGACGCTGGGGGTCCCCATGCAGCTCTCTTCGCCCCCCGAGTCGGACTCGGAATCGGACTCGGATTCCGAATCGGACTCGGATTCCGAATCGGACTCGGATTCCGAATCGGACTCGGATTCCGACTCCGACCCCGACTCCGACTCGGATTCTGACTCCGACTCAGAGGAGAGCTCGTCCCCGGCGTCGTCGTCGCTGGCTGTGGCATCGCCGACGGTGTCGTCGGCCTCAGCGCTGTCGCCGCTAGGGGACGGGTCGGAGCAAGCTCCAAGAGCGAGCAGGGAGAGGGACAGCAACAGGAAGAGTGGGCTCGATGAAGACATGGCGATATCCGAGTGAGAACAAGGGTGATGGAGAGGTGACTCTTTCTCGTTGTCGAGTCGAGCCTCGGATCTGACGGGCCGTTCTTCGCGCGGACCACGGGCTGCGAACCCGGGGGATGCTCCCTACCAGGTCGCTCGCTTCGCTACCGCGCTGTCTTCGGGGCGACGGTCGAGCCTCCGGCCCTCGCGTGCGAGGGCGCTCAGGTCGGCCTGGTCGAGGGATGCCACGCCTCCGCCATCCAGGGCTTTGTCGAGCCTGCGCCGGTAGTTGTCGACGGCGACGTAGTAGCCCGGGTCTTCGAGCACGTTGATGTCGCAGACTTTCTCTGCGCGGCGGATGAGCTTGATGCAGTCGGGGCTGAGGTGGCGAAGGTGCAGCGTCTTGGACGCGGCTTGGTAGCGCTCAGCGAGCTTGTTGAGCGCCTCGATGGCGCTCTGGTCGACGATCCGGGACTCGGCGAAGTCGACCACGACCTCGCTGGGGTCGTCGGCGATATCGAACTTGGAGGCGAAGAGGGTGGTCGAGCCGAAAAACAGGGGCCCGAAGATCTCGTAGTGCTTCACGCCGTGTTCGTCGACGTGTTTGCGGGCCCGGATCCGCAGGGCATTTTCCCAGGCAAACACGAGGGCGGACATGATCACGCCGCTGAGTACGGCGACAGCGAGATCGAAGACTACGGTCAGGCCGGTGACCAGGCCCATGATCGCCACGTCCGTGATCGGCATCTTGTTGAGGAGGCGGAAGGTGTTCCAGGCGAAGGTCCCGATGACGACCATGAACATGACGCCGACCAGCGCGGCGATCGGCACGAGCTCGATGTAGGAGGCGCCGAACAGGACGAAGATCAGCAGGGTCGACGCGGCGACGATGCCCGAGAGCCTGGTCCGCCCCCCAGACTCGATGTTGATGATGCTCTGGCCGATCATCGCGCACCCACCCATGCCACCAAAGAAGCCGTTGGTGATGTTGGCGGCCCCCTGGGCGATACACTCCCGGTTGGCGTTGCCCCGGGTGTCGGTGAGCTCGTCGACCAAGTTCAGGGTCATGAGTGACTCGATGAGCCCGATCGCCGCGAGGATCCCGGCGTAGGGGAGGATGAAACCCAGGGTCTCGAAGTCGAGGGGGATGATCGGGATCCCAAAGCTGGGCAGGCCGGCCTCGATCCCGTCGCCGCCGCGCTCGCTGATGAACGACGCGACAGTGGGGGTCTCGAGGCCGCTGAAGATCGCCAACAAAGAGACGGAGACGATGGCCACGAGCGCCGCGGGGACCTTGGTGGTCAGGCGCGGGAGGCTGACCATGATGCCCATGGTGAGGCCGACGAGGCCGAGCATCGTGGCCAGCTCGAGGCCGCCGATCCACGCGTCGTGGCGCTGGAACATGCCCAGCTGGGACAGGAAGATGACGATCGCCAGGCCGTTGACGAAGCCCATCATCACCGGGCTGGGGATCATGCGGACGAACTTGCCCAGGCGCAGGGCGCCGGCGCCGATCTGCAGGCAACCCGCCAAGATCAGCGTGGCGAAGAGGTACTGGAGGCCGGCGAGGCTGCCCTCGCCGCCCAAGGCATTGCCCTCGCTGACCAGGGAAACCATGACCACAGCCATGGCCCCGGTGGCACCCGAGATCATGCCGGGGCGACCGCCGAAAATGGCGGTGATCAGCCCCATCATGAACGCGCCGTAGAGCCCGACCACAGGGGGGACGCCAGCGACGAAAGCGAAGGCGACGGCCTCGGGGACGAGGGCGAGAGCGACCGTGATTCCGCTCAGGATGTCCGCGCGGACGCTCTCGGGCTGTTTATCGATGAGCATAACTGTAGGCCTGCGCCCCCACGCAGATGGGTCGTTGGGGGCGTCGGAGGGCGCCGTCCTTACCCGACTCCCCGGCTCGGCACAATGGCACCGATATTTGCTGTTGGACGGTGGGCGGGGAGGGGCGTGCCCAGGCAGCGGAGGACACGCGTGGTCGCCAGGGGCCGCTGGGCGATACGGATGTGGCGAGGGATGGGAGGTCTACCGACCTCCCGCCCTGGCTGTCGGTTCCCGGGCCTGTAGACTGGCGCCGTGGCGAGCCCGCCCCCGAATCTCTCCCCTGTCTGGCGGGGCCTGCTGTGCGACGGCGAGACCCCCGTAGGTGTTTTCGCGCGGCTGCGCGCGCAGCCCGGTGCCCGACACTGCTTCCTGCTCGAGTCGGTGGTCGGCGGGGAGCGCTGGGCTCGCTGGAGCATCATCGGCGTCGGCCATCGGGCCGTGGTCCGCGGTCGCTGGATCTCGGGGCGGCTCACGGTCGAGATCGAGGCCGGCCCCGGTTTCGAGCTGCCCGATCGGGTGCGCGCGCTGGCCGGCGATCGGGGCGGCTACGGCGAGGGTGGGGGAGGGCGCCTGGTCGAGGCCCTGCTCGCCCACTATCGCGCAGACCCCGGGGAGAGCGACCCGGACACACCCCGGTTTTGGGGTGGACTGGTGGGGGTGTGGGGACACGACATGGTCCGCGATCTGGAGCGGGTGCCCGAGCCCGACTGGGCGCAGGGGCCGGACCTGCCGGCCTTCGAGCTGCTGATCACCGATACCTTGGTGATCTTCGACAACCTCTCGCAGAAGGTGCGGGTGGTGGCGACGGCCTGCGCTGAGGACGACGGTGGTCGAGCGCGGGCGGAGGCCCGCGCGGAGGCCCGAATCGAGGGGGTCATGGACACGCTGCGAAGCGCGTCGGGGCCCGCCCTGAGGCCGCTGGTCTTGGACGCGGCGGTCGAGTCCGTCGAGCCGCCCGCGCCCGCGCTGGCGCAGCCCTGGGCGGCCTCGGTCCCCTTCCCCGATCAGGTTCGGCGCGCCAAGTCCTACGTCACCGCGGGGGACGTGTTCCAGGTGGTCTTGAGCCAGCGCTACGATCAGGACCGGGCGGGGGTCTCGCCTCTGGACGTGTACCGGATGTTGCGGGTCACCAACCCGGCGCCCTACATGTATCTCTTGGACCTGCCCTCGGCGACCTTGGCCGGGGCCTCGCCCGAGGTCATGGTGCGGGTCGAGCCTGGCGAGGCCGGCCGCAAGCTCACGCTTCGGCCGATCGCGGGGACCCGGCGGCGAGGCGAGACGCGGGCCGAGGACCTGGCCCTGGAGCGCGAACTCCTGGCCGACCCAAAAGAGCGGGCCGAACACCTCATGCTCATCGACCTCGGCCGCAACGACGTCGGCAGGGTGGCGGCGGCGGGCAGCGTGAAACTGGAGGAGTCGTTCGGCATCGAGCGCTACAGCAAGGTCATGCACATCGTCTCGGAGGTCTCGGGCTGCCTCGACCCCAGCTTCTCGGTGGTCGACGCCCTGCGCAGCACCTTCCCGGCGGGCACGCTCTCGGGGGCGCCCAAGGTCCGGGCCGTGCAGATCATCGACGAGCTCGAGCCGGCGCCGCGGGGGTGGTACGGGGGCGCCGTGGGTTACTTCGGCTTCGACGGCGCCGCCGACTTTGCGATATGCATCCGCTCGGTGGTGTTTCGTGGCGAGTCGGTGCGGGTTCAGGCCGGGGCGGGGTTGGTCTACGACTCGGACCCGGACGCAGAGGACGAGGAGTGCGGGCGCAAGGCGAGCGCGGTGTTGCGCGCGATCGCCATGGCCCGAGCGGGTTGCCGAGACGAACCCGGGCAGGCCGGACAGGCTCGAGGTCGGGACCCGGGAGGCACACGAGATGACTGAGCGCGACGCGAGCGAGATTCCTCCTGTGACCAGGGCCGGGCGCCGCTATTTGCCCGCGGGCACTGGCACGGGCTCAGGCACGGGCACAGGCAAGGGCCCGCGGGTGCTGGTGATCGACAACTACGACTCCTTCACCTTCAACCTGGTCCAGTACCTGCTCGAGCTCGGGGCTGTGGTCGACGTGCACCGCAACGACGAGATCACGGGCGCCGAGGTGCTCGCGGATGGACCCTCACACCTGCTGCTCTCGCCCGGTCCCGGCCGCCCCGAGGACAGCGGCGTGTGTGTGGAGCTGTGCGAGTTGGTCCTGGATCCGGGGCGCTGCCCCGAGCCCCTGCCCACGCTGGGTGTGTGTCTGGGCCACCAGACCCTGTGTGAGGTCCACGGGGCGACGGTCGCCCAGGCCGCTCGGATCATGCACGGCAAGCGCTCGGCGATCGTCCACGGGGGGGAGGCTCTCTACGCGGGTCTGCCCTCGCCCTATCAGGCGACCCGCTACCACAGCTTGATCGTCGACCAGGCGAGCCTGCCGGCGAGCCTGATCGCCGATGCACACACGGCGGAGGGCGAGCTCATGGGGGTGCACCACTGCAGTCGGCCCGTGTTCGGGGTTCAGTTTCACCCCGAGTCGATCCTGAGCGAGTGGGGGCATCGCCTGCTCGAGAACTTCTTGGCGACGGGGAGCGGGCGGGGACAGCTCGGTTCGGGGCGCCCGGCGTGAGCGGGTCTGAAGATCCGGGCGCGCCAGCGATGTGCGCGGGTCTGCGGGCTCTGGCCGCGGGCCGGGACCTCGAGGCGGGGGAGTCCGCGGCCATCTTTCGGGAGATCATGGCGGGGAGCTGTGCGCCGGCGCAGATCGGGGGTCTGCTCATGGCCCTGGCGATCAAGGGCGAGACCATGGCCGAGATCAGCGGGGCGGCCGAGGCCATGCGCGAGGCCTCGACCCGGGTCAGCAGTTCCCGGCGCCCGATCATCGACACCTGCGGCACGGGGGGGAGCGGGATTCCGAGGCGCAACGTCTCGACGGCGGCGTCTCTGGCGGTCGCGGCCTGCGGGGTCGCGGTCGCCAAGCACGGAAACCGGGCGGCCTCGAGCCGCAGCGGCAGCGCCGACGTGCTCGAGGCCCTGGGCGTGAACGTGCAGGCCGACCCTGGGCAGGTCGGTCGCTGCATCGACGAGGTCGGGGTCGGTTTTTTGTTCGCCAGGACCCTGCACCCGGCCATGGGCCACGCCGGTCCGGTCCGCCGAGCGCTGGGCGTGCGCACGATCTTCAATCTCCTCGGTCCGCTGACCAACCCCGCGCGGGTCCGACGTCAGGTCCTCGGGGTGTTCGATCCCCGGCGCTGCCACGATCTGGCCCGGGCCCTGGGCAGGCTCGGGAGCGAGCGCGTGTTTGTGGTCCACGGCTTTCGGCGGGGGATCGCCGCAGCCCCCGACGCGCCGCCCGGGATCGATGATCTCAGCCCCGAGGGGGAGTCGCTGGTGGTCGAGTGGCGGGCGGGGGAGGTTCATGAACACGTGCTTCGGCGCGCCGACTTCGGTCTCGAGGAGCGACCCCTGGCCGAGATCGCGGGCGCCGACCCGGCCGCCAACGCGGGCGCCCTCCGCCGCCTGTTGGGCCTCGAGGGCGGGCCCGGACAGGAGCCGGCCTACAGCGAGGCGGTCGTACAGGCGGGTGCCCTGGCGTTGTTGGTGGCCGGCGACGAGCCCCTGTCCCGGCTGCCCGCGCTCGGGGGCGAGATCGCTGGGGCCCTCGAGGGAGGTGCGGCTGCGGAGGTGCTGCGCCGTCTGGTCGAGGTCTCCCATGGATCCAATCCGTCCGATCCATCCAAATCCGTGGCGCAGGCGAATCGCTCTGGATGAGGCCCCCACCTATCGGCTACGCTCCCGGGGCTTGGGCCCGACATGAGCAGCAGCGAACCCACCTACCTCGACGAGATTCTCGCGGCCAAGCGCTCCGAGCTCGAGACGGTGCGCCACGGCAACACCAGCCGCCGCCAGATCGATGATGAACTCGCGGCCCTGCCGCCGTGCCGCGACCTCTGGGCGGCCCTGGCCGAAGGCCCCAAGCCCCGCTTCATCGCGGAGTTCAAGCGCCGCTCGCCCAGCGAGGGGGTGCTGCGTGAGGGCGCCGATCCCCGCCATATCGCGGCCCTCTACGTCGACGCCGGTGCAGCGGCGATCAGCGTGCTCACCGATCGCCATTTCGACGGCAGCTTCGACGATCTGCGTACGGTTCGGGCGGCCGTGTCCGTGCCCGTGCTGTGCAAGGATTTTTTCCTCAGCCGCCCCCAGATCGCCCAGGCTCGGCGCGAGGGTGCCGACGCGGTGCTGTTGATCGTCGCGGCCCTCGAGGCGCCGGCGCTCCGAGACCTCCACAACTATGCGTACGACCTCGGCATGCAGGTCCTGACCGAGGCCCACGACGATCGAGAGGTCGACCGGGCGATGGCCGCCGGAGCCAGGATCGTCGGCCTCAATGCCCGTGACCTCCAGACCTTCGAGGTCGACCTCGAACGGGTCATCCGCCACCGCCCGGACGTGCCCCGAGAGGGGTTTTTGTACGTGGCCGAGAGCGGCATCCAGACTCGCGAAGACGTCCGTCGGCTCCGCGCTGCGGGTGTCGACGCAGCCCTGGTCGGCTCGGTGCTCATGAAGGCCGAAGACCCGGGGGCCCAGCTCTCCGAGTTGATGCGGCCCTGATCTGTTTGTCGTCTGGTTGTCGTCCGGCCGTCGTCCGGCCGTGAGCCCCCCGGGGCGCCGAGCGCCATGTCCCGCCCACGCTCAGAAAGCCGCAACCCGAGGCCGGCCGGACTCAAGATCTGTGGCCTGACTCGGGTGGAAGATCTGCACACCTGTATGCGGACTGGCGTGGATGCCGTGGGTATCAATCTGTGGCCGGGCTCCAAGCGCTACTGCGCGGTCGAGGACGCCCGGGCCATGTTCGCGGCGGCCGACCTTGATGAATCGGGGTCCAAGTCGGGGTCCGGAGTCCGGGGCCGACCGGCGCGCGTGGGTGTGTTTGTGGATGCGCCCCTGGCCGAGGTCGAGATCGCCGTGAGGGCCCTCGACCTGGCTCTTATTCAGCCTCACGGCGACGCCCCTGTCGCCCCCTACGCCGCGCTCGCCGGTCGCCTCGGGGTCGGTTGGGTCTGGGTCGTCCGCGGGACCCCGGACCTCGCCACGCTCGAGCTGCCCTCGCCGGCCCCGGCCTGGGTGTTGCTCGACGCCGCGGTGCCCGGCTTTGGAGGCGCAGGCCGGCGGACCGACTGGACCTGGGCCGCCCGTGCGGTCCGTGCCCTGGCGCCTGCGCAGGTGTGGCTGGCAGGGGGGATTCACCCAGACAACGCCGCCGAGGCCCTCGGCCAGGTGCTGCCGGCGGGCCTCGATGTGGCCAGCGGCGCGGAGATCCCCGGTGCCGCCCGCGGTGAAAAACAGGCTTCGGCGATCGCCTCGTTGGTCGAAACTTGCCATGCACACCGAGCCTGACTTGCCCTGACCTGCATCGGGCGGGATCGTGGCGCTCATGGCGAGCTCACCCAGCAGCACTCCGCCCACCCCGGAGGCCCCGACCGCCGCGGGCAAGTTCGGTCGCTTCGGCGGCCGCTTCGTCGCCGAGACCCTCATGCCCGCGGTCGAGGAGCTCGGCCGGGCGTGGCCCGAGGCCTGGGCCGACCCGAGCTTCCGGGCCGAGTATGACCGGATCCTGTCCGAGTACGTGGGCCGACCTTCGGCCCTGACGCCCGCGCCGCGCTTGGCCGCGGCCGTGCACGCCCAAAGCGGCGCGCCCGAAGACCTCGGGCACGCCCAGATCTGGCTCAAGCGCGAGGACCTCAACCACACCGGCGCGCACAAGATCAACAACTGCGTGGGCCAGGTCCTGCTCGCCCGGCGCCTGGGCAAGACTCGGATCATCGCCGAGACCGGGGCCGGTCAGCACGGGGTCGCCACGGCCACGGTCTGCGCCTACTTCGGCATGCCCTGCGTGGTCTACATGGGCGCCGAGGACATCGCTCGCCAGGCCCTCAACGTGTTTCGCATGCGCCTGCTCGGGGCCGAGGTCCGGTCGGTGGAGACCGGCTCGGCGACCCTCAAAGACGCCATCAACCAGGCCCTGCGCGACTGGGTCTCGAGCGTGGCCGACACCCACTACGTGATCGGCTCAGTGATGGGCCCGGACCCCTATCCGACCATGGTCCGGGAGCTCCAGCGGGTGATCGGCGACGAGGCCCGGGTTCAGTTTCGGGACCGCAACGAGGGGGCTCTGCCCGACGCCGTGGTCGCCTGTGTCGGCGGGGGCAGCAACGCCATGGGCATCTTCGCGGCATTCTTGGACGACACCGAGGTCGCGCTGATCGGCGTCGAGGCGGCGGGCGAGGGGCTCGACGGCCGACACGCCGCGACCATGACCCTGGGCGAAGAGGGGGTCTATCACGGCATGCGCAGCCTCGTGCTCCAAGACGAGGACGGCCAGCTGCAGGAGGCCCACTCGATCTCGGCCGGCCTCGACTACCCGGGTATCGGCCCCGAGCACGCCCACCTGCGCGAGACCGGCCGGGCCAGCTACGTCGCCATCGACGATGGGCAGGCCCTGGCCGCCCTGGCCCTGCTCTCGCGCACCGAGGGCATCATCCCCGCACTCGAGAGCGCCCACGCGATCGCGGCGCTGGGCTCGATCGCCGCGAGCTTGCGCGCCCGCCTGGGCCGTCCACCCAAGATCTTGCTCAATCTATCGGGGCGCGGCGACAAGGACATGCACACGGTCATGCAGCGCCTCGACGCCGAGTCGGTCGCCGAGGTCGAGCGGGCCCGAGCGCGGAGCGTCAAACCAAAGGCGGTGCGCTCATGACCGCTCCGAGGTCTCGGATTGGGGCTCGCTTCGCCGCCTGTGCCGAGCAAAACCGGGCCGCGCTGGTCGGCTATCTGACCGCCTACGACCCGGATCTGGAGGCCAGCTTCGAGCGCCTGGTCGCGGCCTGTGAGGCCGGCGTGGACGTGCTCGAGCTCGGGGTGCCGTTCTCCGATCCCTGCGCCGACGGGCCCGAGATCCAGGCGGCGATGGTCCGCGCCCTCGAGGCCGGCGCGACCTTGAAGGGGGTGCTGGGCCTCGCGCAGCGGCTCCGGGCCCGCTTCCCCGCGCTGCCGATCGTGTTGTTCAGCTATGCCAACCCTCTGGTTCGAGCCGGGCAGCGCCACGCCGAGGGTCTCCCGGGTCTGTGCCGCGATCTCGTCGAGCACGGGGTCGACGGTCTTTTGATCGTCGATCTGCCCCCGGAGGAGGCGGCCGTGCTGCGCGACCCGGCCCGAGCCGAGGGCCTCGATTGGATCGGCCTGTGTGCGCCGACCAGCCCGGCCTCGCGCCGCGATCGAATCGTGGCGATCACCAGCGGCTTCGTCTACGCGGTCAGCCTGACGGGGGTCACGGGGACGGCCCTCGACGCCTCGAGCGAGGCCCTGCACGCCCAGCTCGCCGATCTGCGGGCGCGCACGCAGGTCCCGATCGCCGTGGGTTTCGGGGTCCGCGAGCCTCGGCAGGTCGCCGCCCTGGCACCGAGCGTCGACGGGGTCGTCGTCGGCAGTGTCCTCGTTCGGGCCGCCCGAGAGGGGAGCCGCTCGCTCCGTGCCTGCGTCGCCGAGCTGCGCGCCGCCTGTGTTCGAGCCTGAAGCCGGCGAGCGTCCAACCAGGCTATGCTCGGCACATGCGGGCGAGGCGAGGCGAGGGTCTGGGGCGAGCTCGTGTCTCCACTCGGGTATGTATGGGTCTCGCGCTCGGGTTTGCCTCGGCGCCGATCTGGGGCTGTGCCCCGGATATCCTGCCCGGTAGCTACCTCAGCGAGACGACCCTGGTCGGCATCGAGACCGAGGTCGTGGAGTTGGGGCCCGTGCTCCCGACGCGGGCGCCCCTGGGCGAGGTGGCGCTCGTCGAGAGCATGCCCGGCGACCTGCTTCAGATCCGGGCGTTGGTGCTCGGTGCGGACGGTCAGCGTATCCCCGACGACGCGCTCACGTCGCTGTGGATCCAGTGTTCAAGCAGCGAATTCTGTACGGGCGCGGACCTGGAGGGGCTGCCGGACTGCGAGCTGCTTCTGGATCAAGGGGTATTCACCACCGATGCGCGCTGTGTCTTGGGGGAGGGGGACGGGGCGTTCCGCTATGAAGTCCCCCCCTTCGGGTCCATTGGGACCCTGTTCTTGAGCAACGTTTTGCTCGGCGCCGTGGCTTGGGAGGGACGCAACCCGAGAGACTGTCTGGACGTGTACAGGAGTGGCCGGGGCAGCTTCGATCGCTGCGCCGTGGTCCGGCACTTGATTTTCTATGGTCCGACTTGGCAGGCCCAGGCCTATGCCGGGACCCTGGGTCTGCCCACCCAGGTCCCTCCCGATGAGATCCCCGCTGAAGTGCTCGAGCAAGCGCCCAACTACGTCCCGGAGGTGATTGCCGTGTGGGCGATTGGGTCGAGGGGAGCCATGGCGGCCGCGGAGGAGGGACCCTTGCAGATCAAGGTCTCGCCGGGGGAGCGTGTGAACCTCTGGCTCGGCTTCGACGTGGCCGCCCAGGATCTCCAGTCCGTGTTCTTGTTGGGGGCGGGCGCGGATGGGATTCCCGAGTTCACGTCCGGCCCCGAGTTCATCAACCGAGAGCTCTATACGACCGGCGCTCTCCAGGAGGTACCTGTCGTCGAGCTGGGCCTCGACGTCCCCGACGTCTCGTTCGTGGTCGACCCGGATGCGGAGCCAGGACGCTCGTGGGCCATCGTCGTGTTTCGAGATCACCGCGGCGGAACCGGGTTCGAGAGCGTCGAGGTCGAGGTCGTGGGTGGGTCCTAGCTGGGTGGGGACCCCCGTGTTTGGGGGTGTCTTGCTCGGCCTGTGTGTCCTGCTCGGGGTTCTGGGCCCGAGTTCGGCCTGGGCCGCGCCGCCGGTCTCTGCCGGCCCTGCCCAGGTTGACCAGGCCGACCAGGCGACGGGCGAGGTCGCCGATCCTGACCCCGAAGTCGCGGTCCTCCGAGGTCGCGTGCTCGAGGCGGGGGGCGCCCGAGAGCCCGTGGCCGCAGCCGTGGTCATGGTCGTCGATGCGCCGCCGGATGTGCGCGTGGGCAAGCCGGCACGCACCCCCCTCGACCCGGACCAAGTGGCCTGGATGCGCCGGGCCGAGACCGATCTCGACGGCTACTTCGAGCTCCCCGATGTCCCGGTCGGCAAGCTCCGAGTGGTGATCATCGCCGGTGGGTTTGCCCGCTTCGAGCAGTGGGTGGCGCTGGAGGCCGAGGCTGCCGAGGCGGGGCGCTCGCGGCCCCGGCCCCTGCTGCGTCTGTACCTGGTCTCCGACGTGGACAGCAGCTTTCGTACCGAGGTCGTCAGCGAGAGGGAGCCCGACCCCGAGCCGGTCGCCGATCATATTCTCGACGGCCAGCGCGTCCGCCACTACGCCGGTGGAGGAGACGACCCGCTGATCGCCGCCCTCAATCTCCCCGGCATCGCCCGGACCCCCGCCGGCTTGGGCCTGATCTCGTTTCGCGGCGCCAACCCGACGTGGACCGGCTACTTCCTCGACGGTCATCCCATCCCCCGGGCCTTTCACACCGTCCCGGTCGCCAGCGTGGTCTCGCCGACCATGATCGATCGCATCGAGCTCAACCCGGGCAACTACCCTGCGAACTACGGCGGCTTCGGGGGCGGGATGGTCCAGCTCTTCAGTCGTCGGGGCGAGGGGGACGGCATCCATGGGTCGGCCCACGTCGACCTCTTCGATCTGGGGGCCTCGATCTCGGCGCCTGTGGGTCCCGGGAACCTTCACTTCGGCATTCGGCGCAGCCACGTCGACGCGGTCCTCGGTGTGGCTGGATCGGTCATCGAGGCCTCGACCGGTCAGTCCAGCGCGATCAGTGGGTTGTTGGTGCCTCGGTTTTGGGACTACTTGGGCCGCCTCGACCTGCCCCTCCCGATGGCCGGCCACAGCCTGACGATCCGGGCGCTCGGAGCCGGCGACGTGTTGAGCGGATCGTTTGGAGGCAACGACGGGCTTCGGTTCTCGGCCAGCTTTCACCGCTTCGATCTCGACTATCGGATCGAGCGAGGCGGCTGGAAGCTGCTCCTGAGCCCCTCGCTGCGCTTGGACCAAAGCACGATCGAGTCCGGGGCCAAGCTCCACCGTCGGGCCCAGGTGGTCTCGGCCCGGGTCAGCGCGGAGCGACGTGTGCGGCCGTGGGTGACCCTGAGCTTCGGGACCGACCTGTTCTATGAGCGCTTCGATCGGCGTACGGAGATCGACGACGATGGCCTGTCCTTCGACCCGGAGGCCGACACCGAGCCCTTTGGTGGAGAAAAACTTCGCTTGGCGTTGTTCTTCGCGCCTCGGTTTCAGTTTGGGCGTTGGACCGTGGTCCCAGGGCTGCGCGGGACCTTGTTCAACTATGCCGGGGTCAACCGGGCGCGCTTCGATCCTCGCCTGGACGTGCGTGTACAGGTCCACCCCAAAGTCGAGCTCTCGGCCCAGGTCGGGCTCTTCGCCGTGCCCTTGGTGTTGCGTTCCGCGAGCAGTCGGACCGGGTTGATCCCGCGTCTGGCTCCGTGGGGCGAGGGCTTCATCGACATCCCCGTCTACCTGATCACCTTCTTCGATCCGCGCATCGAGAGCGAGGCCCTCGACGGGGCCTTCGGCATCTCCGAGGTCCTCCAGGCGTCCATGGGACTCTCGGCCTCCCTGCCCTGGGCGCTGGGTCTGAACTTCAACGCCTACTGGCGCGAGGGCTTCTCCGACACGATCGAAGGCACACGCTACGACGCTTTTGGGGCGCCCGTGGAGATCGAGGTCGAGGTCCGTCGGCGCCGGGGGATGGGCATGGAGCTGCTCTTGAGTCGGCCCCTGGGTGAGCACCTCGATGGTTGGTTGGGCTACACGCTCAGCTGGTCCCGGATCGAAGACTCGAGCGCGCAGGGGCTCGAGCCCATCGCCTGGCTCCCGGCCCTCTTCGACCAGCGTCACAACTTCGTCGCCTTGCTCAGCGCCGGCTTGCCCCGAGGTTTTCGCTTGGGAGCCCGCTTTCGGGTGGTCTCGGGCAACCCCGAAGAGCCCATCTTGGGGGCGACGTCGCAGGTCGGTCGGGACAACCGGTGGGTCCTGAGCCCGATTCGAGGGGTGCGTGGGGAGAGCTACCGGCCCGTCTTTCACCAGCTCGATCTGCGCCTCGACAAAAGCTGGGTCCTGCGCAAGACCACGGTCAACGCCTACATCGATATCCAAAATATCTACGACAATCGCTACCCGGAGGCCTACGTATACCGGAGCGATTGGCGTGAGCGCGGCGCTGTGGTCGGCCTGCCGATCTACCCGAGCCTCGGCATGCAGGTCGATTTCTAGCGCCCGACCAGGTTGGATTCACGCCGCGCCAGCAACGACTCGGCGCGCCAGCAACGACTCGCCGCGCTCGTGGCGGTCAGCCGCAGCTCAGGGGCGCTTGCCCACCCAAGCGAAGAGCTCGCCCTCCGGGGTGTCGGTCGACGCGAAGTTATGGAGGCTCCAGTCGCCGTCGTCGGTGGGGAGGTTGCCCGACTCCCCCTGGGCGACCACGACCGAGTTGTCGGCCCACCCGAACTCGATGCCCCATTGGTCCCCGTCGGGGCAGGGGATGCTGTCGATCGCCTCGACATCGAGCTCGCCGAGGTCGAGGACTCCCGTCGCCTCGAGCGATGCGACCCAGACTGGCCGGCTCGCATCGGTGAGGTCCTTGATCACGATCGACACCGGCTCGCAGGTCTCGGGATCGCGCCGGACCTGGATCATGGGGCAGGTGGGCATGTCCGGGGCCAACGCCAGGTCCGGGACCTCGTAGGTGAGCAGATAGGGATCCGGCACCACACACAGGACGTTGCAGGGGCACGAATCGAGGTTGATGATCCCCGCCTGCCCGGGGCCGACGACGCTGCCGGTGAACGCGAAGTCGCTGCAGCTGTCGGGCGGCGCGTCGGCGCCCGTGAGCGCGAAACTGACGTCCTCAGTGGCGGGGCCACAGGTCACGCCGGTGTCGGACTCAGACTCGGTGTTGGACTCGGACTCGGACTCGGACTCGGTTTCGGACTCGGACTCCGTCTCGGTGTTGGAATCGGACTCAGTGTCGGACTCGGTGTTGGAGTCGGACTCGGTGTCGGATTCGGACTCGGTATCCGGCCCAGACTCGCTGGGATCGTCGTCGCTGTCCCCGATCTCGTCGGCCATCGTGACGTCGTCGGAGCAGGCACTGACGGTCAGAAGGCCGAGCAGCGAGAGGGCAGGAGCGAGCGCGATTCCTGGGTAGGTCGAGATCCAAGACATGGGTCGACTCTAGCAGCCTCCCTGCGGCCCCGATCCCGCGCCCACCTCGCATCGGGATCCCCAACACCACCGCGTGTGACGCGAAGCTATGCCGCAGCACGTGCGTGTGGATCTGCTGCAGCTCAACCGAATCAGCGATCGCCTTGACCACCTCGTTTGGCTGACGCAGAGGCCTCCCCGAAGACGGCCGTGAGAACACCAGCTCCCCACGAGCCTGGTCCCGCCACGATCGGAGCACCCGCGTCCTGCGTCAGCTCCCGGGACTGCAGACCACGATGCTCGAGTGGCCCCGCCACCCTGCACCATGCACAGGGTGATCCCTCGCATCATCGCGTGTGAGGCGAAGCCGCAGCAGGCGGGTGTGGATCGGGGGGCACGCCGGTCACCATACTGGCCGTTTTCATCCAACGTGAAAGCGTGTTCTGAGAAACCCAATTTTCTTCCGCCATCCTGGCTGCCGAAACTGTTGACCTGCCCGTCATCCGCTTCACCATGCTCGCCTTGAACGCTATCGTGGCCCTACGGCCGCGCCCGGTTTAGGTGGCAACTATTCTGACAGAGGGGGATCCCGACAGAGGGGAACGGTATTTCCAACTCTAGAAACCAACCGGGATGCCGTGAGAGAATATTCAATCATGACCAATGAAAGGTGTCTTGCAATCTCGGGTTCCCGACAGTCCTAGCGGGCACTACGGGGCATCCGGGCAATGTCAGGCTGTTGACGCCGGCACACT
>CAYVJQ010000144.1:0-17187 GCA_964451725.1 uncultured Nannocystaceae bacterium | reverse complement strand
CTAGCTTCCCGGTCGTGAGCCTCGCCGCCCTGCGTCCGCGCACCCACTTTGGCCGCTACCAGATCCTCGCCTCTGTGGGGCACGGCGGTATGTCCGACGTCTCCTTGGCCCTCGCCCGGGGTCGAGATGGAGCCGACAAGGTCCTGGTGATCAAGCAGCTGCGCCGGGGCCTGGCCCACAAAGCCGAGATCGTCTCCATGTTCCTGGATGAGGGGCGGCTCGCGGTTCGCCTCAACCATCCCAACGTGGTCCAGACTTACGAGGTCGGCCACGATGGCGACGAGCCCTTCATAGCGATGGAGTACCTCGACGGGCAGCCCCTCAATCGCATCATCCGGCGAATCCGCGACCGGGGAGGGCTGCCGCTCTCGGCCCATCTCCAGATCCTCGTGGAGCTGCTCTCGGGTCTCGAGTACGCCCACAAGCTGTGCGACTACGAGGGCCAGCCCCTGCAGGTCGTTCACCGCGACGTCTCTCCCCAGAATGTCTTCGTCACCTACGCGGGCCAGACCAAGGTCATCGACTTCGGCATCGCCAAGGTCAGCGACGCCCACACCCAGACCCAGGCCGGGTCGCTCAAGGGCAAGCTCGCCTATATGTCGCCCGAGCAGTCTCGCTGCGACGAGGTCGACGCGCGTGCAGATCTGTTCTCGGTCGGGGTCATGCTCTGGGAGGCGCTCGAGGGCCGGCGTCTGTGGCAGGCCTACAGCGACCCGGAGATCGCTTCGCGCCTGGTGAAGGGGCAGCTCCCCGATCTCGAGGAGTTGCCCGAAGACACGCCCGAGCTCCTGCGCCAAATCTGCCGGCGGGCACTCATGATCGACGTGGACGACCGCTTCGCCAGCGCCGGGGAGTTTCGTGCGGCCCTCGATACTGTCATCGATGCGCTCGATCGGCGCAGCAGCCGACGGGCGCTGGGAGAGCTGCTGAGTGAGGCCTTCGCCGAAGACCGGGAGGCCGACCAAGCCCTGGTTCGGCGGCGGGTGGGTGAACTCGGCCATCCGCCCTTCAATGCACGCACCAGCCCATTTGTCGGCAGCGTGCACGACACCCCGGACACCTTGATCGACACTACGGTCTACGAGTCCCTGGTTCGAGAGGTCGGGCCCGAGGAGCAGACCGTCGACTATGGACCGAGCGCGATCAGGGGGCGAAGGCGGCGATCGCTGCGTCTGCTCGGGCTCGCGGCCGGACTCGCAGCTTGTGTGGGTGGTGGTCTCGCGGTGGCGCGCCAGTGGGGGAACTCGGTGCACAAAGACGGGGTTGCCGTCGCCGGTGCTTCTGAGCTTCGAGCCGCGACCCTCGTTCGGGGCTCGAGCTCCTCGACTTCAGGGAGTCCGGGCGGGACCTCGACTCGTCCCGGTGCCCTGAGGTCGTCGACCTCGGCCTGCGCACCTTTCGATACGAAGCAGCGGGTCGCCCTCGAGCTCGGGGCCTTCGAGGAGGACGCCGTACTCACCTGCGACAAACAGTACCTGCTCAAGTACAAGACCTTCATCCCCGCCGGGGTGACCTTGACGATCGAGCCTGGGACTGTGATCCGGGGTGACACAGACACGCTGGGTACGTTGATCGTGCAGCCGGGCGGGCGGCTCGTGGCCGAGGGGACCGCCGAGCTGCCGATCGTGTTCACGAGCGCGCAGCCCGAACACAGCGCTGAACCCGGTGATTGGGGGGGGCTCATTTTGTTGGGTCGAGCGCCCCTCAATCTGCGGACGGCCGCCGGTGCACCCAAGCGCGGTCAGGTCGAGGGCCTGACCGCGAGCGGCGAGTACGGGGGCGACGACCCCGAGGACGACAGCGGCGTCCTGCGTTACCTGCGGATCGAGTACGCGGGGGTCACGATTGCACCGGGCAACGAGATCAACGGTCTGACCCTCGCGGGGGTCGGGCGCGGCACACAGATCGACCATGTGCAGATCCGCCACGCCAAAGACGACTGTTTCGAGTTTTTTGGGGGCACCGTCGACGTCCATCACCTCATCTGCGAGGACCCGGGCGACGATGCCTTCGACGCCGACTATGGCTACTCGGGGCGTCAGCAGTTTCTACTCGCGGTCGGTGGGCGAGCCGGCTGGAAGGGCAACGGATTCGAGCTCGACAACGACCCGGAGGGATCCCTGCATTCGCCCCGGACCCACGTCAGGGCCTACAACTTGACGCTCTGCGGGTCCCGCCCTCACCCGGGTCGACAGACCCGAGGGGCGGGTATTCTCGCGCGTCGCTCGGCCCGCATCGAGCTCTTCAACTCTGTGATCAGTGGGTTTGGGCGTGGGCTCGAACGCCAGGGGGAGCAGACCGAGATCGAAGACGGCGGGCTCACACTCATCGGCAACGGCGACCAGCGCCCCCGGAGCGCGGGCTCCGAGGCCTGGGGATCCGACTTCGGCTGCGCTGGAGCGACACCAAAATACAAGCCCGCCGTGGCGCTCTTCGATGACGTCGACCCGCCCCCGGACGACGGGTTCTTCCAGCCGGTCGCCTATGTCGGCGCCTTCGAGAGCGAAGAGGACCGCTGGGACGAGGGCTGGACCGCCTGGTCGAGCTCGACTGCCACACCCTGAATCAGACCCTCAGGGGAGAGGCTCGGCCCGGTAGCCGAGCTCCGAGATCGCCTCCGAGACCGCTGGGTGGTCTGGCGGGGTGTTCCACACGACCTGGGCGCTCCCCTCTCGGTGGGAGACCTCCGCCGACGCGACGCCCGGGATCCCCTCGATGGCCTCGCGTGCGTGACCTTCACAGCCGGCGCAGCTCATGCCCTCGACCGAGTAGCGGACGCTGGTCTGCCCTTTGTGGGTCTCACTGATCTCGCCGGTTTGGCTGACCTCGCTGGTCTCTCGGCCGAGGGCACCCACATACTCGGGGAAGAGCGCGAACACGGCCACGAGCGCCGTGCTCGTCCACAGTATCCCTCGGTTGAAGCGCCGCACTCGTGGGTTTGGGAGCTCGCAGGTGTCGCCGGGCGCACAGGCTGGCTTGCGATAGACGAGGTAGAAGCCCGCACCGAGCAGTCCGAAGGTCGCGAGCAGCAGGGGCGCGCGCCATGCCTCGAACCACGCGCCGAGGCCCGCCGCCGAGGCGCCGAGGCCGATCGCCGTCAGGGGGAGCCAACAGCAGGCCGACGAGAGCACAGCCGCGAGGAGGGCTCCCGCTGACGCGAACAGCCCGGTGCTCGCCGCGGTCGTCGCTCGGGTCGAAGACGGAGACAGGTCGGGCCCCAGCGGCGTCGCGCTGCAGCAGGAGGAGTCGGCGTCTGGCTCGGCAATGGTGCCGGCATCGGCATCGGCATCGGCATCGGCCGTGGCGGGGCTCGTGCTCGCGGCCCGGACGACCTCGGCGATGTTGCCGAGGCAGCAGCGACCCTGCGGATTCTTGCGTGTGCACGCGTCGCGTTTGGCCTTGCAGGCCGCCCTGATGGACGCCGCGATGGTCGACTTTCCGTGCTCTCGGAGGTCGGCCTCGACCTCGGCGACCGAGTGTTCGAAGCAAAAACACACCAGCCGCGCGGGGTCGTCGCGCTTGTGAAAAGGGAGCGCGAGCATCCCGTCGAGGAGCACGGTCTCCCGACCTTGGAAATACCCGACCTCGCACATCGCTGTGGAGCACAGCCGCCACCCGCTGCGGTCGACGGTCAATTCGACCACAGCGGGTGCGACCTGGGCCACGAAGGTCGCGGCTTCGATTCGACGGCCGGCGGCGCTGCAGGTGGGGCAGGTGTCCAGGGGCTCTATTTAGACATTTGCCGAGCGCAGCCGCAACGCGTTGCTGATCACCGACACGGAGCTGAGGCTCATCGCAGCCGCGGCCAACATGGGCGAGAGGAGCACGCCGAAGACGGGGTAGAGGACGCCTGCGGCGATCGGGATGCCGATCGTATTGTAGGCAAAGGCGAAGAACAGGTTCTGCCGGATGTTCGCCATCGTCTGCCGGGACAGCCGGCGCGCGCGCACGATGCCGCGGAGGTCGCCCTTGACCAGGGTCAGCCCCGCGCTCTCCATGGCCACGTCGGTACCTGTACCCATGGCGATGCCGACGTCGGCCTGGGCGAGCGCAGGGGCGTCGTTGATCCCGTCACCGGCCATGGCGACGACCACCCCCTGAGCCTGTAGGGCTTTGATCTTCGCGGCCTTTTGGTCCGGGAGCACGCCAGCGATGACCTCGTCTATCCCGAGCATGCCGAGCCGAGCCGCGACCGCCCGGGCCGTCGTCTCGCTGTCGCCGGTCAGCATGACGATCTGCAGGCCCTCCGCCCGCAGCTCGCGGATCGCGTCGGGGGTGCTGGCTTTGATCGGGTCGGCGACCCCGAGGATGCCCGCGAGCGAGCCGTCGACGGCCACGAACATCACCGTCTGGCCGTCGCCGCGCAGCGCCTCTGCCCGCTGCTCGGCCGCCCCGGGGTCGATGGCGAGGGCGCGCATCAAGGCCAGGTTGCCGAGCGCGACCTCGCGCCCCTCGACCGTCGCCTGCACGCCCTTTCCAGTCACCGACATGAACTTCGTGGCTGTGGGCACAGCGGCGATCCGGGCCTCTGCGCCGCGCACGATGGCCGCGGCCAGGGGGTGTTCGCTGCCCTTCTCGACCGCAGCCGCGAGCTCGAGCAGGGTCGTCTCGGTGACGCCCTCGGCCGCCTCGACGGTGGTCAAGGTCGGGCGACCCTCGGTCAGGGTGCCGGTCTTGTCGACCACCAAAGTCTCGACTTTGCGCAGGACCTCGATGGCCTCCGCGTTTTTGAACAGGACGCCGAGCGACGCGCCCCTGCCCGTGGCCACCATGATCGACATCGGCGTGGCCAGGCCCAGGGCGCAGGGACAGGCGATGATCAACACGGCGATGCTGTTGATGAGCGCATAGGCCATCGCCGGCTCGGGGCCGACCAGCGCCCAGACCACGAAGGTCACGATCGCGCTGAGGATCACCGTGGGCACGAAGTACGACGCGACGACATCGGCGAGCTTCTGAATCGGCGCGCGGCTGCGCTGGGCCTCGGCGACCATGGACACGATCCGAGACAGGAGCGTGTCGGCGCCGACCTTCTCGGCCCGCATCGTGAGCCCACCGGTGCCGTTGACGGTCGCGCCGATGAGCTTGTCGCCGGGTCCCTTCTCGACCGGGATCGGCTCCCCCGTGACCATCGACTCGTCGACGTTGCTGGCCCCCTCGACCACCTCGCCGTCGACGGGCACCTTCTCGCCCGGGCGGACGCGGAGCCGGTCTCCGACCTCCACATGCTCGAGCGCCACGTCCTCCTCCGACCCGTCGTCTCGGATGCGCCGCGCCGTCTTGGCGGCGATGCCGAGCAGCTTCCTGATCGCCGCGCCCGTCTGGCTCCGCGCGCGCAGCTCGAGGACCTGACCGAGCAAGATCAGGGGCACGATCACGCCGGCGGCCTCGAAGTAGAGCGCGACCTCGCCACCGTGGCCGCGGAACGAATCGGGGAACACACCTGGCACCAAGGTTGCGACCAAGCTGTACAGGTAGGCCACGCTCACGCCCAGCCCGATCAGCGTGAACATGTTGAGGCTCATGTTCTTGATCGAGCGCAGGGCGCGGACATAGAACGGCCAGGCCGACCACAGGCAGATCGGTGTCGCCAGGGCGAGCTCGATGAACGCGCGTGAGCGGCCGGGCAGGACGCTCGAGATCGGCCGGCTCGGCAACATGTCGACCATGGCGACCGTCACCAGCGGCACGGCCAGCGCCGCGGCGAACCAAAATCGGCGCCTCATGTCGCGCAGCTCCGGGTTGTCCTCCTCCTCGACCGTGACCTCCCGGGACTCGAGGGCCATGCCGCAGCTCGGACAGTCGCCGCCTTGGTCTCGGGTGACCTCCGGGTGCATCGGGCAGGTCCACTCGGTCCTCGTCTCCAGGGTCGGGATGCCCTTGGGCTCGAGGGCCATGCCGCAGCTCGGGCAGTCTCCCCGACCGATCTGCTCGACCTCCGGGTGCATCGGGCAGGTGAACACGGTCCCCTGAGGGAGGTCCGCGTGCGCTCCAGCGTCACCCTCCCCGCTCAGGTACAGGACGGGATCCGCCGCGAACTTGTCGCGACATCGTGAAGAGCAGAAGCGATAGGTCTCGCCCTCGTGCTCACACTGGTGCGGGCCGGCTTGGGTCACCGTCATCCCGCAGACGGGATCCAGCAACGCCGGCCCGGCGTCGGTGGGTGTCTGCTTCTCTTGTCCCCTGGTCGTGGAGCAGCACTCACTCTGATGATCGTCGTGGCTCATAGGATTCTCCTCAGCAGTTGCAGCTCTTGTCGAACACCCGGACCAGCTCTTCGATCTTCGCGGCCCGATCCTCCGCGTCGTCGCTCTCGAACGCCCCTGTGACGCAGGTCTGGATGTGGGACTCGAGCAACATCTTGCTGACCTTGGCGAGGGCGGCACGAGCGGCCGAGATCTGCATCAGGACATCGACGCAGTAGCGGTCCTCCTCGACCATGCGCTGGACGCCGGAGACCTGACCCGCGACCCGCTTGAGGCGGGCCTCGACCTTTTGTTTTGTGGTGGCGTTCATCATGCCGGCTGAGGGTAGTACCGATACCCCGGTAGGGGTATCGTGGATGAAGTACGCGAGGAGGTCAAGGCCGGTCGGAAGCCCGAGCCGGGGCGCGCGCGAGGCTCAGGTCTCCGGCGGCCTCAGACAGTACGCAGGGCGATGCCGCACACCACGTGGCTGCGGTAGGCAGCCGAGATGCCGTCGTCGTCCTGCGAGAAGAATGCGGCCTCGAGATACCAGGGCCAGTCCTCCGGACCGAGCCGTGCCCCGACCATTCGCGCTGCGGTGGCCGTGATCAACGAGTCGTGGGTCACGAAGACGTGAATCCCAGGGGAGGTCCCTGCTGTACAGAGCATGTGCTGCACGAGGAGGTGGGCCGCTTGCGCAGGGTCGGCCATGCCGCTGAGTGCTCCATCGCCCGACACGAGGTGTTCTAGCGGCTGGCTCAGGGCGCTGGATCGGTCCTGCGGCGGTTCGCGTCACTCGCCCTTTGTGGGTGCATTCTCTGGACACTGGGTAGCTACGCGGGCGGTGGCGCTGGGGGTGCTGGCGTTGAAGATCGTGACCTGGCGCCCGAGGAAGTCTCCGTAGGCGATCAACGCATTTGTGGGGCTGTTGGGCCCCAGTGTGTGCTCCCCGTTGAAGGGCTCCCCGGTGGTCGTCAGCAGGGTGTCCGGCGCGCCGGCGATGATGAGCAGGAGGTTGTTTGCGGCGCCGGGGTTGGTGATGTTGCAGATACAGGTGGACCCGTTGTTGGTGTTCCACGTGCAAAAGTGATCGGGGGGAAACTCGACGATGCCTGTCCCCTCGATGATCGGATTGATTGGGTCGACCGGATTGATTGGGTCGACCGGATTGATTGGATTGACCGGATTGACCGGGTCGACCCCGGTCGGCCCGGGACGGATGACCGGTCCGACGGTGCAGGCCAGGGACGTCGCCGCCGAGCCGACGATGAACATGCGACGGTTCACGCGGCGGCATCCCCGATGAACGCCGACGGGACGACCCCGGAGCCGGGGTGCGGGGTCCGGCCACGATTGGTCGGTCGTGTGGTCGGTGCGCTGCGGACTGGAATCGGCGGGTACAGGGTCGGGCTGAGGCATGACGAGCCCCGGGTGCTCAGTCTTCACAGGTCGACGACGGCTCCGGGTCGGCCGCTTCGACCTCGTGCTCCACGCTCCGTACCCGGATGAGCGGCTGCTTGCTGCCCGTGGCACCGAAGACCTGAAGTTCGATGTCGATTCGGGCCGAGCCGGAGCCCGGCGGCTCGACTCGGTCCTGCCAGGTCGTCACGACCTGGGCGAAGGGAGCCACGAAGTCGGGGGTGGTTTTCGGGTCCACCGACGCGGGTGCCGGCGTGAGCAGGTTGATCGGTAGGTTGACCCGCGGGATGTCGGGTGTGTTCGGCAGCAGGGTGTAGGTGTAGGCCCCGCGCATTGCGACATCGACGGCCGTGGTGCCGTCGCCGCCCGCGAACAGGCCGGCGTAGAAGGTGGTCAACAGGGTCTCGAGGTCGCCGCTGCCGCCCCCATTCATGCCGTCGAGTGAGAACCGCTCGTAGGTCAGCTGTGGGACGACGGGGTCGGCGAAGCGAACGGTCGGGGTTTGAAACAGGAACGCCGCGGTGGTCGAGATGCTGTCGATATCGGCGATCGGAAACAACACCAGGTTCCGCTGAACGAAGATCGAGGACCAGCCGCTCTGATACGCGAGTAGATCCAGCGGTGCCATGGCGACGCTCCGGCTGGAGATGGGCAGGGCCTCGTCGAGGCTGAGGTACTCGAGGGCTTCGTCCTGGTACCGGTAGGCCATGACCACATTGGGAGGCAGGTCGCCCTGCGGTACCGCGATCGCCGTGTAGGTGTCGGGCTGGATACCGATGACGATGGCGGGCAGGGTGAGGACGCCGTTGCTGATGGTGCCGTCTGTGGGGTTCCAGGTCGCGGGGAGGTCGTCGATGGTGAGGTCCAAGAGGTTGGTCCGCGCGTTGCCGTCGGCGTCGGCGTCGAGGGTGTCGAGGAAGTCGATGACCACCTTCTGGGGCTCGTCGGCGAGCGGCTGGGCCCTGGGCTCGAGGCTCGAGGCGTAGGCCGAGGCGATAGCTTCGGTCTGCTCGACGAAGTTGGTCACCGCTTCGAGCGCTGTGGCGACCACGCCCGGGTCGGGCTCTGCACCGTCGAGCTTCACCAGCGCCGAGTTCATGTCGGACAGGATGGCCGGGTAGGCGCTGATGAACTGGGCCAGCGCGGTGAACAGGGCCTCGTCGAGCGCATCTCGAGTCCGCGACAGCTCGTCCCCGGCACCGTTGAGCTCGATGGTGTAGGAGACCGCGTCGGTCGGCGATCGTCGGTACAGGTAGGAGAAACCGTAGGCCCACTGCGCGAGCTCGCTCGGCTGTGTGGGCGCGTCGTTGACCCGGGTAGCGAGCGGCGAACTCACGGTCGGTGGGGTCGGCAGGTTTCGGTCGAGCACGGGGATGTTCGACCTGCCCGTGCCGAGCGGAGCGCTGTACGGGCCGTTCACGAACGCCAGCCAGCGGGACTGGACGTAGCCCTCGATGCCCGGCACGTGGGTGCGGTCGAACTCCATGTGGGTGATCTGCAGGTTCAGATCCAGCGCCAGGTAGGCCTGGTCGACCAGGTTCTTGGAGCTGACCAGGAAGGCCAGGCGCGGGTCGTCGCTCGAGCCGTCCCCGTCGGTCGGTCCGAGGGGAATACGGGTCGGTGTCAGCTCATAGTTTTGGTTGGGCGAGGCGCCGTCGATGGTGGCGCTCGGCTGACCGTAGAGAGCGGGCGGGCCGGCGCCCTGGTCCGAGCCGCCGCTCACGTCGCTGAGCCCAAAGACCACTGTCGCGCCGGCGCGGTAGGCCACGCCGACTTGGTTCAGGAGCTGCTGGCGCAGCTTCTCCTGAGCCGCGTGCAAGGTGGCGCTGTCGGAGGCGCTGGTGGACAGCACCGGGAGCACGGCGGACGCGATCGTGGATGCCAGCTTGTCCTTGACCTCGAGCGCCCGGCCCAAGAGGCCGGTGTCGAGGGGCTCGTCGACACCGTCGAGCTTGTCGAGGATGAAGGCGTGTGGGGCGTAGTCCGCCGACAGGAAGGTGTCGATGGCATCGAGGGTGGTCTGGAACCAGAGGTTCTGGTCGACGCCATTGAAGTTCACGATCCGGCTCTCGCCGGTGCCGTAGTCGGTGATCGTGGCGGTCTCGTTGACCAGCGACCTGGCCACGGGCTTGGGTGCGAAGTAGCTCGCAGCGTCGCCGATGCTGAAGTACACGCCCAGGCCCGCCCGCTTTCCGAACCGGACAGCCCAGAGTTGCTGGGCACCACCGGTCACGGACTCACCGTCTCGGGTCAGGCCCTCGGCGGTGCGGAGCTCCCAGTCGTCGGTCTGGAACACGGCCTCGAGCGCCGCGGCGAACACGGTGTACGAGGCGCTGTCCGGGTCGGCCTTGGGCAGGATCACCGTGCTGACGGACAGCCCGTCGTCCAGGGCCGCGACCGAGGGATCGGTGAGCAGGGGGTTTCGACGAAAGATCAGCTCGACGTCGAGCTCGAGGATGTTGCCGCTGGCGATCGCCGTGGGGTCGACGGGCAGGTCGAGGCGCCCCGTCGGAGCCGTGGGCGACTGCCCATCTCGCACGGCTTGCAGATAGACCACGCAAGCACGCACGAAGTCACGCACGACGTCGGCCTGGGTGTCGTTCAGCTCGGTCGAGGGCGTCGCCGCCAGACTGTCGACGAGCGTCATCGAGACCGCGTTTCCGCTCACCCCAGGCACTTTCACCGTCGTGTTGTTCGTATAGTCCTGATGGAGCTGGAAGTAGGCGAGGGTGTAGACCTTCAGATCTCGGATCGCCTGCTCTTTGCTGGTCGCGCCCTGGTAGGCGGTGGGGTCGAGCAGCAGGTCCAGCTGCAGCACGGGGTCGTTGGGGGAGGCGTAGGTGTAGCTGAGGTTGGTGTTGGGCCAGTCGCCGAGGCTCAGGAGCCGGTCGCCGTAGCGGACCATCGCAGCCGCACCGTCGAGTGCACCGGTGTAGCCGCTGGGGGGCTGGGTGAAGGGGGTGAAGGTGGTGTTGCCGAAGAGATCGAGCCACTGCAGCGCGATCTGGGCAGAGCTGCCGACCCCGATGTAGGGGTTGTCCGCCTTGGGAGGCAGACCGGTCGTCGAAGGCGCAGCGTTGACACGCACCAGGTCCGCGGGCAGGCCGAGAGACTGTCGGTACTCCAGCGGCGCCTCCGCCAACGCAGCCAGCCGGGAGCGTCGGCTCGCCATGCTGCGGGCTTTGCTCATTCGCGGCTGGAGGTCCGGCGGCTCCGGATCCTGGGGACCGAAGGGCATGCCCATGGGGCTGGCTTGGAAGAACAGGTTGGCGTCGAGCCCCGCCGCGAGCTGCGAGTAGAGGCCGTACATGGTCGCCTCGGCATAGGCCGCCCGATCTGCGGGCGTGGGGTTCGGGGGCAGCGTCGGTTCGCCCAGGTTGTCCCGCTGCAGGGCGAAGCCGATGTTGGCCGGCGGCAGCTGGGCCCGGAGGTCGAAGAGCTGCGAATCGATGCTCAGGTCCTCGGAGCCGGCGAACAGGCCGTCGACGTCCATCGCGTTGACAGCGACCTGGTCGAGCGTGATCCCGTACCAGTCGGCCATGGTCCGGAAGGTGTTCCCGGGCTCGCCCGCGCCGATGACGTAGGTGAGGCTCGGGATGTAGAAGACCGCCGCCAGCTCGACATCGACGCCCGGGTTGAAGTCGGCGATCTGTGGGCCGGTGATGGCCGTCTTCGCGCCGGACGAGACATGCTCGGCGAGCTTGGTCAAGGTCGCGGTCGGATCGACATCGACGTTCCCTTCGCCGAGGACGAGGTCGGCCTCGACGAGCTGGTGAACCAGGCCGCGAAGTGGGAGCTCGGCCCCCTCGCGCAGGGCGACCGCGCTGTTGACCTCGGCGATGCGGTCGGGGCCCGGGCCGTAGAGGGCGGACAGCCGACTCATGCTGGCCGTACCGACGGCGGCGCTGGTTCCGGTGGCCGACCTGGACTCCGTCTGGACCACGTCGGAGTTGGTGTCGATGGCCTCCGTCGTGACGAAGGCGTTGACGAAGTCGAGCACCGCGTCGCCGAGGGCGCTCGGAGCGAAGGTCACGACCAGCGTCACGGTGGCGGTCCCGCTCGAGTCGAAGACCGCGGCGGGCAGGCCGTCGCCGCTCTCGACTTGCTCGTAGTACAGGTAGTAGCCCCCGCTTCGCACCGTGCTCAGCTCCCACACCAAGCGGATGAACTCGCTGGGGCTGTTGGCGACGCCGCGCGGTGGGGAGCCCGCCTCGACGGCAGACTGGGCGGCGGCCGACGGAGGGTTGGTCTCGGTGGACAGGTTCGTCTGGGTGATGAACGCCAGGAAGTCCTGCTCCGCGGGTGTCACCAGCACGGGCGCACCCGGACCGGACTGGTTGTAGAGCAGGAATACGCCCGAGGCGATGTCCTCACCGAGCGCATCCATGGCGACGAGGATGCGCTCCAGCAGCAGGGCATCCTGCGAGGTCGGGCCGACGAGCTCGTAGATGTTGGGGAGCGAGGGGGCCGAGGCGGGCCCCTGGGGAAGGGATCCTGCTCCGGCCGCCGGGGCGCCGGCCTGTGCGGGCAGGCGCTTGATCTCGATGTCGACCCGGGTGCACCAGGTCCACTTCGTCAGATCCGTGTAGGCCGTGTGGCCGGTCGCCGGATCGAGACGACCGACCTGGGGGACCAGGTTCGGCAGCAGGGGGAGGGCCGCATCCACGCCGCCGACGGCCGCGGAGATGCTCGTCTGGCGGGCGATGGCCAGGTTGGTGAGCGCCGGAGGCAGGGTCCAGAGCGTGGGCTGGACCTGGGCGCCGCTGGAGGCCGCCTGGGCCTGGGCCTGGGTCCTGTCCGTGAGCTGCTCGATGGCGCTCAGGTCGGCGCTGGACCACAGCGCGAAGCTCGACGAGGAGAACGCCCGCGGGCTCCGGTCGGAGAGCGAAAGCACCTGCAGTGTGGGCGAGGGCTCGAAGTTCCCAGGGGTCTGCGCCCACTCGGACAAGATGCCGAGGCGCTCATAGGTCTGACTCAGGTCGATGTCGAGCGAGGTACCTCCGGCACCGTTGAATTCGATGAAGCCCAGGTCCACACCGTGCGCGCTCTCGGCCCGACTCAGGGTCATCGCATAGGACTCGGCGTCCGTCGGTGTGGGGACCTGCTGGCCCGTGAGCTGGTAGACGCCATAGGCGCGCTGACCGTCGGGGTACAGGAAGTCGTCCGAGAGGGTCAGCCCCGTCTCTGCCGGAAGCCGCAGGCCGTACATGAGGAAGCGGCTCACCATGCCGGCGGTCTGGCCGACCTGCCCGGTCGCTGCGATGGCCTCCCAGAGGGTCGCCACGTCGAGCGCCCGCAGATCGGCCAGCGTGAGCAGGCCGTCCTCGGCCGAGGTCGAGAACAGCCCCTCGAGTTCGGCGTTGGTCGTGCCGAGGGCCAGCGTCGTGACCTGGAACAGCGCGGCGACGCTCGCCAGTGTGTCGGTCACTGCGCTCTGGTAGGCGATCGGCGGGACCAGTAGGGTCTGGGTCGGGCTCAGCAACCTCTGGGTGGTGTAGAGCTCCGATTGCTCGGCCAGCGCGGCCACCGAAATACCGAGCTCGGAAGCGATGCGCTCGAAGGTGTCTCCGGCGATGGTGACGACGGTCTGGGCCCCCGAGGCCCCCTCCAGCTTCAACTCGACGTCCGCTGCGAGCATGCGCTGGATCTGGTTGCGCACGATCAGCTGCTCGGCGCTCGTGGTCCAGCGGCTGCCATCGGGATCGGAGTAGAGGGTGGCGACATCGGCCAGGGTGTCGCCGGTCTGCAGGGTGTAGCTCAGCCCGTCGATGCTCAGCGTCAGGCCTGTGGTCAGGGGGTGATCCACGTTCGGTGTGACCACGTCGCCCACGCCCAGGTTGTTGCCCGAGATCGCGTTGAAGGTGTCGAGAATACCCTGGATGCTGGTCTCTGCCGTCAAGGGCAAGGCGTAGCTGCGGAACGCGTCGGCGGCAGCTTGGAACAGCTGGCTACCGATCATCGAGAACGCATCCACGAACACCAGCGCGGCCATGGACTCCGGGGTGCCGTCGGCGTCCTGGGCGAGGAGCGGGCGCTCCTGGTTTTGGGCCTCGATCCGCGCCGCGACCTGCTCGAAGAGCTCGGAGATCGTCCGCGCGTAGCCGGGCGTGGCCGTGGCGTAGGTAGCGAAGGGCACCGACTTGTCGCCGCTCCCGTCCTTCGCGGGCACCGTGAGCGAGAGGCCGTCGAAAGGTGGGAAGATCACGGAGCCGGCCTGGAGCTTGTTGCCGAGGCCGGAGCTCTGGGCCTGGACGGGGTTTTGGATGTCGAGCGTGAAGGCGTCGGCCAAGAACTGGAGCAGCTTAGCGAGGTCGAGGAATTTGTTCTCGCTGTCCGAGAGGCGGTCGATCCAGGTCTCGAAATCGGCCAGCGTGACGGTGGTGGCCGCGACCTCGGCGAGGTCGACCTGCCCGCCCTCGGGCACGAGCAAGGCGTCGATCAGCCACGGAAAGTAGCTGGCCGACAGCTTGTCGAAGGACGTGCCGGAGCTGCCCGCCCCGTCCGTCGGGTCCGGTGCATCCATGACCATGAAGAACACGAACGCGCCCTCGTTCTGGGTCGCACTCGTGGCGCCCTCGGGGGCGGCCACGGTGAACTGGGAAGCCGCCATCAACGTGAGGGTGGGTTTCTCCACCATCCGCTGGGTAGCGAGGAGGGCCTCGCGCAGGCGCTTGGGTCGGGGACTGAGCAGACGGGCGCGCCGCTTGATCGCGTCCGGGCCAGCCTCGACCGCGAGGTTGGTGGCGCCCGAGACCTCGCGCCAAGGCGGATTGTCGCCCTGCGGGGAATCGATGAGGAACTTCGCCGAGATCCGCGCGGAGAACGACAGCTTGATGCTGAACGAGAACAGGCCCAGGTCGACCTTGACCTTCAGACTGATGTCGACGGTCGCCGTGGCGACGATGGGGATGGCTTTATAGCTCTCGTAGGTGATGCTGACGGAGAGGACGACCTTCACGTTCACAGTCGCCGAGATGATGGCGAAGTCGACGCTGCCGTAGAGCAGGCCGATGATGCCGACCGTGCCCTTGAGCTTGAAAAACCAGTCGCTCTGCAGGGCGCCGCCCTCGGCCCTGGCCAGGGCGGTCTGGGCCTCGTCGTAGGGGTGCCAAGGCGCGATGACCCCCTCGATGATGCCGAACACGGTCAGTGCGAAGCCGGCCTTGAGCGGACCTTTCACGAAGTTGTAGCCCAGTCCGAGCTGCAGGCCGAAGCCGAACTCGATCACCGGGTCGAAGGTGCCGAGGGTAGTCTCGGGTATCTGGGTCGAGGTCGCGTTGGAGAGCTTGCCGAAGTAGAAGCCGGCGGAGCCGAGCACCGGCACGCCGTAGACGATGGCGCTGAAAGAGAAGGAGCGGCTGAAGTCGAGGTTGTAGGGGAATCCGATGTCGATGAAGAAGTCGCCGTTGGTGAAGATCTTGATCCCGATCTGCGGCAGGGTGATCGAGACCGCGCCGAAGTTCAGGTTCCGGATGGCGTCCGGAAAGGTGAACTCGATCTGATATACGCCGATGTCGTCGGTGATTTTCTTGTACAGAATGTCGACGATCAGGCCCGCGAGGCCGCCGACCTTGGTGCCCGCCAGCGCCAGCCGCAGCCCGTAGAGGTTGGGGTCGTTGAAGACCGCCATGGCGTCGATGGACCAGGCATCGCCGACCTTGAGCAGGCCGAAGTGTGCGGCGATGAGCCAGTTGTTGGAGCGGTCGTAGTAGGGCGTGCCCTTGGCGGGGGTGCCCGCGTCGGCGTTGGGATCGACGGGGTTGGTCTCGCCCGTGGTTTTGGGCACGTTCTGGAGCGCACAGATCACCTCTTTGGTGGTCTCGAACGCGGAGTAGCCGGTGATGCCGATCTTCTGGCCCAGCACGAGCAAGAACAGCTTGAACCATTGCTCGCCCCGGCCCGGAACCGCGGGAAGCTTCTGGGCGTCCTGGCCCTTGCTCGGATCGAAGAGATTCTCGAACTCGGGGCTGGAGTTTTGCAGCGGGCTGGAGCCCTCGATGGCGAGGGTGACCTTGCCGGTGGTGTCGCGGCGAAAGTTCAGCGCTGTGATGTTCAAAAAACCCAGCTTGATGGGCGAGGACAACACGTAGCGGGCCGAGAGACGCTGGGAGAAGGAAAGCCCGCTCTCGAGGCTGACCACGACCTGGAGCCCGTCCAGGGACACCTGGTCGAGCAGGTTCCAGGGCGCCGGGAGGGTGAAGTAGGGGTTGCCCAGGGTCCGCACCAGAGCCTGAATGATGGTGCCGATGCTCCAACCCTTGAGGCTGAAGGTGACCTCCTTTTTGCCGGAGGAGTACTCCGCCCGAAAGCCCTCCCACTCGACGAAGAGGATGTTGTTCGTGCCTGTGGCCGTGGGCATGAACTCGTAGCCCATGGTCAGCTTCAGGTTGATGGCCGAGTAGATCCAGGTCCCCCGGGCGCTGCCGGAGAACTGCTGGCCCGCCGGCTTGGCGCCGTCGTAGTCGAGCGCGAGCACGGCCGGGTCGATGCCCACGGTCTGGTCGCCGAAGTCGAAGGTCCACTTGAGGCTGGTGCCGATGGTGTAGCTCTTGGGGCCGGCGCCGGAGGGCAACTTGGCCTTGATATCGAAGGTCAAGAGCTCGAGGTTCCCAGGGATGAAGTCTGGGAAGTCGTAGTTGCCCCCGGGATCGAAGAATTGATTGATGAGCTGCGAGAGCTCAAAGGGCTCGGCGAGCGAGGCCTCCAGGTCCCAGATCGCCGGGGTTTGAAAGCCGTCGTAGGCGACCTTGACCTGAGTCTGCAGGGGCCCGATAGCGAGTGCTCCGGAGATCGAGGACTGCCACTGGGCCCCCTGGGCGGTGGCCAGGCCCCCGGAGGGAGCGAGCTGCAGGGCCGCCGTGTTGGCGCCGTTCTCGTCTTGGGTCGGCGTCCGAGCGGCGACCATGACCTGGCCGTTGGAGATCGCAAGTATGGGCGCGCCACCGATCTCGAGGAAGTTGATGGATATCTCGAAGCCGGACTCGAAGGCGAAGCTCTGCGAGGCGTAGTCGACCGACAGACGGATGTTGTCGAGTTCGGCCTCGATGGTGTCGGTGAGCGTGACCGCGCCGTTGGTCAGCGTAGCCAGGAAGTCGGAGAGCTTGGCCGTGCCGTCGAAGCTGGCGATGAACTGCTTGTTCGAGGTGAACTGGACGGTGAACAGGCCGTCGCCTTCGCCGTCGGGACCCTTGAATACCGCCGGGGCCAGGGTGAACTCCGTGCTGAAGTCGAAGCTCTGCTGGCTCTGCGGTGTGCCGGGCTGGTCGATGCCCCACTGCAGCGAGAACGACTTCACGGTGAAGTCCAGCTTGCCGGTGGGATCCGGCAAGATGGTCCAGCTCGTATTCGGCGCGCTGCCGATCACGACGGACACGGACCTGACCTTCAGGGGATCGTCTACAGGGCCGATCAGCGCGAGGCCCTGGAGGCTCACGAAGGCCAGGAACTGCTGGAGCACGTCTGGGGTCGCCGCGAGGTAGCTCGCGCCGCCGCCGACCAGCTCGATGATCGCCGCTGGGGTGAGCGGCGAGCCCTCGCCGGTGGCGATGAGGTCGATGCTGTAGGTGGCCGGTGTCGCGCCTAG
>CAYVJQ010000143.1:0-17739 GCA_964451725.1 uncultured Nannocystaceae bacterium | reverse complement strand
ACTCTGATCGAGAATGAGGCGCTGAGACACCGCTGGCGCCGGCGTAGCTACAAGTTGCGTCTTCCTTGGGCGGTTCATTCACCAGCGCTTCGCGCGCGAAGCGCTTCTCCTCTACTCGTCGACCGCCGCCCTCCGACCCCGGCTGCTGTCCAGCCAGATCGGGAAAGTCGGGGCCAGACCCTCGGCCTCGAGCCGGTCTTTGGCGGCCTTCATCTCGTCGACGCGCCCGGCCTCGGCGTCGAGGAGCACGACCAGGGGATAGGTGTCCAAGATCGGCTCCCAGCGTCGGCGCAGCGCGTTGAACTCGTCCATGCGGGCCGCCGGCTGCCAGTCGTCCTCTTTGATCTCGAAGATCCGAACATCCCCGATCATGGCCCGCGTGTGGGTGTTTCCCAGCTCGAGGTCGAGCTGTTTGCAGCTGTCGCACCAGTCGGCGGAGAACAGGATCACGACCCGCTTCCCATCTCGAGTCGCCGTTTTGTGCAGGCGCTCGAACATGGAGGACAGGGTCTCGTCTTCGTTGGGCCGCAGGCGTCGGAGGTCGTAGCCGACGATGTCCTCCGGCGACTCGGGCTTGGACACGCCGGCCTTTTCCTTGGTCCCGGTATCGGCTTCGCTCGGGTCACAGCCCGCGGTCGGGGCGATCGAGAACAAGACGGAGGCGAGGAGTGCGGCGCGAGAGAGGGTCATGGCGTCGGGTCTCAATTAGCGAAGCCCAGCCACCGAGGCAACTACCCAGCCTACCCAGCCTACCCAGCCATCCCAGCCATCCCGAAGCTCAGATCGTCACGCCCGGCGCCGCGAGTTGGCCGCCGTCGATGTCGAGGATCGAGCCGGTCATGAAGCTGCTCTCGCCTGCGGCCAAGAACAAGATCAAGTCGGCGATCTCCTGGGGATCGGCCATCCGGTGCTGGGGGATCGCCCGCAGCACGGCCTCGCCGATCGCCTCGTTGCCCCAGATCGCGCTCGAGAACTTGGTCTTCACGAACCCGGGCGTGAGCGCGTTGACGTTGATCTTGGCCTCGGCGAGCTCGACGGCCAGGACCTGCGTCATCATGATCACCGCGGCCTTGGAGATGCAGTAGATGCCCATGCCCGGCTGGACCCGGCGCCCGGCGACCGAGGCGAGGTTGATGATCCGACCGCCGCCACGGGTTTTCATCTCGGGGACGCAGGCCTTGATCATGCGGAAGTAACCCTTGACGTTGACGTCGTAGGTCTTGTCCCAGTGGCTGTCCTGAGCGCTGAGCAGGGGCCCAAAGTGGGGGTTGGTGGCCGCGTTGTTGACCAGGATGTCGACCCCGCCGAAGGTCGCCACGGCCTGGGCGACCACCCGACCCACGGCCTCGTCGTCGCCGGTGTGGGCGGGCACGGCCAGGACCTCGGCCCCGGTCCGGGCCCGGATCTCCTCGGCGGCCTGGTCCAGCGGCTCGGGCTTCCGGGCGGCGATCACGACCTTCGCGCCTGCTTGGGCCAGGGTCATGGCGGCCGCCAGACCGATGCCCCGCGAGCCTCCGGTGACGATCGCGACCTTCCCGCTGAGGTCGAACTTGGGCGCATGAACAGGGGCAGTCTCAGGGCCGGTCTCGGGGGCGGTCATGACCGAGTTGTAGTCGGCCCGAGACCGGCTCGGCTAGCATGCCCGCCGTGAGCACGCTCTACGTGATCCGCCACGCCCAGGCCTCCATGTTCGCGGCCGATTACGACGTCCTCTCGGACCACGGACGGCTCCAGGCGGGCGCCCTGGGCCGGGCCCTGGCCCAGCGCTACGCCACCGCCGGACGCCCGGGCTTCGACGCCGTGTTCACGGGCCCGGCCCTGCGCCACAGGGACACCGCGGCCCTCGCCAAGGCCGGCTTCGACACCCACGGGCGCAGCTTCCCCGCCCCGAGCGTGGTCCCGGGCTTCGACGAACACGACGGCCAGGCGCTCGTGCTCGCGGCCATCGAGACTCTCCCCGAAACCCAAACCCAAACCCAGACCTGGACCCCACATGCCCCCCAGCTCCTCGACCCAAGCCTCGGTCGACTCGCGGCCGAGGCCCGCGACCCGACCCTCGACAAGGACCGGCGCTCCCGGGCCTGGCAGGGTCTCTACGAGACCGTGATGAGCCGCTGGCTCGGGGGCGCCCTCGATGCCCTCTGTGCCACCCAGGACATCGAGACCTGGCCGCAGTTCCGAGACCGGGTCACCGCGGCCTTCGCCGCTCTCCGTGGGAGTGCCAAGGGCGAGGTCGCCGTGTTCAGCTCGGTCGGCCCGACCGCGGTGATCCTCCACGAGGTCCTGGCCGTGTCCCCCCAGCGCGCCTTCGAGACCGCCTGGCGGCTCTACAACACGGGCGTCACCCGGATCGTCTACGGCCGCGGCCGGGTGACCCTCGACGGCTACAACGACATCGGCCATCTCCCCGACCTCGACCGTACCCACCGCTGACTCGGCCCTGGCTCGCCCTGAAATCCAAGCCCGGAATCCAAGCCCGGAATCCGAGGCGAAATTTGGAATCGTCGGACCCCGAATTTGGGATAGTCGGGCCATGGACTTCGCTGTCCCCCCCGAGCTCCAATCGACCCTGGAGGCCATGCGTGACTTCCTCGACACCCATGTGATCCCTATCGAGGCCACGCTGCTCGCCGGCGCGGAGGCCAGCTCCCTCGAGCCGCGCATGCAGGCCGTCCGCGCGCAGGCCAAGCGCGCCGGGTTGTGGCTGCCCCAGATGTCCAAGCAGCACGGCGGCATGGGCCTGAACCTGCTCGCCCACGGCCTGGTCAGCGAGGTGCTCGGGCGCAGCCCCCTGGGCCACTACGCCCTCAACTGCCAGGCCCCGGACGCCGGCAACATGGAGATCTTGGCGGAGTACGGGAGCCGGGCCCAGCGCGAGCGCTTCCTGGCTCCGCTGTTGGCCGGCGATGCCCGGTCGTGCTTCGCCATGACCGAGCCCGACCGGGCCGGCAGCAACCCCGTGTGGCTCGAGACCCGCGCCCGCCTCGACGGCGACGAGCTCGTCCTCGACGGCAAAAAATGGTTCACGACCGCGGCCGACGGGGCCGCGTTTGCGATCGTCATGGCGGTCACCGAGCCCGAGGGTGCACCCCACAAACGCGCGAGCATGATCATCGTGCCCACAGACGCGCCCGGCTACGAGTTCGTCCGCAACATCCCGATCATGGGCGACGTGGGCCGGGGCTGGGCCAGCCACGCCGAGCTGCGCTTCACCAACTGCCGGGTCCCGGCCGAGAACATGCTCGGCATGCCCGGCGCGGGCTTTTTCATCGCCCAAGCTCGCCTCGGCCCCGGCCGCATCCACCACTGCATGCGCTGGCTGGGGATCTGCGAGCGCGCCTTCGAGATGATGTGCACCCGGGCGGCGACCCGAGAGCTGAGCCCCGGCAAGATGCTCGGCGAGCGCCAGACCATCCAGAACTGGATCGCCGAGAGCCGGGCCGAGATCGACGCCGCCCGCCTCTCGGTCCTGCACACGGCCTGGCTCATCGACGCCCACGGCCAGCAGGCCTCGCGGGCGAGCGTCTCGGCGATCAAATTTCATGTCGCCAAGGTCATGCGCGACGTGCTCGAGCGCGCGATCCAGACCCACGGTGCGCTCGGGATCACCGACGACACCGTGCTCAGCCACTTCTACCGCCACGAGCGCGGCGCCCAGATCTACGACGGCCCCGACGAGGTCCACAAATCGGTGGTCGCCCGCGAGATCCTCAAGACCTACGGCCTCGACCCACGCGCCCGAGCCAAGGCCCGCGAGGCCCAAACCCGCGAGGCCCAAACCCGCGAAGTCGAAGCTCCAGACGGAGCGCCGTCATGAGCGAACTGGACGACCGGGCCAAGCCCGTGCGCGAGGGCGAGGGTCTCGACGCCGGGGCCCTGCTCGCGTGGATGCAGACCCAGCCCGCGCTCACCGAGCTGCTCGCCCGCCGGGGCCTCCGGGCAGACACCTGCGCCCTGTCCGTCCACCAGTTCCCCGCCGGCTACTCCAACCTCACCTACCTCCTGACCCTCGAGCCCGGCCCGAACTCAAACTCGAACTCGAACTCGAACTCGGGCTCGAACTCGAACTCGGGCTCGAACCCGAACTCCGACTCCGGTCAGCCCCTCGAGCTCGTGCTCCGCCGCCCCCCCTTCGGCAACACGGTCGCCTCGGGCCACGACATGCTCCGTGAACACCGGGTCCTGTCCAAACTCGCGCCCGTCTATCCCCTGGCCCCCGCGCCGCTTGGCTACTGCGCGGACCCGAGCGTGCTCGGCTCGCCCTTCTACGTCATGCGGCGCCTGCGCGGCCTGATTTTGAGGCGCCGGCCACCCAAGGGCATGCGCTTCGACGAAACCCGGGCCGCGGCCTTGTCCGAGGCCCTCATCGACGGGCTCGCCAAACTCCACGGCATCGACTACCGGGCCATCGGGCTCGGGGAGCTGGGCAAACCCGAGGGTTACGCCCAGCGCCAGGTCGCCGGGTGGACCCGACGCTGGAAGGCCGCCCAGACCGGTGACGGCCAAGCCCAGACCCTCGATCAGGTCGCCGCCTGGCTCGCGGCCGAGCTGCCCACGGACGAGGTCGCGGAGGGCGGCCGGGGTCCGGCCCTGATCCACAACGACTACAAATACGACAACGTCGTGATCGCCCTCGGCGGCGAGGGCCCCGGCCCGAACCCAGACCCGAACCCAGACCCAAATTCAGACCGGATCATCGGCGTGCTCGACTGGGAGATGGCCACCATCGGCAGCCCGCTCATGGATCTCGGCACGACCTTGGGCTACTGGGTCGACCACGGCGACGACGCCCGCCTCCAGGGTCTCGCCTTTGGGCCCACCAACGCCCCGGGCAGCCTGACTCGGTCCGCGCTCGTCGACCGCTATATGGCCCAAACCCGTCGAGAGGTCACCAAACCGGTCTACTTCCGGGTCTTCGGCCTGTTCAAGATCGCGGTGATCATCCAGCAGATCTTCGCCCGCTACCAAAAGGGCTCGACCCGAGACCCGCGCTTCGCCGCCTTGGGCTACTTCGTGGGTGTGCTCGCCGAGGTCGCCAGCGAGGCAATCGAGCGCGACGTCCTATAGCAGCGCGCGGCCCGAGTCAGGCTCAGGGCGGACCGCCGGTCGTGTTCGCCGTCGCGCTCCCGGCGTAGCAACCCTGCACATAGGGAAAGCTGTCGGTCGCGTGATAGTGGTAGTCCCCGCCGGGACCCACGTGCCCATTGCAGGCGTCGAGCACGGTCGGATCGTCGCTGGATTGGTACTCGTGGTTGTCCCAGGAGTAGGTCGTGGGATCCCCGGTCTGGACCCAGCCCGAGCGATAGGTGACCACCTCGGCGCAACCGGAGTCGGCACACCCCTGGGGTCCGTAGACGGGGAAGCCGTCGAAGCCATAGGCGATCACGGGCGAGGGCTCACCGTCCACGGCCCCCTGGGTCAGACAGTCCACGAGCAGGGCGTGATAGTGGTAGTCGCCCGTGGGCCCGGTGTGCCCATCACAAAAATCGACGATGTCATTGTAGACGGGGTCGCCATAAGGGTCGGGCATGGCGCCCTCGTTGGGCCCGTAGATCGGCAGGCCGTTGACCGCGATCCCGATCGCCCCGAGCAGGGGGATCTCGGCCGTGTTCTCGGCGACCTCCGGGTAGAGGGGAAAATGCCACTCCCAATCTTGAGCCTCGAGGTCGTTGGGCGTCAGGGCCACAAACTCGTAGGCGGGGATCCCGTTGGACACGACGACGACCTCGTCCCCCTCGCAGTACACATCGAGGGTCGGCGCGTCGTAGGCGGCGTTGGCCGGGTCTGGGCTCACGCTCGGGAAATTGGCGACCGGACAGGCCGCTCCCGTGTCCCCATCGTCTCCGGCTTCACTCTCCCCTACATCCCCACTGTCCCCCACCGTCTCTCCGAGCTCGTCCCCGGTGTCACCCGAGTCCTCTGTCCCACATGCCGGCAGCACCCACACCGCCCCCGAGAGCGCGAACACCTTCCAGACCACCGTCGACATTCTGTAGGGCATGCGAGACAATAGCGTCGCCAAACTCGGCAATCCGCGGCTTTACAGCCCCTTTTCAGAGCTCGATGTCGCCCTCCACGATCTCGCTTGGTCGCAACCCCGACCCTCAGCGCGAACCCGACCCTCGCCCCTCGCAGCCCGACGTGTCCACTCCCAAGCCATCCTCTCCCTCCCTACCTGTGGCAGCCCGCGCGCTGAGGGTCGGGGCTGCGATCGGCCTCTGTCCCGGCTTCGTCCTGGCCTGCACCCCTGGCGCCGACCAGGACGAAGTCGGGACAGAGGCGACCGGGACCGGGGAGACCGAGACGCCGATCGTCCCTGCCAGCCTGCAGTGGCTGCTCACCTGGGAACTTGGCGACGCCTCACCGGTGGGCGCGGGGTGGCGCATACAAAATGAGCTCGGCCAGACCATCGACCTGGAGTGGGCCTGGGTCAGCAGCTACGTCGCCAGCTTGACCCTCTGCGGGTCGGCGCGGGTCGGCCCCAAGCCCCGGTTTGCGATTCAGGTCGGTCTCAGGGGCGCCTCGATCTCGAACCTCTCTCATCGGCCTTCCCACCAGCCATCCCATCAGTCATCCCATCAGTCATCCCATCAGTCATCCCCTCGGTCATTTGGGTCTAATTTCGCTCTCGCGCCCGTCGTCTTGGAGGGTCATCCAGGCAACGACGACCCCTCGGCCGTGCTCCTCGACCACGCCGAAGATGTGCTCGCGCTCGCGGAGGTCGGCCCCGACAACGGCGGCGAGGCGTGGTTTTTCCCGCTCGCGGCCGACCTCTACTGTGGCGGCCACTACCTGCTCGCCCCAGCCGGGGTCGGCACCGCCCAAGTCGATCCCGAGCTCGTCGGGTCGACCCTCTTGTTCCGCGGCCAATGGTGGCCCGCCGACACCGATCCCGACACCGTCGAGGGCACCGCGTTTTCCATTCAGAGCGACCAGGCCTACGGCTCCCTCCAGCTCCTCGATCTCGGCGCGGCTCAGCCCGAAGATCTCGACGGTGCGGATGTCGAGGTCCGTATCGTCCGCGACCTCTCGCGCAGCTTCGAGGGCATTGATCTCCAAACTCTCACGGGTGACCCGGACAGCGTCGGGTTTGATGTGTTGCGCAACCTCGCAACCACGGCGCGCTTCGAGTTCACGATCCTCTGAACAGCCTCGGGCTTCCAAGCACACCACACCCCGCGCTTCTAAACACCCCGCGCTTCCAGACGCCCCGCTTCTAAAACGCACCGCGCTCGAGCCGCTTGGATCAGCCCCTTTGGTCTGCCCGAAGCGCTGTGTCCCACACGCCGACTCGCCTATCATGGACGGCCGATGCGTCCGCTCGAAGAGCTTTTCGACAACAACAAGAAGTGGGCCGAAGCCAGGTTGGCCGAGGACCCACGTTTCTTCGAGGACCTCGCCAAAGGCCAGTCCCCCACCTATCTGTGGATCGGATGCGCCGACAGCCGCGTGCCCGCGAGCCAGGTCATGGGCCTGCCCCCGGGTCAGGTCTTCGTCCACCGCAACATCGCCAACGTCGTCTCCAACACCGATCTCAATTGCCTGTCGGTGATTCAGTTCGCGGTCGAGATGCTCGAGGTCCGACACATTATCGTCTGTGGTCACTATGGCTGCGGCGGTGTCGGCGGGGCCCTCGGTGGGAAGTCCCTGGGCCTGATCGACAACTGGCTACGCGAGATCCGAGACGTCCAAAATGCGGCAGAGCCCGCCGAGTGGGAGGGCGACAAGAGCGAGGCCGACCGACTGTGCGAGCTCAACGTCGCCGCCCAAGTCCGCAACGTCTGCCGGACGGGCACCGTCCAAGACGCCTGGCAGCGCGGCCAGGCTCTCTCGGTCCACGGCCTGATCTACTCGCTGGGCGACGGCCTGCTCAACGAGCTCGGGATCCACGTCGATGGACCCGACACGCTCGCGCCCGTGTACCGGCTGCGCTGAGTGCTATCCCGGCTGCGCTGAGTGCTATCCCGGCTGCGCTGAGTGCTATCCCGGCTGCGCTGAGCGGGGCTCCGAGCCCCGCTAAATGTTGATCGCCCGGCCCAGGGCTCCCAGGGCCGCTTCTTTGACCGCCTCGGCCATGCTCGGGTGGGCGTGGATCGAGCGCCCCAGATCTTCTGAGGACGCGGAGAACTCCACGGCCACGGCGATCTCGGCGATCAAGTCGCCCGCCCGCGCGCCGATGATCGACGCCCCCAAGATTCGATCGCTGTGTTCGTGGGCGATGATCTTGACGAAACCATCGGTGGCCTCGAGGGCCTTGGCGCGACCGTTGGCCATGAGCGGAAACTTGCCGACTCGGTAGGGCACCCCGGCCTCGTCGAGCTGGGCGGTGCTCTTGCCCAAGCTCGCGACCTCTGGGTGGGTGTAGATCACGTTGGGGATCGCGTCGTAGTTCACGTGCCCGGCCATCCCGGCCATGGTCTCGACCGCGGCGATGCCCTCGTGCTCGGCCAGGTGCGCGAGCATGGGTCCAGGGATGACGTCACCGATCGCCCAGACTCCTGCGACCTTGGTCTGATAGTGGGCGTCGACCTCGACGCTGCCTCGACGGTCGAGGTCGATGCCGATCTTGTCGAGCTGGAGGCCGTCGGTCATGGGCCGGCGGCCGACCGAGAGCAACACCCGATCACAGCGTATCGATTTGGCCTCGCCCTTGTCCTTGTACTCGACCACGGCGCCCTCGCCCTCGGCCCGGGCGCCCGTGACCTCGACCCCGAATTCGAACTCGAGACCCTGACGCTTGAACAGCTTCTGGGCCAGGCGACCCACGTCCTTGTCCATGCTCGGCAGCATCCGGGGCATGTACTCGAGCACGGTGACTTTGGCGCCCAGGCGCGACCACACCGAGCCGAGCTCGAGGCCGATGACCCCGGCGCCGATGACCACGAGGTGCTCGGGGACCGCCGACCAACACAGGGCCTCGGTGGAGGTGCCGACTCGGTCGTAGTCGAGCTCGACACCGGGGAGAGTAGCGACCTTGGAGCCCGTGGCGATCAACACCCGGGTCGCGGCCAGGGTCCGGCTGACCTCGCCGTGTTGATCGGTGACCTCGATGAGGTGGCGATCTCCCTCGCGTTTGCCCGTGAATCGGCCGAGGCCGTGGACCTCGGCGATCTTGTTCTTGCGAAACAACATCGCCACCCCCGAGGTCAGCTGTCCGACGATCTTGTCCTTGCGCCCGAGCATGGCGCCGAGGTCGAAGCTCACCTTGTCGACCTTGATGCCGTGGGCACCGAGGTGGTCTCGGGTCTCGGCGAACTTCTCCGAGGACTCGAGCAGAGCCTTGCTGGGGATACATCCGACGTTGAGGCAGGTGCCCCCCAAGGTCGGATCTTTCTCGATGCAGGCGACCGTGAAGCCGAGCTGTGCGGCCCGAATGGCGGCGACGTAGCCCCCGGGGCCCGATCCAATAACGACGAGGTCGTAGCTGTCCATGTGGTCTTTCGTGTGGCCTGAGAAGTCTGGGGTCCTAGATGTCGAAGAGCAGGCGGCGCGGCTCTTCGATGGCCTGCTTGATGTGGGTCAAGAACAGGACCGCCTCCCGCCCATCGACCAGGCGGTGGTCGTAGGAGAGGGCCAGGTACATGATCGGCCGGATCTCGACCTTGCCGTCGATGGCCATGGGTCGCTGGACGATGTTGTGCAGGCCCAAGATCCCCGTCTGCGGCGGGTTGAGGATCGGCGTCGAGAGCATGGACCCATAGATGCCGCCGTTGGAGATCGTGAAGCTGCCCCCGGTCAGGTCGGAGAGCGCGAGCTTGTTGGTCTTGGCCAGACCCGCGAGCCGGCCGATGTCCTTCTCGATACCGGCGAAGGACAGGCGATCGGCGTCCCGGATCACCGGGACCACCAGGCCCTTGCCCCCGCCCACGGCCACGCCGATGTTGTAGTACTGCTTGTAGACGATCTCGTCGCCGTCGATCTCGGCGTTGACGGCCGGGAAGGCGCGCAGGGCAGAGACCGCCGCCTTCACAAAGAAGGACATGAACCCGAGCTTGACCTCGTGGGCATCGATGAAGTCCTGCTTGAAGGCCTTGCGCGCGGCCATGACGGCGCTCATGTCGACCTCGTTGAAGGTCGTCAAGATCGCCGCTTCCTGCTGGGCCTGGACCAGGCGCACGGCGATCCGCTTGCGCAGGGTGGTCATTCGCTCCCGGCGCTCTCGGCTGCCGTCTTCGGCGACTGGGGCCGGCCTGCGGGCGGGCGGTTTGGCGCCCCCGGGCTTGCTCGCCGGCTTGTTCGCCGGCTTGCTCGCCGGCTTGGCCTTGGCCGCGTTCTGAACGTCCTCTTTGAGGACCCTCCCCCCGCGACCGGTGCCCGCCACAGCGCTCAGGTCGACGCCGCTGCGCGCGGCCTCGGCCCGGGCCGCAGGCATGACGGCGCCCGAACCCGAACCCGAACCCGAGCCAGAACCGACAACCTCGAACTCCGCTCGGGTCTCGGCTGCAACCGCGACGGTGATCTTGTCGGTCTCGAGCTCGAAGATCGGGTCACCGACGTTGACCGTGTCTTCCTCGGCCGCGAGCTGCTTGCTCAACACCCCGGCCGCCGGCGCGGGAACCTCGACGGTGATCTTGTCGGTCTCGAGCTCGACGATCGGCTCGTCGACCTCGACGGCCTCGCCGACTTGTTTGAGCCAACGGGCGACGATGGCCTCGGTGATGGATTCTCCCAGCTCGGGGACGGCGATTGTAGTGGGCATGACGGATCGTGGAGAAGCTGTGAAGGGCGTGAAGGGCGTGACGAGCAGCCCAGGGAAGAACTCAGGAGCCCAGGTCAGGCGAGCGCGTCGGCGAGCAGACGTTTGAGCTCGACCTTGTGGGCCTGGGCGGAACCGGTCGCTGGGGAGGCGCTCTCGGAGCGCCCCGCGTAACTCACGGTGTGGGTACTGGAGAACAGCTCGAGCAGGCGCGGGTAGATGAAGTGCCAGGCGCCCATGTTGCGCGGCTCTTCCTGCACCCAGCGGATGACCTTGGCGTTGGGGTAGCGCGCGACGGCTGCCTGCATGGCCTCGGCCGTGCGTGTGAAGGGGTAGAACTGCTCGACCCGGACCAGGGCGACATCCTCGCGACCGGCGGCCTCCCGAGCGCCGAGCAGGTCGTAGCAGACCTTCCCCGCCGACATGAGCACGAGCTCGACCTTGCTGGGATCGACCTTCGGATCGTCGATGACCCGCTGAAAGCCGCCCTTCAAGAATTCCTCTCGGTCCGAGAACGAAGGCCGAAAGCGCAGCAGGCTCTTGGGCGACATCAAGATCAGGGGCTTGCGCCACTTGCGGAGGACCTGGCGGCGCAGCACATGGAAGAGCTGGACCGGTGTGGTCAGGTTGCAGACCTGAATATTGTCCTCGGCGCACATCTGCAAGAAGCGCTCGAGCCGGGCGCTCGAGTGCTCCGGGCCCTGGCCCTCGTAGCCGTGGGGCAAGAGCAGGACCAGGCCGCTGATCCGGTTCCACTTGTCCTCGGAGGAAGACAAAAACTGGTCGATGATGACCTGGGCGCTGTTGGCGAAGTCGCCGAACTGGGCCTCCCACAAGATCAGCCCCTCCGGGGTCGCCAGGGAGTAGCCGAACTCGAAGCCGAGCACCGAGAACTCGCTCAGCGGGCTGTTGTAGATATCGAAGCGGCCCTGGCCCTCGCTCAGGTGTTCGAGGGGGCACCACTTGCCGCCGTCTTCGATGTCGGTGAACACGGCGTGGCGGTGGCTGAAGGTCCCGCGCTGCGCGTCCTGGCCCGACATGCGCACCGGTACCCCGGCGTCGAGCAGGGAGGCGTAAGCCAGGAGCTCGGCCGAGGCCCAGTTGAAGGGCACCTCGCCCCGGACCATCTTGCGGGTCTCGCCCATGAAGCGCTTGATCTTGCGGTGCAGGCCGAAGCTCTCGGGGACCTCGGTCATGGCCTGACCGAGGCGCTCGAGGTCCGCGAGCTCCAGACAGGTGTCGACGTCCGCGATCTCGGGCCCTCCCTCGTAGGCGGTCCAGGGCCCGTGCATGGGTGCGTGCGCGGTCTTGGGCCCGCCCGACTTGGCCTCGTCGAGGGCCCGATCGAACTCGGCCGTGAACGCCCGGGTCATCTCGGCGCAGTCGGCCTCTGTGACCGTGCCCCGCTCGATGAGCTGGGCCTGATAGAGGGTCCGCACCGAGGGGTGGCCCTTGATGATGTCGTACATCCGGGGCTGGGTGAAGGTCGGGTCGTCACCCTCGTTGTGGCCGAACTGGCGGTAGCAGATCAGGTCGATGATGACGTCGCGATGAAAGCGCTCGCGCCACTCCACGGCCAGGCGCGCGACGTAGGCCGCGGCCTCCGGATCGTCGCCGTTGACGTGAAACACGGGCACACCCAAAACATGGGCGACGTCGGTGGCGTAGACCCCCGAGCGGGCGTCGTGGGGCTCGGTGGTGAACCCGATCTGGTTGTTGATCACCACACGGATGACCCCACCGGCCTCGTAGCCCTCGAGCGCGGCCATGTTGAGGGTCTCGGCGACCACCCCTTGGCCCGAGAAGGCCCCATCGCCGTGCATGGTCACGGCCAAACTGGCGGCGTGGCCCCGATCGGCGAGCGAATCTTGTTTAGCCCGCACCCGGCCCTGGATGACCGGGGTGATCGCCTCGAGGTGGCTCGGGTTGAAGGCCAGGGCCAGGTAGATCTCTCGCTCCGAGGCCGTCGTGTGCCGACGGTGGTAGCCGAGGTGGTACTTGACGTCGCCGCCGCCCATGTAGCTCTCGGCGTCGGTGTTGGAAAACTCGGAGAACACCTCTTTGGGGGTCTTGCCCAAGATGTTCATGAGCACGTTGAGCCGGCCCCGGTGGGCCATGCCGAAGATCACCTCACCGATGTCGTGGCCGGCGGCCTCCTCGATCAGGCAGTCGAGCAGGGGGATCAGGCTCTCGGCCCCCGAGATCGAGAAGCGCTTCGCGCCGATGAACTTCGAGTGCAGGAAGTGGTCGACCGTGTCGACGTTGACGAGGTTGCGCAGCAGGCGGATCTGCTCGTCCTCGGGCGGCACGACCCGGTTGAGACAGCCCTCCATGCGCTGCTGCAGCCAGGCCCGCTGGCTCTGGTCGTTGAGGTGCCAGTACTCGACCCCGATGTGGCCGCGGTAGGTCGTGTGCAGACGGTCGAGGATCTCGCGCAGGCTGACCTCGGAGGGGGTCAGCCCGCTGGTGTAGAAGCGGCGATCGAGGTCGACCGAGGCCAGCCCGTGTTGCTCGAGCCCGAGCACCCTCGCGTCGACCCGCCGGGGCCGAGACAGGGGATCGATGTCGGCCCCGAGGTGACCGTGCAGACGGTGGGCTTCGATGAAGTTGTCGACCCGAGTCTGGAGCGCGACTTGCTCGGCCGAGCTGCCCGCGACCTTGTGCACGCCAGAACTGGCCGCGAGGTCGTCGGGGTCTCGGTCTTCAAGCAGCGGGATCCACTGTGGATCGACGGAGCTCGGGTCGGCCTCGTACGCCTCGTAGAGCGCCTCGAGGAAGGCCAGATTGTGGACGCTGAGCGCGGCTTCGCCGTTCATGCCTAAGGCGGAGTGTACAGCGTCCGGTGGACCTGGGCAGCCTTCGAATCCCGGTTTTGATCAGCGCCCTCCCCACCCTGGGTCGACCCCGCGCACCGGGACCCCCGGCGGCCGGCCGGGGCGGGCTGCGTGCTACCCTCCCGGCCGTGTCAAACCCCGAGCGCGAGGCCCTCTCGACCCACGTCGCGGACTGTATTCTCGGCTCCAAAGAGTCGTGGATCCGACGTATGTTCGAGCTCGGCCGGCAGATGCGAACCGACGGGGGCGGCCCGGTCTTCGACCTCTCCCTGGGCAACCCCAGCCTCGAGCCCCCGAAGATCTGGGCCGAGGCGATCATCGCCACCCTCCGGGACGAGCCCCCGGGTATGCACCGTTACATGACAAACTCGGGCTACCCCGAGGTCCGGGCGTTCATCGCCGGGCGCGAGGCCGCCCGCTACGGCCTCGAGGGCCTCGAGGCCGAGGACGTGACCATGACCGTGGGCGCCGCCGGAGCCATGAACGTCCTGCTGCGGGCGCTCGCCGACCCGGGTGATCAGATCGTCGTACCTGCGCCCTACTTCGCCGAATACGGCCACTACGCGGCCAATGTCCAGGCCGAGCTGGCCCCCGTCCCCTCCCTCCCCGACTTTCGCCTCGACCTCGAACAGATCGATCGGAGCCTCAGCACCCACGGCGAGCGGGCCCGAATCCTGATCTTGAACTCACCCAACAACCCGACGGGCGTGGTCTACGACGAGCCCAGCCTCGACGAGCTCGCCGCCCTCTTGCGTCGCCACGCGCAGCGCCGCCGCCGGCCCCTGTGGGTGATCGAGGACTCGCCCTACCGGGACATCCTTCATGAGCCCGGGGCGACGGCGCCCTCCCTGCTCGGCCGCTACCCCAACACGATCTTGGCGACCAGCCACAGCAAGGACCTGGGCCTCGCCGGCGAGCGCATCGGGTACCTGGTGATCTCTCCCGAGGCCCAGGGTCGCGCGCTTCTGCGCCGGGCGACCGCGTTTTGCAACCGCACCCTCGGCTTCGTCAACGCCCCCGCGCTCATGCAGCGGGTCCTGCCCGCCGTGCTCGGCGACCCCCGGGGCCGGGTCGACGTCCAGGTCTACGCGCGCAACTGCGCCACGATGGCCGCCGGTCTGCGCGAGCTGGGCTTCGAGCTGCCGACCCCACGCGCGGGTTTTTTCTTGTTCCCGGCCCTCCCGGCCCGGCTCCGGCGACCCGCGGACGCCAGCCCAGATCAGCCCTCGGGCGACGTGACCTTGACCGAGCGGCTCGGCGAACAGCGGACGATCGTGGTCCCAGGTACGGCCTTTGGGGTCCCCGAGCATCTGCGCCTGTCCCTGTGTGTCGAACCTTCCGTCGTCGAGGGCGCTCTCGATGCGATTCGCGGCGTCTGCGCATAGCGTTACTCCGCCTCGCGTGGCACCCTTCGCAACGCAATGAGCGGCGGCAGCAAGAGCATGAGTGACGTCCTTTCCCGCGACGTCAGCTACAGCGGCGCGGGCATCTCGGTTCGATCGCTCGACGAGAGCATCACCCAAGAGCGCGACGTCCAGGACTCGAAGGTCGGCGAGCTCAAGGGCCTGCGCGATCGCAACGTCGAGATCCAAACGGCGATGACCGACGAGCTCAAGAAGCTGCGCAAGTTCGGGGACTACCTCGACGGCACGGCAACCCAAGGCGGATTCTGGGCCGGCTTCAAAGAGGTCCTCAGCTACATCCCCGGGCTCAAGTCGATCGCCATCTCCCAGCGCTCGATCGAGGAGCTGCTCAAGCAGCAGTACCAGGTCTCGGCCAAACGCGTGAAGCAGGCCGCCGAGTACACGGACATCCTCAAGCAGAGTGAGCAGGAGCTCTACGGCGAGATCGACCGCATCAACGGCAAGATCGTCGAGGCCGCCGAGAACGAGCGCGTGGCCCTGAACTACGTGCTCGAGCTGCGCGATCTACAACAGGAGCTCGACGACCAGCTTCAGGCCATCGAGGCCGGCAGCGTCGAAGCCCGCAAGATCGAGACCGACAGGGACAAGATCCAGGCCCTGCTAGCGACCCACTCGAGCAACGTCCAGCTCTACGGCGCCGCCGAGAATCGCTACGCCAGCCTCAAAGAGAACACCCGCAAGCTGGCCGAGACCATCCGCAACCTCGGCCAGGACATCCAGCAATACACGACCGCCGCGAGCATCAAGCTCGACATGGCCTCGGCGCAGATCCAGGCCATCGGCCGGGCCGCCGATGCCTCGGTCGTCATGCTCGAGATGAAGAAGTCCCTCGACGTCATGACCGAGTCGATGAACGTCACGACCCAGTTCGTCAGCGACACCCAGGTGTTCTTCCGCGAGAACCTCGACCGCCTCGTGGAGGAGCTCGAGACCTTCGACGAGGGCACCAGCAAGATGCTCGACGAGAACCTCGCCAAGTCGAAGGCGATCGAGGACCGGCGCATCGCCGAGGCCATCGACAAGGCCATGAGGGCCCGGGCCGCCGAGACCGGCGCTGCCCCGAGCCCGACCAGCGCCGGCTGAGAGAGGCGGTGACGACTGTGGGCATGAACGAGCTCGTCACCCTCCATACCCAGGCGCTCAATGGTGCCGTGGTCCCCACCTACCTCGACCTGATGCACCGGGCCCTGCGTGGGGCTCGGCTCAACAACAGCTTCCCGGACCGGCGCCGCCTCCAGGGCAGCCTCGGCACGATGAAGCTGGCCATGGCTGCGGGCCAGTACCCACAGACCTACGTCGACGCCCGCTCGGGCTTGCCCAACTTGGCCAGCTTCACACGGGTGATCACCGACCACGAGCTCGCCGCCGGCTCGCTCGCGCGCTTGAGCACCACCGCCCACTACGAGGCCAAGCAAGACGAGGCCGAGGTCTACGCCCGCCTGCTGGAAAAGCGCCGCTACCTCGAGGCCATCCAGGGCCAGCCCTTCGCGCCCCTGGACGAACACCGGGTCCAGCTGCGCCGCCACGACCCGAGCACGGGCACGGCCGAGTTTCGCCTCGACCTCACCAAGCTCGACGCCAGCGGCCTCTACATCCGCATCACCATCGAGCTGACCCAAGTCGCCTCGGCCTGGCGCCGCAAAGTCATCGACCTCGACGCCGACGGAGAGAGCGCGGCCGCCAACGAGGCCTTCCACGCCACCGTCTACCGCAACGCGAGCTTCGACGCCGAGCACCTCTTCATCCACATGCACGACCTCGAGGGTGTGAGCGTCGACCGGGTCCAGCGTGGCGTCGTCGGTCCGGCCCTCTTCTCCCTGCCCAACCCCGAGCGCCCCGGCGAGTGTGTCGTCCCGGCCGAGCCCGGCCAGGCCAGCCCACGTCTGGCCCACGCCTGGCGGCGCTGGCTCGAGACCGAGATCGGCAAACGCGGCGCCCAGCCCGAGCTCCTGCTCTCGCTCCAGACAGACATCGCCGCCCGCGACGTCCGCGAAGAGCACAGCAACGACCCGGTCGAAGACCTGCTCTCGACCAACATCCAGGCCAGCGAGCGCGCCCGCTACGACGACACCCGCCGACGCTTTCCCTTCAAGGTGTTCAAAGATCGGAAGTTCGTGGCCACCCGGGGGCTCGAGGGCCTGGCCCGGGCGCTGAGCGAAGCTGCGGGGACCAGAAACCTCGTCTACCGGCTGCGCTGAGCCCCGCGAGAGACTCCCCATCCCCAGCTCGGACTCCGTGGTCCAGCGCGGACCCAGCGTCTTTCATCCCCGCAAAATAGCGCGCTCCTGTTGTCCCACTCTGGGCCTCCGGCGGCCTGGCTCCCGGCCATCGAATAACCACAGAGGTGAAGACTTTCCTGTCGCGGGCCGACACACAAGCCGTGACCTCCAAACGCCGTAGCTTCCAAAGACGGGCTGCCAATCGCGCACGCTCCGTTCATCCGAATGCCCGTGTCCGTGCTCGGCCAATCATTCCCGGCACTCGCTACAAAATCACTCGACGGTGCTTTGGCCGGCAATTCTTGCTCGTCCCCTCGCCGGCCGTCAACAAAATCGTCGGCTACTGGCTCGCGGTCTGCCTCGAACGTCACGGCTTGGTCCTGCACTCGGCGTGTTTCATGTCCAACCACTATCATTTGGACGTAACCGACACTCACGGGAACCTCCCGGCGTTCAAGAACCACTTCAACGCGATTTTGGCTCGGGCGCTCAATGCCTTACATGGGCGGTTTGACAAATTCTGGAGCGAGGACCGGCCCTGCGACGTTCGGATACTGGCGGAGGAG
>CAYVJQ010000142.1:16260-17890 GCA_964451725.1 uncultured Nannocystaceae bacterium | reverse complement strand
GAGCTCCGATCGTGCGCTCGAGTCGGGCGAGACCGTGCTGACCTCCCTGATGACAGATCGGCCCCTCTACAAACCGGGAGAGTCGCTCCGGGTCATGGGCTGGGCGGCCGTGGCGAGCCCCTACACCCTCAGCGGCCTGCGCCAGCTTCCGCCGAACACCAGCGTGCTGATCTCGGTACAGGATGTCCGCGGGGAGCTCGTCGCCGAGAGGCGGGTCCGGGCCAAGACCCACGGAAAGTTTTGGGCGACCCTCCAGCTCCCGGCGGCGGCGGCCCTGGGCGACTACACGATCTCGGCCTCCGTCCTCGGCCACACCGACCTCACCCAAGTCCAGGTCAAAGACTTCGTCGCGCCTGATTTCGAGGTCGATGCTCACGCCGACCACGCCGACCTGCACCACGGCGAGTCGACCGAGGTTCACGTCCACGCCAGCTACTACTTCGGCGGCGACGTACCCATCACCCGGATGCGCATGACCACGCGCTGCGTCCCCCAAAACTACCGCCCGCCCGGGCTCGACCCGGCCTGGAATGTCGGACCCCGGCTTCCAAGGTACCGCCACAGCACGGCCGGGGGCATGAGTGCGATCAGGGGGACCATGGGGCTCAAGCCCGACCCGGAGCGCGCGGCCCTCGGCCGCGCCGACTATGCGATCTCGCCCAACGCCCCCGCCCCCAACCTGTCCGCATACTGCACCCACTCCCTGGCCGTCGCCGACACGACCCAGCGCGAGGTCGGAGCGGAGGTCGGGGTCGCCATGCACCCGCCTCACTACCTGGCCCACAAGCTCCCAAAACCCGCCCACAAACTCGGGGGCTACTTCGAAGCCGGCGACAGTGCACAGTTCGCCATCCAGACCCTCGACTTCGACGCCAGCCCCCTGCCCGTCGCTCAGATCCGGGTCGAGCTGGTGCGCAGCTGGGACGAACCGCGCTACGAGACCGGAGACGACGGTATCCGCCGCTTTATCGGCTACGAAGAGCGACACGAGACCCTGCCGGTCTGCAAGACCCACTCCGGAGACGACGGCCAGGCCCACTGTAGCCTCCCGAAGCTCGAGCCCGGCAACTACGAAGCGACGATCACGACCGGAAAATCAGGCGCCTACCAAGCCCTGAACCACGATTGGTTTTGGGTCCGCTCCGCGACCCGCAAGCGCCTGCCTCGACTCCCCGTCCAGACCTTGAAACTCGACGTCTCCGACCCTACCCCGGCCGTCGGCGACAACATCGAAGTTCAGGTCCGCGTCCCCTGGCAGCGGGGCAGCGCGATGATCTTGATGGTCAAAGGTGGGATCCACCAGATCCACACCGTCGACATCCGCGACGGTCGGGGCACCCTCCAACTCGAGGTCACGGACGCCTGGGCGCCGACGGTCAAGTTCCACTCTTACGCCGTGCGTCCGGCGGACAAGAGCCACAACCCCCTACCCCAGGTCGAGGCCGACCGGGTGAGTGTCGAGGTCGGCACCGACACGCGCCGCCTCTCGGTCACCCTCGAGGTCCCGGCTCTCGCACAGACCGGTGAACAGATCCCCATCCAGGTCCGGGTCCGCGACAGCGACGGTGCCCCGGCGCGCGGGCACGTCAGCGTGTGGGCCGTCGACGAGGCCCTGCTGGCGCTCGCGCCC
>CAYVJQ010000142.1:14114-16160 GCA_964451725.1 uncultured Nannocystaceae bacterium | reverse complement strand
GGCGGCGAGGTCGAGGCCCGCTTCGGGACCACCGACGCCCGGGTCCGGGTCACCCAGCCCCTGGTCGTCCGGGCTGCCCTGCCCCGGATCATGCGGGCCGGCGATCGAGCCGAGGTCGGCGTGATCGTCGACAACCTCGGCGGCGGTGAGGGAGAGCTCGACATCGAGGTCGCGCTCGTCGACGCCCAGGGCATCCTCGAGCTCGTCGGCGAGCCCAAAGCGAGCGCGAAGATCGGGGCCAACGCCCAAGTCAGGATCCCGTTCACGGTCCGCGCTCTGGCCACAGGCACGCCTCAGTTCGAGGTTCACGCGACCCTCGAACCCAAACACCGGGGCTCGCCGAAGGTCGGCGACGCCCTGCGCCTGCCCCTGCCCGTCGAGGCTGAGCGCACACTCAGCGATCGGGTCGCCGTCTACGGCGACCTCGGGGATGAAGACGGGGGCGCGGCCCTGCTGCCCTTCGTGCTCCCGGCCGACGCCGACCCCAACTACGGGGGCCTCAGCGTGTCCGTGGGTTCGACCATCCTCGGCGGTGTCGAGGACGCGGTCGCCTATCTCGTCCAGTACCCCTACGGCTGCGTCGAGCAGACCTCGAGCTCCCTGCTCCCGCTCGTGCCCCTAGGGGCCCTCGCCAAACAGGGCTATCCCCTGGGCATCGACGACACCGACGCCTACGTGCGCGCCGGCGTCGAGCGCCTCGCCAGCATGCAGCTCGCCGGTGGCGGGTTCTCCTACTGGCCCGGGGGACACGAGCCCGCGCCCTTCGCCAGCGCCTACGCGACCTGGGTGCTCACCCTGGCCGCAGACAAGGGCTACCCGGTGCCGAGGCGCATGCTCGACGAGGCCGACGCCTACCTCCTCCAGCTCGCCGCTGCGTGGAGTCGGGAGCGGGCCCCGGGACTCGAGGCCGACATCGAGGCCGCGCTCATCCTCTGGACCCTGGCCGAGCGCGGGCACGCCCCCGCCGAGGGCCTCGACCTCCTGTTCGAGCGCCGGGCCAGGCTCCCCGTGTTCGCCAAGGCCATGCTCACCCTGGCCACCGTCCGCCACGACAGCGACGACCCACACCTCGCCCTGCTCATGCCCGAGCTCTCGTCGACCATCGACGAGCGCGAGGCCGTGGCCAAGGTCGAGACCAGCCGATACTGGACCTGGTACTGGGACAGCGGGGTCCGCAGCAGCGCCCTCGTCCTGATGGCCTACCTCGCGGTCGACCCCCAGCACCCCATCGTCCCCAAACTCACCCGTGGCCTGCTCGCAGCTCGCCAGGGCGGCCGCTGGTCGAACACCCAAGAGAACGCCTTCGCGCTCGTGGCTCTGGCCGCCTACGCCCGGGTCTACGAGGCCGAGCCCCCTCACTTCCAAGGCCGGGTGTGGCTGGCCAACAGGGCCGTCACCACGATCGACATCGAGGGCCGGGGCTTGGGCTTTGAAGACGGCTTCACCCCCATGCAGGAGCTGCTCGCGGCGATCGGCCAGGCTCCCGACACCGACTCTGGTGCCGGTGCCGGCCACTCGGCCAGGGACCAGCTCATCCTCGAGCGTGCCGGCCAGGGCCGCATGTACTACCGGGTCGGCCTCGAGTGGGCCTCGACCGCCACCGACCTGCCCACCAAGTCCGAGGGGGTCGAGGTCCAGCGGTGGCTCCGCGGCGAGCAGGGTCGCCTGCCCGAGGGCGCCACCGTGACCTCGGGGGCCCTCATCGCCATGGACGTCACCATCGACGTGCGCGCGGCCGTCGACCACCTCGCCGTCGAGCTGCCCCTGCCAGCGGGGCTCGAGGCCGTCGACATGGAGCTCGGAAAGGGTCGCGCGGCCATGAAACTCAGCGGCGCGCGCGGACGCTGGGTCAGCCACCAGGAACTGCGCCGGGACCGGGCTGTGATCTTTGCGGATCACCTGTCCCCGGGGACCCACCACAGCACCGTGTTCCTGCGCGCCACGACCCCGGGCGAGTACGTCATGCCCGCGGCCCAGGCCGAGCTCATGTACTACCCGGAGATCTACGGCCGCTCGACCGGCGACCGGATCACGGTGAGGTAGAGC
>CAYVJQ010000142.1:11940-14014 GCA_964451725.1 uncultured Nannocystaceae bacterium | reverse complement strand
CTACCCGGAGATCTACGGCCGCTCGACCGGCGACCGGATCACGGTGAGGTAGAGCCACAGCCGGCCCGACTCCCGGCCAGGAGCACACCGCGGCGGCCCGCACCTCTCCGGGCGTCCCTGGACAACTTCGTCCGGCCCTGTACGGTCGAGACATGTCCCCCGCGTCCGATCGCTCGCCGGCCCCCAACACCGACGCGCTCGACACCGACGCGCCCGACACCGACGCGCCCGACACCGACATCAGGCTCACCCTGACCCGGGCGCTGAGTGAGCACTTCGGCTTCGAGCGCTTCAACCCCGGCCAGCTCGAGGTCATGACCCAGCTCATGGCCGGCCGGTCCGCCGCGGCCGTGTTCGCCACCGGGGCCGGAAAGTCGCTCTGCTACCAGCTGCCCGCGGTCTTGCTCCCCGGCCTGACCGTGGTCGTGTCCCCGCTGATCGCCCTCATGAAAGACCAGATCGGGGCGCTCCGGGCTCGGGGTATCTGCGCCCACAACCTCGACTCCACCCTCAGCTTCGACGAGTACCGGGCCGTCATGCGGCAGCTGCGATCGGGCGAGGCCAAGCTGCTCTACGTCGCCCCGGAGCGCTTCAACAACGAGCGCTTCCGGGCCGCGCTCGCCGGCGTCCACATCTCCCTGTTCGCGGTCGACGAGGCCCACTGCATCTCCGAGTGGGGCCACAACTTCCGCCCCGACTACCTCAAGCTCGCCGTGTTCGCGCGCGAGTTTGGTGCCGAGCGGGTCTTGGCCCTGACCGCGACCGCGACCGCGCCGGTCCTCGAGGACATCTGTCGCTCCCTCGACATCGACCCCGAGTGCGCCGTCCGGACGCCCTTTCACCGCGCCAACCTGAGCCTGCTGACGACCCCCGTCACCGCCGACGAGCGCGACGGGGCCCTGCTTTCCAAGCTGCGCGAGCGCCCGGTCGGACCCGCCATCGTCTACGTCACGCTCCAGCGCACCGCCGAGGAGGTCGCCGAACGACTGCGCGAAGGTGGGTTCCCGGCCAGGCCCTACCACGCAGGCATGGCGCCCGACCTGCGCGCGAGCACCCAAGACTGGTTCATCGACTCCAGCGAGGCCATCGTCGTCGCCACCATCGCCTTCGGCATGGGCATCGACAAGTCCGACATCCGCTACGTCTATCACTACAACCTGCCCAAGAGCCTCGAGAACTACTCCCAGGAGATCGGTCGGGCCGGCAGGGACGGGACGCCCTCGACCTGTGAGGTGCTGGCCTGCGTCGACGACCTCGTCGTGCTCGAGAACTTCGTCTACGGCGACACCCCCACACGCGCCGCGATCGGCGATCTGCTCACCCACCTCTTCGACGCGCAGGCCGACTTCGACCTCGACCTCAACAACCTCTCCCGGCGCTTCGACATCCGCCCCTTGGTCCTGCGGACGCTGCTCACCTACCTGGAGCTGCGCGGCCACATCCAGGGCGGCACCCCCTTCTACGCCGTCTACGAGTTCAAGCCGCTCATGCCCTCGGCCCAGATGCTGGCCGGCATCGACGCCCACGAGCACCCCTTCGTCCGCTCCGTGCTCTCCAAGTCGAAGCGAGCTCGAATCTGGTTTCGACTCGACGCCGACGCCGTCGCCCGCCACCTCGACGCCCCCCGGGGCCGGGTCGTCGCCGTGCTCGACATGCTCGCCGAACGCCAGATGGTCGAGCTCAAGGCCAAGTCCGTCCGCCACCGCTACCGCCTGCTCCAGACCCCCACCGACCTCGGGGCGCTCGCGGACGCGCTGCACACCCAGACCCAGGCCCGGGAGCGCAGCGAGGTCGACCGACTCAACGAGGTCCTGGCCTTGATCACCCACGACGGCTGCCTGGCCTCCGCCCTCGGGGCCCACTTCTCCGAGCCCCTGGAGGTCCCCTGTGGCCACTGCAGCTGGTGTAGGGACTCGTGTCCCACCCAACTCGAGGCCCGCCGGGGCGACCCCATCGACGAGGCCCTGTGGGCCCAGGCCCAGGCCCTCCGCGACCAGCACCCCGACGTACTTGGGCATGCCCGAACCTTGACCCAGCTCCTGTGTGGGGTCCCCTCGCCCGCCATCGGCAAGGC
>CAYVJQ010000142.1:7634-11840 GCA_964451725.1 uncultured Nannocystaceae bacterium | reverse complement strand
CCCGAACCTTGACCCAGCTCCTGTGTGGGGTCCCCTCGCCCGCCATCGGCAAGGCCCGCCTGCGCAGGCACGCCCTGTTCGGCGCCCTGGCCAAGGTCCCCTTCTCGGTCGTCCTGAGTCGGGCCGAGGGAGGCGACTCTCCAGGTTGAGAGTGACCTCGCCGGGGTGCTACCGGTAGATCCGCTCGACGAGGTCGGCCACCACCTCGTCGATGTCGCCCAGGCCGAGCTCCGCGGGCACGGTCACCGTATGTAAAATGAGGCCACCGATCGCCAGGTGAAGCAGCTCCACCCCGCGCCGTCCCCCGGGCAAGTTCGCCGCCTCGAGAAAGTCCAGGTCCACCTGTAGAGCGGCCTGCAGGGTCGACCTGAGCGACTTCTCCAGCGCGGGCCGACGGGTCGACTCCAGGCGCAGCTCCAGGAGCGCGAGCTGGAGCTCGGGCTGAGCCAGCACCCTCCCCATCAGCTCCTGCATGAGCACCACCATTCGAACCCGCGAGGGAGGCTCGTCGGCGCTGTCGCCAAGCTCCTCCTCGCTGGGCGTGAGGCGCTCGAAGATCCGCGCTCCCATGGCTTCAAAGAGCGCGTCCCGGGATGGCAGGTAGTTGCCACAGGTGCCCTGCGGGAGGCCAGCCTCCCGATCGATCGCACGATGGGTGAGACCGCGACCGCCACTGCGAGCCAGCACGGTCAGTCCAGCGTCCACCAGGACCCGCCGACGCTCCTCGTTCTTCGCCATCGTCCCCTTTTGTCAAAACCAGCTTGCGCCGTCACCTGATTCGATCAACAACACACGTTGTACAACAGATGTTGTTCGTTCTCCAGTTCGACCTCCAAACCTGCCCAGAGAAAGGGAAACCATGAACTTTGCTCGCCACTGCCCACTGCTGCTCTGCGCCGACCTCACTGCCGCCTCCGACTTCTACCGAGCCCAGTTGAAGCTGGAGCTCACGCTCGACCTCGACTGGTTTGTCGGCCTCCAGAGACCGGAGGGCCAGGGTCCACGCTTCGAGCTCAGCCTGGCCCAGGCCGGGCACCCCTCGCTCGACCTACCTACGGCGATGGCCGGACCGACCCGAGGTCTGATCCTCGCCTTCGAGGTCGAGAACGCCGACGCCGAGTGTGAACGATTTCGCAGTCGGGGCGCCGAGGTCGTCCGCGCCCCTGTCGACCATCCCTGGGGACAACGGAACTTCTATGTCTCGGCCCCCGACGGGGTGACCCTCGACATGTTCCAGATCACCACGCCCGACCCCGCCTGGCTTCGAGCCAACGGACTCGGCTGAGGGCTCGACACCCCAGACTCCGGCTCTCCCGTCGACCCAGGGTCGACCCCCTACACAGAACACCGAGCCACCCCGAGCCGAAGCGCGCTATCCCCGACGACGACCCAGCAGTGGCCTGTCCACCGAACAGGCCACCGCTGAGTCGATAGTCGAGTCCAAGCCCCGACCCTCAGTCCCCCGTGCCGGTCTCGGCTTCGAGTTCGGGCTCGGTCCCCGGAACGTAAAACGGCTCGTCGAGCTCGGCCCACTCGGGGACCGCGATCGGGCGCCAGCTCGGGTCACAGTGGGGATCGCCCCGCTTGTCTGCGTCGGGGGTGACCAGGTTGCCGGCGCCCAGCAGGGCGACCATCAGCGCCCGCGAGTGCGCGGCCGTACCCAGCTCCGCCCCGCGACGGTCGACCGACTCCACAAAAAACGCGGCGCCGTCTCGGCGGACATGCAGAGGCAGATAGCGAACCCCGGCGATCTGCAGCTTCCCCCCGCCTTCACCCTCGGGCTTGCGCTTCCCGCCTTCGCTGGACTCCGTGCTTCCCTTGACCGTCTCTCCCTCGCCGAGCTCCCCCTCGTCCACCGGAGAGACCACCAGATCCAGGTACAGCAGCAGCGAGGTCCGTCGAGACAGCTCGGGCTGGTGGCTGGCGAAATTACCGAGCGAGTAGAACACCAGCCCCTCCCGGCCGTCCTCGGTGACGATCTTCTCCCAAGGCTGGACCACGTGCGGGTGACTGCCGATCACCGCCAGGGCCCCGGCCTCGATCCACGACTCGGCCAGGCCGCGCTCACGCTCGCGGGGCACGTGCATATACTGCTTTCCCCAGTGGGGGGTCACGATCACCGCATCGGCCTTTGCTCTGCGCTTGTGAAAGCGCCCCCGAGCGAGCAGCCGCTGGATGAGATCACGGACCTCCGCCCCCCGGCCGCAGTACAGGACCTGCTCGAGGTCGTCGGCGATCCGGTTGGTGTTGTTGGTGCACGCGATCCAGGCGATGCGCTGGCCGGCGACGGTGGTGAAGGCCTGCCAGCGCCGCGGACCGTCCTGGGTACGGGTGCCCACATAGTCGAGCTTCGCCTTGCGCAGCGCCGCGATGGTCCGGTCGACACCCACCGGGCCGCGATCGAGGGCGTGGTTGTTGGCCGTCGAGACCAGGTCGATCCCCGCTCGGGCGAGGTCCCTGGCCACCGAGGGGTGATAGTTGAAGCGCGGATAGCCCGTGTACACGAGCTTGTCGAAGCTCCGCCCCGGGTCCGGGACATCGAGAAAGTCCCGGTCGAGGCCCGGCGCCATGACACCCTCGAAGTTGAGATAGGTGAGGTCGGGGGCCGCAAGCAGATCGGCGATATCCGCCCACAGCACCCCTGCTCCCTGGGCCTCGCTCTCGGCGTAGACCTGACGCTGGAGCTCCCGATGCAGGAGCAGATCGCCCCCGAAGGCGATCGATATCCGTGGACCCTCGCTGCAGGCACCCGCGAACTGAAGGTAGTCGGCAGGCGGAACCCAGTCGGGCTGCCCCGACGACTCCGAGCCCGATGCCTCCGAGCCGTCCAAGCCCGATGCATCCGTGCCCGACGACTCCGAGCCCGACGACTCCGCCAAACCCTCCGAGTCTCGGTCCCCCGCGGCCGAACCAGGCGGATCGCCCGGACCTCGGGTCCCGTTCGACAACACCTCGAGGCTGCGCTCGGCCTCACTCTGCGAAGGCTTTTGACATCCACCGAGGCCGAGCCCGACGACTCCGATGAGCCAGCTGACCAGCCACGCCCCGCCACTCGGGCCTGGCAGCCCGTGGCAAAACCCCTCACGACACCGCGCTCGGCCCCTCCCCCGATGCCAGTGTCGCCGAAACTTGGAGTCCCCCCCGCGCCTGGGTGCACTCCCGCCCCCGGAGCGCGGTCCTCCATTTTCGCTATCGAGCGCGCAGCGAGGCTCGGGCTCGCGCCGAGACTCGGACTCCAGATCCCGGCAGAGAACAGTGTACGGAGAACTCCGACGATCCCGCCCAGGCAGCAGAGCCCGAGCGGAGTCCCCTGGGGGGCGCGGCCACGGGCTGCGGGGAGCGATCGAGGGTCGGGACACAGCCCAGTGTAGCGCGCGGCGCTGCGCCCGACTCCGGACCCGACTCTGGCCCGGCGGTGAATCGCCCCAGACCCTCGCCCCTGATAACCTCCCGCCGCGTGTCTTCCCCTCCCCCCTCCAGCTCCAGCCGCCCAGCGACGCAGGGGCCCCGCCCCAAGCACCGCTACAGGCTGGTCGCCAAGCTTGGTGAGGGCGGCATGGCCGACGTGTTTTTGGCCGAGCAGACGGGCACCGGCCTACGCGTCGCCATGAAGGTCCTCAAGCAGAGCCTGGCCGGCGACCCGAGCATCGTCGAACGCTTCTTTCGGGAGGCCGAGGCGACCGCGAAGATCGAGCACCCCAACATCGTCGACATCGTCGACGTCGGTCGCAGCCAGGCCGGCAAGGTGTTCTTCGTGATGGAGCACCTCGACGGCCGCGAGCTCGGCGAGGTCCTGAGCGAGCACGGCCGGATCAGCTGGTACCGGGCCAAGCCGATCTTGATCCAGCTGGCCCGGGCCTTGGGCGCAGCCCACGAGACCGGGGTGATCCACCGGGACATGAAGCCGGACAACGTGTTCCTGCTCGACCGGGACGGCAACCCCGACCACGTCAAGGTCCTCGACTTCGGCATCGCCAAGATCGAGGGGACCGCGGCCCTCACCCAGGCCGGCATGGTGTTCGGGACGGCCGGCTACATGGCCCCCGAGCAGGTCCTGGCCACCAACGTCACCGGTCGCGCCGACATCTACGCCCTCGGCTGCATGGCCTTCGAGATGCTCACGGGGATGCTCCCCTTCCGCGACAAGTCGTCGATGCGCCTGCTCAACAAACACCTGCGCGAGCCGGCCCCGAGCCCCCGCCAGGC
>CAYVJQ010000142.1:6461-7534 GCA_964451725.1 uncultured Nannocystaceae bacterium | reverse complement strand
GCCGCCCGAGTCCAGCCCCGATCCCTCCGCCCTCGCGACTTTGTACATGGGTCTCGCCGACACCTTGGCGAGCACCCCCGGCAGCCTGCCCCTGGACACGGTGGTCAAACACCTGCGTGTGTGGCTGCCCGAGCACCCGCCCCAAGCTTGTCGCGAGCTCGTCACCGGGACCTGGACGGCCACGCTGACCATCCCGGCGAGCGAGCGCCCCCACCACTATGTGGCCGCGTCACGCACCCTGCTGAGCTTGTCCCCGATCCAGCGTCGACGCCTCGCCCTCGAGCTCTTCACCCTCTCCAACAGGCGGGGGACACCTCCTCCCCCTGCCCAGCGCTTCATCTTGGGTGTGACCCGCGACCTCGGCGTGGCGCCATCGGCCCGACTCCGCGCGGTCGCCTGTCTGTTCATCGCGCTCGGGCGCGCCGGGGGGGAGCTCGATACCCTGAGCCGCCGGGCGCTCTCGGACCGACTCCAGCGCTGGCGGCGAGAGTTCGAGGACAGCCCCGAGCCCAGCCTGGCCAGCGACCGCGATCCCCAGGTCGGGCTCGCCCTGGCCTGGGCCCGGGCCGAACACGATGTTTTGACTTCGAGCGAAGCCCGGCGCAATGCGGCCTACACCGCCGCCGACGAGATCGCCCAGTTTATGAGCCCCGAGCGCCTCCACCAGCTGCTCGCCGATCTCTGGGCCATCGCCGACGCCGATGGACACATCAACGCCGTCGAGCGCGAGCTCGTCTCCGAGATCAGCCGCCGCTTCGTCACCGCCAAACCGAACTGAGCTGAATCCGCCGGACTGGCCCCGGACCCGCGGGTGGCCCTACAACACGCCGCAGTCGAGCGCGTAGACGAGTACGTCGCCGTCGTCCCGTCGTCGACGATGGGGCACCCTATCGGGTTCACGGTCATCATCGCGATCGCAGAGATTCCGAAAATTCTAGGGCTCATTCGGCACACCTACCAGGGCGTCCATCGGCGTCACGCGATGCTGGATATTTCGATACAGCGAGTACAGGAGTAACTGGCCGACGGGCGGGTCGAAAACTCGATGACTCGATGACTCGATGACTCGATGA
>CAYVJQ010000142.1:4511-6361 GCA_964451725.1 uncultured Nannocystaceae bacterium | reverse complement strand
ACTCGATGACTCGATGACTCGATGACTCGATGATCCGACGACCCAGGTACAGAGCCAGAGGTAGACGGCCCGCGGGGCCCGGGGGCGCACATCGACCGCACGGAGATCGGGGCGAACGCAGATACAGGCCCACAGAACTGGCTGACCAGCGTTCTCGGCGGGTGATGCCATGGGCTGCTAGGCTCGGCCGGCGCCCGCGTGGGCCGGAGTACCGTGTCTGACCTGCCCCCCCTGCTCGATGGCCCCCCCTCGATGGAGACGGAGGACGCCCCGCCCTCCGAGTCCGGAGCACCCACGCCCACAGCGGCGCCGAAGCCCCCGACCCGCCCTGCGCTCGATCCCTTTGGCGACGACCCCTTCGACCTCGACGATTCGCTCGACGAGTTCGACGAGGAGGAAGACGACGACGACCCTGGGCTCGGCTCTGGGTTCTTCAGCCGAGAGGGACTGATGAACCCGCCCCAGGGGGACCCCGCAGACAGCGGGGCGCCCCCACCCGAGCTCGCCGCCGGACCGCCCCCCGTCCACACCGACGCGCCCCCGGACCTCGAGGCCTCTCCAACCCAATTTTTTGTCGGTCCTCCCAAGCTCGACTCGGCGGTTCATAGCGACGGACCTCCCCAGGTTCACAACGACGGGCCTCCCCAGGTTCACATCGACGGACCTCCCCAGGTTCACATCGACGCGCCTCCCCCGGTTCACGACGACGGGCCTCCCCAGATTCACGACGACGGACCTCCCCCGGTTCACGACGACGGGCCTCCCCCGGTCCACGCTCACGCGCCCCCGATCATCGACGACCACGCGAGCGCCCTCCCGGATGCCCTCCCGGGCGGCGCCCCCTCCTCGCCCGCCCTGTCCCTCGTCGGCACGACCTTACTCGGCCGCTACCTCATCCGCCGACTCGTAGGCGAGGGTGGCATGGGCAGCATCTACGAGGGCGAGCACCTCGGCCTCGGCAAGCCGGTGGCCATCAAGATCCTCCGCCCGGAGATGGCCCACGATGGGGAACTCATCGAGCGCTTCATGCGGGAGGCTCGGGCCACCGCCCGCATCCGTCACCCCAACGTGGTCGACATCAGCGACGTCGACCAGGTCCCCCAGGGCTCGGCCTTCTTCGTCATGGAGCTGCTCGAGGGCCAGGACCTCGAGCAGATCCTGTGCGCCCAGCACCGCCTGTCTTGGCCCCGGACCCGGCACCTCGCCCTGCAGATCGCCAGCGGACTCCAGGCCGCCCACGACATGGGCGTGGTCCACCGGGACATGAAACCGGCCAACGTCTATGTGGTCGAGCGCAGCCACGAGCTCGAGTTCGTGAAAGTCCTCGACTTCGGAATCGCCAAGATGGAGCGCGAGTCGGCCCTGACCCAGGCCGGCGTCGTGTTCGGCACCGCCGCCTACATGGCGCCCGAGCAGGCCCGCGGCGAGTCCGTGGACACACGCGCCGACGTCTACGCCCTCGGCTGCATGCTCTTCGAGATGCTCACCGGGCGGGTCCCCTTCGACGCCCCACAGCCGGTGCGCGTCCTCAACCTCCACATTCAGGCGCCCCGTCCCCGGGTCTGCGAGTTCGCCCCCGACGTCGACATTCCGGCGGCCGCCGAGGACCTGATCTTGCGCATGATGGCCATCGATCCGGCGCAGCGCTGCGCCGACATGCGGGAGGTCGAGCGCTGCTTGGCGGCGATCGTCGACGGGACCGGCGACACCGGCACCACGAGCGAATTTCAGGCCCTCGACAGCGGTGGGTACCAGGCCGACGCAAGCGGCGAGTACCAAACCAACGTCGTCAGCGGCGAATACCAGACCGACACAAACGGCGAATACCAAGCCAACCTGAGCGGCGAGTA
>CAYVJQ010000142.1:1963-4411 GCA_964451725.1 uncultured Nannocystaceae bacterium | reverse complement strand
GAGCGGCGAGTACCAGGCCAACCTGAGCGGCGAGTACCAGGCCGACGCGAGCGGCGAGCACCAGGCCGACGCGAGCGCCGAGCGCCGGCCCAACGCCAGCGCCGAGTATCTCGCGGATGCGCTCGGTGGGTACGAGGCCGACACCAGCGACGACATTCACTCAGGTGCGATCAGTGGGTACCAGGCCAACACTGGCCCCGCCGACCCCCGGTCGGTCGCGGTCCTCCAGTTCGACGGTCCCCCGCCCCTGACCGAACCCGAACCCGAACCCGTCCCGCTCGAGAGTGAGCTGCGGAACATCGAGGACACCGGGTCGACCATGATCATCGACGGCATGGGCGGCGAGGAGCTCATCCGCATGCTCAAGGCGGCCCGCGGCCCGACCCGGGAGGACGACCTCGATCCCGACCTGCTCATCGCGCTCGCATTTTTGTACGTCGGCTTCGCCCACAGCACCGACGACCAGCTCACCGGCGACGAGATGCGTGTCCTGGTCGACAAGATCCGCGGCTGGGCCCCCGGCCGCCCGCTCGAGCACATCGGCTCGCTCATGCAGGGCACGGTCACCAACTACCTCCGCCTGCCCAAGCCCGCCCAGCTCGAGCGCACCCGCAACTGCACCGACCAGCTCAGCTACGCCCTCCCCGAAGCTCAGCGCCCCCGGGTCCTCGACGAGATGCGGGTGATCGCCGCCGCCGACGGTGTCATCCTCGAGGCCGAGCAGGCCTTCATCCACGCCACCGCAGAGCGCATGGGCCTGCGCCGGGATCCACGGCTGAGCGCCTGCGCCTTCATCTACCTGACCTTGGCCCAGATCGACGCGAGCTTCGGACCCGGCGGCATCCAGGTCGCCCTCCCGGAGATGCGCGTGCTCGCCGAGCAGCTCCAGCAGTGGGTGCCCGAGGCCGACCTCCAAGACACGGGCGCCGTCCTGCGCGAGGCCGTCACGGCCCACCGCGCCATGCCCAACACCGAGGCCCGCCTCGAGCACGCCCGAGCCTGCGCCGACCAGCTGCGCGCCGCCACCGATGCCGCGACCCTCAAGCGTGTGCTCGCCGACCTGTGGCGGATCGCGGGGGTCGACGCCGACATCTCCCACAACGAGCGCACCTTCATCATGGAGATGGTCCAGCGCTTCGGCACCGCCAGCTGAGCCGGCCCTCCCCTCCCAGCATGTCCGACACCCCCGACTGGTCCGCGCTGCTCGCCCACCGCGAGCATCGCCCCTACCCCCTGCCCGAGCGGTCCTGGCACATGACCATGTCGTGGCTCGACCTGTTGTTCGCGCACTGGCAGCTCGACCCCGAGACCCTCCGGGCGCTCCTGCCCGCGGACCTCGAGCTCGACACCTTCGAGGGTCGAGCTTGGATCGGCGTGGTCCCCTTTCGCATGGCCCACGTCGGCCCGCGAGGGCTCAACTGGATCCCCGGCGTGTCCGCCTTCCCCGAGCTCAACGTCCGCACCTACGTGGTTCGCGGCGGCAAGCCCGGGGTGTGGTTCTTCTCCCTCGACGCCACCAGCAAGGTCGCCGTCGCGGCTGCGCGGGCGGGCTTCCACCTGCCCTATTTTCGCGCCCGCATGCGCTGTGATCCGCGCGAAGGCTGGATCGACTACGCCAGCGAGCGCCGCCACCGGGGCCAGGCCGCCGGTGTCTTTCGGGGCCGCTACCGGGGCGTGGGCGACACCTACCTCGCCGCCGAGGGCAGCCTCGAGCAGTGGCTCACCCGTCGCTACTGCCTCTACGCCCAAGATCGGCGCGGGCGTATACGACGCGGCGAGATCCACCACAAACCCTGGCCCCTGCGCCGCGCCGAGGCCGAGATCGAGACCTGCACCGTCACCGAGGCCTGGGGCGTCCAGCTCCCTCCCCAAGAGCAGCAGGCTCCCCTGCTCCACTTCGTCGAGCGCATCGACGTCGTCGGCTGGCTCCCCGAGCCGACCTGACCCAGGACTCGCCGAGTCGCCCGAGCGAGGACTCGCCGCCCAGACCCGCCGCCACCGCATGGACCTCGGGTCTCGCCCTCTGTAGGGTCTGCGCCGTGAGCTCCGAACCCCACGATGGCCGCCGGGCCATCGAGCGCGACGGCCTCTCCTACCTGCCGCGCTTCATCTCGGTCGCCGAGGGCGAGCAGCTCATCGAATACTTCGCCGCCCTGCGACCGATCTGGGAGCGGCGCCACAGCAGCGACGACCACGGCCGCCCCGGCGCCGGGAGCCGAAGGATCACCCGGCCCGTCTACTGGCTCGGCGCCTGGCAGTTCGCTAGCTTGGGCTACTACGCCGAGCCCCACTTTCGCGAGGATCGCTGCGTCCGGGGGGAGCCCTTCCCGACCGTCATCAACGACATTTTGGCCCGACTGCGCCCGGTCCTCGACCGCCACGACTGCAGCGCCGTCGACGACCCCATCCCCAACACCTGCCTCATCAACTACTACGGCAGCACCCACG
>CAYVJQ010000142.1:0-1863 GCA_964451725.1 uncultured Nannocystaceae bacterium | reverse complement strand
TTCGGCGAGCTGCCCCAAGACTCGCGCGAACAGGTCGGCGGCTACGTGCGAGAGCTGGCTCAGTCCTCCGATCACTACGCCCGCCAGCTCGCTACCGATCCGCTTCTTCAGGCCGAGCGGCCCCCGGTCGAGCGTTCCGAGCAATCCGAGCGTTCCGAGCAATCCGAGCATTGACCGGCGAGCAGCCCGACACGAACTCGGCGAGCGCCTCGATCCCCAGCTGGATCAGGTCTTCGTCGCACAGCCCCGAGCGAGCCCGCGCCCGAGCCCGAGCCCGAGCCCGGGCCCGAAGCCCGTGGTTGGCATCCTCCAGCCAGCACAGCTCTGTCTTCGCCCCGAGTGTGTAGCCACGGACCTGCTCCCGGTTCCCAAACGCGTCTCGGGTCCCCTGGACGACCAGGGCTGGAACCCTCGACGCCGCGAGCACCTTCGTCGCCGCCTGCCGACTCGGCGCCCCGATCGGGTGGAAGGGGTAGCTGACACAGGCCAGCCCGACCACGCCCAGATCCTCGACCCGGGGCGACGCAGCGACCTGAGCCGCGATCCGCCCGCCGAGCGAATAGCCCCCGATCACCCGCCGCTGCGTACCGGGCAGGCCCTCCAAGGTCGCTATCAAGCGCTCGCGCAGGACCTCGTCTTCATCTGGAGGCTGGCGCTCGCCGGTCTCGCGCTGCGCCTGCACAAAGGGAAACTCGAAGCGCAACACCCTCACCCCCAGCGCCCCCAGGCCAGCGGCGATGCTCGCCAGCGGCTCTCCATCCATCCCCCCGCCCGATCCATGCGCGAGGACCAGGACCAGGTCCGCGGTTTCGGGGCCGTCCCAGCGCAGCTCCGGTCCGCCGCCTGTCCCCGTCGACGCGCCTGGGTCCTCGTTCCCCGAAGCCTGCTCGCCGCGCTCGAGGCGACTCACACATCCCCCGATTCGGGGTCGGTCTCAGACGACAAACCCGGTCCTGGATACGGCACCCCGAGCTCCTCCCCGAGCTGCCCCAGCATCACCTCCATGAACCCCGCCCGCCGCAACCCCTCGGCCCTGCCCACCGCCGTCCGCATGGTCGCCGGCAGGCCCAGCAGCTTCACGAAGAAGTGGTCGATCGCGTTGCGCCGGTCGTCGAGCGCCCGCCGCTTCGCCCAGGGGTCCCCCGGGTCGAAGTAGCGCCCGCCCATGCGCGTGCCCGTCGATATCGTCCGAAACACCCCCAACACACCCAGGGCCTCCAGCCTGTCCGCGTCTTGCAGCGCGTCGCCGAGCGCAGACTCGGGCACTTCCCCGCGACTGAAGCTGTGGGTCCGGACCGCCGCGGCGATCCGCGCTGCGCTCTGGTCATCGACCCCCAGATCGGTCAGCCACCGCAGGGCCAGAGCCCCACTGAGGGCGCTGGCCTCCGCCCGCCGCGGGTCGTCCTTGGCCAGGTTGACCGCATCGTGCAGCAGCGCCGCCGCGATCGCCTCGCGCCTGTCGACTTTCTCCTGCGCACGCTCGCCGATCCGCACCGTCCACAGCGCCACCCGCAGCGCGTGCTCCAAGTCGTGCCCCGGGTCGTCTCCCAGGCGAGGGGCCACCCGCTCGGCCAGCGTGCGCAGCAGGGGATCGGCCGCGATCGCGGCCCGCACTTCGCTCAGGGTCTGCATGCCCCGAGATACTCGCACGCAGACACACACGCTGGACTCGGCCTCCCCCTATGGCGCCGACTCTAGCGTGCAGCTCTCGATGGTCCCGCGAAAGTAAGTGTACAGACCGTCGGGCAGCCGCCACCCCACCTCTGCCCGGGTCGGGATGCGCCGGGCACCGAGCTGGCGGTAGTCGAAAAACAACCCCTGCCAGGGGACATCGGTGCAGGTCCCGTCCACGATCATCGGTCG
>CAYVJQ010000141.1:13879-18133 GCA_964451725.1 uncultured Nannocystaceae bacterium | reverse complement strand
CGGTCGAGCTGCTCGACCGTCAGGGGCGGGCCGATGTGGACGTGGACCTTGCGCTTGCGGGGGATGGGCAGGCTCGATCCCTTGGGCAGGGCCTCGTGGGTCCCCTCGAGGTACAGGGGCAGCACATCGACGTTGTGGTTCATCACCAGGTGGCCGATCAGCGGCATGAACTCGCGCATGGAGCCGTCGCCGCTGCGCCCCCCCTCGGGGAAGATCAGCACGGTGCGACCACGATCGAGGTGCTCACCGGCCTGCTCCATGGCCTTGCGCAGGCCCGAGCGACGGTCGAGGGCCGCCATGTTGGTGAAGTTCTCGAAGTAGGCCCGCATCCACTTGTTCTTGAAGAAGTAGTCCTCGGCCGCGAGCGCGACGATGCCGGCCCCGTAGCTGCCCAGGGCGTACTTGGCCAGGCCCATGTCGAGGTGCGAGCTGTGGTTGGCGACCACCAAGGTGTGGCGGTTGTGCGGGATGTTGGCCTTGCCGTGGATGACGACCTTCATGAACCGGTCGTAGAAGCTCAGCTGGCCCACGGTCAGCGCGGCCTTGGTGGGCTCGCGGATGAAATCGGGCACGTAGAGCGGCTTTTCGTCGCTCTCGATCTTCTGGGTCCGCGAGGGCTCGAGCTTGCGACCGCTGGCGTTCTTGAACGCGGCCTCGATCTCCTCGACCGTGCGCAGCTCCGACAGGGCCACACCGCTCAGGCGTGGAGCGGCGGCCTCGAGCACCGAGGCCAACTCCACACTCATGAGCGAGTCGAAGCCGAGGTCGTTTTGCAGGTCCTGCCCGGGCAGGACCTCGTCGGGCGCCCGCTTGGCGATCGCCGCGATCGCGCTGCGGACGATCGAGCCCTCGCCGGCGGAGCTCGATTTGCCCGCGGCCTTGGCCGAGGCGATGGCCTCGGCGGCCTCGCGCAGCGTCTCCAAGATGCGCTTGACGTCCCGGCGCTTGATCTTGCGGGTCGCCGTGCGCGGGAGCTCGACGTCGGTAAAGTGGATCACGGTCGGCCGCGTCTGTCGCGAGAGCTCGCCGATGGCCTTGCGCAGCGCGGACTCGGCCTCGCGCCGACGGAGCGCCCGCTCGTCGGCGGGCACGTCCTCGTAGTCGGGGACACACAGGATAGCGACCCGCTCCGCGCCCTCTTTTTCCCGATCGGGGATGCCCACGACCGAGAACTCGAGCACACCACGGGGCTGACCGAGCATGCTCTCGACGTCGTCGGGGTACACGTTCTCGCCCGAGGCCGAGAGGATGATCTCCTTCGAGCGACCCACGATCTTGAGCCGCTTTTTGTCGTCGATGCTGCCGATGTCGCCGGTGCGCAGCCACCCGTCGCTGAGCACGGCCTCGGTGGCCTCGGCGTCGCCCTCATAGCCGATCATGACGTTGGGACCGCGGGCCAGGACCTCGCCCACGCCCGCGTCGTCGGGGGCGTCGATCTTGAGCTCGACGCCGGGGATGGCCCGGCCTACGTGCCCGCCCCTGGCCCGAGCAGAGGCTTTGGAGAGGCTGAGCACGGGTGCGGCCTCGGTCAGGCCGTAGCCCTCGGCGAGGTGCAGGCCCAGGCCCTGGAAGGTCCGGTGCACGTCCTTGGGCAGGGCCGCGGCGCCCGAGACCAAGTAGCGCAAGTTCCCGCCCAACTTGGCGTGCACGGGCCTGAACAGGATCCGCCCCAGGTCGATGCCGAGGCTCTTGCCCATGTTGCGGTTGAGGTCGAGCAGGAACTCGAACACGCGCTCGGTGAGCTTGCCGCGCTCGCGGACGTCGCTGAGCACGCGGCGCTCGATCAGCTCCCACAGGGCGGGCACACCGATCATGCTGGTGATCTGACCGGCGGCGAGGCCCTCGATCATGCGGTCCCCGTTGATCTCGTCGAGGTAGACCACGCGCGCGCCCCGAGACAGGGGCAGGAGCATGCCGCAGGTAAACTCGAAGGTGTGGTGCAGGGGCAGCACCGAGAGCACCCGGTCGTTGTGCTCGAGCGGGAACAGGGGCGCGAGCGAGGCGATCAACGCCGTGAAGTTCTCGTGCGTGAGCATCACGCCCTTGGGGTCGCCGGTCGTCCCCGAGGTGTAGAGCACGCTGGCCAGGTCCGTGTCGGCGATCTCGACCTTCGGCGCGATCGGCTCGGGATCTTCGGCCGAGACCGGTCCGGCGACCTCATGCAGATCCCAGCGCGGACAATGACCATACAGACCATCCTGATCACCTTGATCGAGCTGGACCACGTGCTCGTCGAAGAGCGCGAGCTTGGCCTTGGACTTGCGCAGCACCGTAGCCAGGGCCAGGGCGTCGTAGTCCTTGTCCACCGGCACCGCGGCGGCGCCACAGCGAAGAATGCCGAAGTAGGCGATCGCCCAGGTCGGATGGTTGCGGCCACCCAGAGCGACCCGGTCGCCCTTGCTCACACCTGAGGCGGCGAGCTTCTGGGCCACGGCCGCCGAGCGGCGCTCGAGGTCCCGGTAGGTGATCCGGGTGAGCGTGACGGGGTCGCCCTCGACCCGCTGGAAGGCCAGCGCGTTCTCATGGCGGTCACACAGATCCTCGAGCATGGCCACGAGGTTGTCGTGCCGACGCCGGGGCTTGGTCTCTTTGCGCAGCTTCTCTTCCAGCAGCGGCATCGAGTAGGTCTCGACGCCCCCGTGGTGGATGTCGAGCCAGTAGCTGCGCCAGTCGATCTCCTCTGGGTTCCAGGGCAGCAGCGCCCGGTCGGCCTCGCAGAGGTTGGCCATCAAGGTCCGCGTGTTCTTGGCCGAGAACCGAAACTCGTTGCCCGTGATGAAGGGGATGAAGGCGTTGAAGACCATCTCGACGTTGCCGGCGGTCTTGGCCAGACCGGCCGCCTGGCTGCGCACAGGCTCGGTCCAGCGCTCGACGGGCGAGTCTTCGAAGCGACCGAGGAACTTCGCCACCGTGCGCGCGTGGCGGGCCATGGCCGGCGAGGACCACCTCTCGTACTGCTCGATCGGGACGATCGCCGGCTGGGTGTAGAGCTGGAACATGTTCACCAGGGCGTTGCCACCGGTCTTGTTCTCGTAGTGGCGGCGCTTGGCCAGACCGATCAGCTCGCCGGCCCGGCGCGTGCGCAGCGGGTTCACGTCCGAGCTGCAGATCTGGTAGCAGGTCTCGTGCCGGTCCGCGATGAGGGCCGCGACTGCAGCGATCATGGCCGAGGCACACAGGTCGACCGGGATCGCGTCGTAGTAACAGTGCTCCCCGACCGGGATGTTCTGTTGGCCCTTGTAGGCCAGGTACATGATCGGTGTGGAGGTCGAGATGCCCTCGCACCAGCCGACCTTGGGGAACTCGATCGCCGACTCGACGATCGCCGGCCTGACGATGGTCAGGCGCAGCCCTGCGCTGAGCAAGATCTGCTCGCCGATGCTCTTGGTGTAGGTGTAGATATTGGGCCAACCCCAAAAGGTCGCCCGCTCTGCGCCCGCTTCGACCAGGCGATCGCGGACGAACTTGCGCTTGACCCGATCGAGCTCGTTGGTCAGCGCGGAGCCCCGCAGCGGCTCGTGGCGCCTCTTGAGGTTGCCCTTGGCCTCGTCGAGGAGGTGTGACTGGCGAGGGGCATCCTCGGCCCGGCGCCGGGTCGAGGCGACCAGGTCGCGGCACTCCGAGATCTCGCGCTCGGCCGACCAGTGGGAGACGTCGAGCTCGTCGGCCCGGGGGAAGGGGAACTCGAGGGTGTTGCGCTCGAGGGTCACCCCGTCGCGGCAGCCGACCACGAAGCAGGTGCTGGTGTGGCACACGGGCACGTCGCCGAGCGCCCGCGCGAGCTCCACCAGGTGGCGGGCCCCGTAAGCGTTGACGTTGAGGGCCTCGTCCAGGGGCGGGTTGAAGTCGACCACGCCAGCGACGTTGACGACCGCATGGATGGTCTTGCTCGGGTCGCCGGCCGCCTTGCCGGCGGCCAACTCGGCGACCAGATCGGGGTCGATGCCGAGCAGCTCGCGGGTCACATCCCCGTCGATGGGGATGATCTTCGCCTTGAAAAACGCCTCGGCCTCGGCGCCCGGGTGGGCCTCGCGGATCACGTCGAAGGCGGCCGAGGGCGCGACCTCGGACCACCAGCGCTCCTCATGGGTGATCGTCTTGCGCGAGCGGACCACCGTGTAGATGGTGCCCACGTCCGGGTAGCGATGCAGGATCATGCTGAGCCAGACCTTGCCCAGGAACCCGGTCGCCCCGATGACGATCAGGTTCTTCCCGGCCAAGGTCGCGGCCACGTCCAGGGGCGGGCCGAAGTCG
>CAYVJQ010000141.1:10231-13779 GCA_964451725.1 uncultured Nannocystaceae bacterium | reverse complement strand
AGTCGACCGGAGAATCCGCCTGGGAGCCGGTTTGGGCCTGATCCACGCTCGTCCTTCCCGGGCTCACTTCATCTCCGTCATGATGATCGGCGCGAAGTTGATGCTCGTGATCTGCGGATCCCGGGGTGCCGTCTCTTTGGCCATGCGGATGGCCTCGGTCATGTTGGGCGCGGTCTCGTAGCCCAGCATCTTGGGCACATACTCGTTGTCGGCCCCGACCACGATGCAGCGACCCTGCCACTGGCGTCCGGCCTCGCCCCAGTACCACATGTAAAACGGGTGGTTGGGGTGGTAGGCGGTGCCGGTCCGGTACATGCGGATGTAGGCCGGGTTGCTTGAGAATTCCTTCTCGAAGCGCTTGTGAAGCTGCATCGCGTCGCCGCCGGTCTGCGGCAGGATCTTGTGGAAAAACTCGACGTAGCTGGCGTGCTGATCGTGATCGAAGCGGTCCGAGCAGGGGTGCGTGATGATCAGCGTGCCGCCCTTTTTGAGCAGCGGCTTGCCCCTGTGCAGGTTGTGCATGTAGCCCTGGGCCATGACCTGCACGAGCACCGGGTTCAAGAACGCGTGCACGTTGTAGGGCGAAATGTAGGGGATGCCCGTAATCTGAATGTCGGCCTGACCGTCGACCTGCACGCAGTACTGCTCGTAGCACTTGGCGACCGAGCGGGCGTGGGTCGGCTCGGTCGCGCCCGCGAACACCCCCGTGACCCCGTAGGGGGCCGGGTAACGGGTGAAGATCTCCTCCCGCAGCCCCGCGGGACACTTGTCGAGGGCGAAGAGCACGGCCTTGAGCGAGAGCCGCTCGCGGGTCGTGTACTCGTCCGGGTTCTTGCCCAGGAAGTCGAGGTTGCTGTCGAACATCCGGTTGTTGATCGTGGTCTCGATATGGAAGATATCGAGCTTCTCGTTCACCACCTCACCAATACGATCGATGATCGTCTGGATGTGCGACTCGGCCGGCTCCATGTAGCTCTTGGTCTTGCGCAGCGTGTAGGGGTTGTGGTGCGCGGCGAGGGTCTTGCCCCCGCACAGACCCACCCCCACCGACTTGTGCCCGCCGTTCATGGGCACGAAGTTCAAGTTGACGTAGACGACCAGGTCGGCCTCCGCGGCCGCCCGGTTGAGCTGGACCTCCTCGCCCTCGGAGGTCTCGCCGATGACGACCATGTTGGCCTCGTCCTCGGCGTCGTGGTTGTAGAGGCGGTCGGGCCAGTACTTGTCGAAGATCCGCTTGCCGACCATGCGCTCGACCTCGGCCTCGCTCAGGCGTCGGTGGTAAGCCAGCGCGATGACCATCTCGATGTCCTCGACGCCGTAGTCCGCGAGCATCTCCAGGACGACCGTGAGCACCTTCTCGCGCACGTCGGGGGTGCGCATGGGCGGCAGCGGCATGGAGATGTCGTCGATCGCGATCAACACCTTCATGCCCGGGCGCAGCTTGGCGTAGAGGGGCTCGCTGCCGTGCGGATGGGTGATCGCGTAGCGGATCGCGGCGTCGAGATCTTTGATGCCCTCGAGCGGGGGCTTGGGGTAGATACAGCGCGTGCCGACCGGGAGGTCGACCTCGATCAAGGTGTCGCCGCAAAACTGCACACGCGGGGCGCTGTGCTTGTCGAGATAGACGATGTTGGGGCTGGTCATGGCGAGGGCTCGGGTCTGAGAGCGGGTATGGGAACAGGTGTGAGTGCGGGCGTGAGCGAACAGGCGGCGGAGAGGGGCCGGCCTATTTGCTGCCCTTGTCGAGCTCGATGATCGGCCACTGGTAGGTCCGGGCCAGGCGCCGCAGGGGGGCGTCCGGGTTGATCACCGCCGGCTTGCCGACCACCGAGAGCATGGGCACGTCGGAGTAGGAGTCGGAGTAGCCGAAACAGTCGGCGAGCGCGTGGCCGTTGTCGCGGGCGTGGTCCGCGATCAGCCTCGACTTGGTGGGTCCGGCGACCACCGGTCGCAACAGCTTGCCGGTCGCGTAGCCGTCGTTGATCTCGAGCCGGTTGCCGACGTAGTGGTCGGCGCCGAGGTCTTTGGCCAGGCGCTCGAGCAGGAAGTCGAGCGCGCCGGAGACCAGGACCACCTCGTGGCCCAGGTCTTTGGCCCGGGCGATGATGTCGCGGGCCCCGGGGTAAATGTTGCCCTTCATGCACCAGCCGTAGGCGTCGTCGGCCAACACGTGCAGCCGATCTTCGCTCGTGCCTCGAAAGACCTCGAAGAGCAGCTCGTTGAAGGTTCGGCGGTCGCGCAGCTCCGCCCACAAGAGTCGGGGAGCCCGACTCAAGAGGCGGCCTAGCTGCTTGGCCGAGCGCAGGGGGTTGATGTCGTTGGCCATGTACCAGATGGCCGTATGCATCAGGTTGCTGCTGACCAGCGTTCCGTCGACGTCAAAGTAACTCGCGGTCATGGGACCTTCGGGCCCTCCCTACCCCGGCTGCGCTGCCGGGTAAAGTGGTGAACGGGGCTCGCCGACGCCGACATGGGTGCGACACCGCGGGTTCGAGCGCGCAGGGTCGAGCGCACCTGCGACAGCGCTGCCTACAGACCGGCCAATTCTCCAGCGATCCAGCCAGGGCCCTCGGTGCGCGCGAACCACATCCTGCGCAAGCGTATGCGCACTACCAAGCTGGAGTCCGATCGGAACGGAGCGCTCGCCAAATCACGAGCGCGGGTCCGTTTCGCTCTCGGCCCGCGCGACTGGTCGCGCTCCGGTGGATCTTGTAAACGCGAACCCGGTGGACGCCTCGAAACACAGCCCGACTGGGTCCGAAGGCCAGCGCGGACCCGCGGGCGAAGGCCGTGAACCAGCCCGGGGTCGGATCGCTATTTTGGATCCCTTCGGGGGGCTCGCGGGCGACATGCTGCTCGGCGCCATTTTGGACCTGGGCGGGGATTCGGGCGTCGACCTGGCGTGGATGCAGGCCCAGCTCGAATCTCTGGGCCTGCCCGGCTGGTCCCTCGAGCGCGAGGCCACCACCCGCCGGCATCTCGGCTGCACCAAGGCCGAGTTTCGCATCCCCCCCGAGCACGGGCACCGGCACCTCCCGGAGATCCTCGAGCGCATCGCCGCCTCGAGCTTGCCGGCCCGGGCCAAACACAAGGCCATGCGCAGCTTCCAGCTCCTGGCCGAGGCCGAGGCCGCGGTCCACCGGATCCCGGTCGACCGGGTCCACTTCCACGAGGTCGGGGCCGCCGACGCGATCCTCGACATCTGTGGGGTGTCCCTGGGTCTCGACGCGCTCGGGGTCGAGACCCTGGTCTGTGGACCCCTGCCCGGCGGCAGCGGAACGATTCACTGTGCGCACGGCGACATGCCCTGCCCGGCGCCGGCCGTGGTCGAGCTGCTCGGGGACTTCGAGCTCCTGCCCGGCGCGGGCCGAGGCGAGATGGTCACCCCCACGGGCGCCGCCCTGCTGCGGGCCTGGGGCCGCCCCCTCGAGCCCAACGCGGCGGCGCTCCGACATCTAAAGACCGGCTACGGTGCCGGCACCCGGTCGTCGAGCATCCTGCGCCTGAGCCTCTTCCACCCGCCCGAACCTGAACCCAACCCCGAAACC
>CAYVJQ010000141.1:0-10131 GCA_964451725.1 uncultured Nannocystaceae bacterium | reverse complement strand
AAACCGGGCTGCCGCCGGGGTGCTCGCGAGACGAGCTGTGGGTGCTGGAGACCCACCTCGACGACGAGACCCCCGAACAGCTCGCCTGGCTGTCCGAGCGCCTGTTCGCCCTCGGGGTCGTCGACGTCGCGTTCATCCCGCTGACCATGAAGAAGGGCCGACCCGGGGTCTGCCTGCGCGTGCTCGCGCCCGAGGCCACGCGGGCCGCAGCCCTCGCCTGTGTGCTTCGGGAGAGCACGGCCCTGGGCATCCGCGAGCAGCGGGTCGCGCGGACCATCATCGACCGACAGATCGAGACCCTCGAGACCCCCTGGGGGCCGATCGCGGTCAAGCGCGCAGGTGGGCGGGTCAAGGCCGAGTACGAAGACCTGGCCGCCGCCGCCCGGGCCCACGATCTGCCCCTGCGGGTGATCCGGGCCGAGGTCGAGGCCCTGGCCAGCGCCAGCGCCGACACCCCGGCCAGCCAGGTCACCGAGAGCTCGAGTGAGCTCGCCAGCGGAGACACGCCGGCGTGAGCACCCGCGAGCCGGCCCGCGAGGGTGCGCCAGCCAGCGTCACCGACACCGGCCACCCTCTGCCTCTGCTGGGCGCCCTGGCGACCGACCGCGCGCGCGACCTGGCCCTCGACCTGGCCCGCCTCGAGGCCGCGCTGCGCGACTGTGGCCCGACCGTCACGGCGTTCTCGGGGGGTGTCGACTCGACCTTGGTCGCCGTGGTCGCGGCCCGGGTGCACGGCGAGCGGGCGCTCGCGGTCACCGGGGTCTCCGCCTCCCTGGCGGCCAGCGAGCGCGAACACGCGAGCGCCCTGGCGACCGAGCTCGGGCTCCGCCACCAGCTGGTGGACACCCACGAGATCACCCGCCCGGGCTACCGCGCCAACTTGGGCGACCGCTGCTACCACTGCAAGACCGAGCTCTTCGAGCGCCTGGCCGAGCTCGCGGCCGACGGGGGCTACGCCTGCGTGGTCTCGGGCGACAACCTCGACGATCTCGGTGGCCACCGGCCTGGGCTGCGCGCCGCCGAGGAGCTCGCGGTCCGCAAGCCCCTGGTCGAGGCCGGGCTCGGCAAGGCTCAGATCCGGGCTCTGGCGGCGCACCTGGGCCTGCCCAACCACCGCAAGCCCGCCGCCCCCTGCCTCGCCAGCCGGGTGCCCGCGGGGGTCGAGGTCGACGCCCAGACCCTCGCCAAGATCGAGCGCGCCGAGGCCGGCGTCCGGGCCCAGGGCTTCGTGGGCTTTCGGGTCCGCCACCACGGCGAGCTCGCCCGCATCGAGCTCCCGGTCGCCGACCTGGCCCGGGGCCTCGAGCGTCGGCGCGAGCTCGTCTCGGCCTGCAGGCGCGCCGGCTACCTGTTCGTGACCTTGGACCTCGCCGGATTTCGCTCGGGCGGGCTCAACGTGCTCAACCCGGGGGCGGGCTCGTGAGCACAGACAAACGCGCAGACGCTGACGCGCGGGAACCCGGGGCGGTCCTCGACGCCCTGCTCGCCGGGGAGCTCGACCGGGGCCAGGCTCTGCGGGCGCTCGCCCAGGCCCAGACCGAGACCCAGGACCAGGCCCACACGATCGAGGACCTCGGTTTCGCGCGCATCGATCACGACCGGGCGATCCGGCGCGGCTTCCCCGAGGTCATCTACGGCCCGGGCAAGACCGCCGCCCAGGTCGGCGAGATCTTCACGCGGCTCGCGGCCCGCAACCCCAACGTGCTGTGTACCCGCACCGACGCGGCCGCGCTCGCCGAGACCCGGACCCGGCTCGGCGCGGCGCTCGGGCCCGAGGTCCTCGCCCAGCTCGAGCTCGAGCCGCGATCGGGCCTGCTGTCCCTGTGGCGCGAGCGCGAGCCCAAGCGCCCGGGCACCATCGTGGTGATCTCGGCCGGGACCGCCGACGAACCAGTGGCCACCGAGGCCTCCCTGTGTGCGGCGGTCATGGGCAACAGGGTCGAGCACCTCGCCGACGTCGGGGTCGCCGGGCTGCATCGGGTCTTGGCCGTGCGACCGAACTTGTCCCGGGCCCGGGTGATCATCTGTGTCGCCGGTTTCGAGGCCGCCCTGCCCTCGGTGATCGCCGGTCTGGTCGACTGTCCGGTGATCGCCGTGCCCACCAGCACGGGCTACGGCGCCTGCTTCGAGGGCGTCTCGGCGCTCTTGTCTTGCCTGACCAGCTGCGCCGCGGGGGTCACCACCGTCAACATCGACAACGGCTTCGGGGCGGCCTACGCCGCCTCCTTGATGATGCGGATCGGAGAGCGGGCGCCGTGCTGACCGTGCTCACCGGCATGCTCGTGGGCGCCTGGCACGTGGTCAGCGGTCCCGACCACCTCGCCGCGCTCGCCCCCCTGACCACCGCCCGTGGGACCGAAGCCCCGCGCGACGGCGCCAAGATCGGCCTGGCCTGGGGTCTGGGCCACACCGGGGCGGTGTGGCTGGTCGGCGGTCTGCTCTTGGCCTTCGGCAGCATGGTCCCCCTCGACGGGCTCGGCCTGTGGAGCGAGCGGCTGGTCGGCCTCGTGCTCATGGGGGTCGGAGCTTGGGGCCTGTGGCGGCTGCGTACACCAGAAGATGACGCGCCCGACCTGGACACCCAGACCCCCGGTCACGCCGATTTCGATCATGCCGACTTCGGTCACACCCACGCGGCCCCCCGGAGCACCCGGTCCGCGCTGGCGATCGGCTTTGTCCACGGTCTCGCCGGCGGCTCGCACCTCTACGGTGTCCTCCCGGCCCTGGCCCTGGTCGCCGATGAGCGCCTCGCCTACCTCGGCGGATTTGGGCTCGGCTCGATCGTCGCCATGGCCTGGCTCGCGGCGATCTTGGTCTCGATCGTCCGCCGACTCCCCGGCTCGCGGGCGACCGTGCGCCGCTGGACCTTGCTCGCGACCTCTGTGGCCGCGCTGATCATCGGCGCGCTGTGGTTTGGGCTGAGCTGGTGACCCCAGTCCGCGCTTGACGCAAAATCTCCGCCGGGCGACCGTCTGGGGACCGTGAGCGAGCCCGACCGCGAGCCCCCCAGCGCCCTCGAAGGGGCCTTCGCCGTCGTCCGCGACAGCCGACGCCAGGTTCGGGTGCACCTGCGGGGGACCTCTGCGCTGGCCAGCGCGCTCGTCGACACACTGGCCGCGGCCGACGGTGACACGCTCATCCTGCGCTCGCCCCACACTCCGGGCGCGGGCTTCGACGTGTTCGAGGCCGGCATGGAGGCGCTGGCCAGCGTGGTCGAGCCGGAGGGCTCGATCACGATCGCCGACCGGGGCGACCCGGACCCACACATCGGCGCCGCGGCCCTGAGTCGCCTGTTTCCGGGCTTGTCCGAGGCTCTCGCGCCCGGCTCGACCACCGCCGGCCAGCCCGGCGTGGCTCCGATCGTCCGCCAGCTCGGCTTCGAGGCCCTGCATGCGCACCTCGTCGAGCTGGCCCGAGCCCGGCCCACGGTCTTGTGGCTGCGCGACCTCGATCGGGGCAACGAGGACTCCCTGGCCCTGCTCCGAGAGCTCACCACCGACAGCCCCCGCCACCAGCGCGTGCCCCTGCTGCTGCTCCTGGACTGCGAGCCGCACCTCCCGAGCACACCCATGCAGGCGTGGCTGGCTGCCGATCTCGCCGAGGGCGACCCCGAGCCCCACCCTGCCCACCCCGACCACCCTGCTGGCCCCGCCACCGACCCGGGACACCCTGCGTCGGCCGTCACGCCCTACGTCGCCCCGGTCCCCAACCCGGCTGAGCCCGAGGGCGACGCGGCCCACGCCCGCCTGGCCTTCGCCCACGCCCGCGACCTCTATCGCGCCGCCGTCGCCCAGGCCCGGGCCGCCGACCCGGACGCCACACAGCGCCACGCCGCCCTGCTGATCAAGCTCGGCGATGCCCTCGAAGACAACGGCCAGCGCCTCGACGCTGCCTCGCGCTACCGGGAGGCCAGCGACCTGCTCGACGCGCCGCTCGACGATCCGCGTGTGTGTGCCCTGCGCCTGCGCGCGGCCAGCATGGCGATCGCCGACGGCCGCCTGGGCGAGGGCTGGCGACAGATCGAGACCCTGCTCCGGGCCTTCGAGATCCAGATCCCGAGCTCGGCCGCCGAGGCCCTGCTGCGCGCCAACTGGCGGCGCGGACGGATCTTGCTGCGCCGCGATCTCGAGCGCCCCGCCGGCGAGCCGCTCGACGCCCACGAGCGCGCCCGCCTGGACCTGCTGTGGTTCACATCGACGCGCCTGGCCGTGGTCAGCCGCGCCCTCTCCGACGCCCTGCGCACCATCCACCTCGACGCCGTCACCCACAGCGGCGACGACTCGAGCCGGATCCGCGCCCTGGCCTACGAGATCGCCGTCGAGAGCCACGTCGGCCCGCCCTTCGAGGCCACGGTCAAGCGCCTGCTCGAGGCCTGCGCCGTGCTCTGCGCCCGAACCGAGGACACCCGCGACGAGGCCTGGCACCAGTGCGCCCTGGCGGCCAACGAGTTCTCCCACGGACGCTGGCGGCGCTGCGCCGCGGCCTGCGAGCGAGCCAGCGCGCTCTTGGCCCTGCACCCACACGTCGACTGGGAGCGCTCGATCATCCACAGCTACCACTGGTTCTCGCTGGCGTGGATGGGCGAGCTGGGCGAACTCCAGACCCGTCTGACCCGGGCCGCGACCTTGGCCGAGGCCCGCGACGAGCCCTTCAACTCGATCGAGGTCTACGCGGGCCAGCCCATGCTCGCCTGGCTGGCCGCGGGCCGCGGCGGGCTCGCCCGATCGCGATCCGAGGCCGCCTGCCGCCGGGTCAGCGCGAGCCCGGGCGCGACCTGGCCCGAGAGCAGCTACCGCCGCCAGCACTACTGCGACCTCGTCGCTCTGGTCCACGCCGCCCTGTATATCGGCGACGCCTGCCCGGCCTGGACGGCGATCGTCGGCCAGTGGCGCGAGCTCGAGCTCGCCTACTTCGTGTCCATGCGGACCGTCGGCCTCGAGCTGCGCCACGCTCGGGCCCGGACCGCCCTCGCGCTCGCCGAGCAGCTGTGTGGCCCGACCAGCGCGCGCTGCCGGGCCCAGCTCGACGCCGCACCCGGAGACATCGGCGAGCACTGGGACCGGCCCCGCCTGTTCGCCGACGTCCGCCGCCAACTCGAGGCTTTCCGCCGCGACAAAGCCTGCTTCGCCCCGGCCATGGCCAACCTGGTCGAGGCCGGGCTGCTCAACCTCGAGGGAGATCAGAGCGCCGCTCGCCACCACCTCGACGAGGCCGTCCGGGGGTTCAGCGCCGTCGACATGCTCCTGCACCGAGAGTGCGCGCGCGCTGCCCTGGGTGCCTGCATCGGCGGTGACGAGGGCGCCCAGGTCACCGCCCGGGCCGAGGCCTGGATGCGCGAGCAGGGGATCGTCGATCCCCTGGCCATGGCCCGCTCCCAGGCGGCGGGCTTCAGCCTGCGCCCCCGCGCCCTCGATCGGGAGTCGGCGGACCCAGCCCGCGACGACCTGAGGCCGAGCTTTCTAGAGTTTCCGGCTGAGGCCTGAGCCCTGGATGCCCGGGACACTCGAAACCCGGCCCGAGCGAGACGAGATCCGAACGAGATGGGCTCCGAGACCGCTCGGGCTCAGTCCCCACTCGGGCTCAGTCCCCGCTCGGGCTCAGTCCCCGGGCTGCTCGCCGATCTGGGCGACCAGGGCGCCCGTGTCCGCAGCACGGATCTCCACGATGTGGCTGCGCACGACCAGCAGATTTCCATCCTCGACGTGCACACTCAAGGTCCGGTCGCCGGCCGCATCGAGGGTCGTCGCCCAGCGCTGGCTCCCGTCGCCGAGGTCGTAGCTGGCCAGCTGCCAGCCTCCTGCGTCGACCCAGACCAGGTAGGCGAAGCCCCCGTCCAGCGTGCTCGCGGCCGGCCAGTCGCGGACCCCCTCGGGCTCGGCCAGGCCGACCTGCCAGCGGACCCCGTCGGCGCTCGCGGTCGAGCGCGGACCGAGCTCGAGGCCCAGGAGCAGCGGCGCGTGGGCTTCGTCTTGGTCCCGACCGACCCCAAACCCCACGCTCGAGTCGCCCGCCTGATTGGACGCGTCGGACGCCGCGCCGGGCGGCATGTGCACACGCAGGAGCTCGACCTCGTCGAGGCGGTCACGCACGGCGTCGTCGGCCAACCAACTCGGATCGCCGCGCTCGAGCTCGAGTTCCGAGCAGCCCTCGGGTCGCTTCCGGGCCCGAGTGCTGGTCCCGGCCGCGAGCTCGACGAGCTGATGCCGATGCCGGCGCCCGTCCACATGCACGTACACACTCTGGGTCTCCGGGAGCGCACACAGGGCGTTCACCCGCGCGCCCACGTCGACGCTGCGGACCCGCTGGGTACTGACCTTGTCGTAGATCCAGACCTCGTTGTGCTCGCCGGTGCTGACCACCACGAGCGGCCCGACCACGGCAAAGCGGACGTGGTCGGCTCCATCCGGGCTCGAACTCAGCGGGCCGAGGCGCCACAGCCGGCTGCCGTCGTCGAGGGCGTAGGCGTCGACGAAGCGGGCGTCCTCGCCGTGCTTCAAGGTCCGAAGCACGACCGCCGGGCGGCCGTCGATCTCCGTGAACTGGGGCGGCCCGCCCCAGGGGTCGACGACCTCGGTGTGGACCGCGTCGTCGACCGCGGCATCGAGGCGCTGCGCAAAGCCCATGTCCCTCAAGATCGGGATGTCTTCGAGCTTCAGATCCCCGAGCGCGATCCCGATACCGATCATCCCCGCGCCGAGGGCGAGCATCCCGAACAGGGTGCTCAGGGCGCCCGTCACCCAGCCCCAGACACCCTTTCCGTTCTTCTTCTTTTTGGTCTTGGCCTTGGCCTGTAGCGCCTGCTCCGACGCCCGGGCCTCGGCCTTGGCCTCGCGCTTGCGCAGGCGGGCGAGCTTACGCTGGACCAGGGCGAGCTCGGTCTTCGAGGCCTCGATCGCCTTCATCATCTGGGCGTGGTCGAGGACGACTCCGCCGACGGTCTTGGCCCCGCGCGCCGACTCGGGGGCGAAGCGCGAGCCGCAGTAGTCACAACTTTGCTCACCCGAGGGATCCCGAGCGGGGAGCTCCGCGCCGCAGCCCGGACATGAAAAACGAACCAGCTCCATCTTGTTTCCTCTTTACGTCTTTGTTCTTTCGCCTGTGCGTTTTTCGTCAGCCCGCCGCTTCGAACTCGAAGGGGGAGATGACGCTGACCTGACCGTCGGCCTCGGGGGCCGGAAAGTCCACGGTCATCATCGATTCGCGCATGCACTCGTGCAGGGCGGCGTGCACGAGGGTCGAGGCGCGCTCGTCGATCTCGGCCGACTCCACGATCCCACCCACGTCCTCGGCCCCGACGATCGTGAAGGTCAAGACCACGGTGCCGCCCAAGTCGGCGTCGTCCTCGAGCGCGCTCTCGTAACACTCGGTCGCGATCGGGACCAGGTCGCGTACGATCGACTCGCGGATGTAGGCGGCGTCGAGGCGAGGCAGGTGGGCCTCCGGGTTCGCCCGCAGCGCGCCGGAGCCGGGATCGGAGCCCGTGCCGGTGTGGCGTTTGTCCAGGGCCCGCCACACGGCCTCGCGCTTGGCCTCGATCGCAGCAGCCGGCTTGTTCAAGCCCGCACCGGGGAGCTCGATGAGTTGCCCGGGCTCCCCGCTTCCGGCCCCCTCGATCGGAACAGGAACAGGAACAGGAACAGGAACGACGACCGGGGCGGGTACGGGAGCCGGAGCCGGCAAGGTCGCGGCGACCTGCGCAGGCCCGGACTCCTCGATCGGCGCCTGGACCCAATAGAAGCCGAATCCGGCCGCAAGCAACACCATCGTCAGCGCCACCCCTAGAATGAGGGGGATCGGGTTGGTCGAGCGCGCCACGTCAGTGGGGTCTACCATCAATCTCGGCCAGCGCGACGAGGGCGAGGGTGAGGGTGAGGGCGAGGGCAAGGGTGACGACCTGGACGCCCCCAAATTGCGAGCCCTGCTACACTGCCCGGCCATGAAGCGCGACGCTCGTGACCCCCGAGACCCGGACGAGGACCCCGTCGCCCGGGTCCTCGCCGCGTGTCGAGAGCACCACGAGGGCGGGGCGCTCACGGCCCTCGCCGCCGTCCTCGAGGCGCGCCGAGAGATGGGGGACACGGGCGCGTCCCGGGCCCTCTCCCGGACCCTGACCCTGGCCGAGCTGCGCCTCGATCCGGCCTCGCTCATGGCCAGCGTCGCGGCCTTGGTCGGCGTCCACCTCGACGGCAGCGTGGTCTCCCCCGAGCCCCAACCGGCCCGCGACAACCCGCCCGCGACCGATGTCCTCGACCGACTCCGGGCCCTCCCGGACGAGGCCACCGAGCTGCTCGAGGGTGTCGAGCGGCTCGCGGCGATCCACTGGGACGCCCTCGACGAAGAGTCTGCCGAGTCCCTGCGGCGCATGTTCGTGGCCATGGCCGCCGACGTCCGGGTGGTCCTGATCACCCTCGCCGACCGGCTCGAGGTCATCCGCGCGCTGCGGACCCTCGACGACGTCGACTCGCGCCAGCGCATCGCCCGAGAGACCCGCGAGGTGTTCGCCCCGCTCGCCAACCGCCTGGGCATCTGGCAGCTCAAGTGGGAGCTCGAAGACCTCGCCATGCGCGAGCTCGAGCCCGAGACCTACCGGGAGATCACCGGCAAGCTCGCGGGCAAGCGGGCCCAGCGACAGCAGGTCGTCGACGGGGTCATCGCCACCCTCGAGGCCGAGGTCGCCGAGGCCGGGGTCGTCGCCGAGGTCAGCGGGCGGCCCAAACACATCTACTCGATCGTCAAAAAGATGCGCCGCAAAGGCGTGGACTTCGAGGACATCTTCGACGTCACCGCCGTGCGCGTGATCGTCGAAGACGACAGCAAGCGCGACTGCTACGCAGCCCTGGGCATGGTCCACGGCCTGTGGACGCCGATCGCCAGCGAGTTCGACGACTACATCGCCCGGCCCAAAGACAACGGCTACCAGTCCCTGCACACGGCCGTCGTCGGCCCCGGCGGCGAGCCCCTCGAGATCCAGATCCGAACCCGGCAGATGCACCTCTTCTCCGAGTTCGGGGTCGCCGCCCACTGGCGCTACAAAGAGGGCGGAGCCGGCAGGCGCGACAACGACAAGGGCAGCGAGCGCTTCAACCTCCTGCGTCAGCTGGTCGACTGGCAACAGCAACTCGTCGACCCCAGAGAGCTCGCCGAGGCCCTCAAGACCGACCTCTTCGAGGACCAGGTCCACGTCTTCACCCCCGGCGGCGACGTCATCGATCTGCCCGTGGGCGCGACCGCTCTGGACTTCGCCTATCGCATCCACACCCTCGTCGGCCACCGCTGCCGAGGCGCCCGGGTCAACGGCGTGATCGTCCCCCTGACCCACAAGTTGAAGACCGGCGACCGGGTCGAGATCTTGACCAAGCGCCTGCCCGAGCCCAGCCGAGACTGGCTCAGCCCCCACCTCGACTACCTCCGGACCTCGAGCGCCAAACAAAAGATCCGCCAGTGGTTCCGCAAGCAGGACCGGGGCCAGGCCATCGTCAGCGGCCGAGACGCCCTCGAGCGCGAGCTCGTCCGCGCCGGGGTCGGCTCGGTGGACATCGGCGGGGCCGGCCTCGACACCCTGGCCTGGGGCCACGACTACAAGTCCGGCGACGACCTCCTGGCCGCGATCGGCTTCGGCGACGTCGGTCCTCACGGGCTCGCCGCCCAGCTGCTCGAGCGCGAGCGCCCGGCCGTCGAGCCCGAGCTCGAGCTCAGCCCGGCCCCGACCGGCGACGGCCCACGCAAGGCCGCCGGGGTCAGCATCGGCGGGGTCGGTGACATCCTCAGCCAACCTGCGCGCTGCTGCTCACCCGTGCCCGGAGACGAGGTCATCGGCTGGATCAGCCGGGGCCGGGGGATCGCTATCCACCGCCGGGACTGCCCCAACGTCATCCACAACCGAGAGCCCGAGCGGCTGATCGAGATCGACTGGGGCCGCACCCACCAGCACCGCTACCCGGTCAAACTCAGCCTCGAGGTCCTCGACCAGCCCGGTGCGCTCCGCGACATCGCCGAGGTCGTCTCCAACATGAGCATCAACATGCGGGCCACCCACTCCTCGCGCGGCAAGAAGCGGACCGGCATCCAGACCATCACCCTCGAGCTCGAGGTCGATCAGGCCACCCAGGTGATCCGCGTCCTCGCCCGCCT
>CAYVJQ010000140.1:0-18253 GCA_964451725.1 uncultured Nannocystaceae bacterium | reverse complement strand
TCGGGATCGAGCAGAGTCTGGCGCACGGACCAGAGGTGGTCTTCCCGCTGGCTGATCTGGGTCTTGTCCGAGGCCCGGGCGCGGGCGTTGAACACGAGCTCGCTGTGCTCTTCGTAGTAGGGGGCGAGGGCGGCCTCGAGGGTGGCCTCGCTCCAGGGGTCGCCCTGTTCGTCGGGGGCTGGGTTCATGGAGGCGCCGGCCTCCTCCCAGTCGCGGCGGTGGAGGGCGTGGACGATGCGGTGGAGCTCGGCGCGGATGCGGGCGTGGAACTCTTTGCGCTCGAGCGAGATGTCGAGCTCGGTGGGGCGCATGGTCTCGAGCTTGCGGGCGAGGCCTTCGTCGACGTCTTGGGCCCCGCTGAGCATGCGCTCCCACTCTTGGACGAGGCTCGAGTCGACACGCTCGATGGTCGCCCGCAACCAGGCGATCGCGTCGACGACGGCCTCGGTCTTGTGGCGCTCGGGCACGGTCTGCTCGAGGGTCTTGTAGGTCTGGTGGAGGTGGCGCAGGAGCAGGCCCTCGCTGCGCGCGAGGCCGTAGGCCTTGATGTATTCGTTGAAGGTCGCCCAGCGCTCGTACATGTCGCGGGCGATGGACTTGGGGCGGATGTTCTCGGTCCCGACCCAGGGGTGGTGGCTCGAGAAGTCGTTGAAGGTGTCGTAGATGAACTCGGCGTTGGGCTTGGGGTAGCTGACCTTCTCGAGCTCCTCCATGCGGGCGTCGTACTCGACCCCCTCGGCCTTGAGCTCGGCGACGCGCTCGCCCCGGGCGGTGCGCTCTTGGGCCATCAAGATCACCCGCGGGTTCTCCAAGATCGCCTCGGCGAGGCTGATGATGTGGAGGTGCTGGCGCGGGTCCTCTTCTTCGCTGGGCAGGAGGGGCAGGGTCTCGACCAGGTACAGACCCAGGGTCTGGAGCAGGGAGAAGTCGCGCTGGAGGGCCTCGGCGACCCGGGCTTTGCGGCCGCGGGCCTGCTCGTAGCCCGGGCTGTCGCGGGCGTGGAGCTCGACGATGCCGGCGCCGCGCAGGGCTCGAAACAGCTGGGCCGACTCGCGGCGCAGGCGAGACACGACCACGGGGCGCTCGCCCGAGGCGACGATCAGCTCGAGCAGGTCGCGGTAGCCTCCGTCGGGGCGGTCTGGGCCCTGGGCCTGGGGCCGCTGGAGGAGGTTGAGCATGACGCCATGGTCGACGCGGAAGGCCGACTGGAGGGTCTCGGGCTCGCCGTGCACGAGCCTGTCGAAGGTGTCGCTGTCCCAGTGCACGTAGCCGCGCTCAGGGGGTTTTTTGCGCACGAACTTCTTGGGCTTTTTGCCCGGCTTGGCCCCAACCTCGGCCTTGGCGGCGAGCTTCTTGTTTTCGATGACGTGCTCGGGGGCCTGGGCGATCACCCAGCCCCGATCGTCGAAACCCTTGCGCCCGGCTCGACCCGAGATCTGCTTGAAGTCGCGGACCGCGAGGATCTTGGTGCTCTCGCCGTCGTACTTGCACAGCTTGGTGAACAGGACTGTGCGGATCGGGATGTTCACGCCCACGCCCAGGGTGTCGGTGCCGCAGATGACCTCGAGCAGGCCCTCTTGGGCGAGCTTCTCGACCAAAAGTCGGTACTTGGGCAGGAGCCCGGCGTGGTGCAGGCCGACCCCGGCCTTGATGAAACGCTGGATATCCTTGCCGTAGACCGTGTCGAAGCGAAAGCCGTGCAGGGCCTCGTTGATCCGCGCACGCCGGGCCTTGTCGATCAGCTTCATGCTGGTCAGGGATTGGGCGAGCTCGGCCGCCTCCCGCTGCGTGAAGTTGACGATGTACACGGGCGCCCGTCCGCCCCGGGCCAGGCCCTCGATGGTCTCGTGGACCGGCTCCTCGGCGTAGCTGAACTCGAGCGGTACCGGGCGCTCGTCCGAGCGGACCAGGGCGACCTCGCGTCCAGTCCGTTCCCGCAGGTCCCGCTCGAAGCTGTCGGTGTCGCCGAGGGTCGCCGACATGAGCATGAAGGTGGTCTGGGGCAGGGTCAGCAGCGGGATCTGCCAGGCGATGCCCCGGTCCCGGTCGGCGAAGAAGTGGAACTCGTCCATGACCGCGAAGTCGACGGCGGCCTGGTCTCCGTCGCGCAGGGCGACGTTGGCCAAAACTTCGGCGGTGCAGCACACGATCGGCGCGTCGTGGTTGAGGGCCGCGTCACCGGTCAACATGCCGACGCGCTCGGGTCCGAAGATGCGGCACAGATCAAAGAACTTCTCGGAGACGAGGGCCTTGATCGGTGAGGTGTAGTAGCTGCGCTTGCCCAGGCACAGGGCTCGGAAGTGCATGGCCACGGCGACCAGGGACTTGCCCGAGCCGGTGGGGGTGTTGAGGATGACGTGGTGCCCAGCCATGATCTCGAGCACGGCCTCCTCCTGGTGGTCGTAGAGCTCGATGCCCTGGTCGATGCTCCACTCCAAGAAGCGCTCGAGCATCTGGTCGTCGTTGAGGCCCCCCGCGGCGCCCTCGCCGGGGAGGGGGACGCCGTCGACGAGTGATGAGCTGTCGGCCATGGGCGATCATCGATGATCCTCGGGGGGGCAGCAATGGGGACCGCGGTTCTCGCCGGGTACCGCTTTGCGGGAGCTTTACGCCGAACACGGGCTGCGGTGACGTCGCTCCAGGAGTTTGAGGCTAGGGTTTAAAACGCGCCCCGGACCACTCGAGACGGCGCCGACCAAAGGACCCGACATGAAGAAAAACACCATTGTTCTGCTGTTCGCCAGCGCCCTCCTGTTCACCACCGGCTGCGATTCGGAGGCCGATATGGCCGAGCCCGCAGACCGAGCTGCGGACCTGGAGGAGTCGGGCGAGTTCGAGCTTTCGGCCCCGGGCGAGGGTGAGGATTCGAGGCGTCGGCACCGGGGCGAGAGCCCGGCCACCGCGATCTGTGCTGAGGTCGAGTGCAGTGAGGCACAGGCCACCCAAGTCGCTGCGTTGTTCGAGGCCGAGCGCCCCTGCCCCAAATCAGGGGAGCGGGGAGAGGGACCGAGCGAGGACGCGAAGGCCGAGCACGAGGCGCGCAAGGTCGCCCGGGGCGAGCATGACCAGGTGATCTCCGAGGCTTTCCGCGCCGAGTCCTTCGACGCCAGCGTGCTCGAGGGCGGCCGCCCCGAGGGGGCCGAACACGGTGGACACTTCGGCAGGGGTCTCGACATGATGGCGCAGCTCCACGCCCTGCTGACGCCCGAGCAGCGCGGGCTGCTGGCGACCAAGATCGAGACCGACGGACCGACGATGCTCGGGAAGCGTGGGAAGCGTGGTGAACACGGGAAGCGTGGTGAACACGGGAAGCGTGGGAAACACGGGAAGCGTGGGAAACACGGGAAGCGCGGTGTCCCGGGTCCCGACGGCGTTCAGGGCCCGCCCGGAGCGGGGGATCACAACGGCCGGATCGCCGCCCAGGTCGAGCGTCTGTGTGCGCCCATCGAGTGCAGCGAAGCTCAGACGGCTCAGCTAGAGGCGACCTTCGAGGGTGTCCACGAGGCCCACAAAGACACCCGCTCAGCCCGCGTGGCGCCGGACTTCAAGCCCTTGGCCGACGCCTTCCGTGCGGACAGCTTCGACGTCGAGGCGCTCCAGGCCCAGCTGGACGAGCGGCGCCAGGGAAGCGGCGAGGGAGCCGGCGAGCGGCCTGATTTTGGCGAGCTGATCGCGGAGGTCCACGACATCCTGACTCCCGAGCAGCGCGGCATCATGGCGGACGCGATCGCCGAGCAGGGATTGCACGCGCTCATGGGCAAAGCGCGGCGTGACGGCAAGGGTCGGCGCGGTGGTGAGGGTCGGCGTGGACACCGGGGGCAGGGTCCGAGCTTCGACCGTGGCCAAGGCCCCGAGCAAGACGGCTGAGCTGCCCATGTCGGCGGTCCTCGTTGGCTGCGCCCCGCGAGATGATCTCGCGGGAGCGCCACCGAGCTGGCGAAACTCGAAACGGCCCGGAGCATAGGCACCGGGCCGTTTCAGGTCGGGGAGAGCGGGTCTTACTCGCCGGCGGTGGTGTAGATCGGCTTGATGTCGACGGGGATCCCGTCCAGCGAGCCCAGGGCCTGATCCATGGCCGGCGACATCACGCCATACTTGGCCAAGAAGGCGTCGACGGCCGCTTTGTCGCCCTCGTGTTGGAGCATGACGATGTCGTGGACGAGCGCCTCGATCGATTTCTCGAGCTGCTTGGTGTCGACGCTGAACCTGCCGGTCTCGGTGTCGAAGCTCGCGGCTCCCTCCTCCAAAAAGCGGTTGATCTGGAAGGCCGCGCCCTTGCCGTGGGCCTCGGCCACGCCGAATCGGGCGCTGCGAAAGAGGCCCGCGAAGTAGGTCACGAGCAGCTCCTCGCGGAAGTTCTTGGATGCACCCTTGAACTGACCCTTGTCGATCATGAACAGGACGTTCCACGCGCCCATGACGTCGGCCTTGCCCTCCTCGAGGGGGGAGTAGCTCGCGCCCAGGGCGACTCGGACCTCGACCTCCCGACCGTCGATGGTGACCGTGGCGGGGCCCAGGCTGTGGCTGAGCTCATGGAACAGGACCTCGTTGAAAAACGCCGACTGGGACAGGGAGCCGAGCTGTTTCGGGTCGAGGATGCGCGCGGCGATGGGGGTCATGATCACGTCGAACTTGGCGTTGATCGCGTTGCGCAGCATGACCTTTTTGGCCCCCTTCTCCCTGCGGACCCGCTCGTCATTGGGGAGGTTGAAGGCGATCGTCTGGACCGATTTGCGGGCGTCGCCCGAGGTGTAGACCAGGTCGACGACCCGGATCGGGCTCTCGGCCCCACGCTTGGTCTTGACCGACTTGGGTACGGGCAGGTGCTGCTCCATGCGCGGCAGCCAATCTTTGTAGCCGGCGAGCGCCCGGCTGGCCTCGGGGTCGGAGATCGTGACGAAGGCCTCGAAGCTGGCCTTGAGCCCGAGCAGCTCGTCCTCGTAGGTCTCGTAGGGTCCGATCGTGATCTCGACACCACTGTCGAGGTCCATCCAATCTTTGTCGGATTGGTAGTAGTCGTCGCTGGCGAAGGCGTCGGCGCGGGACCGGAGGAAGGTCGCCAGGGAGGCGTTCTGGGTCAGGTCGGCGGCGCTGCGCAAGCGGGCGGCCGCGGGCTCGAGCCACTCGGAATAGGCGACGCTGTAGGGCACGGCGGTCAGGCGAGTCGGGTCGCTGGAGTCCCGCTGGACGACCGTGAACAGGTTCTCGAGCGGGCCGCGCATCTCCGGGTTGGCCGCTGCGAAGGTCTGAAATTCCTCGGCCCCGAGCCCGGGCGGGTAGAAGCCGGCGCCGGGCGGGTGTGGGATGTCGATGGCGAAGGGAGCGAAGTGATCTTGCCGGTCCCAGGGGCCGCGCATGATCTCGAAGTACTCGAGGCGCCGACGCTCGAGCTCGCCGGCGCCCTCGGCAGAGGCGGCGTCGATGAGGCGCTGTTCATGGCGTGGATACTCGGCCCAGACCTGGCGATCGAAGATCGGGTCGAGGAGCTTGGCGGCCTCGATGAGCTCCGCGAGCGCGAGCTGCTCGCTCTCGGGCAAGCTCGTGAGGTCGGCGTGGAGCTCGACGGGGACGAACTGCAGGACCTTCGCGGCGAGCTGCTCGCTGGTCGCGGTGTCGGTGCCCAGGGCGTAGTCGTCCAGGACCACCGGGCCCTGGTCGGGGGTGGTCGAATCGGGGCTGACGGTCTCGGGGCCGGGATCCGGCGCGGGCTTGCAGGCGGCGAGGCTCAGGACCGAGGCGCCCAGAGACAGGGCCAGGAGCCCACGGTAGCGCCGGCGCGGGGCCGGGCCAGAGGACTCTCTGTCCTTGGAGGGGCCTGTGTTCAAACGGACCTGCGAGGGCGTGTGTCGAGGGGGCAGCACGCTCGCAGGCTCGCACAGCGGCCCGCTGGCGTAAATCTTCGCAGCAGCCGTCGCTCAGGTGTAGCGGGTGGGATCGGGGACACCCGCGTCGAGGAAGCCTCGGCGGCGCAGGCTGCAGCTCTCGCAGCGACCACAGGCGAGGGCCACGGTGGCGCTCGTGTCCGGGTCGTAGCAGCTCAGGGTGTCGGCATAGTCGACCCCCAGGGAATGACCCCGGGCGATGATCTCGGCCTTCTCGAGCGCGATCAAAGGGGCGTGGATGCGGACCCGCGCGCCTGGGTCGGCGCCGAGCTTGGTCCCCAGGTTGGCCGTCTCTTCGAAGGCCTGCACAAAGGCCGGTCGGCAGTCCGGGTAGCCCGAGTAGTCGACCGCGTTGACCCCGATCCAGATATCTCGGGCCCCCAAGACCTCGGCCCAGGCCAGGGCGTAGCTCAGGAACAAGGTGTTGCGGGCCGGCACGTAGGTGTTGGGGACACTGTCCCTGTCATGGTCCCTGTCCCTGTCCCTGTCCCTGTCATGGGCGCTGTCACTGGCCGCGGGTACGCTGAGCTCGCTGCTGGCGATCAGGGAGCTGGCGGGTGCGACCAGTTTACCGAGCTGAGCCAGGTCGATGATCTGGTGATCGACGACCCCAAAGCGCGCGGCCTGTCGGCGGGCGCAGTCGAGCTCGAGGACGTGACGCTGGCCGTAGGCGAAGCTCAGGGCATAGAGGTGCTGTCGAGCCTCGCGGCTGGCGATCGCCAGAACCGTGCTCGAGTCGAGGCCTCCGCTGAGCAAGACGACCGCGGGGACCTGGGCACGGATGTCGCTCGGGCTCGTCACGGCGCGCGAGGCTAGCCGGTCTCCGACACGAGGGCCACAGAACTGAGCCAGAACAGGGCCAGAACAGGGCCAGAACAGGACCTGATCTGGACTTGGGTCGCCAGCACGCCGCAGAAGATGAAGTCGCATCCCGAGGTCACTTGGTGGGCACTGCTGCCGGTGCCGATCACCGAGTTGTTGCCCTTGGGCGGCCGTCAATCGAGCTGGATCTGCTGTGCGAGCACCCCACAGTAATCGAAGTTGCAGGAGGTGGTCGTGTAGCCGTCCTGATCGGTGTTGGAGTGCACGATGTTCAAAAAGTAGGTGTGGTCCTTCTCGAGCTTACAAAACAAGATCTCATTGGCGTCCAGGTCCGTCGACCACCTCATATTCTGGATTGCGCCGCCTTTGTGCAGGCAGCTCTCCTGCCCCAAGTGGACCGAAAAGTCCCCGGGACACTCGCTGATCGAGATCGTGGTCCCCACGGTCGGCGGTCCCTCGAAGTTCCCCGAGGGGGCGAGCTGGAAGTTCGCCTTGTCGTGGTCGAGGCCGCTGTTGAACTCGGCCGCGATGTACTGGTCGGCGGTCAGCGAGAGATGGATCGATTCGCCCCAGTTTCCAGGCCAGGGCACGACCGGGGGGTTGACCTGGATCGAGGAGTAGAGCCCGTCGTAGAGGCCCGGGTTGGAGGAGTTGTTGGCGAGGATGGTGAGGTCCTCGGCGCCGTTCAAGATCGGCGGCTGATCGGCGCAGAGACACTCGAGCTCTTCGCTGGGGGTCCCGGGCTGACAGCTGTGGGCGTCGCCGCAGGTCTCGGTGCCGTTGCAGGCATCGGCGTCGGCGCAGTCCGAGTCGAGGGTGCAGGAGTAGGTGCAGGTCTCGGGCTCACAGCCGTCGCCGGGCAGGTCGTTGCTGTCGTCACACTCTTCGCCGGCGGCCGCGTGCGTGTATCCGTCGCCGCACTGGGAGTCTCGGCAGGCCTGGTCGATGCAGATCTGGTCGAGGCCACAGGGGCTGCCGTCGGGCATGCCGTCACACTCGCCCTGGCTCATGTCGGGGAGGGATCCGTCTTGTCCGGAGTCCCGCTCTGAGAGCTCGTCGTCGCCGTCTTGCCCAGACTCGTCGGTGGAGACGGTCAGACCCGTGTTCTCGCCGGCCTCGGCTCGACCACCGTCGTCGCTGCAGCCGGAGACACACAGCGTAAACACGGCCGAGAGACACAGCAGACAAGGCATGGGTGTCATCCCATTGGGGGCAGTCTCGGGGGTCATGCGGCAGGGTAGCGCCGCCCTCGGGGGGGTGTCATCTGGGCCTGCGGTCTGTGAACCAGCTCATGTCGATGGTGGGCGGTCCGTCGCTCGGGGGTCGCGCGCCCTGGGGGAAGGTTGCGAGAGTCGTTGCGTGAGCCCTCACATGTGTTCCGGCGGGGCGCGGAGTGTCGACTGAGGCGCTTTCACTGGACCTGAGGGTGGGCCATTGTCTTCGCCGACGGCCCCTGGCAGCGTCGCGCCATGAGCCGCAAGCCGACGACCTACTGGGACTACATCAAGGTTGAGGAGCTCTTGGATCTGCAAGCTGGGATCGAGGGAGACCAGGGTGCGGTCACCAACGACGAGGTGATGTTCATCGTCATCCATCAGATCGACGAGCTGTGGTTCAAGCTCGCGCTGCGCGAGTTGATCGCGCTTCGAGATCTGTTCGCGGTCGAGCACGTCGCGGAGCAGTCGCTCTCGAGCGCGGTTCGAGGGCTGCGTCGGATCGTGCTCCTGTTCAAGCAGGTCTCGGTCCACTTCGAGCTCATGGAGACCCTGACGACCCGTGACTACCTGGGGTTTCGCGACAAGCTCTCGCCGGCGAGCGGGTTCCAGTCGGCCCAGCTGCGGGAGATCGAGATCATCATGGGGCTGCGCGCCGAGGACCGGATCTCGCTGGGATCAGAGAGCTATATGCGTGCGCTCCAATATGCCGATGGGAGCCCCTCTCCAGCGTCGCGCCGGGTCGAGGCTCGGCTCAAAGACCTGCCCAGTCTGCGCGAAGCTGTCGGTGACTGGCTGTACCGCACACCCATCGACGGCTCCATGCCGGAGGACGAGGGCGACGCCGAGCGGGTGCGCGAGATGATCGAGGCCTTCGTCGCGGCCCACAGCAACGAGATCGATACGGTTCGGGCGCGGGCCATGGACGACGCCATGACCCCGGCCGATCGAGAGCGCCTGGACGCCCGCTACCGCCGGGAGGTCGCCAGCGCCCGCACCTACCTGCTGGGCGAGGATCTGGGCGAAGACACGAGCCCGGAGCTGCGGGCGAGGACCTCGAGGATTCGGGCCGCGCTCCTGTTCATCGAGAGCTACCGCGAGCTGGCCCTGTTGGCCTGGCCGCGGGAGGTCATCGACGCGATCGTGGCCCTCGAGCAGGCTTTTGTGATCTTCCGGCAGCGACACGCGCGGATGGTCGAGCGGCTGATCGGACGACGCACGGGCACGGGGGGGTCGGCGGGGGTCGCCTATCTCGACCAGACCGCGCTCGAGTATCGGGTGTTTCGGGACGTCTGGGCGGTGCGGAGCTTGCTCTTGCGCCAGGAGGCTCTGCCTCGGCTCGAGAGCCGGGGCTACTACGGGTTCGCCGAGGGCCACGAGTCGTAGGAATCCACAGCCGGCGCACAAGAGCGCTCAGCGACGGTCCTTTCGAGCTGCTCGAAGCGACTGTCGCTGAGCGCTCTTGTGCGCTCGACTGCCCGAACCCGGGGTTGCTTCGGATTCGAGCCAGAGGGTCATGTCCCGCGGCGCGGTCGCGGATCAAAATGGGTTGTAGCCGCGCTCGGGTGCGCCCGGCGTGGGTGCGCTCGCAGGCTCGGGGTTCGTCTCGGCTGCCCGGGGTCCGGCCGAGGGCTCTACCGCTTGACTCATGGGCGGGGGCGCAGGCGGTGCGACCGTGGGCTGGGCCGTGGATTGGGCCGGAGCTGTCGGGGCTGGTGTGTCGCCCTCTGCGGTCGCCGTCTCGGGTTGATCGAACTTGGCCCGGGGCAGGGGACCTCGGTCTTTTTTTGCCATCCGGCGGATCATTCGACGCAGCGATTTGGCGATCGCGTGGCCAGTCGGCAAGACGACCGCGACGGTCTCTTCGCCCTCTTTTTGGACAACGATGGTGTGTTTGCCGACGACGAGCCGAATGCTCTTTTCGTTGGTTCGTTGAAACAGATCGAGGGCCCCCTCGAGGACCAGGTGCCAACTCTGCTGACCGCGTTGTTCACGCGATTGCGCGTCGACAATGACGGACTCAATGCCGGCCGCGACGGCAAGATGATCGATATTCGCTAGAAGACTCATGACCTACCTCTGGTTTCTGGGCAGCGGGATTTCCGCAACCCTCATCATCATGGACCAGTTTTTCGACCGCGCCAGGAGCTGGCAGGCATCCCAAACTGGGTTGGCTCGGCGTTGGATCGCTATCTCACCGAGCCAATGGACGCTACGTGGACAGCATAGCGCAGTTACAGGCGCCGGCCGGTGAGCAGGCCCGTCAACGGCTGACGAACATCGTTCGAGCGGGATCTGGGGGATCTGCATACGCGCGGTGAGGCGACGTAGGGGGGCCAAGAGGGGCCCGCGCCACACACGGGCGAGAGGCAGGCGGCACCCGGTGCGGGGGGGCCGATTGAACCGGTCGGCATGCCAATGGCTGCCCAGAGTTTTCAATGGCGACACGTGGGCCCCGAGATCGGGACGAAGATCGGGATGACGATCGGGATGACGAGATCCAGTTCGGTGCTCGATCCACGGTGGCGATCCGCGAGACCGAGGACCGACCGACGTCGATCAGCGAGCTCGAGCGGCGACCGGTTTGAATCTCGGTCACAGGGCAGACCTGAAGCCGCCCCGCTGCTCGAGCTCGCGGTCGCCGGCCGCGGGGTCGAAACTCGCGCTGCACCCGGTACAGTCGGTTTCAGTGGCTGCGGGCTGTCAGGCTCAAAAATCGGCTTCGACCTTGTCGGGCGTGTCTCCGGCGTGGTCAGCTGCCGCTGGCACGCGCCCTCGTCATGATCTTTCTTCGAGACTCGGACACCGCACCTTCCCCCCTTGGCCCTCGGCCCTCGAGTCTGGGTTTGGGCATGATCTTGGGGTTGGCCTCCGGCTTGGGCTCGGGCTGTTTCGTCGACGAGGAGCGGGTGACGGTCGAGGCGTTCTACGATCGGCCGCAGACGATCCCCGAGGGGGTGCCCTACGAGGCCCGAGATCAGGTCAGCGCAGATGCGGAGATCGACCCCGACGAGTGCCCGCGGGGGCGTGGCATCGACTCTGAAGGCAACTGCGTGATGATGGTGACGCGGGCCTTCGACAACGGCCGAGGTGGGCTCGTCCAGGTTCCGGGTGGCGATTTTTGGCGCGGCGACCTCCCACCGCCGACGCGACTCAGGAGCGCCGAGGATGCGGTGATCCAGTGGGCGGGGCAGCCCCTGAAGACGGACCACGTCGACAGCTTTTGGATGGACGGCTGGGAGATCAGCCGGGGCGCCTATGCGGACTGCGTGAGCGTGGGGGAGTGCAGCGAGGCCCGCTGCCTCGACGGTGGCGACGGGACGCCGACGGAGGTCCAGCTCGAGGCCAACGAGCTCGAGGCGTTTCCGCAGACCTGCGTGACCCACAGCCAGGCGGCGGGCTACTGCGAGTGGCGAGACGCCCGCTTGCCGACCGAGGCGGAGTGGGAGTACGCCGCCCGCGGACCGCTGGGGTGGGTCTACCCTTGGGGCAACGAGTTTCGTGATGAGCTCGGCCTGGCCATGGGGCCGGTCGGCTTCGACCCCATGGACATCAGCTACTTCGGGCTCAAGGGCTTCGGGGGCAACGCGCTCGAGTGGACGGCGGAGGTGTTCGACGACCACGTCAACATGCGCGCCTACCTCGAGGGCGAGTTCCGCAGCGCGGACGGTCCAGTGGCGAGCCATGTGGCGGCCTTCAACCGGAGTCTGTGTGCGGACGGCAGCGCCTGCGCGCTGGGTGAGCGATACGTGGTCAAGGGTGGCCGCTCGGGGGCCCGCTCGGGGGCCTGGGAGTTTCGGGACGGGGTGGCCCTGGCCGAAGACCTGCCCGCCGAGAGTGTCGAGGGCGATCGGACCTTGGCCCAGCACCGCCGACTCGGCTTTCGCTGCGCCCGTGATCTCGAGGACGACCAGCCCCCGCTCGCGGTGCCCGAGTCTGCCCAGCCCCTGCCTGTGGTCATCACGCGTGGGGACTACCAGCTGTTCATGGTGTTCGCCGAGGCGGTCGATCGCTCGGAGGCCGAACGGTTCTGCACCCAGCTCATGGCCCCGGGAGAGGCGCCCGGGACCGGGGGCTGGCGCCTGCCCTCGCTCGAAGAGATCGAGTTGGTGTCGGCGTGGTTCGGCGGCCCAGGGCCATTTTGGACCCGGGATGGCGCGGTCGAGCAGACCTATGTGGACCGAGAGACGGCCGAGTACGCGAACGTCAGCGTGGACGACGACGCTCCGCTCTTCGCCCGCTGTATCCGCAACTCGGTGGGCTGAGGACAGCCTGGCGGTACGCCCGAGTGCTCAGCTGCGTGTGTACGAGAGGTACAAGGTCGGCTTGCCCTTGGCCTCACCGCAGACGATCGTCCAGTCGTAGCCGTTGTTGGTGCCGTGGGCCATCTGTCGGTCGTCGCTGACCTCGGGCGTGGACAGGTCGTCGACGGTGGTCCCCGCCTCTTTGGCGATCTCGCCCAGGGCCTGGCCCATGCACTCGCTGGAGCTGGTCCCCGCGCGCAGCTGGAGGACCATGGCCGAGGCGTACCCACCGGCGAGCTTGGTCTCGGCGGTGTCTTTGCGGATGACCGTGGAGTCCGCGTAGATGGTCTCGTCGTACCAGGCGGGCGGGGTGCCTTCACGGACCTCCGAGCCCGGCTCGGCGGAGACCTGGGGGCCGGGCTCGGGAGTCGACGCTTTCCCGGCCGGGTCGGTGGCCCTCGGCTCGACGCCGGAATCGGCGGCTGCGGCTGGAGCGTCCGACTTCGCCGGCCCGGGCCCGCTCTGGGTGGGCGACTGGCAGGCGGTGGCTCCGATCGAGAGCGCAGCGGAGAGACAGATCAGGAAGGAGCGCCGCATCGTGGGCGGAGCTTAGAACTGGGGGCGACGGGTGTCGATGGCTCGACACTCGCCCAGGGGGGAGCCGCGCCGCCGCAGCCATGGCGGGCGAGACCCCTGTCGCTACAAAGCGCTGCCTGCCGCAGGAGGCCGAACGAGGGCTACGAAGGGGGGGCGTCGTCGGCGGGGGCGTCGTCGGCGGGGGCGTCGTCGGCGGGGGCCTCGGGTGCACCTGCGACGTAGGTCGCCTCGATCTCGTTGTTGACGGCGAAGGTGATGCTCTCGGGGCCCGCGTCGATGGCGGTCTCGTTGGCGCTGTAGCCCGTCAGCGACAGGGGCAGCCTGGCGTCGAGGTCGTAGTAGATCGTGAACGCGGCCTCTTCGAACATGGACACGGTGGCGTCGCCTTGGCCACCTTGGATGGTCGTCGCGCCGCTGCCCTCGATCGTGACGTCGAGCTCGGCGATGCGCCTGCCGTCGCTCTCGTCGATGGCACGCAGGACCCAGGTCTCGTCGATCTCCAGGGGCACGGCGCCGAAGGGCAGCTGGCGCTCGTCGTCCCGGGTCGGGAGCACGACCTTTTGGCCGATCTCGAGGTCGACGGGGGGCAGGTCCGGGAGCGCGAACAGGCCAAAATCGGTGTCGTCGTCGTCCGAGTTTTGGTTCTCGGCCAGGGCCTCGGTGGCGTCGTCGTCCGAGTCTCCCTTGAGGTCCATGACCATCCAGCTCTCGGCGGTGCGCAGCGACTCGACGATGTCGATGGCTTTGCCGCCGTTCTCTTCGGCCTGCCTTTTCATGAACTCGGGCTCCATCGAGCCCGAACCGCGGTAGTCGATGAGTTCGATGACCTGGCCGTGGATCTTGATCGCACCGTTGTGCGGGGTGCCCTCGACCAGGCTGCGGGCCGAGAGCTCGGCGGCGCCCTGGCCCTGATTGCTGCTGATCTCGAACTTGATCTTCACGGTCGAGGTCAGGGTGAAACCCTCGCTCGGGTAGGTGTAGGCCTCGCCCGTGCCCGCCTTGGCCAGGCTCTGTGTGCTCCCACCCTCGCCGGGGTCGCTGCTGGTTTCACCCGATTTGTCACAGGCACTGGCGCCCAGAGCGAGGGCGAAGATCAAGGTCGCGATGGTGAGGGGACGGTTGCCCAGCCTGGTCATGGCTCGGACGCTACTCGTGGGCGTGCGGCCGCGCAATCGGGTCGCGGCGTCAATTTCGGGGCTTGCCACAGACGTGACCAGGCTCGCACCCGAGCGCTGGCACGCCGGCGCGCATTTGTTAGAAGTCACGACCCTCGTGTTCGACTTTATCGCCGCACTCTTTGGTCCGCGCATCAAGCTCGCACGCGATCGCGTGACCCGGGTCCCCCGCAAGATCCGCAAGGCGGCCCGCGCCGAGATCGACACGATGCAGCGCATTGTGGACGAGATCTCGGGGATGACGGGGCTCGCCGACGTGACCTCGACCAAGCGCGTTCCCAAGGGGTTCTACGCGCGCGTCGAGGATCTCTACGCCGCCTTCGATCGCTACATCGCCGTGGTCCGTCGGGAGATGGGCGTCACCGAGTTTGCGCAAGCCGGCACCCCCGAGGGGCGCGGGGCCTGCTACGCCGCGCCCTTTGGCGTCAGCGGGGTCGAGGCCATGGCCATCTATCGAGAGGTCCGGACGTGGCGGGACTTTGTGAAGGTCGCCGAGCGCCTCGGCGAACTCGGTGAGCTCCAGTTCAAGGACATCCAGGCGGGCCACCGGGGCAAGGATCCGGAGAAGATCCGTATGACCAGCAAGGCCGCGGGCGAGGGCCGCCGCCACTTCTCCGAGCGCGGTGAGCCCTGCCCCCTGCTCGACGCGAGCCGCGGTCGCTGCCGGGTCTGGGACCATCGGCCGATGACCTGCCGCATGCACCACATCATCGGCGACACGGCCCTGGCCGACCCTCGACACGAGCGCCACGAAGAGGCCGAGGTCCTGAACATCCGGGTGCCGGTGCGGCCCCAGGTCGCGCTCTCGCAGATCGACAAGCGCACCAATATGGGCGCCTCACCGTTTTTGTACGCCAGCGTGCTCCAACAGCTGCAGTTCACCGATGGTGAGCTCCTGCTCGAGGTCGGCGAGGCCCCTCGGCGCATGGGCCAAGACGGGCGGGTCGTTCAAAAGGCGAACCGCAACGTCAAGCACGCCAAGAAGAATCAAAAAAAGAAGAACAAGGCCAAGCAGAAGCAAAAGCGGGGCAGGTAGGGCCCGCCTGGTCGCTCGAGACGGCGCTTTACTCGTGCCGGCGGACCAGCGCGGCGATACGCTGGGCGGTCGCCCGATCTGCGATCCGAAATTTGACGCCGAAGCCCCGCTGGCCCTGGCTGCGGCCCGTCCAAGCGACCGTCGCCGAGAGCGAGATTTTGGCATCTCGAGGACCCGATGCGGTGTCGTCGAGCTCCAGGTCGATCTCGCTGCCGATCGAGGGCGGGGCCGCGCTGCGGATGAATGCGCCCCCCCTGCTGATGTCGCCGATCTGGGTCGAGTGGGCGCGGAACCCCGAGCGCCAGGTCGCCAGGACCTCTGAGCTCAGGCGTCGAGAGGCGCGTGCGCTGGCCCTACGGTGGTCGGCGAGCACCTCCTCGACGTAGCGCACCCGGTCGCCGTGCTCGGGCACGAAGCGGACCAGGACAAGGGGCGCCTGAGTGCCTCCTCGGGGGGTGACGGCCTCCACGTGGCCGCAGAGTGTGACCTCGTCGGCCATGGCCCCGAAGCTGACCTCGATCTGGAGCTCGTCGCCCCGACCGACTCGCTCGCGGGTCGGGATCTCGAGAGCGCCGCCCTCTCCAGGTGCAGAGGGGCCGCGGAGGAGCTGAGCGAGGTGGGCGTCGGCCTGCAGGCGCAGGAGGTGGGAGACCCCGGTCACCCGATCATGATGCGCGAAAGCCAACCGTGCATGTGCCGCACACGCGCTCGCCGGCCCGCTTTGGTCCCCACGGGCTCTGAGTTTGGGGGGAAATGCCCGAAACAGGCCACATCGAGGGTCGAGCGCTGCCCGAAAATGGCCCAGATCCGGACGGGAACGGGGTGAGAAGGTCGCGGCTCCAGCGTAAGCTGCGCTCGTGGATATCGCTGCACGAGCCGAATTTCGCGCCCGCCTCGTGGCTATGCGCGAGGCGCTGGTCGCCGAGGGCCACCACGCGATCCCGCCCGCGCGGATCGACGCGGTCAGCCAGCCCGACGACGACGCGGCCCCGCTGACCGCCATGACCCAGTCGATCGCCTCGACCCGGAACCGGGAGCGGACCGCGAAGTTGGCCCAGCTCGGAGAGGCCCTGGCGCGACTGGACGAGGACCCCGAGTCCTTCGGCGAGTGTGAAGTCTGCGACCGGGCGATCCCGCCACGCCGCTTGGCGCTCATGCCCTGGGTGGCCCTGTGTGTTCGCTGCCAGGACAAGCTCGAGCGTGAGGGCGCCGGGGCGGGTCGCCGTCGCCACCTGACCGACTTCAAGTAGGGAGCGAGCCGCGGGCACCCCGGGCTCGGCTATCCTCGCCCCGGATGTCCGAACCCATCGTCTCGCCCATCGACGGTCAGGTCACTGCCCACTTCGAGTACCTGAGCCTCGAGCGGGCCCAGGGCCGGGTCGACGCGGCCCGCGAGGCCCAGCGGGATTGGGGGCGGACCTCGATCGCAACCCGTGTGGCGCTGTGCCTCGGGATGCTCGACGCCTTCGAGCGCAAGCTCGAGTCTCACGCGCAGGCGATCTCGAAGATGATGGGCAAGCCGGTGACCGAGGCCCGCGGCGAGGCTCGGACCATGCGCGCACGTGTGCAGGCCCTGTGCGCGCTCGCGCCGGCGGCCCTGGCCGACGAGCACCTGAGCGAACCCGAGGCGCCGGCCCTCGGTGAGCCCGGCCGTCTGCGCCGCTTCATCCGTCGGGAGCCGGTCGGGGTCGTGCTCGACATCGCGGCTTGGAACTACCCTCTGCTGGTACCCATGAGCGTGGTCGTCGGGGCCGTGTTGGCCGGCGACGCGGCGCTGATCAAGCACGCTCCCCAGACCGGCCTGGTCGGGGCGTTCCTGGCCGATGCCTTCGCCGAGGCCGGGGCGCCCGCGGGCCTGGTCGCCGACTTCATGTGTACCCACGAGACCGTGGGCGCGCTCTTGGACGCCCGGGCCTTCGATCAGGTCGCGTTCACGGGTTCGACCCGGGGTGGAGGGGAGGTCCAGCGTGCGGCGGCGCGGGCGAATTTCTTTCCCGTGGGCCTCGAGTTGGGCGGCAAGGATCCGGCCCTGGTCCTGCCCGACTGCGACTTCGAGTTCACCGTCGCCAACCTCGTGGAGGGGGCCTTTTACAACGCCGGTCAGAGCTGCGCGGCAGTCGAGCGGATCTATGTGCACGCGGAGATCTGGGACCGCTTCGTGGACGCCTTCCAGGCCCAGGTCGCGGGTCTGCGCATGGGCGATCCCCTGGATTCGGCCACGACCTTGGGTCCCGTGGTCGACCCGGCGGCCGCGAGCCGGATCCGTGCGCAGGTCGACGCGGCCCGCAGCGCCGGGGCCCGAGAGCTCGGTGGGGGGCTCGACTTCGACTGTCCACGGGGGGACTGCTACCTGCCCCCGGCGGTGTTTGTCGACGTCGATCACAGCATGGCCCTGATGCGCGAGGAGACCTTCGGCCCGGCGATCGGGCTCATGAAGGTGGATGACGCCGGGGCTGGGATCGACCGGATGAACGACAGCCCCTACGGGCTCACGGCCTCGATCTGGTCCCGGGACGACGCGCGTGTGCTGTCGCTCGCCGCCGAGGTCCAGGCCGGGACCGTGTTTCAAAACCGCTGCGACTACCTCGACCCGGAGCTGCCCTGGGTGGGCACGAAAGACTCGGGGCACGGGACCTCGCTCTCGCACCTCGGGCTTCGGGCCCTGACCCGGCCGAAGTCCTTTCACCTGCGCACGCGCTGACCGGGCTCCCAAGAGCTGTCCCCTTCGATTCTCCCCTTCGATCCCCCCCCCGATCCCCCCCCCCCGATTCTCCCTTCCCAGAGCTCGACCGCATGTCCCAAACTCCCGAAGCTTTCTTCGCCGACCTCGATGCCAAGGGCATCCGCTTTCACAAGATCGGCGTCTTCGATATGGATGGAGTGTTCCGCGGCAAGTACGTCGGCCGCAGCAAATTCGAGTCGGCGGTCCGCGACGGTTTTGGCTTCTGTGACGTGGTGCTCGGCTGGGACAGCCAAGACCAGCTCTACGACAACGGCGTGGCTTCGGGCTGGCACACGGGTTACCGGGACGCGCCGGTCGAGCTCGATCTCGACACGGCGCGGGTGCTGCCCCTCGAAGAGGACACCATCATGGTGCTGGGCCACTTCAGCGGGGACTACGAGGCGGTGTGCCCACGCCGGCTCTTGGCCCGGGTCATCGACCGGGCCGGGGCCATGGGCCTCCGGGCGCGGGCGGCCCTCGAGTACGAGTTTTTCGTGTTTCAAGAGACGCCCGAGAGCGTCCGCGAGAAGGGCTACCGCAACCTGACCCCCCTGACGCCCG
>CAYVJQ010000139.1:0-18671 GCA_964451725.1 uncultured Nannocystaceae bacterium | reverse complement strand
CTCGTTGCTGGTGACGAGGCCCTCGCGTGGAGGAGAGCCGAGACCGGGCGCAGACCAGCCCGCATCGACGAGGTGTTGGGCGACCCCCAAGATCATGCGCGCGCCGACCTCGACCCAGCCTGAGGGGAGGTCGACGAGCTCGAGGTCGGGGAGGCCGAAGTGCTGCATACCGGCGGTGACCAATCGGCGCCGGGGACCGAGGAGCCTGAGATGTCCCTGGTCTACGCCGGATTGTCGGGCCGGGGCGAGGCGCCGAAATGCGGTGCTCGGGGGACCTGAATCTGTGGTGTCGGGCGCTGTGGTGTTGGGAGCTCGGGTGCTGTCGACACTACCGAGGTCGCCGAGCGAGTCGCTGCGGGCTCCGGCGTAGGCCCACGGGCCGCGGGTGGAGGTGATGCGCAGGTGGTCGACGACTCGGACCCGGGCGTCGGCTGGGGGGCGGAGCTGGGCCAGCGCGTCCGGGTCACCGCCGAGAGGATCGACGAGGGTCCCCCCGAGCATGGAGGCGAGCGCCTGACCGACGGCGAGCGCCGCCCACAATCCAGGACGGCGGGGCCCGCGACGGTCGACGCAGCGGATCTCGACCTGCCGCCACCGGGGTGAAGACCTCAGTGGGGACGATCCGAGTGGGCACCGAGCGGTGCTCTCGGTGGGCACCAGGGGCCTGGGCTGCCACTCGACGCTGCCGTCGTCGAGGCGCTCGAGGACCGCGATCTGGGCCCAGCCGGAGAGCTCTCGCATGATCCAGCGCCTCGCGTAGCGCTCGAAGGTGCGGGGGTCGGGGAGCCCCACAGCGGCGTCGAAGCGCACGAGCACGGTGGGCTCGGGTCGGATCGGCCAGCTGGGTCGGGCGGGGACGCTGGATCGCGGGTTCGGCTGGCGAAAGGCTGGGAGGTCGGCGCTGAGGTGCATGGGCCGAGTGGAATGCAAGCACCGCAGCGTTGGCGGACACCTGTGATTTCAAGGACTTGCCCTTCGGGTCGGCGGGGGAGCGTCCGTTCCTCGGGTCGGCGTCCCGTCGGCGGGCCGAACGAGTCGTCCCGCCGACGCTCGTGCTTCCAGTGCTTGACGTTCGCCCGGCATCGAGGCGGTCAGGCCCTCGCCCTCAAAGGAAATCCGACGTGATGTGTTCACCAAACGTCGATCGCCGGTACCGCCGAAGGGCGGACCTTCGCCCTCCATCGGGACCGAGGCAGGATCATGGAGAGGTTCGTAAGGCGGAGAAGAACAGGTGCTCGGAAAAGTGGCAGCAGTAGTTCCCCGTGGCGTTGTCGAGACGTAGGTGGTAGCTGGCCTCGCTACCCTCGAAGTCGACCTCGTCGCCCGAGAGCATGCTTGCCGTGTCGGCGCCGGGCTCGGATACGATCAGTCGAAAAGGGATGAGCTTGGAGCCGAGTCCATCGTATTCGTAGCCGCAGTAGTCGAGCTCGAGAGTGAGCTCCAGCGGGGCGAACGCGGAGGGATTCGGCAGCGGGGGGGTCCCAACCGGCCCCTCACCTTCTGGGTAGGTGCCCCCGCGGGCCAGCGATACCAGCAGCGCGCCATCGCTGGGGCGGCGCATGGCCAAGGCGGCGTGGCCCACATACACATTGACCGATGTCTCGATGTCGACCGTCTCCCCGACGGCCCAGGGGGCTGCAAACTCCGCAGAGTGCAGGGCGAGCGAGATCGTGGACGGGCCCCCTTCGTCGCAGGCCAGCTCGCTGGCGATCACGCCTTCGTCCTCGGAGAGCTGGGTGACTTCACAGGTCCCGGACCAGTCGCCCGCGGCGATCTGCGTGTCTGGATCGGGGGGGGGCCAGCCATGGAAGTCGAGCTCGAACCCCGGGATTGGGGGCGCCGCGGCATCGGCACACTCGGCCGGGAATTCGCCGGTGTCGGTCTCGGGCGACGACTCGGTGGCGGTCGACGAGTCGGTTTCGTCGCCGCTTCCGTCATCGGCGGCGTCATCGGTCCCCGGCGATGACTCGCTGTCCGACGACGAGTCTGCCGCGCCATCGGCGCTGGACTCGGTGCCCTCGCCTTCGCCGATGTTTTTGGGACTGAACTCGCAGCCGAAGCTCGCCAGCGCGAGGACTGTGCAAAGCGAGAGAGAGTCTAGCCGCCCGTGGCAAAACCCCTCATGACACCTCGCTTGGCCCCTCCGCCGAGGGCCGCGTTGCCGAAACTTGCGGTACGCCCGGCACAGCGGCATTTCAGCCCCTCGCGCTCGACGAAAAATCCGGCGCGAGGCGCCGCGTTGGCTTTGACCACGGACTGCTAGAGTTGAACAAGGCATCTCAGTTCGAGCCATTGCCGGCCGGGGTGGAAGTCGTCTCCGGCGCAAGCGAAACTCGCTCCTCACAGTGGTTGAGGACGCGCCGGCGCAGGAGTGGGCCGGGGCCCGCGGCGGCGAAGCGATCTGCCGCGTGCTGGGCTAGCGACCATCGGCCGAGGTCGCACAGCGCGATGACCCGCAAGCTCGCGCGCTCGTGGCGAAGTGCGCCATCGCCGAACTCGCGTACGTGACGGTCGAGCAGGATGAGGGCCTCCGTGGGCGCAGCTTTGCGCGCGGCGTCGATCAGCTCGAGCTCGGCGAGCAGGGTCGACTCCACATCGGGAATTCGGTCCTCGGCGGGGCGTTGCTCTGGGCCTCGACCGGCGCGGAGTGAGGCCGGCTGAGGGGATGGAGCCGGCCGCAGCGGGGCGGCTCCATCCCTAGCGACCAGGAAGGAGGTCTGGGCGGCCGGATTGGATGTCTGAGTTTGAGGGGGGTTCCGGGCCGGGGGCGAGGCGGCGGCCTGGATCGGTGTCGACTTCGCCGAGCGGGCTGGGATGTCGGCGCTGTCGCCCCCAGAGCGAGCGAGCGAGCCCGCGAGCCACAGCCCGCCCAAGCCCGCGGCTGTCAGGGCGCCCGTCGCCGCGACGACTCGAAGCAAGTGTAGGGCTCGGCCCGGGAGCTCCGGCCCGGGGGCCCCGTCCGGTGGAGGCGGTGGAGGACTCAGCCGAGCATGGAACTCGGACAGCATGCGGCCTTCCGCTCGGGGTGGTGGCCCGTAGCTCTTCGTCGATTCGCGGAGGGCCGAACGGATAAGGGGATCGAGGTCGCTCATGACGGTGACTCCTTCGCGTTCATCGCCTCGTTGACTCGCGCGCGGGCGCGTCGAAGCCGCGAGTAGACGGTGTTGCGCTTGATGCCTAACTGGCGGGCGATCTCCGGGGCGGTCGCGCCTTCGATCTCAGCGAGCAAAAAGACCGCCGCGAGGCGTTGGTCCATGGCTCGGAGGACCTCCCCCAAACGGCGGAGCGCGTCCCGGTGCAGGAGATGCGACTCGACCTCCGTGTCCGCGGGTCCGTCGATCGCGGCCAGTTTGCGGCGTCGACGACTGTCCCCCCGCCGCGTGGTCGCGGCCACTTTGCGGGCGATGCCGAATAGCCATGACCGGAGGGACTCACCTCGATCCCAGTCGGCCCAGCGACGATAGACGACCATAAAGACCTCCTGGACTGAGTCCTCGACCGCGTCCGCCGGGACGCCGTGGTAGCGGAGGACCCGCCAGACCAGAGCCATCTCGGTCCGGTAGATGAGGTCGAACTCCTCGGTCTCAGCGCGGCTGAGTTGGGGTACCGCCATCGAGAGACAGCCATTGCCGGAAGCGCCGACATCCGTCCCGAGTATGGAGGATTCGCCGGGCTCAGGGCAGTCGAAGCTCGACTCCGGCCAGCACACGAAGGCCTGCGGGGGTCGCACCCAAAACTTCCGCGCCCTCGAGGGCGTAGCCGCCCGACGCCAGTGGTACGACGGCGTCGAGCTCGAGTCCGACTCCGAGATGGTGGACGGGGGTCCACGTGAAGCCCGCACCCAGCTCGAGGCCGACGTAGGGCTGGGTCGCGGCCTCGGGGTTTCGAACCGGCTCGAGAGCGATCGCTCGCAGGGCGCCGGCCTCGACGCCTCCGCACAGGGGGAACTCGATCGGGCCTGCGTGGAGCAACCCGCAGCCTTTGGCGGTGATCGTGAACCCGTCCACCCGGGCACGACGAAGGGAGGCCTGGCCGCTCTCGCTCAGGTCCAGAGGGAGGGGAGGAAGCCAGGCGCCTCGCAGACCGATCCGCCAGTGCTCGCCGAAGACAGCGAACTGAGCAGCCACCATTGTGGCCGGTCCCGAGAGTGGACCGTAGCCCCCTCCACCCAGGAGTCCGATCGGCCGAGCGAAGGGGCGCTTTGGCTTCGTCGTCATCGCTGTGCTCGAGGAGGATAGCTGTATCGGGATCGCCGAGCGTGCTCGTGGATGATGTCGCGCGGAGTTCGGCCTGGGAGTCGCTCTGTTCAGGTTCGACGCTCGGTTTCAGAAGGTCATCCGTCGGCAGTTCAGACTCGGCTTCGGAGCGAGAAAGGTGCTCGTCGAGGATCGTCGCTGTCCCGGTCGGATCGATCGTCACCGCCAAAACCAGGGCCGCTGCATAAGCGGCGACCTCACAACTCTCGGCAGAGAACTCGCGGACCTGGGTGTGTTCGGGTCCGTCGAGCGAAATTGTCACCTGGAGAGTTGCTTCGGGTGCGACCTCGACCGTCACGTTGATGGTCAGCTTCCCCGGGAGCTCGCCCGCGGCGATCGTCAGCTCCGGGGCGAGCTCGGCGAGGCGCTCGATGGCGAGCTCGCGCGCCTCACATTCGGGGGGCCCAGTCCAGACCAGCCGGACCTCAGGTTCAGGCTCGGGTTCAGGGAGGACCGGCGGGGAGGTGGCGATCAGCGCGAGAGAGAGCAGTGTGGGGTACACGGTTTGTCTCCACTGTCGCGGGGTGGTCGGAGGCGCCGCGGTGAGGCGGGGGGCGAGTCTACCGGAGGCGCTCGAGCAGCCCAACGAGGGTGCCTACAACCGAAGCTCGAGCCCGACCAATCCACGCACACCCACCGGGCTGACCGCCTGCAACCGCTGTCCATCGATGGAGAAGCTGCCGCGTGTGAGCGCGACCAAAAGGCCGGCCTCGGCGGTCAGGGCGAAGTGCTCGCTGAACGCCCACGCGAGTCCCTGGGAGACGACGGCCGCTGCCCACAGGTATCGGGCCGAGCGGGCGTTGGTGGTCGGGGAGACCCCCCGCGCGATGATCTGGCCGAACTCGACCCCGGGGCACAGGGGCAGCTCGACCCGGCCGGCCATCGGCACGAAGCAGCCCCGGGTTCCCAGCCACCAGCTCTGCACACGGCCGGCCCGACCATCGCTGAGCTCGATGCGGCGAGGGGTCCACCAGCCGGCGTCGAGCTGCCATCGCCACGGGCCCTCGAACACGGCCAGGCCGCCGCCGACTGCAGCGTAGCCGGTCGTGGTCGGGCCGTAGCTGCCGCCGCCTTGAATCCGGAGACCGACCCGGGGTCGGTGAAGACCGACCTCGGCGGGATCCCGGGGGTCGGCTGGGCGCGCACCGGCTTCGCTGAGGTGGAGCTTCGTGTCACGTGTGGGTTCGGTGGTCACCGGGTCGCTCCCTTCGCTGGGGGGCTCGGTGGTCTCCGGGTTTGGGGGTGGTGCCCCAGGGTCGTCTGGGGCCTTTGGGTCTTCGGGCTCCAGGGGCTCCAGGGGCTCGTCGGGCCCGGGTTCAGTCAGGGCCGCAGATAGGACCGTCAGCCCGCGAGCGGTGAGCACGGGGTCGAGGGCGAGCGCGGCGATCAGCGCGCTGGCGTCGGCGAGCTCGCTACAGTCGGGTGTCGAGAAGCGCCGATTTTGTTCGCCGTCGCGCCCGCTGAGCTGGAGGTTGGCCACCCACGTGTCGCCGTCTCGGGTGAGCTCCACGTCGATCCGCAGAGCCACGCTGGTGGCCCGCTCGGGGGGAAGCTCGAGCTGCGGGAGGTACTCGTCGATACGCTCGAGGACCTGCGCGCGGGTCGGGCAGCCCTCGGGCGCGCGCCACCGAAACGCCCAGGTGACGGCATCACCTGGGCGCTGGATCTCCACTGTTTGGGGCGGGGGGGGCCCCAGCAACAGCGAGTACGCGAGCGCGAGCCGGATCATCGGCGAGAGGATAGCCGGCTCGCGGGGAGTGGGCTCAGCCGCCCACCCCCCAGTGGCCGACCTTCGCATGGGAGAGGGTGAGCGAGGGGTCGTCGCTGGGGTGGATGGCGATCTGGAGCTCGCCGCTCGCCTCGCCCGTGGCTGCGCCGACCTGGCCGAAGTCGACCTCGAGGGTCATCTCTTCGTCGAGGATGGTGTCGGGGTCTTCGGGGCTGAGCTCGAGGGTGCCCGCGAGCCCGGCGAGCGCGAGTTCGGTGTGCAGGCTGACGGTGGCCGGGTCCGTCTTGTCGAGGTCTGCGGTGAGCGTCCCTTCAAAGCTCTCGGCGAGCGCCCCGTCGGCGGTGCTCATATCGATCACGACCTCGACTTCGATGCTGTTGTAACAAGGGCTCGGTTCGTCAGGGAGATCTGTGGGCGGGAACCAAACGCTCTCCAGACCGTAGACGACTCCCGTCGGGACGACCTCGAACTGCATGGTGGTCGCGGCGTCGGTGTTGGTTTCGACTCCGAGTTGGTCCCAAATGTGGGGTGCCGCCGTAGGCACAGTGACCAGGTCGATGACCTCTCGGGGGATGACTCCGGCCGGAGCGAAGACCTCGTCGAGGTCGGCGAGAAGCGTCGACTCGTCGTGGCAGGACCCGTCTTCGCAAGCGGGGCTCTCGAAGGTGAATGGTTCATCGGTCCCGGCGCACTCGTAGTTGTAGGCGCTTTCGTCGTCCGGGGTGAGCCCCGCGAGGTCATTGAACTCTCCGCCTGCGAGGATGCATTCACAACAAAGGTCGAAGCTGCATTGGCGCTCGTAGTAGTCGCACATGAGCTCGCATATCTCGGGGTTGGTGTCGCCGACGGTCTCGGTGACTTCTCCATCCTCTCCATCTTCCCCACTCTCCTCACTTTCCCCGTAGCCCTCGCTGTCTCCGATCTCCTTGTCGGGGATGTCGCAGGCGGCGAGCGGGAGGAGGGCGAAACATGCGAACAAGCGCAGTTTCGAGATGTAGAGGTGTCCACTGTGAGCGGCGGTCAATGTCGAGCTTTTGTAATGCATGGCTACTCGATCAATCACCGCCGACGCGAGGATCCATCCCCTTCGGTGCAAGTCGATCCCAAAATCGGGAGCCAGGCCGAATCCGGGTGATTCGTCTCGAGTCGACGGCGCGCCTGCTGGGCGTCGGCGGGGCGGCCCAGGGCACACAGGACCTCGACGGCGAGGGCGTCGCGCTCGGGGGCGAGGGTGCCGCTGGGGAAGCGTCGGCGGTGGCGCTCGAGCTGGGTGAACGCAGCCTCGGGGTCGTGCAGGCGCTCGCGCCTGGCCGCGCGCAGGAGAGCGACCTCGGCAGCGAGATCCGAGTCGCCTGAATCCTCGGGCACACCGGAGGGGGGCTGTGCCGAGCGGGTCTGGGGGAGACGGTCTGCAGGGATCGCTACAGTCGGGGAGCTCGGTTCCCGGCCCGGGGTCTGTGGGGAGGCCGCTCCGGGTTCGTCCGTGTTCACCTCGACGCTGGAGCCGAGCGCAGCCGTCTCCTGCGTCGTGTTCTGTGGGGGCGCATCGGCGCGCAGGGCCGCGAGCCCCACGACCCCCAGCTTGAGGGTCAGCAGGCCGGCCCCGGCCAAGCTGGTGGTCGCCGCGGCGACCTTCGCCGCCCACAGGCCGCGACCGGCGGAGGTGAGCTCGGGGCCCGAGCCTGCGGTGTCTGGGCTCGCGTCGGGTTCACCAGCCTCGCCGGTGGAGCTGCTCGGGTCGCCCGGACCCCCGTGTCCCGCGAGCCGGACCCTCAAGGCGGCGAGGATCTGATCGCCGGCCCCGGGCGGCGGCCCATCTCGCGCCTGTAGCCCCTGTCGCGTAGCCTCGTCCAACTCGGTCATGATCGGGTCTCTCCTGCGCGCTGTCTGTTCGTTGGGGGCCGGTCGCCGGCGTCGGCGTCGCCCAGGGTGACCTCGAGCTGGGCCCGCGCCCGACGCAGGCGCGAGTACACAGTGTTGAGCTTGCAGCCGAGGGCCTGGGCGACCTCCGGTGCGCTGAGGCCCTCGACCTCGATGAGCAGGTAGACCTGCCGTCGGCCGGGCTCGAGCCGATCGATCTCGGCGGCGATGCGCTCGAGGCGATGGCGCGCGCCGATCTGCGGCTCGATCTGGGTGTGGGCCGCGGGCCGGGGCAGGGCGTCGAGCCTCCGCTGGTGACGCTCGAGTTTGCGGCGGTGGGCGGCGGCGACCCGCCTGGTGACCCCGTAGAGCCACGCGCGCACCGAGCGGTCGCGCTCCCAGATCCCGAACCGGCGGTGGACGATCACAAACACGTCTTGGGTCGCGTCGTCGAGGTTTGCGGTGGGCACGCCGAATCGCCGCAGGGACCGCCACACAAAAGGGAAGTGCGCGCGGTACAGCGCCTCGAACTCGGCGCTGAGCGAGGCTGGCTCAGGAGTGGGCACCCGCTTGGATCATCACCGCGATCGCTCGTACCCGTCCCGACTTTCGAGAATAACTTCTCTTTTTTGGTGGTGGCGGCGGCGGCGGGAACAGGCGCCAGTCAGTGGGCCTCGGCCCAGCTCCCGCCCACGCCGATGTCGACGACCAGGGGGACGTCGAGGGCGTAGACCTCGCGCATGCACAGGTCGACGATGCCGACCACCTGCTCGACCTCGGCCGAGGGGGCCTCGAACACGAGCTCGTCGTGGATCTGCAAGAGCATGCGTGTGTCGAGCTTCGCGGTCCGCATGCGGCCCTCGATGTCGAGCATGGCGAGCTTGCAGATGTCGGCGGCCGAGCCCTGGATGACCGTGTTGGCGGCGATCCGCTCGCCCGCCTGCCGGTCTTTCCAGCTGTTGCTGGACAGCTCCGGGATGTAGCGGCGGCGGCCGAGCAAGGTCGAGACGTAGCCGTCGATGTGGGCCTGCGACATGGCCTGGTCGAGCCAGCGGCGAACCCCGGCGTAGTGGTCGAAGTAGCCGTCGATGTAGGCCTGGGCCTGCTTGCGCGGGACCCTCAAGATCTGAGCGAGGGCCGTGGCTCCCTGGCCGTAGATGGTCGAAAAATTGACCAGCTTGCCGACCGCCCGCTGGGCCTTGTCGACCTCGTCGGCCTCGATCTCGAACAGCTTGGCGGCCGTGCGCGCGTGGACGTCGAGGCCCGCGGCGAAGGCCTCGACGAGCATGGGATCGGCGCTGAAGTGGGCCAGCAGACGCAGCTCGATCTGGCTCCAGTCGGCGGAGATCAGCTTGCAGCCCGGGCGCGGGATGAAGGCCTCGCGGATGCGCCGACCCTCGGCGGTCTTGACGGGGGTGCGCTGGAGGTCGGGCTCGGTGGTGATCAGGCGCCCGCTGACGCCGGTGGTCTGGTGAAAGGTGGCGTGGACCCGGCCGGTGTCGGGGTTGACGGCGGCACGCAGGACGTCGGTGTAGGTGTTGATGAGCTTGGCGAGCTTGCGGTGCTCGAGCAAGAGCGCGGCGATCTCGTGGCCCTTGATCTTGGTCTTGGCGGCGAGGCGCTCGAGGACCTCGGCGTTGGTCGAGTAGCCGGTCTTGGTGCGCTTGATGATCGGGAGCTCGAGCTCGTCGAAGAGGACCTCGCCGAGCTGTTTGGGCGAGGCGATGTTGAACTCGCGGCCGGCGATCGCGTGAATCTTCTTCTCGAGTCCGAGCAGGCGAGCGCCGAACTCCACACTCATGGCGCTGAGGTCCTCGCTGTCGACCGCGATGCCGGCGAGCTCCATGTCGCCCAATACCCACGAGAGCGGCAGGTCGAGGCTCTCGAGGAGCTCGCGCTGGCCCTCGTCGTCGAGGCGGGCGCGGACCTCAGGAAAGGCTGCGGCCACGGTCTCGACCTGCCGGCAGGCCCACTCGCCGATCGCGCTGGCCTCGAGCTGCGTGAAGCGCTTTTGTTTCTTGCCCGCGCCGAGCACCCGCTTGGTGGGGGGCAAGGTGCGCTGGAGGTACTGCTTGGAGATCTGCTCGAGGCGGTGGGGGATGATGGTGTTGGGATCGACGAGAAAGGACTCGAGCATGAGGTCGCCGACGACCCCGGCGAGGGTGATCCCGAGCCGGCGCAGGGCGACGTAGAGGGCCTTGCAGTCGTGGCCGAGCTTGAAGCGCTGGGGATCCTCGAGCCAGGGTTTGAGCTTGGCCAGGGCCGGCTCGGCGAGGCCGCTGAGGCAGGCGAGGGGGACAAAGCGGGCGCTGGCCGGCTCCATGGACAGGGCGAGCCCCGCGAGCGCGCCGCTGACCGGCGAGGGGGCGTCGTAGATGGCTTGGATCGCCACGGCGCCGTCGCCCGCTTCGGGGAGGCCGGCGATCAGGGCGTCGAGCTCCCCCAGGTCGGCGATGATTTTGAAGTCGGCGTCCTGGGTCTGGGTGGCCTCGTCTTTGGCGACCTCTTCTTCGGTCAGCAGGGAGTAGAACTCGAGCCGTTTGTAGAGGGCGTTGACGGCCGCGGTGTCGGGGGCGACGAGCTCGAGGTCGGGGAGGCCGAGCTCCAGGGGCACGGCCGTGTCGATGGTAGCGAGCTGCTTCGAGAGCAGGGCCTGGTCCCGGTAGTCCTCGAAGTTTTGTTTGCGCTTGCCCTTCATGTCCTCGATATGGGCGAGGATCTGATCGAGGTCGCCGTAGGTCTCGAGCAGGGTCTTGGCCGTCTTGGCACCCACGCCGGGGACCCCCGGGATGTTGTCGACCTTGTCGCCGACCAGGGCCAGATAGTCGACGAACTGCTCGGGGGGCACCCCCCACTTCTTGCGGACCAGCTCCGGGTCGTAGCTGATGTCGCGCAGGGTGTCGATCATGCGGACCCGGCTCGAGATCAGCTGGGCGAAGTCCTTGTCGACGGAGATGATGTGGACCTCCATGCCGGCGGCCACGCCCTGCTTGGTCAAGGTCCCGATGATGTCGTCGGCCTCGTAGCCGGGCACGCGCAGGTAGGGGAAACGCTGGGCCTCGACCAGCTTGTCGATCCACACCAGCTGCTCGCGCAGCTCGAGGTCCATGCTCGGGCGCTGGGCCTTGTAGGCGGGGTACTTGTCCTCGCGGAAGGTCTTGCCCGGGGCGTCGAAGACCACGGCCCCCCGGGTCGGGGTGCGGCCCGCGAGGATCTTGCGAAACATGGTCGCAAAGCCGTAGATGGCGTTGGTGTGCAGGCCGTCGGCGGTCGAGAAGTTGGCCGGGATCGCGTAGTAGGCCCGGTAGATCAGCGAGCTGGCGTCGATGAGGATAAGGCGCTCAGGCGTGGCCACGGGGGCCAGGGTAGCGGGGGAGGTCGCGGATTACAGCCCCTGGGCGACGAGCCGCCAGCTGTGGCCGTCGAAAGCGAGCAAGTTGGCGCGCGCGTTGGCCAGCTCGAGGGTCGGCCAGCGCGTCATGGGCAGGCCGAGGGCGCGGACACAAAACGCAGCCTGGGCCATCTGGTGGCACACAACGGTCAGCGCGCCCGGCTGGGCCGGCTGGGCGACGGCCGTCATGACTGCCGTGTGGACCCGGTCGGCGAGCTCGTCCATGGTCTCTCCGCCGGGGATCCGAGCGGCTCCGGGGTCTCGGCGAAAGTCGGCAAAAAAGTCGGCGTGCTCGGCCATGGCGGACTTGAAACGCCGGCCTTCGAGCACGCCCTGGTCGAGCTCGCGCAGATCGTCGAGGACCGTCAGAGATTTTGGGGTGAGCCCCAGGCCAGCGGCGGTCTCGAGCGCCCGAGTTTGGGGCGAGCAGAACACGGGCCCGAGCGCGGCCTCGATGCGCGCGCGCAAACTGGCGACCTGGGCGTGGCCGGTCGCGTCCAGCGGCGGGTTGGAGCCGCCACCGCAAAACCGTCGCTCGGCGTTGAGCGTGGTGCGCCCGTGTCGAATGAGCAACACCGGGAGCTCGCCGCCGGCGCAGAGTCGGGCGACCTGATCGGCAGGGTCGGCAGGGTCGGGATCAGGCTGGGGACGGGGGCCCGGACCAGAGCCCGAGTCAGGGGAGGGTGCCAGGCGCGACCTCGGTGGCGATGGGCTCGAGGCGACCGGTCGCGTAGCGCAGCTTCAAGTCGGCGATGCGCAGGTCGATCTTGGCGTTGATGCTGCGCAAGGTCGCGCTGACCCGCTCGTACTCGGCATCGAGGATGTCGGTGGTCGTGGCGTCGCCGACCTGAAAGAGGTCCACGGCGACCCGGTAGCCCTCGGTCGCCGACTCGGTGGCGCGGTCGATGTACTGGAGCTCCGCGAGCGTGCTCTGGCGCTCGGCGTGGGCGGCCGCGACCTCGAGGGTGAGGCCCCGACGGAGCATCTCTCGCTGGGCCGTCAAGGCCCGCTTGTTGGCCTGGAGCTCCCGGACCTTGGTCTTGGTCTGGAGCGCGTCGTTGAGGACCCAAGTCAGCTTGAGGCCGGCGCTCCACGACCCGTTCCAGTCTTGGGTGAGCGGGAAGAAGCGCTGGTTGGGGTTGGCGTAGGTGGCCTCGGCGAAGCCGTCGAGGCGGGGATAGTAGCCCGCACGGGTGGTCTTGATGCCGAGCTCCAGGGCCTCGGTGCTGGCGTCGAAGGCCTTCATCTCGAGGCGCTCCTGCTCGGCCTCGGCGATCAGGGCCTCGAGGTCGTCGGCGTCGTCCATGGGCGGCTTGGGCGTGAGGATGTCTTCCCCGATCTGGTAGTCGGGGAAGCCCTCGTCGGCCATCAAGGTCGCGAGCATCTCCTGGGCGAGGCGCTCGAAGTTCTCGGCCCGGATGCCCGCGGCGGTCAAGGTAGCGACGGCGGAGTCGAGGCGCATGACATCGGCCTTGGAGGCGAGGCCGGCCTCGAAGCCGGCCTCGGCGTCCTCGAGCCTGGCCTGGGTGCGGACCTGGGACTCCTGGAGGGCGACTCGGCTGGCGGCGGCCCGGACCCAGTCGTAGTAGGCCATCCGCGAGTCCCGTTGGACGGTGAGCAGCTCGGCCTCGGAGGCGTACTCGGAGGCCCGGATCTGGGCTTGGCCCGACTTCTTGGCGGTCGGTAGACGGGCGATGTAGTCGGAGATCGGTACGCCCAAGGTGGCCTGGAGCGAGAACGAGTTGAGGGGTGGATCTTCGAGGCCGAAGTCCAAGGCGGTGGCGCCCACGGGGATGCCACCGGTGTCGACGACACACTGGAGGATGCTGTTCGGGGCGCAGGGGCCGAAGCTCAGGGGGCCCTCGTTGAGGGCCCCGACGATGAAGCCCCCGCCGTCACCACCAAAGGCGAGCCGGGATTGAGACAGGCGTGTGTAGGTGAAGGTGCCCTCGACGTGGGGGATGAACTGGTAGAGGGTGTGGTCGAGCTGGGCCTCGGCGATCGTGATCTCGGCGCGCTTGGCCGCGATCTCGGGCGAGTGCTCGACGGCCCGACGGGCGACCTCGTCGGCGGTCAGGCCCCCGCTCACGGGCCGCAGGGCCTCGAGCAGGGGATCTTCGTAGGGTTCGACATCCACCGGTTGCGGCCCCTCGAGACCCGCGGGGGGCTGGGTGTCTGGTGTCGACTCGGGTGGCGCCGCGAGGGCCGGGGAGGCGGCCAGCAGCAGCCAGCCGAGGGCGCCCGAAACCGGGAGCAGGCGTGGGAGAGACAGGCGGCTTCGCGCCGTCGAGATCATGGAGATCATGGAGGTCACGGAGGTCACGGAGGTCATGGACAGATCCACTGGAAGCTGGAGCGAGGGCTCGAGGAGCGAGGGCTCAGGGAGCGGGGGGGGAGTCCGAGTCCGGGGCGGTCTCGGTCGCTCGGGCGGCGGTTTCGGTCGTTTGGACGGCGGGCTCGGCCGCCTGGACGGTGGGCTCGGGCTCGTTCAGCTGTCCACCCAGCTGCACCCAGACCCCGGACAGGCGGGCGAGCATGCGCTCGGAGAGCAGGTAGACGGCGGGGATGACCACGAGGGTCAAGAGGGTCGAGGTCAGCATGCCGCCGATGACACACACGGCCATGGGCGCCCGGGTCTCGCCACCCTCGGAGACGGCCAGGGCGATGGGCAGCATGCCGAAGATGGTCGCTGCCGCGGTCATGAAGATCGGCCGCAGGCGCACGCGCCCGGCCTGGATCAGCGCGGTCTCGAGATCGACGCCCGCGTCCCGCTGCTCGTTGGCGTAGTCGACCAGCAAGATCGCGGCCTTGGTCACCAGCCCCATGAGCATGATGATGCCGATGAAGCTGAAGATGTTGAGGGTCATGCCCGAGACCCAGATCGCCCCGAAGGCGCCGACCACCGAGAGCGGCAGCGAGACCATGATGACCAGGGGTTGGGTGAGGCTGTCGAACTGGGCGGCGAGGATCATGTAGACCAAGACCATCGCCAGGCCGAGGACCATGATCATGGCGAGGAAGGACTCCTCCATCATCTCGGCGTTGCCGACCCAGCCCGTGGTCACACCGGCCGGGACGACCTCCTCGGCCTTGGCTTCGATCAGCGTCTTTGCGTCACCCAAGGCCAGGCCGTCGAGGTCGGCGAGCAAGACGATCTGACGCTGCCGATCTTGGCGCTCGATCTCGCTGGGTCCGATGCCCTCGACCACCCGCACCACGTTGGCGAGGTCGATGAGTTGCCCCGAAGTCGAGCGCAGGGTGATGCCGTCGAGGTTGCGCAAGGTGGCGCGTCGGGCTGCAGGCATCTGGACGACGATGTCGTAGACCTCGCCGTCGTCCTTGAGCGAGCCGATGGCGTCGGCGGCCATGAGGCTGCGCAGGGTCGAGGCGATCTGGATCGCGGGCACACCCAGGTCGGCGGCCCGCTCCCGGTCGATGATGATGGCGAGCTCGGGCTTGCCGCCGGTGAAGGTGGTGTCGACGTCGACGAAACCGTCGATGCCGTCGATGTACTCGGCCAGCGCGTCGGCGGTGCGGACCAGTTCGTCCATGTCGCTGCCGCGGATGGTCATCTGGATCTGCTGCTGGCGGAAACCGTCGCCCCCGAAGGGATCGATCATCTCGACCTTGAGGGTGATGTCGCGCTCGGCCATATCGGCGTAGCGGTTGCGGATCCAGGCCATGCCCTCGGCCTGGGACCAGCTGCGCGAGTGGGGTCCGGTCAGGGCGACGTTGACACGCGCCTGGTTGACCTGAGCCGTGCCGGCGCCGACCGTGGTGAAGGTGTCGTTGACCCCCGGGAGGTTCTCCCGGATGTCGGCGGCGATGGTCTCGGCGACCGCGCTGGTGGACTCGAGAGACGAGCCCGTGGGCAGCTGGACGGTGATCGCGAACTCGGAGCGGTCCTCCGCGGGGATGAACTCACCGGGGACCTGGGCGACGACCAGGACCGAGAGGGCGAGGGTGCCCGCGGCCCCGGCGACGGTCAGCCAGGGGAAGCGCAGGGCCTTGGCGACGACCCAGGCGTAGGCCGACTCGAAGGCGTTGAAGCCCACGTCGAAGCCCCGCGCGAGGATGAACTTCTTGCGTGGTTTGTCGCTGGCCTGCCTCATCATGCGGCCCGAGAGCATGGGCGTGAGGGTGAAGCTGACGAGCATGGAGATCAGGACGGCGGCCGAGACCGTGAGCCCGAACTCGTAGAAGAAGCGACCGATCAGCCCCGACATGAAGGCCACGGGCACAAACACCGCGACCAGCGACAAGGTCGAGGCGATGACCGCGAAGCCGATCTCGTTGGTGGCCTCGCGAGCCGCCTGCATGCGCGGCTTGCCCATCTGAAGGTGGCGATAGATATTTTCGATCACCACGATCGCGTCGTCGACCAAGATGCCGATCGACAGGGACATCGCCAACATGGTGATGTTGTTGAGGGTGAAGCCCATCGCCTCCATGAACGCGAAGGTGCCGATCACCGAGGTCGGGATCGCCAGCGCCGAGATGAAGGTCGCCCGGCCGTCGTGCAGGAACATGAAGATGATCAGGACCGTGAGCCCGGCGCCGATGATCAGGTCGAGCTGGACGTCCTCGATGGAGCGCCGGATGAACACCGAGTTGTCGTTGGGGATCGCGTAGGTGACCCCGAGCTCGTCGAGCCGGGGCTCGAGCTCGGCGAGGCGCTCGCGCAGGCCGTTGGCGATCTCGATGGTGTTCGAGCCCGACTTCTTGCGCACGACCAGGGCGATGGCGGACTGACCGTTGAGGTAGCTGGCCGAGCGGGCCTCCTCCATGTCGTCGACCACGGTGGCCACGTCGCGGATGCGGACGGTGGTGCCACCCAAACCCACGATGACCAGATCTTCGATCTCCTGGACCGAGTGGACTTCGCCGCGGGTGGTGACGGTGAGCTCGCGGCCGCCCTCGTTGACGTGGCCTGCGGGGAGGTCGAGGCTCTGGCTCTGAAGGGCCTGCGAGACGTCGCCGACGGCGAGGCCGTAGCCGGCGAGCTTGGCCGGGTCGACCTCGATGCGGATCTGTCGCTCGCGCCCGCCGATGATCTCGATCTGACCGACCCCCTGGACCTGTTGGAATTCCTGTTTGACGATCTTGTTGGCGATCCGGGTCAGCTCCGAGGCCGGCATGTCCCCGGCGAGGGCGATCGAAGCGACCGGGGCCGCGCCCGTGTCGAAGCGCTGGATGACGGGCGGGTCGATGCCCGGTGGCAGGTCGCGCTCGATGGCCGCGATCTTGTCGCGGACCTCCTGTAGGGCCTGATCACTCTCGACCTCGAGCTCGAACTCGACGACCACCGAGGTCACACCCTCGAGGTTGCGCGAGGTCATGCGCTTGATGCCGCTGATGCCCTGGATGGCCTCCTCGATCGGCTCGGCGACCTTCGACTCCATGGTGGTCGGGTCGGCGCCGGGGTAGATGACCGTGACGGTGACGACCGGGAAGTCGACAGCCGGATAGAGATCGACGCCGAGGCGGGGGTAGGCAAACAGACCGAACACCACCAGGGCCATGATCAACATGGCCGCGAACACGGGGCGTTTGACGGAGACATCGACGAGCTTCATGGGGGGTCCTGTCGAGCTGACGGGGCGATACGGAGCGGGCGGTCTTGTGACGGCGAGCGGTCGGGCTCAGCCGGCCTTGGGGGCGGGCTTCTCGACCATCGCCGTGGTTTTCTCGGGCTCGGGGGCCTGGCCCTGAGCTCCGGCGGTCTCGGCGGTCTCGGCGTTCTCGGCGTTGGCGCTCAGGGGAGCGGCACGGCCGAGGGTGAGCTCGACCGACATGCCGGCTTTGATGCGCATGCCGGGGTTGTCGATCTCGATGATGAGCTCGATGGTGCGGGTGCGGGTGTCGACGCTGTTGCCGATCCGGGTCACGCTGGCGCTGCGGGTCAGGTCGAGGGCCGGGAAATAGAGGGTCACGGGCGTGTCGACGTCGACTTCGCGCAGCTTGAGCTCGGGGATGCGGACCCGGGCCTCGATGGTCGAGAGATCGTCGATCACCAAGATGATGGTCGGCGGCATCATGGTCGCAACCTCGCCCTTGCTCTTGTTTTTGGCCGAGATGACGCCGGAGATGGGCGCGTCGACGGTCAGCTCGCCGGTCCGGGCCCGGGCCACAGCGGCGGCGGCCTTGGCCTGTTTGACGCCGGCTGCGGCGGCCTCGACCCCCGACTCGGCGCGCTCGAGGTTGGCCTGACCGACCGAGCCGCGCTCGGCGAGCTTCCGGGTTCGGGCGGCCTCGCGCTCGGCTTCGGCGAGCTGGAGTTTGGCCGCCGAGACGCCGGTCTGAGCTTGGGCAACGGAGAGGCGCACGGCCGAACCGGCGATCCGAAACAGGCGCTGACCGGCCTCGACCATGTCGCCCTCCTCGACCTCGATGGAGGCGATCACGCCCGTCATCTGGGGTGCGATCTCGACGTGCTGTTTGGCCCGGACGTTGCCCACAAAACGCTGGCTGCTGTGTTGGGGGGCGTCTTGGGCGGTCTGAACTTCGGTCGGGATCTCGGGGCGCTCCGGGGCATCCTTGCCCTCGACCTCGGGCAGGGGGGCCTTGTCGCCCTCGTCACAGCCGGCGCTGACCAGGAGGGCCGCGCACAACAACAGGAGTCCGCGAGCAGGTTTGGAGGCGGACGAAGGGGAGTTTGAGTTGTGTTTGCGGACGCTCATCGTTGCGAAGCTCCGTTGAGAAACAGGTCCATGATCGTGTCGGCCTGCGCGTGCAGGCCCGGGGGACAGCCAGCGTCGATCCAGTGCATGATGGCGCCGCTGAGCAGGCCACCGATCGCCGTGGCGAGGGTCTGGGGGCTGAAGTCCGTGCGCAGCAGCGGTCCCGCGTCGATGATCGCCTGCTCGATCATGGAGAACATCTCGCGGCGGAAAGCCTCGTCGCGGCAGCCCTTGGCCTGGAGGCACAGGGAGTTCGCGTCGAGCTGCATGTAGATGATGAAGATCGACCCGTGCTGCTCGAGGTGCTCGAGCATCACGCGGACGATCGCGCGGAGCTGGCTGACCGGGGGCTGAGCGGCGACCGCCTGCTGGATCGCGGCACGGATCTGGCCCTCACCATTCTCGAGGATGGACTCGAAGATGTCCTCTTTGCTCGAGTAGTAGTTGTAGAGCGTGCCCGTGGCGACGCCGGCTTCAGACGCGATCTGGGCCATCTTGGTGTCGCGGAAGCCGGTTCGACCGAACACACGCATGGCTGCGTCGAGGATCGCCTGGCGATACACGGCACGGCTCTCCTCTCGGACGGAGCGACGGGGAGACTTGGAGCTCGGGCTGGCCATGGTGGTCGTTGGGCCGCAAGGGCGTGTAAAAGAGCGTTCGGGAACGCCGTTTTAGGATCGGGTTCATGATATGAATCTTGGTTCATGTCAAGGATTTGAGATTCATATTCATGAAAAGACAAATAATTACAACGA
>CAYVJQ010000138.1:11617-18804 GCA_964451725.1 uncultured Nannocystaceae bacterium | reverse complement strand
TCGGTACCTCACGTCCTCGGCCGCTCTTGGGAGTCCCCAGTTCTCCCCTCGCAACGGCCTGCCGGACCTTCACCAAGCTCCGGTCCAGATCCAGGTTTTCCCAGGTGAGCCCGAGCCAAGTCAGTCCCCAGGCTGATCCCCCAAGATGTACTCGCTGCGCTCGGTCTCGATGAACACCGCATCCGCGGTGACCCGGATCGACAACACCGGCGAGGTTCGGAACTCCACGTCCTGGTCGACAAACACGACCATCGAGGATCCGACCGACGGAGGGCGAATCATCTGTCCCTCGATACGAACCACCTCGACCAGGGGGCTCCCCCGCTGGGCGACCCTGGTGAGGGAGATGTTCATCACCACGATTTCGTTGGCCGCCCGCGAAGCTCGGGCCTGCCTCAGCGGCCAAAGAAAGCACCACCTCACCCTGGTTCTTCTCCAGGCCAGTAGCGGGTCCCGCTGGTGCGCCCTGTCCGGGTGATCCTACCGGTGTCGATCAGCCGCAAGATCGCAGCCTGGCGCCTCCATCGAGGGCCACCGACACGCTCGCGGACGTAGGCGGGGGAGACCGACATGGTCGAAGCCGCGCGCACGACCTCGACGATCCTCTCGTCGTAGTCGGCGCTGGAGGGACCACCGTCTCGTGCCTCCCACAGCTCGCAGACCCTGATCTGGCCGATGACTTGGCCGAGGTTTCCACGCAGCAGCTGGGATATCTCGCTGAGGCGGGTCTCCGGTCGTTCGACGAGCTCGTGGATGATCGCCCACTTGGCGGCCAGGGCGATCGCGCCGGTTGTCGGTGTTGGCTCAGTGATGTCCATTGCCTGTCGGGGGGTCGTGAAACAACCCTGGACGCCGCATGCATCGAGACCCGGGGGGCGGCGGCGAACAGGGGCGGAGAGGGACTCCCTCCACCTCCGAGATGAGCAGCAATCGACGTGCCAACTGAGGCGGGACGCCCTCGGCAGTCGAGCCGCGGCGGTCGCAGAATCTGCCCACGGTCGGCGTTTCATGGGGTCGAGGCTTGCGTTGTCGACGATTGCCCACGCATCTCGATGGCGATTGGCGAAAGCTGCCCACCCGATGACGAGAGGGTGCCCAGCCCCGCGAACTGAGACGGCACAGGTCTTGCTCAGGTGAGCCGGCGGGCCGACATGATGAACCCTCTCGACAGCGCACCAACGACCGAGACCGACCAGCTTCCATCGGTCGAGTACTCGCTCTGCGTCCACCGACACGAGGAGACCGGTTGGGTGGTGCGGAGAGTCTCGCTATGGGAGGGCCTCTCCGCCCCCTTTGAGCTCTCCGTCGAGCTCCTGTGCGAGGACACGGGGCTCGAGGTGGAGGGGCTCTTGGATATGGACGCGGAGCTGGTCATCGACCGGCAGGCGGTGGTCCGCAGTGTGTGTGGGCTGGTCACGCGCGTGGAGGTCCTCGACCCTGCTCGAGATCGGTTTTCAGTCCGGCTGAGGATCTCTCCTGCTCTCGAGGCGCTGCGCCACGGGACCAACTCGCGTCTGTGGCAAGGGATGACGGTCCCGCAGGTCGTGTGCGAGGTCGTCGAGGCGGGTCTCCTCGGCTATGGGCGAGAGCTCGACGCGAGCGGCCTGGTCGGCGATTACGCAGCGCGGGTGTACATCGTGCAGTACGGGGAGAGCGACCTTCGGTTCATCGCGCGCCTGCTCGCGGAGGAGGGCATCGCGTACCACTTCGACCACGAGCGGGGGACCGGTCGCGAGGTGATGGTGCTGCGGGACAGCGGCGATGTCTGGCCCGAGCTGACGACGACCGGCACAGACGCGATCTTGCCCGTGATCCGCTCGCGGGCGGAGCAGGCGGAGGTCGAGAGCGTCCAATCGATCTCCAGCGCCCGCGGGCTCAGGGCCACCCAGGCTGCGCTGCGCTGCTTCGACTGGATGGCGCCCAGCGAGTTCAGGATGGAGTCGGCCACCCTCGAGGGCCCAGGGCGGAGCCCGAGGGAGGTCTACCGTCACCCGCTCGCGGACGAGGCCCCGCCGAGGATTCACGGGCCGGCGGACTTTCTGAACCGGGGGCCCTGCGTCAGGTTTTGGGGCCGGAGCAACGCTATCGGGCTCCAGCCTGGAGCCCGATTCTCACTCTCTGAGGCCGGCGCTGGCTTCGACCGAGAGTTGTTCGTCACTCAGGTTCGGCACACGGGAGACTGCCCACAGGTCGAACCCGGCGGGGGCGAAGGCGGGGCCGAGTATGACAACGAGTTCGAGTGCGTCCTGTTCGACGATCGAGCCTGGCTGCCCGCGCCCCTCGAAGGCCCGAGAGACCCCGGGACGCAGACGGCGATCGTCACCGGGCCCGAGGGAGAGGAGATCCACACCGACGAGTTTGGGCGGGTCAAGGTCCGCTTCCACTGGGATCGGGTGCATACGCTCACCGACGACACCTCGGTCTGGGTCCGTGTCGCCCAGCCCTGGGCGGGCGCCGGCTTTGGCTGCGTGTTCACGCCGCGTGTGGGCATGGAGGTCGTCGTGGAGTTCATCAATGGGGATCCGGCTCGACCGCTGATCGTGGGCTGCGTGTCCAATGGCGATCAAGCTCCGCCCTTGGACCTCCCCAGCGAGAAGACAAAATCGGGAATTCGGACACGCAGCTCGCCCGGCGGTGGCGGACACAACAGCCTGCTGTTCGAGGACGCCCTGGGCCACGAGGTGATCGAACTTCACGCCCAGCGCGATCTGGAGGAGGTGATCCGAAACTGCGAGTCGAGGCGGATCGGTCGGGATCGAAGCCAACAAGTCGGTGGGAACCTGAGCGAGTCGGTGGAGCTGGACGACACGCGGGCGATCGGGGGCAAGCAGACGACCACGGTCGGTGGCGACAGCGTCTCTACGGTGCAGGGGGCGACACATCGGACCCACAAGGGGCGTCGGGAGACAGTGGTCGACGGGGACGACGAGATGCGGGTGCAAGGGTTGAGCTGCGGGGTGCACTTGGGGGCACGGGAGGCGGTCGTTCACGGAGAGGACACGACCACCGTGGTCGCCAGCGGGGCCGCGCCGGCGCGCCACACGACGACCGTCGAAGGGCTGTCTCGCCTCGACGCGAGCGAGTCGGTCGAGGTGCTGGCGGGGACGGTGATCACGCTGCGCACGGCGAGAACACCGGGGGCTGGGGCCCACCTGGTCCTCGACCATGGGCAGACCAAGCAGTGGTCCGAGGACAGCCACGAGCTCGTGGCTGAGCGCAAGCTCGACCTTCGCGCGGGCACGCGGCTCGAGGCACGAGTCGATGGGGCCTCGGTCGTGCTCGAGGACGACAAGGTCGAGATCGTCGCAAAGGAGATCCGCCTGGTCGCGGGCGCGTGCACCCTCGTCCTCGATGAGCGCGGGCTCAGCATCGAGGTCAATGAGATGAGCGTCGAGGCCAAGGGGGACATCCACCTCGAGGGGGCGACCGTCACGGTCGATTGAGAGAGCGAAGCACCCTTATGTCCGAACAAAAACACTCCGACCCCAAGACCCTGGCGCTCGCCCATGAGCGCAGCATGACGCTCACGGACCACAGGTTGATCATCGCAAACGCTGATGGGGAGATGGAACTCGAGATCCTGTTGACCGGCGAGGGTCCCGTGGTCCGGGTGCGCGCGGCCGAGCTGGCGATCGAGAGTTCAGGGCGAGTCAGCGTGGACTGCGAGCGCTTCGAGGTGCACGCCCGCGAGGCGATCCGCCTGGCCTCGGACGGCGACCTCGAGGCTTCTGTCGCGGGAGATGCCACGTTGAAGGCCGCGGGGCATGCCCTCTGGGAAGGCCGCTCGGTCCGGGTGCGGGCCAGCCGAGGGGAGGCCCATATCGACGCCAGTGACGATGTGCGGGTCGATGGTGGGCGGATCCTCCTGAATAGTTGACTGTCCTTTGGAGCAAGCTCGTTCGCGGCGGGCAAAAGTTGACCGCCAATGGTCCTGTGCATGGTCAAAAATTGACCATCGGTCGAGCCTGGGGCAGCTGGGGGCCGATGTGTTTGGGCACGACTTTTGCTGACGCTACCGACACGTCATGGCGCCATTTCTTCGCACCTGCATCGTGTTCGCCGACCTGCGGGGAACCCACATCGACGTGCTAGCGTTCGCTGCGCGGGGGCGCTCGTGAGAGACGAATCGAAGAAATACCAGCTCTCTCAACCCATCGGTAAAGGCGGCATGGGAACGGTCTGGAGCGCGCTTCGCTTGGGTGAGGCTGGGATGATCAATCCCTGCGCGATCAAGGTCTTGCACCCGATGCTCGCGGTCACTGCCGAAGACCGGGAGCGCTTTTTGAACGAGGCTCGGATCTCGGCGCAGCTCGACCACAGCCGCATCGTCAAGGTTACCGACACGAGCATCGTGCACGACTGCCCCTGCATTGTGATGGAGTGGGTCGACGGCGTGGACCTGCACGACTTTCTGGATCGGATCGGTGAGCAGCTCCAGCTCGATGTCTGTCTCTACATCGTGGGCGAGATCTTGGATGCCCTCGAGTACGCCCACGAGCGGACCATTGGTGGCAACGACGCCGGGGTCATCCACTACGACATCAAGCCGAGCAACATCATGATGTCGTCGTCCGGCGAGGTGAAGCTGACGGACTTCGGCATCGCCCGATTCGCGGCGGCGTGTGAGAGCACGCTCTCGCACTCGGTGGGGACGCCCCGCTACATGTCGCCCGAACAGATGAGTGGCCGCGGCCGGCGTGAGAGCGACATCTACAGTTTGGGCGTGGTCCTCCACGAGCTGCTCGCTGGTGAGCGCTACCTCCCCAAACTGGACAACCATCAGTTTCAGATGGCGGTCTTGGCCGGTCACGTCGCCGAGCTCGAACGCTCCGATATACCGGCGTGGCTCGAACAGCTGCGCCGGCAGATGCTGCACACTGATGCGGCCCAGCGCCCGCGGGCCGCCGACGCGCGGGCGTTGATTTTACGCCAGACATCTTTTTATCATATCGGTGCGCGGAAGCTGCGAGAGCTCTACGAGCAGCACATCGGCGAGCGGCGCTCGGGGCTGACGGACGTGCTCGACCTCGATGGCCTCGACGACTACATCCTTCACATTGCGAAAGGCACGGGCCGGTCGATGGGGTCGAGATCCGAGGGGGCTCGCTCCAAGTCCGTCGGCGAGCGCCTCGCTTCGGTTTCGGGGAGCTACATCCCCGTGGGCGCAGACACCGTGCCAGACGACGTCCCCGTGCGCCGCCGCAAGGCCCGAGAACCGAAACCCGAGCGGACCGAGACTGAGGCTCCCCCGCACCTGGAGCTCCCGGAGGTCGCAGAGCCACCCCTTGTCCGAGAGGCATCCCCGACTTCGGCGGCCGAGGTCGAGTCGGCGGACGAGCAGCCGATCGAGCCCACTGTCCGCCTCACGCCCAGCTTTCACGGGACGCTGCTCGGACTGGGTGTGCTTCCCGTCGCTGCTGCACACACGGCGACCGAAGACGCGGCACCAGAGGACGTGCCCGTCTCACGCGAGGCGTTGGCGTCGTCGGTCCCGATGGCACAGGCGGCGACTGGGTCGGTCTCAGACACCTCTGGCGCGGTTCGGGTCGGGCGAGGGTGGTTGATCGTGGCGTGGGTAGGCGTGTCTGTGCTCGCCGTGGGCCTCGGTCTCACGGCGTGGCAACTGCGGGTCGCCAGACGTGCCACACCGGAGCCGGTGGTCGCCGAGTTAGCGAGCTCGACTGGAGCGGGATCGCTGGCGTCGACCCCAGACGGGGCGCCCGAGCCCACGCTCGCGCGAGCGGCCCTGAGCGAGCCCGTGCTCCTAGAACCAGAACCCCCGCGCCACGCCGAGGCCGTCGACCCTCAGTCTCGGCGAACGGAGATCGAGGATACGCCGCCCGGTGATGCCGAAGAGCTGCCGCCGGCGCTCGAACCCACACCGGAGACGGCGCCACAAGAGCCCAAACCCGAGCCCAAACCCAAACCCAAACCGGCCCCCAGACGCCGGGTGTTCACGGCTTTTCAGATCGCGCAGTCGGGCGTCGTCACGGGCGTCGTCGAGGTCGGGGCACACCGCCTGGACTACCGCTACGCCGCCAGCGTGGATCTGGCCCCGGGAAAGTACAAGGTGCGCTGGCGCGCCGAGGCCGGCGACGAGTGGCACGAGGTCGGCTCGATTCGGATCAAGCCCCTGCCCTCGGGCGAGTACTACCAGGTCAAGCTCACGGGCTCCGCGGCCATCGTCCGCGCGCGCGAGGAAGGATCGACGAAGTGAATCCACGCCTCGCAACGCTTCCGACCTTGGGAGAGGAGCTCGCCCAGGGTCGTTTTGTGCTCCGGGAGAAGCTCGGTGAAGGAGGGACCGCCGTGGTCTACCTCGCTGAAGATCGGCAGGGCGGTGGCCTCGTCGCGCTCAAGCTGCTCATCCCCCGCTACCTGGGCCGGTCCGAGCGAGAGCAGCGGCTGGTCAACGAGGCGGACTACCTGCGGCGCCTGCAGGGCTCGGCCTATATCGTCGGCTATGTGGACTCGGGCCGGCTCGAGGATCGGGAGCGATGGCCGTGGTTGGCCACCGAGCGACTCGAGGGCTACGAGCTCGACCGCCTCTTTGTCGAGGGTGAGGTCGACATCCCTCGGGTCGTCGATATCGCCCGACAGCTGGCCAGGGCGCTCGCCGATTGCCACCGGGCAGGAGTGATTCACCGAGACATCACCCCCGCCAACGTGATGCTGGTCGACGGGGACACGAGGGTGAAGCTGTTCGACTTCAGCCATGCCGCGGACATGCTCGCGCCCCAGGCTGAAGTCGGCAGCCGGGACCGCCTGACCGGGGTCTTCGATACGCCCGGCACGCTGGGCTACATGAGCCCAGAGCAGGCCGCGCGGGGCCACGCCTCTGTCGGCATGGACGCGTTTGGATTTGGGCTGCTGCTGTTCAAGCTCGTGACCGGGCGCAGCGCTTACCGCCAGTACCGGGACCGCGGCGCCTTCATTCAGGCCCAGCGTGAAGGCAAGCTCGAGCCCCCTCGCCTGCACGCGTGGGCGTACGCGGCCCCCGAAGCGCTCGCCGACATCGTCCACGAGACCACCCAGCGCGACGGCGCGAAGCGGCCCTCGATGGCCGAACTCAGCCGGCGCCTCGACGCCATCGCCTGTGACTTGGGACTGCCCGAGCTCGCCTGGGATGGTGACGGGGATGGTGACAGGGACGGGAAACCCGGGGGCATCGAGCCCGAGGCCCCGGT
>CAYVJQ010000138.1:0-11517 GCA_964451725.1 uncultured Nannocystaceae bacterium | reverse complement strand
CCTGAGACGACGGCCCGCCCTCTGTCTCGGCCACCCGATGCCGACGCGACCCAGCGCCTGGATGCGGCGACGCTCATCCGCGCGGCAGGGAGCGTCGAGGCGCCCAAGACGGATGCCTGGGGAGCCTGGCCTCGACGGCCTGCGGACGCTGTCCCTCGTTCCGCATCCCCGGAACCGAAACCGGAACCGAAACCGGAACCGGACCCAGATCAGACCCGGGTCGAGCTCGCCTTTGCCCGACCGCCGCACCTGCGAGGGGAGTCCACACCCGTCCCGCCGAGTCCCGCGGCCGCTCCCCCAGCCGAGCCACTGTGGGAGCCGCGATCGCTCCCAGAAGATGTGGACGACTTCGCGGACGACCCCCCAGGTCGACCTTGGCCGCGCCGTGCCGCGCTGTTGTTGCTGGGCCTCGGACTGTCGGTCGCCGCGGTGTTGTTGCTCGTCGACCGTGGGCACCTCAGCGCTGACCCAGAGCGCGATACCGAAGACCGAAACCCGGCGGCGACGACCCTCGGCCCGGCCGTCGAAGACCTCGACGGCGAGGCTGGCGGGTCCAGCGACAGAGCGGACACCCCCGACGACGTCAGGCCCGACGACGTCAGGCCCGACGACGTCAGGCCCCCCGACGACCTGCCCACACCCGAGACCATCGAAGATCCCCCCGCTCTCGAACCGAAGCCGAAGCCGAAACCGAAGCCGAAGCCGAAGCCGAAACCGGAGCCCGAGTGCGACGGGGTCGAGGCCGACGGTCGGGCCGCGTTCAAGACTTACGACTGGTCCCAGGCGGCCCGTCTCAGCGCCCGCAAAGCTTGTTGGTCTTCGAGCAAAGAGCGAGTCTTCATCCAGACCAAATCGCTCTACGCCCTCCACGACTTCTCGAAATGTGCGCGGGTCGGCAAGGGCTCGGGCGACCCACGTGTGACCGCCCTCGTCGGGTTCTGCAAGACCGCCAGCGTGCCCTGACTCCGCCCAGGAACTCCCTCATGAACTCGTCCCTCGTCCCTCGTTGCCTCATCGTCGCCGCGCTCACCTGCGGCCTGCCCCTCTTGCCCAGCCTGGCCTCGGCGCAGGGGCCTGCGCTCGGAGACGAGGGCCCCGCCCACGTCGTTCGCCTCGAGGTCGACGCCAGCCGAGCCGGGCCGTTCGCGGTCCCGCCCTACGAAGCCCTGTTCCTCGGCCAGCTTCGATCGGCCTTTGCCGACGCCGACATCGAGCTGGTGGGCGAGGCCCCCGCGGGCGCCCCCACGCTGCGCGTCGAGATCGTCTCGGCGTCCTCGGACGGCCCCGACATGACCCTTCGATTTTTGTGGATCGCCGACGGAGCCGACCCCAGCCTCGTCTTTCCGGCGGTGGACTGCAGGACCTGCCTCAACGAGATCATGGGCGCCCACGCCGAGGCCCGGAGTCCCAAGCTGGTCGCCGCTGCCCAGGCCCACTTCAACGCCCTCGAGGAGGGCAGCGAGGGCGGCGAGGACACGGGCGCCGGGGAGGAGGGGGACGACGGTGATGACGGTGATGACCATGGCCCCGGGGATCCTGTAGACACGCCCCCGATCGGCCCACTCGGGATCTCGGGGGCCGTGGGCCTCGGTGTGGGTCTCGCCCTGACCATCGCCGGCGCCGTCGAGATCTCCAAGGGGCAGGTCCCTGTGCCCGGGACCAGCTACCTCGACACAAGCGAGGACCATCGCCCGCGCGGTGGCATCCTGGTCGGGGTCGGATCAGCCGTGTTGGTCGCGGGCGCCGTTATGCTCGGCGTGGACCTCGTACACCGCAGGGCGGCCAACGGCGACCGGGCCGCGAGCGCACACCTCTTTCCTCTGCTCACCCCGACCACGGCCGGCTTCGGCGTCGTCGGCCAGTTTTGACCCGAAGGACCCACCATGAACAAGCACAGCGCGCTGCTCCTTCCCTCTGCCTTCGCCATCGGCCTCGCCCTCTCCGCTTGCCTGGTCACCCGGACCAGCCCCAACGCCGATCACTGCGCCCGCGCCGACGGCGACGCGACCTGTGCAGAGCGCTACGGGGAAGCCCGGCCGCACTGCACCCTGCCGTACACCTCCGAGGACATCCCTTGTACCCCCGACGATGGCGAGGAGACCTACGGCTGCGTCGTCGAGCGCCCCCAGCTCGACGCCTGCTACGTCCCCTGCGGCGGCGACATGGACGTCACCCAGGATGACTCGTGCCTCGAGGGTTCGGAGACGGAGACGGAGACCACGGGGACCGAGACCAGCGAGACAGAGACCAGCGAGACGGGCCCAGAGCCGTGTGAGGGACCGGAGGACTGCGAGAGTGCAGAGGCGCCGTTTTGTGACGACCTGTCTGGGGAGTGTGTAGGGTGTGAAGGGGTGATGGACCCGGATGGGGCGTGCGCAGAGCTGGACGCGGGGGTGCCGCTGTGTGTCGAAAATGCCTGCGTGCAATGCACCGGGGAACAGGACGCGGCGTGCGTTGACCTGACGCCGATCTGTGACGTGGAGACGAACACCTGCATCGGGTGCTCGGGGCATGAAGAGTGTCCGGCGAGCGCTTGTAATATTGCGGAGGGGAATTGCTTCGACCCGGCCAGCGTCGTCCATGTTGATGGAACAACCCCCTGTGCCGATGGTGACGGGACAGAACAAGATCCATACTGTGACCTCGGGGAAGCGCTGATTGCGGTGCCAGGTGAGTCGCTTATCGTTCTTCATCCAATGTTGTCGAACCCGTTTTCCTATGTTGAGGCGAATACGATTTCATCCATAGTTGCAATATTTGGGGCGAACGGCGAAGTGATGCCTACCGTGCAGGGAGCGGGGTCCATCGCCGCATTGACGGTGCCGGGCTCGGGGCAGCTGTTCCTGGCCGGCATTCAGCTGTCAGGCGCTCAACTGGAGGCGCCGGGGATCCGTGTCAACGGTCAAGCCTGGATCGAGAAATCCCGCATCGTGAACAACAGCGGTGGGGGCATCGTCGTCGACAACGGCGGGTCGCTCTTCCTGGAGAACAGTTTTGTTGGTGGAAACGTCGATGATGTCGATGCTATTCTGGTGGTTGATGGAAGCGCCCAAATCAACTATTCAACGCTGGCAGGAGGTGGGGACCTCGAAGAGACCGCGTCGGCTCTATCCTGTACCCCCGGTTCAAGTGTCTCAGTCCGAAACAGTATACTTGTGGCCGTTTCGGCTGGCCCCGAACTCGTTTGTGATGACGCGACAGTGACCGACAGCGCGCTTGAAGGGAGCCTTGGCGACAACTTAGAACTCGGCGAACTGGTGCCCGGTTGGTTTGCCAGCTACGCCCTCGGAGACTTCTCCCTTGTCGGAGGCATGTATCCCCCCGCGATTGAGATGGCCGCAACCTGGCTCGACGGAGACCCGGCCACGGACATCGAGGGCGATGCCCGTCCGACCACCGACGGCATGCCAGACTTCGCAGGCGCGGACCGAATTCCATGACCATTTCAAGCTCAAACACCACTACCTCCAAGTCCATGACCACGCGACTTCAAACCCGGGCCTGCCTCTTGGCCCCCTCGTGGCTGCTCCTCGTGGCTTGTCCTGGGCCGGTCACTGGAGCGCAAGAAGGTGCTGAGGATGAGGTAGGAACTTCCGATGGAAGAGAAACCGCAGACACCGGGGGTACCACCACGGGGACGGAGACCAGCGAGACAGAGACCAGCGAGACGGGCCCAGAGCCGTGTGAGGGACCGGAGGACTGCGAGAGTGCAGAGGCGCCGTTTTGTGACGACCTGTCTGGGGAGTGTGTAGGGTGTGAAGGGGTGATGGACCCGGATGGGGCGTGCGCAGAGCTGGACGCGGGGGTGCCGCTGTGTGTCGAAAATGCCTGCGTGCAATGCACCGGGGAACAGGACGCGGCGTGCGTTGACCTGACGCCGATCTGTGACGTGGAGACGAACACCTGCATCGGGTGCTCGGGGCATGAAGAGTGTCCGGCGAGCGCTTGTAATATTGCGGAGGGGAATTGCTTCGACCCGGCCAGCGTCGTCCATGTTGATGGGGACAACCCGTGTGGGGCTGGCGATGGGAGCGATGAATCCCCGTACTGCAGCCTCAGCGAGGCGCTGCTCGATGCATCTGAAGATCCTGTTCTAATCGTGCACGAGGTCGTTGGAGATCCATTAGTCTACCTTGAGTCCAATACAATCTCCATATCAGCTGCAATTTTCGCCGCGCCTGGCGAATCGCCGGTGGTGCGAGGCTCGGTTTCTTCCGCGCTGACAGTCTCGTCGTCAGGGCATCTGTATGTTAGCGGGATATCGATCGATAGCACCGCCGGTGGGTCTGTTGGTATTCTGATCCAGGGCGGCCAGACCTGGATCGAGAAATCCCGCATCGTGAACAACAGCGGTGGCGGTATCGTCGTTGATGGCGGCGGGTCGCTGGTGCTCGAGAACAGTTTTGTCGGTGGAAATACAACCGATGTCGATGCCCTCGTTGTCACAGATGGCTCGGCGACAGTCATCTACTCGACTCTCGCCGGTGGGGCTGCTGCCTCGAACGCGCTGAGCTGCGAGGCTGGGGCCACGGTCGACATCCGCAACAGTCTCCTGGTCTCACGTCAGAGCGAAGACGAAGTGGTTTGTGATGAGGCAATCTTGTCCAACAACGCTCTTGAGATGGATGTAGCCGAGAATACCTCGCTGGGTGAAATGCCTGACACATCTTGGTTTGTGAGCTATATGAGCGGCGACTTTTCGCTGTCGGGTGCACACCCCGAAGCGATTGAGATGGCAGCGACCTGGCTCGACGGAGACCCGGCCACAGACATCGAGGGCGATGCCCGTCCGACCACCGACGGCATGCCAGACTTCGCAGGCGCGGACCGAATTCCATGACCAATACCGCCGCGAGCATCACTACCTTTTTGTAGGTGAAGACCTCAGCGCGTGAGCACCAGATATGCTGACTCCCCTCAACTCCGTCCTCGTCGTGTCGCTGGTCGCTGCGTGGCTCTCGATGTTGGCAGTCTGGGCCTGGCGTCGCCGCCGAGAGTTCCGCGCCAAGGCGGCCGCTGTGCGGGAGGAGTTCGACGCGCCGCGCCCCGTCACCCCTGGTTTGGGCGTGGTGGCCGGCCTCGTCGAGTATGTGCCGGGTGAACGGGTGGCCGCGCACGTCGAGTGCCAGCAGGGCCGACTCCTGGTCCCCGGCGAGGATGGGCTCGAGGTTGAGCAGTATAGAGAATCCTGGCTGAAATGGATGCGGCCCTTTTACATCCGGGCCGCCGACGGCCAGCGGGTCTTGGTGCGCCCCACCCCCGAGACCCTGTTGATCGACGACGTCCAGGTGTTTCACACGGGAGAGCCACTGGGCAACACGGGGTCTCGGGTCGAGGCCGAGCGCCATATCGCGTGGTTGGCCCCCGATGAGCGGGTCGTCGCGCTCGGCGAGGTCTCGCGCTTGCAGGGGACCTCTGGTGGGCCCTGCTGGGTCCTGGATTCCCCTGCCGGTGGGCCCATGAAGCTCGCCACGCGGCCCGTCGACGAGCGGCACTTCAACACTCAAGCTCGCCACGGCGAGCTGACCCTTGCGCTGAGTATCGGGGTCTTCCTGTTCTTGGGGGTGTTCGTGTTTTACCCCTTCTACGGGGCGCTCTTGTCCGGTGAGCAGCCGCAGCTCCCGGCTTTCGTGGCAAACTGGGCGGTCGTCATCATGTCTATCACCTGTGTGGTCGGGGTGATCTCGCGGATTCGGCCCACGCCATGGTGGGAGACGAAGGGGGCCCGTGGCGCGGTCCTCCAGGCACCCACAGGCGACACCACGGGCGCAGATGGTTGACCCGAGTCGACACGACTCGACACAATCTGACACCAGATCGGGGCGAGAATTGGCAGCATTTGACCATTCGACGGTCAGCGGCGCTCGACGATGCCGGCCAGCGTGGCACGCCTCTTGCTCATCAATCGTCGCGCACAGGACACCCGCGATGCGCTTCATCAATGAGACCAATCACCAGGCCACGCTCGTCCGCGTGAGCCGAGGGCAGGCAGGGGACGCAGCGGCGGCGGTGGTCAAGTCGACCTACCGTATCGAGGCCGGGCGCTGCCTCCCCAGCCCGCGCCCTCACGCACTGCTGAAGCAGCCCGAGCGTGTCCACGGGGCGGTGTTCGAGCCGGACGAGTCCCTGCGCAAACTCGGGGTCGATGTCTTGGTGGTAGGCGCCGCGCTCGGCCTGGGCCCCGAGACCCGCTGGATGCCGGTCGGCCTGGATCTCGGGGGCTGGGTCAGCCAGGTGCTCGTGTTTGGCGAACGGCAGTGGCGCAGACGTGGCCGCAGGTGGAGGCAGACCGAGCCCGAGACCTTCTCCACCCTCCCGGTGACCTGGGCCCACGCCTTCGGGGGCGTCGCCACGAGCCTCGGGGCGCCCATCCCCCACATGGGAAACCCGCACGGCAAGGGCTACGTGCTCGAGCCGGGGCCGCACATAGACGGGCTGAGCCTGCCGAACATCGAGGACCCCGAGCACCTCATCGGCGAGCCCGAGGACGCGCCGTGCCCCTTTGGTTTCTCTCCGCTCCCGAGCTCGAGCGCGATCCGGGTCGAGGCTGCCCTCGACCCCAGCCGCAGCGCGGGAGTCGACGCCTCGATCTTCAACGTCGCCCACCCCCGGCATCGACTCGATGTCGTCCACGGCAAGGAGCGCTGTCGACTGTGGGGGTGGACCGGCCTGCGCGATGACGAGGCCTTCGAGATTCCCCGAGAGACCCTCGAGCTCGAGCTTCGGGTGGGCCGAGTTTGCGAGACGCTCACGCCGCAGATCGACACCGTGTGTATCTTCCCTGAGCAGCGCGAGCTCGTGGTCACCAGGCGTGCGACCTTCACCTACGACTACGCCCGGGGCGTGGGCCGGGTGGCTCGCCTGCGCGACAGGGCAGATGCTTCGACCCGGGGGCGCGCGCATGGGTAGGGGTGTACCGGCGAACGGGGTCCAGCCGTGGCAGATCCGCATCAACCCGATCACCAAGCACGACGCCGTCTTGCCCCCGGCGACCGCGGTCGTCAAAGACCACCCCCACGTCGAGTTTTCGACCGTCCACGGCCTGATCCCCAGCTTTCAGAAGTTCTCGAAGAAGGTGCGCTTCGACGGGCAACTGCTGGCCCTCGAAGGCCACGACTTCGGGCCGATGGCGCCGCACCTGTGTGCCCCGCCGAGCAACCCCTTGCTGCCCACGACCTTGGTCGGCAGCAAGTGCAAGTGGCCGTTCACGGCGGGGCGAAGGTCGATCGAGGGCAAGTCCCCCTGCGCCTTCTTGCTCTTGTTTGTGCCCTACATCTATTGCAGCAAGCCGAAGAAGAAGAAGAAGAAAGAGAAGCAGGACAAGGGAGCCGAGGGAGACAAGCCCAAAGCCGAGCCCAAGCCCAAAGCGAAACCCAAGCCCAAGCCCGGCAAGGGCGGAGTCTTCGACGAAGCCGAGGACGTGTTGGAGTCGAACTTCCGAGCTGCGGGTGCCGCTCTCTCCGAGGTCGGCGGAGCGCTGGCCAGTGGTGCCAAGGGCGCGGCGATCGGCGCGATCGCTGCCTTTCCAGGCAAGCTCCCCAACGCAGGCTTGATCGTGTTGCCCATGGGCCCGCAGACCGTGACCATGAATATTGGGCTGTGGGACTACCTCCTCGGCGTCGCAGGCCTGCTCGCCGACGCGGCCTTCGATGCCCTGTGGTCTCAGTTCATGTCGGCGCGCTACGACGGAAAGGCCCTCTCGGGCAACGCGGCGACGCGCAGGGGCAGCGCGATCGCCCGCGCGACCAAGGAAAAGATCTTTCACCGCTCCGCCAAGCAGCTGGTGAAGGGGATCTACAAGAGCGCCGAGGTCAAAGGGCCGCTCAAGTTTTGCAAGTTCGACCTCAAGACAGGCGAGATCAAGGTCTTCAAACTCGACCCCTTGGACACCGGTTGGAAGCTCTCGGACAGCGTCCCCGTAGACTATCGGGGCTGGAGCGGGCTCATTGAAGCCCCAGACCCCAAGCCACCTTCGTCGCCACCGGGTCGCCTCGACGCGGAGCGACAGGCCACCGCGGTCCTCGATGAACTGTTGGGAGAGACCCCCCATGTCGGCTGAGGTGACACGGGTGCTGGGCGCGCGGGCGCAGGACAAGACCACGCACGTGTCCCTGTTTCAGTTTGCAGACAGCTCGCAGTCCATATGTGTGTTCATCAAGCGAACCTACGAGCTGCGGCGGGGCGAGCTCATGTCGAGGTCGGAGCTCGGCGAGTTTCCGCTCTTCCACTCCCCGGTCCTCGACGATGAAGGTGAAGGCGGAGAGGCCCTGTTCGAGGTCACGACCCACGAGTGCGACATCGTGCCTCGCAAGCTCGCTACCGACATCGTGGTCCACGGCAGCGCCAAGGCGCCGGGAGGGAGGGCCGTGGAGAGCATGCCGGTGGGGGTCCAGGTCGGGGCGACTCGAAAGTGGGTGAGGGTCAGCGGCGATCGCCGGGTCCGTCTGAGCAGACGGGGCTCGCCGGTCTTCGACAGGCCTGCTCCGTTTTGCGAGATGCCGATCACCTGGCGCCGGGCCTTTGGGGGCCTCGACCCTTTGGTGCCGCTGCTCGGCAGCCGATCGGAGCACACCGAGCCCACGGGCATGCGAGGGCTGCTCTCGCTCTTGGATCCTGAGCAACACCCGGGCTGTTACCCCCCGAACCCCGCCGGGACAGGTTGGGCACCCAGCCGCGACAGTCGGCTCGTAGACGGTATGCGGCTGCCCAATATCCAGACCATCGGCGATGAACTCACCCCCGATCGCTTGCTCCGCCTGGACACTCAGCGGTGGGCCACCGCGCCAGCGCCAGCGGGCTTCGGCTGGGTGAGCCAGACGTGGTTTCCCCGCTCGACCATGCTCGGGATCGGTCTGCCCGGGATTGATCAGCCCGGGATTGATCAGGAACTCTCTGGTGTGCCCACGGCCGCCCCCGACGAGCCTCCGCCATTGCACTTTTTCAACGGCGCCAGCCGAGGACTGTGCGGCGAGCTCCTGCTCGGGGGGGAGCGCGTGGTCCTCTCGGGTTTTCACGGTGCTGGTGTGTTTCAAACGGCGCTGCCCGAGCGCGGCCCCGATATCCAAGTCGCCCTTCGCCGCCAGCGCATCGACACCGCCACTGCGCTCCACACGGTCGAGCTCTACCCCGACTTCGATGTTGCGACCTTGCTGTGGGTCGCACGAGCCCGCCCTCCACAACGGTTGCCCCAACGGCTCCCGCTCGGCGATGTGAGTAAATATGCACTGCTCGAGGATGTCGACGTGACCGTCGATGGGGTCCCCCTGTCCCGAGAGTTGATCGGATGATGCCAGTTCTCCCCCGCATATTGTTTGTTGCTGCCGTGTTGTTCGGCTCGGTCTTCCCCACCTCGGCTCGGGCCCAGGAGCCCACCGCTGCCATGCAGCCAGTCCAGCCGATCCAGACGATTCATGTCGAGGTCGATGTCGACGGCGTGCCTTTGGACCAGCGCGAGCCTTTTGTCGAGGCGCTCAGCCTACAGCTCCCCGCCTTCATCGACGCCCGTGGGCTCACGGCGCAGGAGCCCGCCGTGGCCGAGCTCTCGGTGCGCATCACGCTTCGCAAGCCCGACCCTGAGCGCGAGATCTTGGCAACCCTGCTCGTCCTGACCACCCGAGACGGTCAGGCGTCCGAGCTGGAGTTGGACGTTTGCTTTCGCTGCGCACCGGGGGCGGTCATCCGTGGTGCGCTCGCCTCCATTCCCCGAGCGCTTCCGGCCTCGAGGCTCGCCCCGGAGCCCCAGGATGAGATCGAAGAGGACCCCGATTGGTCCGCCCCGAGTCGACCCGAGCGGAGAAGGTCTGTGCACTTTGGGCCCAGAGGCATCGCGGGGTTGGCCTCGTTGGGGGTGGGACTCGGCGCGACGATCGGCGGGGTCGTGCTTATCAACAGGGGCATCACACGCACCGCCGACGGCGAGTTTCTGCAGGTCATGGACTACAAGACCCCAGGGAACGCGTTGGCGATCGCGGGCCTCAGCGCGGCGGTCGTAGGCGGCGTGCTCCTCACCCTCGATCTGACCAAGTTGATGGGGGAGCGGGGCGGAACCCACCGGGCCCAGGTCGCGCTGTCCCCTGTCGTCGTTGGGCCGATCGGGCTCCAGCTCTGCGGTCGGTTCTAGGCCACGACATTCATCCCCACACCCACCGCCCATGACCAAGCGAACAAGCCACCCGCGCGAGACCACCAAAGCGACGGCGGCCTCGAGCCCCTTTCGCACGGCGACCCACGCGAGCCTGCTGACGGTCCGCATCGTGGATGGTCCAAACACCGACATCAGCCTCACGAACCGAGGCTGCGTCACCTTCGGCCGTGGTGGCTCGGCCGACGTCCACATCGACCACCGCTCGGTGAGCAAGGTCCACTTCTCCCTGCACGTGGTCCCGGGCGGTGTGGAGCTCGAGGACAGGGGGTCGAAGAACGGCACCTGGTTCGCCAAGCGCAGGGTCGCCAAGATCCTCTTGGCGCCCGGCGACGTGTTCTGGGCGGGGTCGTGTCGTATCGAGCTCGTGGGGGTCGGCCAGGGCGAGGTCCAGATCAGCGCCAAGTCCGAGTTCGGCGAGATGTTCGGGAGCAGCGTGGTCATGCGAGCGCTGTTCGCTCGAGCACAAAAGTTCTCGAGCCGAACGATCGACCTGCTGCTCCAGGGTGAGAGCGGGACCGGCAAGGAGCTGTTCGCCCGGGCGATCCACGGCGCATCGCTGCGCGCGGACGAGGCCTTCGTGGTCCTCGATTGCAGCACCCTGGCCTCGACCCTCGCCGACGGGACCATCTTCGGCTTTCGCTCGGGAGCCTTCACCGGCGCCACCTACGATCAACCGGGGATGTTCGAGCAGGCCGACGGCGGGACCTTGTTCATCGACGAAGTGGGCGAGCTCAGCCCCGCCCTACAGATGAAGTTTTTGCGGGCCATCGACCGGCGCGAAGTCAGCCGCCTGGGCGAGCACGGCAACGTCCGCAAAGTCGACGTCCGCATCATCGCGGGGACCAACCGAGACCTGCTCACCGAGGTCGAGGAGGGCCGCTTCCGCAGCGACCTCTACCATCGCATCGCCAAGGGCAAGCTCTACCTCCCAGCGCTGCGTGACCGCGGTGGCGACATCCTCGAGCTCGCCGACATCTTCCTCGCGGCGGAACAGCGCAAGGGAGCACCACACCTGGAGCTGGGAGACGACGCCAAAGCCCTGCTCAGCACCTACGACTGGCCGGGGAACGTCCGGGAACTCCAGGGCGCCCTCGAGGAGGCGGCGGTGGTCTGTCAGGGAGAGGTCATCGGGGTCGATGACCTCTCCCTGGGTCGGGCCGGAAGCCTCGCCAACAGGATCGCCCGCGCCGTGGGCAGCGGCCGGGGCGACAGCTACGAGACGCTCCACGGGTTGATCGACGCGGTGTTTTTGCCGAGCGTGATCAAGCGGTCCGCAAACCTCGGTGAGGCCGTGAAGGAGCTGGGCATCACCAGGAACACCTTGCGTTCGAAGCTGAAAAAACTGGGCCTCTATGATACGCAGGGCTCTTGAA
>CAYVJQ010000137.1:8961-18921 GCA_964451725.1 uncultured Nannocystaceae bacterium | reverse complement strand
AGAAGACCTTTCGACGGCCCCCGGTGTTCTTCGACGCCGCGAACGACGAGTTGCCAGACATGGTGATGCTGGCGGTGACTCGACCCGAGGTTTTCTTGGAGCTGTCGGACGAGCAACTGCACGCGGAGCTCTCGCGCCAGGCCCGGGTGCGAGAGATGGCCAAGCAAGACCTGTTTCGCCAGACTGGAAAGCGGTTCTTGGGCGAGGCTCGGGTGGGGAGGCAACGGTGGACCGAGACTCCACGGTCGCGGGAGGCCAGGTTTAGGCGGATACCCACGCGGACATCGACCAACAAGTGGGCGCGCATAGCGGCGGCACAACAAGACCGGGTTTGGCAGGGGGCCTACGCGGTGGCTCGAGAGTTGTTTTTGGCGGGCATCCGAGAGGTCCTGTTCCCGTTCGGTAGCTACTGGGTATGCCGGTTCGCGGGCGCGCAAACCGCACCGGTGCCCTGAGAGTGGGATGGTTTCTTGTTTTCGGCGGTGGCTGCTTGGTCTCCGCCTTCGCGTGTTGGTTGGAGACGGCAAGGAGTCTCCTGGAAATCACGAAATGGGTCGGATGAGTTTGAAACGTGGGGTTGGGGGCTGCGCGACGCCCAGTTGTATGTGCCGAGCAGGTTCATCCGACAATTTTGTCGTTCGAGCACGGGGGTCGACTGGGAAGACCCCGGGACCGGGTTTCGGCGCCGGAGTATGGTTGGCAAGCATGCCCAAGGTCGGAGCCATCATTCTCGCGGGCGGCGGCTCCCGCCGCATGGGCCGAGACAAGGCCTGGATCGACATCCACGGGGAGACCATGTTGCAACGGGTCGCCCGGACCTTGGCCACCCGCTGCGACCCCCTAGTGATCAGCGCCGCCCCAGGGCAAGAACTCCCAGCCCTGGGCTCGCTGGGCGCCGCGTGGATCCGGGTCGATGACCCTCAACTCGACGCCGGCCCGTTGGTCGGCATCGCGGCTGCGCTCGAGTGTGCGCTCAAGTGGGGTGTAGACCTCGCCTACCTCGGCAGCTGCGACGCCGCGGGCCTCAGCACGGCGCACGTGACCCATATGATCGACGAGCTGCGCAGGCGGCCGGAGGCCTCTGCGCTGGTCCCCGAGGATCGGGAAGGCCGCCGCCACCCGTTCGCGGCTGCGCTTCGATGTGCACCCATGTCGGCGCGAGCCCAGGCCCTGATCGAGCGGGGCGAGGGCCGTCTCCAGAGCCTGTTCAGGGGCCCTGACGTCCACCCGGTCCCCGTCTCCTCGCTGCCCGATCCGCGGGTGCTCGCGCCCTGCAATACGCCTGCGCAGCTTTGCGAGTTGCTCGACCGACTCGACCTAGACGAGGGACTTCTCCCCTGATTGTCAGCCCAGCCTGTAGGGCCTCGTCAGTCGCTGCTCGCCGCCTGTCGGCCGAACTCTTCGACCGGATCGCCGGACCACAGCTTGCCCGTCACCATGAGCCCCCACATGCGGAAGTCGGAGATCAGCGACCACAGGGGGTAGGTGAAGGTCGCGGGCCTGTTGTTCTCGATCTTGAAGTGGGCGACCCAGGCGAAGGCGTAGGCCCACACGATGCCCGTGAGCAGCCAGGGTTGAACCCACAGGCCCAGGCCGATCATGGCCAGAAACAGGGGCGCAGGGTTGCGGTGCGGCTCGAGGAAGTGGCCCAAAAGGCCGAGGATGACCATGCCGGCGATGGCCGGTCCGACGCTCGAGGGCTCCCGCCACAGGAACCAACCGGAGATGGCGAAGAAGCCGGTCGTACCGACGAAATGGAGTGCGCGGCAGGTGGGATCGCGGTGCTCTCCCAAGTAGTAGGGGAAGAACTCACTGAAGCTCTGAATGCGCTCGGTCATCGCGGTCGGCCGTGTCCACCCTAACACGGTCGATGCGGCTGGAGTCCGTGCCGCGCATCCCGTAGCGTGCCGAGATGCGAAGTGTCGCCATGTTGCTCGCGGCCGGGAAGGGCACACGCATGCGCTCCGATCTGGCCAAAGTCCTGCACCCTTTCGCAGGGCAGCCGCTCGTGGTTCACCCCCTGCGCGCGGCCAGGGAGGCGGGAGCCGAGCGCTCGATCGTGATCGTGGGCCACCAGCGGGAGGCGGTGCGAGAGGCGGTTCGCGTAGCCTGCCCCAGCGAGCGCGGCTGGGTGGTCGAGTTCGCGGTCCAGGACCAGCAACGGGGCACGGGGCACGCGGTCTGCTGCGCCCTGCCTGCGCTCGAGCCCGGGTTCGACGGCGCCGTGTTCATCCTCAGCGGCGATGTACCTCTGCTCCGGGGCCGGACCTTGGGCGCGCTCATGGCCGCCTGCAGCGAGAGCGGATCCGGGCTGGCTCTGGCGACTTTCGTACCCGAAGATCCGACCGGCTACGGGCGAGTCGTCCGCGACCCACAGGGCCGGGTGGTCGCCATCGTCGAGCAGCGCGACGCGAGCGAGCGCGAGCTGGCGATCCAGGAGTGCAACGCGGGTGTCTACTGCGTACTGGCCGCGCACCTCAGGCGCGAGCTCCCGCAGCTCGGTGCCGGAAACGCGGCTGGCGAAGTCTACCTGACCGACCTCGTGGCCCTGCGGGCGAGCGCGGGGGAGGTCGCGGCGGTCGAGGTCGACGCCCTCGAGGTCGCCGGAGTCAACACCCCTGAGCAGCTCGCGGCTCTCGAGCGCCACGCCCAGGATCGTGGCCGAGGCTGATCCTCTCGATTGGCCGGCATCGGATCGAAGAGCCGATGCGCCACGATCCTGGGGAGGCCAAAGGAAGTCGGTCCGAGAGCGCGGCCAGTTCGATGCGGCCACTTCGGTGCGGCCACTTCGATGCAGTCAGCTCGATGCGGGGGCCGGGCGCCCGCTGGCCTCGGCCACGACCGCGCGCAGGCGGTCGATATCGAAGGGCTTTTCCACAAAGTACTCGCAGCCGGCGGCCTTGGCCTTGACGTGCTCCTGTTTCATGACGCTGGCCGAAACCACGACGATCGGGATGTCTCGGAGTTCGGCGTCGCCCTTGACCACGCGGGCGAGGGCCAAGCCCTCCGTGCCGGGGAGGTCGAGGTCGAGCAGAATGGCCACGGGCCGAGCCGCGCGCACGGCCTCGAGCGCCGGCTCGACCCGGGTCTCGCGGCTGACTCGCCACAGCCCGGTGGACTCGAGCACACGCGCGATCAGGGCGTAGTTGGCATCGTCATCCTCGACGACCAAGATCCTCTGTGGCTCCGTCACGAGTGCACTTTAGAGCAGCAATCAGTTTTAAGTCACGAGCTCCGGTGCGGCCTTCGTTCCCGGGTTGGATCGGGATTTTGGAGCACCAACTCTGCACCCGCGTATCTCGGGGTAGGGGTGCTGGCTCTGAACCACGCGAACTCGACCTCGACCTCGCTGCGCTGGAGACAGGACGCCTCTCTACGCACGCCGCCGACTGAGGTCGGCACCAGATTGCGCGCTTCACCATCGTGTGTGCGCAAAACTGCTGAACTGCGGCCAGTCAGCCGATTCCATTGCGCTGACGCAACAGCCGAGTCGCTGGTGATGGGACTCACGGAGCCCGGACTACACGGGACGCGGCAGGGGACCGCGGTTACACTCACCCGGTGCGGCACGGCGCCCCAGGCTACCGAAATCCAGCCGGTCTCGGGTGTGTCTACCGCTGGATCAGCACGGCGAGCCCAGCAGCTTGTGGTGAAACCGATGAAACCCATCGCGTCGCCCCGCGCCGGAACTTCCGTCGAGGCCGGGGCGCTGAAACGCCGCTGTACCGGGCGTACTGCAAGTTTCGGCGACGCGGCCATCGGCGGAGGGGCCAAGCGAGGTGTCGTGAGGGGTTTCGCTGCGGGCTGCTGGGTCTGTGTGTGTGGTTCTTGCTGGGTCTCACGCTGGAGTCCAGGGCGCTCGCGGGGCCGCCGGTGGGCGAGAGCCAGGAGAGCCCGGTCCGTCCTCCGGCGAACAGCAGGGGAACCCAGGGGCGGGCGGCGAGCTTTGAGGTCAGGGAGGTCAGGGAGGTCAGGGAGGTCAGGGAGGTCAGGGAGGTCGATGAACCTCGACACGGAGGTGTGTCACTCGAGGCACCGGTCGAGCGCTCGGTCGAGATCGTCGCGCTCGAGATCGTCGGTCGCAAGCAGGTCGCCGCCCGGCAGATCACCGAGGCTCTCGAAGCCGAGGATCTGAGCGAGGGCGAGCTCGTGTTTTGGCCCGAGGACCCGCGTATCGCCCGGGCGATCCAGCGGCTCGCGTCGACCGGGTACTTCGACGAGGTCGCTATTCGCTTGGTGCCGGTCTCCGACGGCGCGGCCTCCCGGGCCGTGTTGGTCGTCGATCTCCACGAGCGGGGCTCGCTGGTGATCAGCGACATCCACGGCCAGAACTCGCTGCTGACGACCTTCGCCGGCGGGGTCGAGATCGTCGAGCGCAACCTGGCTGGGAGCTCGGTGCATCTGGGTGCGGGCTTCGTGGTCGGGACCCGCGCGCGCGGGGTCGCAAACGACCGCCGCCAGCAGTCTTACAAGGTGTTCGCGGAGCTTCCAGCCCTCGCTGGGACACCCCTGGGTGCGGCCGGGAGCGCCTACATGATCCTCGCCAACGAGCCCTATCGGGTCCGCGGCGAGGATCACGATCCGAGCCCCGCCAACTTCGACACCCTGCCCTACAACCGCTACGGCGGGGTCGTCGGGATCACCATGCCCTTCCGCGCCGACTTGGCCCTGGGCATCGACTTTCGCTTCGAGGTCATCGACGCTCAGATGCCCGCGACGACGCCCACGCGCGAGCTGCCCTCGGGGGAGATCCAAGACCTCGACCTTCGTCTTCAAGACGGCGTGCACTTTCTGAGCTCGGCCGAGTTCTCGTTCACCTGGGACCAGCGCAGTCGGGCGGCGATCTTGGGCAAGGGCGGCCATATCCGCCTCGACGTACAGCTGTCGTCGCCGGCGATCGGATCGAGCTACGAGTATCTCCGGGTGCTGATCGGTGGGGGCTACAGCTTCCGGCTGCCGTGGGGGCACTGGCTCACGCCGAGCCTCTGGGGCGCCCAGATCGCCGGTGATGCTCCGCGCTTCGAGGCTATCTTGCCCGGTGACCTCGCCGACTGGACGCCGGGTCGGACCATGGGCCTCCAGTACTCGACGCGCGCGCCCATCGACGTTTTTGGGACCGGCGTCGACGCCTACCCCCTGGCTCAGATCGGCGGTCGTGTCGATCTCGAGTACGGCATGCCCCTGTTTCTGCGGCCCCGGACCTCGTTCGTCTACGGCGGCTACCTCTACCTGTCGGCGGGTGTGTTCACGCTGACGGGGACCCGGGCCGAGCGCAGCATGCGACGAGCGGCTGGCCAGCCCGCTGCCCCGCTCGGCTTCAACGCCGACTTTGGTCTCAAGCTCGACACCAGCATGGGGACCTTCGCGATCTCCATCGCCAACATCCTCGAGAGGACTCCACTTTGAGCTGGACCCGCCGCAGCTTCGCCTGGGCTGTGGCGGCCTCGGTCTTGGCCCTGCCTCTGGTCGCAGCCTCACCCGAGGCCCTGCCCAGGCGCGATGCCCAGTTCACCTATAACAGTAGCGCGGTGAAGGTCGCGTTCTCGGCCCCGGAGCTCCTGCGAGAGGGCGATCGCCATGCCATGAAGTCGCTCGAGTCGGGGTGGGCGACGCGCCTAGTCTACGATATCGGGGTGTTCAAGAAGGGGGCCCCGCGGGCGCCTGTGGGCACACGCAAGATCGAGATCAAGGTCCAGTGGGACCCCTGGAACCGGGACTACATGGTCCAGACCACGGTCGGGAAGGGCAAAACCACGCTGCGCCGCTTCGCGCTCCGGGCCGACGCGATCAAGGCGGCGACCAGCCTGCGGGTGGCCGTGGTCGCCACCGGTGTCCTGATCAGGGGGGAGGACGAGGCCTACTTCGTATCCGTGTTTGCCCAGCGCAACCCCCTTCAGGCCAAGGCCGGAGGGGCGATGGGGGGGGGCGGGCGCGGTCAAGATCGAGACTTGGAGGTGTTCTCCCGCTGGGTCGGCATGTTCGTCCGCTCGCGGGCCAAAGCCGAGAAAACCAGCGAGTTTCGCACCCACCTGTTTTTCATCCCCGAGGACTGAGGACCGTGACCGGAGACGAACAGGGCGTCAGCTCGGAGCGCGAAGCGGCGCAGCGGGGATCAGCCGGGCGGAAGCGGGGCCGAGGACGAGGACGTCACAAGCCCGACCGGGCGGGTTTCCGCACCGCCGAGGGCCGCCAGACGTTGGGCCACAGGCCGCCTTGGTGGGGGCGACTCGAGGCCCGGATCACCATCTCCTTGGTGGCAATCGGGATTTTGTGTGTCGGCGCCTCGGGCTACCTGGTGGCCCTGACGGTCGCCTACTACGATCGCATCGGGGAGCAGCAGGTCGCCCTCGAGCGCGAGGTCATCGAGCTCGCCGAGCCCTACTACGCCGAGCTCGCTGCGGCCCAACGCGACTCGTTCTTGGCCCGCACCGAGCTGCTCCCTCACGAGATCGAGGATATCGACGAGGCCCGGCTCGAGGGTTTTTTGAGCGACTGGATCGCGGCCCACCCGGCGGTCATCGAGGTCGTCGTCGCTCGCCCGGACGCCGAGCCAGTGGTGGTCACGGGCGAGCGAGACTGGGGGGCGCGCGACACCATGCGTGTGCCTGTGGTCTGGCCGCTCGACGACCGGGAGCGGGGGACCGTGCGCGTGACCTGGGCGGCGGACCCCGCGATCTCGAGTCGGCATCAGCGCCTGGGAGAGTTGGCCCGCGATCTGGGCACGGTCCAGATCCGCGGGGCCGCGGGCACAGAGGAGACCGTCGAACGCAACGATGTCCAGCGGGCGGTGGTCATAGCGATCGGTCTGGCGAGCAGCCTGGTGTTGTTGGTCGCCGTGCTCGCGGGTCTGGTGATCGCCCGTCGGACCACGCGCAAGGTCTCGGACCTGTCTCGGGCGATGCGCGAGGTCGCCTCGGGTGAGCTCTCGGCTCGGGCCCCGAGGCTCGGCGGCGACGAGCTGGGCCTGCTCGCGGCTGCGTTCAACACCATGCTCGACGAGCTCGAAGACACACGCCGGCGCATCGCCTATCTCCAGCGGATCGGGGCCTGGCAGGAGATGGCCCGGCGTATCGCCCACGAGATCAAGAACCCCCTGACCCCGATCCAACTCGCCGCCCAGCAGCTGCGCGAGAAGGACCCGGGCACGGACCCGAAGTTCTCGAAGCTGCTGCGCGACTCGGTGGAGATCATCGAGGACGAGGTCGACAGTCTGCGCCGCATGGTCACGAGCTTCTCCGAGTTCGCCAAGGTCCCCGACGTCGCCCTGGAGGTCGTGGGCATGGCGCGGGTGCTGGGGGAGTTCGAGCGTGCCTATGGGCATCTCAGCCAGGGCGACGAGCTGCTCGAGGTCCTCGACCTGCCCGACCCCGGGCCTGGGGGGGCGACCCTCGAGGTCCTCGGTGACCGCCAGCTGCTCAAGCAGATCTTGGTGAACCTGGTGGAGAACGCAGCTTTGTCTGCGCGCGAGGCCGCGGTCGGGGAGGTCCGCATTCAGGTCAGCGCCGGGGTCAGCCCAGGGCGGGAGACCGCGTTCATCGCCGTCGACGACAACGGCCCGGGGATCGAGGTGTCGCGCCGCGAGCTCGTGTTCGAGCCTTATGAGACCACCCGGGATCAGGGCACGGGCCTGGGGCTGGCGATCGTGAAGAAGATCGTCTTGGACCACGGTGGTGAGATCCACGTGGAGGACAGCGCGGCGCTGGGAGGAGCGCGCTTCGTGGTCCGAATCCCGCTCGCGCCGCCGGAGGAGTGAGGTTCTGAGAGGGGGGCTGCCCGTGAGGGGGCTGCTACGCTCTCGCCTCCACCGTGTACGCCCTCGACCAAAATATCGGCCCCTCTGTGTTCACCGCGCTCACGCTGGCCTGTGTGGGGTTGCTGTCTGTGAGCGGGTGTCAGGCCCCACCCGATTCCGGGGTGAAGACGGGCAGCGCTTCGGTCGAGGGTGGGACCCCGGCGGTCGACGGCGCCGTCGAAGCGGGCGCCGCCGAGCCGGAACGAGCGAGCGAGGGCTCCTGCTCGGCCGAGGTCCTCGAGCTCGAGTACGGGGCCCTGTGTGGCTACGACATCGGCATCCCACCCATCGATCTGCCTGCGGTCGACTGGGACGCGCCCAGCTACCACCCCACGGACACGAGGGTGATCACCCTGACCAAGAGCGGGCTCACGGATCCGGAGGGCGGGGGCACGGTAGCGATTCAAGCGTGGTTGGCCGACCCGCCCCGCCAGATCCCGGAGCCCGGCCAGATGGTCCTCGCCGTCGCCGCGGATGTACCCGTGACCACGGTCGCGGAGCTCCAGCGTGGGCTGGCCTCGCAGGGCCGCAGGGAGGTCCGCTTTCTGGTTCGGGTCGCCGATCCCGAGCCCGTGCCTCAGCCGCGCCGTCCGGATCTGATCGACGAACTGAAGGCGAAGGCCCCCGACGATCCGGGCGAGCGGGTCATGTTCGTGGCGATGGGCGTGCGCGCGTATGCGGAGGCCTGTCCGGCCTTCGGATCCGCGTTCACGGAGGTCAGCGCGGTCGCCCCTGATCAGCGCTGCGCCAAGTTGGCCGAGGTCGCCGCGCGCGGGATCGCCGAGTGCGGCTGTGAGAAGGTCGACGAGATCAGCACGCTCTTGTACGCGGTCACGGTCGGCTTCGACGTGCCCAAGGGGCGGGCCGCGGCGGTTCCGGTGATGCTCGACCCGAACCGCAAGTTCGTGCCCGAGCCCGGTATGACCTGGGGGGAGCTGGCCGCGGAGACGTTCACGGACACGCAGCTGCACCGGCTGTGGATCGACGCGGTCGCTCCGCCCGTGCCCGGCCCCACGCAGCCCAGTACCACGCAGCCCAGTCCCACGCAGTCGATCTGAGCGCAGCGCCGGCTGCCGGGGGCCCGCTCAGCCGTCGCCGCCGCCGCCGTAGCCCGGCGTGTGGGGGCTACCGATCTCCACCGGGTCCATGGAGCTGACCCGGGGAATGGCAGGGTCGATCACGAGCCCCGATTCAGGTGTGATCGTGAGTGCCTCGCGGGCAACCTCGAAGTTGTCGTCCCGGTGGGCGTGGGCCTCGGAACCCAAAAACAGGGGCGCACCGGTGCGATCGACGACCTGGACGCGGGAGTCGGTCCAGGTCCCGCAGGCGAGCATGTCTTCGACGATGATCCAGTGCAGGAGATCCTGGTAGGGGTCGAAGTAGTAGTAATAAAACGGGCTGTCGTAGGCGCCGGTGCGCCGGTGCGTGGCCTTGGAGCGGTAGGTGGGGAGGCGGACGGCGCGCTCGAAGCCCAGGTTGCGCAGCCGCCCGACCTGTTTGGTGCCGGCTCGGATCAGGCGGATCTCCGCTTCGCTCGATTGGATGTGGGCCCCGGGCAGGGCGGCGGTCAAGGCCTCGTGCAGGGCCCGGGCGTGGGCGGCGAAACGCTCGAGGCCGCGGCCTGGTTCCGCGGCGACTCGAACTGCGGTCAAGACCCGATCTCGGTAGGTGTGGGCCTGCTCGCCGACTTCGATCCGCAGGTCCTGGTGGCGGGCGGCCAGCTCGATCTTGATCTGGGGCCCAGCCCCCTGTCCACGACCGGTGATCTGGATGTCGATGAGCTGGTGGAGGTGATCGTCCACGGCCGAGACGACCAGGCGCAGGGTCTCGAAGTGGGTGTCGACCTCCCGACCCTGAGTGGCTCGGGTGAGGGCCGCAGAGAGGTCGTCTCGCTCGTCCGAGGTGTCCTCGTAGATCGGTCGGTCGTCGATGAAAAGGTGAATGACGTCCGAGACACCGCAGCTCTCGAGCGCCCGGCCGACGGCCCCGAGGCGCTCGAGGGTGCGCTGGCCAAAGGCGTGCTCGAGAGCATCGAGTTCCTCTTTGGAGCGAAACAGATCGCGGAGCCAGGCCCAGACGGCGCTCGTGTTTCCGCGCCCGCTGGGTTCTTCGATCGTGATGCTCGCGTGCAACATGGCTGGAGCCGAAGATCGCACCACGCGGGTCTG
>CAYVJQ010000137.1:0-8861 GCA_964451725.1 uncultured Nannocystaceae bacterium | reverse complement strand
CCTCGCTCGGGGGGCTCGTCTGGGTCGCGCTCAGCGTCGGAGCCGCTGGAGGGGCTTGCGCTCAGGCAGAGCGGCCGACTTGGCGATCTTGACGACCACGGACTTGCTCGACGGGGTCCGGCCGACAGGATCTCGGTGCTCGAAGGGCACGAGCGCGTTGGCCTCGGGGAAATAGGCGGCACAGCAGCGCTCGGGGATGGCGTGGGGGACCACCAGCCAGCGCGGCGCGAGTCGGGTGCGACCCGCAAATTCGCTGCTGAGGTCGACCTGGTCGTAGGGCTCGAGCCCGAGCCGCTCGAGGTCGGCGAGGCTGATCAAGAGCAGGCGCCGGTAACCCCAGATCCCCCGCAGGCGATCACCGCGCTCGTAGATGATGGAGTTGTGCTGGTCGTGGCTGCGCACGGTGGTCAGCACGAGTTCGTCGTCGGCGAGGGTGCGAGCCGGGGGCAGGCCGCAGCGGAGCTGGGCTCGGCCGAGGGTCCGGGGCGCGGGCATGGGCGGGCCCGGAGGTCCGGCGACGGCGTCCATGGTCGCGCGCAGAACCTCGTAGTTGTCGGCGAGGGCCGGCCAGGTCGCGCGCGGAAACACAGCCGCGCCGACTGCCGCGAGGATCGCCGTCGCCGACCTCAGCTCGGGGGAGGCGGGGGCTCGGCTCCCGATCGAGAATCGGCGCTGGCCGCTGGCGTCCTCGGTGCTGATCCGGCCGGCGGGGTCGAGCTCGGTGCGGGCGAGGCAAGGCAAGAGCAGGGCCGCACCACCGCCGATGAGGTGTCCGCGGTTGAGCTTGGTGGACAGGTGCACGATCAGGGATGCGCGGCGCAGGGCCTCGGCGCTGTAGGCCGTGTCGGGGGCCGCAGACAAGAGGTTGCCGGCGAGGTTGAAGACCAGGGCGACGCGGCCCTCGTGGAGCGCGGCGAGGCTGTCCAACACGTCGAGGCCCGGGGTCTGGGGGGCCTCGATGTCGCAGTGCTCGGCCAGGGCCGCGAGCAGGCCCGGGGCGGGATCGTGGCGCAGGCCCACGCGCTGGCTGCCCAGAGCGTTGTGGTGGCCGCGCATGGGAAAGGGGCCGGTGCCCGGGCGGCCGAGGTTGCGGCGCAGGAGCAGCAGGCTGGTGAGGGCGCCGAGGGTCTCGGCACCGTCGCTGTGCTGGGTCAGGCCGGTGCCCCAGCAGATGATGGTTCGGGGGGCACTCGCGTAGATCTCGGCGGCCCGGCGCAGGTCGGCCTCGGCCACGCCGCTGGCGGTGGCCAAGCTCGCCCACGTCGCGGCCTCGAGTTCGGCCTCGAGTTCGGCGTAGCCCTCGGTGTGGGCATCGATGAATTCCCGGTCGACGGCGCCGGCCTCGATCGTGCCCTTCATCAGGCCCGCGAGCACGGCCCGGTCGCCGCCGATGTGCACGGGCAGGTGGAGGTCGCACAGGGCCGTGCCGTTGCCGATGCGACCTCCGCGGGCGCGCACGTCTTTGTAGCGGGACAGGCCGACCTCGCGCAGGGGATTGACGGCCACGAGGGTCGCCCCGCGCAGCTTGGCCGCGCGCAGGGTCTGGAGCATGCGGGGGTGGTTGCTGCCGGGGTTGTGGCCCAGACAAAAGATGGCGTCGGCGGTGTCGAAGTCGGCCAGCGTGGCGATCCGAGCGTGCTCGGGCCCGAGCGGGGCGAGCTGCTCGCGCAGAGCCCGGTCGCTGACGCTGTGGCAGAAGTTGCTGCTGTGCGGGAGGTTGTTGGTGCCGAGCTGGCGGGCGAGCAGCTGGAGCGTGAACGCGGCCTCGTTGCTGGCCCGGCCGGAGCCGTAGAACACGGCCTGGCTCGGATCGTCGAGGGCGCCCATGGCCTCGGCGATCATGGCGATGGCCGCGTCCCAGTCGATCGGCACATAGTTTGCGCTGCCGGGACGGCGGACCATGGGGTGGCTGAGCCGGCCGCGCTCGTTGAGCCAGTGATCGCTGCGCTCGCACAGCTCTCGGTTGGTGTAGGTCTCGAACAGGCGCGGATCCGCCTGTCGGATGCTCGCCTGATCGGCCACCGCCCGGATCCCACCCTCGCAGGCCAGAAACCGCCCCGATCCGGTGGGTCCCGGCCAGGCGCAGCCGGGACAGTCGAGGCCCTCGGGCGCGTGGATCTGGGCGACCAGTTTGAGGCCTCGGAGGCCGCCGACCTTGCGCAGCGCATCGTTGATACCCGCGCCGGCCGCCCGCCATCCGCCGGCGAAGGGGGGCGGGCGCTGGACGCTGATAGGGGCGGTCACCTGCGGGGTGAGGGCGCAGGGCAGGGTGGGATCCACCTCTGGCGTGGCCGTGGTGTCCGGCTCGTGGGGATCGTCCAGGTCGGCGTCGGCGTCGGGTTGCGGCTCAGTGTCCAAATCCGGCTCCTCGCGCGCCCGTGAAACGTGGGCCCGTCGCGGGTCGGCATCGTGCCGCCCGCGGCCGGTGGGATCAAGCCGGCCGGGCTCGGCGACTCCCGGCCCGGACTCGAGGGACCCGATGCTCGAATTGCACAGATCCTCGGCGTCAGGTCGTCGTTTTGCACCCGGTTGAGCCGACCAACGGAGCAAAGCTTCGATTCCTGCCGTGCCCGGGTCGGTGCGCGATCGCGGCCATGGTGTGGGGATCCAGACAGCTTGCGCCCACACCGGGCGCAGTGCGACCATCGCTGCGGGGTGGATGATGTGGTCCCCAGGGTAGGCGGTCGCACGACGCGTCGGCCGTGGGCTTCGCTGCTCGCGCTGCTGGCAGTGGTTGTCGGTCTGCTCGCCTGCACCGAGCCCAGCTCGGAGAACTCTCGGCCGCCCCTGTCGCAGCTGGGACCGGGGGAGCTGCTCGAGCCGCCCGCACCCCGAGACCCGCGGCCGATCCGACTGACGGCCCGCGACGGCACCGACCTCCCGCTCCAGTCGCTCGAGCTCCGGGGGACCCTCGAGGATCCGCTGGCGTTCAGCGAGCTCCACCTCGAGTTCGAGAACCCCGAGTCCCGGGCCCTCGACGCGACGCTCACGGTGACCCTGCCCCGGGGTGCCCAGGTGACTCGTTTCGCGGCGCTGATCGAGGGCTCGTGGCGCGACGCCGAGATCATCGAGCGCGAGCTCGGTCCGCTCCGTCCCTCGCTCTACCGGCCCGCGAATCCCGAGTTCGAACTCGAGCCCGAGGTCGGTCAGCGCTTCGAGGTCGAGCTCCCCAAGGTGCCCGGGCGGGCGCGGCAACAGGTGATCGTGTCTTATGCCGAGGCCTTCGAGCGGGTCGACGAGGCCTATCGCGTCCACCTCGGAGGGCTCCACGATGTCCCGCGCTTCTCGGCCCAGGTGGTCGTGCGGGGCCAGCCGGATCCCTTCTTCGAGGTCTTCCCGGCCAGCCGCATCCCCGAGGAGCTGGGTATGGACGAGACCGGACAGCGGCGCCTGGAGCTGCACGAACTCGACTGGAGCGCCTCGGGGGACCTGGTCGTTCCGACCACGGGGCAGCGGCGCACGGGGGTCCGCAGCGGTCGGAAGGTCGCGGTCCGCATCAACCCCCTGACCCACGACCACGCCGCGCCCATCCACGGCCTGACCGTGCTCTTCGATACCAGCGCATCGCGGGCCGTGGGCTACGGCGAGCGGGTGGAGGCGCTCGCCGGCCTGATCGAGGCCATGCAACCGTGGACGGGCAACGAGATCTGGCTGCGCCTGATCGCCTTCGACCAGAGCTACGAGACCCTCTACGAGGGCCCACTCGGGGGTATCGAGCGCGGGGTGTTCGAGCGTCTCCATGCCCGTCGGCCCCTGGGGGCCTCGAACCTGGTCGGCGTTCTGCGGCATGTGGGGGCCCGCCGGGGTCACGACATCGACCGTGTGCTCCTGATCTCCGATGGGGTCGCCACCACCGGGGTCTCCCGGCGCGAGGCCCTGTTCGAGACCATCGCCGAGCTCGCCGACAACGGGGTCCTGCGCCTCGACCTGCTCGCGGATCGGGCCGAGCTCGAGAGCCGGGGGCTCGACGGCCTGGTTCGCCAGCTGCCCGAGTGGGGCCTGGTCCTGGACAGCGAGGACAACCCGCGGGCCCTGGTCCGCCGGCTTCTGCGGACCGTCCACGACGAGGTTCGTATCACCGTGCCTGGAGCCCGCTGGTACTACCCCGAGGTGGTTCGGGGGGTGCAGTCCGACGACGAGATCCTGGTCTTCGCCGACGTCGAGACGGTCGGCAACGAGCTGCGCATCGAGGTCGAGAGCCACGGCCGGCATACCTGGCGCGTGCCTCTGGTGGAAGTCGAGGAGCCGCTGGTGGGGTGGGCCCTCGAGCGCGCCAGGGTCGAGTTTCTGGTCGCTACGCTCGAGGACAAGGCCGCCGGTCAGCCGCTCGCGGCTCGGCGTCAGCTGTGGCGAAGGATCGTCGATTTGTCCACGCGCAACCGGGTGCTCAACGGCTACACCCGGCTCGGCATGCCCGCGCGAGAGCAGGACTACGCCCGGGCCCAACTCGACCCGGCCGGCCTGCCCGACGTGCTGTTCGCCGGTCCCGACGGGGTCCAACGGCGCAGGCGTGGGCTGCCCAAAGCGCTCGCCGACGAGGGCACGCCCCTGGCCCGCCCCCGCCTGCCTCGCTTCCCCTCCGTGACCCTCGACGCCGGGCTCTCGACCTCGGCCGGCGTCGGCAGGGGGGCCGACCCGGGGACCTGGCGACCTCGCTCGAGCGACGCGGATGCGGTCGCCACCTCCCCTGGCCCGATGGTCGACCCGTCTCGGGTGCGGCCGCGATCGACCCCGGCGCCCGAGCCCGCCGTGGACAGCCCCGAAGCGGCGCTCCAGCGCCTGCGTCAGGCCAAGGTCTGGGACGGCCGGCGGCGACCTGAGCGGGCGCGCGCCAACCCGCCGCCACGGGAGCTCGACGACGCCCTGAGCGGGAACCTGCTGACGGTCATGAATCTCATCGCCTGGGGGGAGACGGCCCAGGCGAGGGAGGTCGCGCGACGCTGGCGGGAGGCGGAGCCGGGCGAGGTCATGGCCGTGGTCGCGCTCGGGGAGGCGCTCGAGGCCGGCAGCGAGATCGAGGCTGCGGCGAGGGCCTACGGCTCGATCATCGACATGTTCCCCAACCGGGCCGACATGCGGCGGTTCGCGGGTTCCCGCCTCGAACACCTCGGTGGCGCGGGGGGGCGGCTGGCCATCGACACCTATAGGCGCGCCCGTGAGCAGCGTCCCGACCACCCCTCGAGCCACCGCCTGCTGGCCTTCGCCCTGCTCCGTGCGGGTCGACCCCGGGCGGCCTTCGAGGTCCTCGCCGCGGGCTTGCGCCGGGGTTGGAGCGCGGAGCAGGGGGCTCCCTTCGCCGGCGTGGAGAGGGTGCTGCGCGAGGACCTGGGCCTGATCGCCGCGGCCTGGCTGGCCGACGAACCGCTGGCCAGCGCCGAGATCGAGGCGGCCCTGAAGCTCGCCGGTGGAGAGCTCGAGCGTGGGCCTTCGCTGCGCTTCGTGCTGACCTGGGAGACGGGGGGCAGCGACGTCGACCTCCACGTCCGCGACTATTTCGGCAGCCACGCCTACTACTTCAACCGCGGTCTGCGCTCGGGGGGAGCACTCGACTACGAGCTCACCCAGGGCTACGGCCCAGAGGTGTTCTCGGTGCTCGGAGCGGCGAGTGGCTACCCCTACAACCTCCAGATCCACTACTACGCGATCGGAGCGAGCGGCTACGGCATGGGCAAGGTCCAGATCGTCCAACACGACGGGCGCGGTGGGGTCGAGTTCGACGAGCGCCCCTTCGTGGTCACCAAAGATCGGGCGACCGTCGACCTCGGGGATCTGATCGGACCGCTCGGCGAGCGCTGACAGAGCCTATACTCTCGCCCATGTCCGAGAAGCGGGCCATTGGCTTGAGGGTTCTGATCACCTGCGCCTCACTGTGTGTGGTCGTCGCGGGCCTGCGCGCGGCGGGATCGATCTTGGTGCCGGTTTTGTTCTCGGCGTTCTTGGCCGTGCTCGCGGTCCGACCGGTGCGCTGGCTGCAAAAACGCCGGCTCCCCGACTGGCTCGCGGTCGCCGTGGTCTTGGCGGGGGTCGTGGCTTCGTTCAGCGTGGTCTCTCTGCTGATCGGCAACTCGATCGCCAACTTCTCGGACAACCTGCCCCAGTACGAGGCCCGCCTGATCGACATGAGCTCCGGCTGGGTGTCGTGGCTCGAGGGCCGCGGCGTGGTCGTGTCCCGCGACTTTCTGATCTCCAACGTCGACGCGAGCGCGGCCGCCGGGTTCGCGGGCAAGATGGTCGCCAGCATTGGCTCCGTGCTCTCCGACACGGCCTTCGTCATGTTGACGACCGGCTTCATCATGGCCGAGGCCGCCGGTCTACCCCGCAAGCTCCAGGCGGTCTTGGACGACGACTCGGAGCTCAGCCTCGACCGCTTCAACGGGGTCGTCAACGACATCCAGGAGTACCTGTCGATCAAGACCAAGATCTCGATCGTCACCGGGATCACGGCCTGGCTCCTGTGCCTCGCTGTGGGTGTCGACTACCCGGTGTTGTGGGGGGTGTTGGCCCTGTTCCTCAACTACATCCCGACCCTGGGCTCGATCATCGCGGCCTTGCCACCGGTGTTGCTCGGTGCGGTGCAGTTCGGCTGGGAGCGGGCGCTGGTCCTGCTCGGGGGCTACCTCGCCATCAACATGATCATGGGCAACGTGGTCGAGCCCAAGGTCCTGGGCAAGCGCCTGGGTCTCTCGAGTCTGGTCGTGTTTTTGTCGTTGGTGTTCTGGGGCTGGATCTGGGGCCCCCTGGGCATGTTCCTCTCGGTTCCCCTCACCATGGTCGTCAAGATCTTGCTCGAGAGCAGCGACGACCTGAAGTGGATCGCCGTGCTCTTGGGCTCGGGGGCGGAGATGGAGGAGCGCCTCGATCCCTCGAAGAGCATGGTCGGCAAGGCGGCGCTGGCCGGCGAGGTCGCGGTCGCCCGAGACGTCGACGAAACGACTGCCGGGCCCGAAGCCTGAGCGTCCGAGGGCGACCCCTTCGAAGGGGGAGGAGACAGTTCAGATTGGCCGCTCTCGCGGGCCTCAGTCGTGGCCGGCTCGGGTCAGGCCCGCGACCCTGGCCTGGGCGAGGGCCGGATCCAAGCTCAGCCTCTGGGCGGCGTCGGCCGAGTCGTCGACGGCGAACACCTCCACACACACCCCGAACCACGACAGGGCCTTGCCCAGGCCGCGGGCCTGCTCGCTGTCGGCGACCAGGCTCACAGGCACCCGCGTACCGATGGCATCGGCCAGGTCCCGGCGCTGGGAAGCGTCGAGGTCGGCGGCATCGAGCATGCGGATCAAGAGCGGGCGCGGCTTGGTGTGCAGGCGATCGAGCAGCGCATGCCAGGCCGGTCCGTCGGGGGAGGGACCTCTCAAGAGAGCGATGGTCGATCCAAAATCGCTCGACCACGCGATCTTCGGGTCCGCGCTCTGGTCTGAATTTGTAGGCCCGACCTCGGCCCTGAATCGTGTCACATGGGACAGTGAAGCAAACTTCATGCCTGGTGCGAGGGCAGACTCGAACAACGCGATTCCGCGTAGTCTCAGCCGGGTTTTGTGCCGACGGCCAGTGGGCCTGTCGTGGCCTGGGTCGGGGAGGGCAGCGCGAAACCACCCATGGATTGAGGATGCTGGAGATCCTAGGCTCGGGCCCGGCCCGTGATGACCCCACACTTCACAAGTTATGTAGAAGGCCGGCTCGTTGTGATCCGCTGGCTGTTGCCGAGCGCCGCAGGGAGTGTCGAGCTCTCCAAACTGATCCGTTCGGCACACACCGCGTCGGAGCAGAGCATCTTTTTTGCGGTGGTCATCGGCCCCGATTGCCCTATGCCCGGGATGGACTGCCGCCGGGCTCTGGTCCGAGATCACGACGAGCTCACCGACATCCTCATGGCCTCACACGTTGTCCTGCTCGGTCAGACCCTGCGGCAGGCGATGATTCGCAGCGTGCTCGCGGGTCTCGGTTTGCTCTTGGGTAAACGTATGAGCTACGAGACCGACCCGTCCCCATCGGTGTTGGCGAAGGCAATCTCGACTCAGCTCGGTATCCCGGCTGGTTCCCTGCGCAAGAAGCTGTTGGCCGCAGGGATCCTCGACGCCGCAGAGTTCGACGTCTGAAATTCGCTCCGAAAATCTGCTCGACCCGAAGATGTTCGGCCTGCCACCCAGACTGGGAGCGGGTTTGTGTTCAGGTTCGAGAGTCCAAACTCGACAGCGATCGGGCCAGGCGATCGGGATCGACGCCTAAAAACGCGGCTGCAGCGCTGATCTCGGAAGGCAGGAACTCGTTGGCGTCGAGCTCGAGCCAGCGAAGCGAGGTCGCCACGCCCCGGTTTCGGAGGTCTCCAGCGAGGATCGCCACGCGGAGGCCGAGGGCGGCACCTGCGAGCTGGCGCCGGGCTCGACTTCCCAATACCGCCGTGTCCCTGAGCTCCAGCAGCAGGGGGCGCCCCGATTGGTGGGTCCGGTCTAAAAACAGGGACCAGGCGACCTCGGAGGGTCGCCCGCTGAGTGCCGCCACGGTCGCCTCCGAGTCGCCGGCCCAGGCGATGCCGGCGGATCCTGGCCTCGGGCTGTACGCAGGATCGACCACGAAGGTAAGTTCAAGCAACATTCGTGCCGTCGACAGGCCGTTGGACCGATCTCTGCACGGGCCTCCAACATGCTCCTGTGGGTCGACAGAGTGGCGTGACGGGGCCCCAGCTTGGGTCGAATTGCGTCTTTGCGCGCACTGGGGCGGGATGCCTCAGACCTGACCCGAAATGACTGTCCCAGCACACGACACCCACACAGGGCGGCCGAAGCGGCGAGGTCTTGTGTTCGCCGAGAAAATCCGCTGGGAGGTTAGGCGGAACCCGTCGCCGAGGCGGAACCCGTCGCCGAGGC
>CAYVJQ010000136.1:0-19024 GCA_964451725.1 uncultured Nannocystaceae bacterium | reverse complement strand
TGCGCGAGGCGCCGCGATGGGTTTCACCACGGACTGCTAGGGCAGGTCTTCTACGGCTTCGCTGGTGCACTCCGGGGGCGCTGTCACCGGGTTGCACTGGGCTGGGTTGCCGTCGGGCAGGTCGAGGAAGTAGGTGTCCCCGTCCTTGGGTGTCAGGCGGTCGTCCATGAGGTGGTGCGGACCGGTGGCGTCCGCGTCGTCGAGCTCGGCGAAACACTCGGACTCGGGTTGGTTCGCGGCGCAGGTGTTGCTGGCGACGATGATCCGGGCTGCGTGGGCGAGCGCGATGTCGCCGCTGCCCGGATTGTTGATCTTGCTGACCGCCGCGTAGGGACGGTCGAAGTCGGCCGCGTCGGTGCTCACGAACATGGCTCGCCCGTCGAGGTTGTCGAAGCCGGCGGTGTAGCTGACGACCGCGCCGTGATCGCCGTTGAGGATCATGAACATGAGCTTGCCTCGGACCTCACCCAAGGTCGGCCAACCGTCGTCCTCGATCGCCCCGCGCAGGGTCTCGTGGTCGCCGCGCACGAAGTCGGGGGTGATCAGGCGGTCGAGGTCGAAGACCGACAAGATCGCCTCGTCGACGAGGTCGAGGTCGTCGATGGGCGAGCCCCCGGTGCTGTCTTTGATCTCGAACCACACCATGATCGGCAGGTGCTGCGGGTTCGCGTCGGACCAGCCGGCGATGGTCGCCAGACAGTCGACGAGGCTGTCGCAGGTGCTGACTTGGTCGAGGATAGAGATGTGATAGACGACCAGCTCGTCGCCGAGCAGGGTCTTGTGTAGGTCGATCTCGAACGCGCGCACGCCGAAGTCCTCGAGCTGCACGTCGAGGGGTGGGTGGGTGTACTCGTGGCTGGAGTCGAGGGCCACGAAGGGCTCGATGTGATAGCTGTTGTGGGTGCCCTTGACCTGGACCTGATCGAGGGTCAGGAGCTCGTCCAGAGACCCGCCTGTGTCGGAGCCCATGTCGGAGCCCATGTCGGAGCCTGTGTCCGTGCTCGATTCCGTCTCGGCGTCGTCGCTCTCGGACTCCGACCCTGCATCCGACTCGGAGGTCGTGCTCGACCCGTCCGACTCGGACTCGCTCCCCGAGTCACCGCTCTCGCTGCTCCCGACCTCGTCGTCGGTCATGGTCTCGGCGCCGCTCTCCGTCCCGGAGTCGGAGTTGCTCTCGACCGGCGGCTCCGCACAGGCCAGAGACAGGGAGCCCGCCAGCGCGACTCGGGCCACCATCCACACACCAGCCTCACTCGAACGAAACATGGGCCCAGCTTGGCATTAACAACGGCCGCGTGTGACCCTTTGGAGCGGTGAGCGAGACACCCCATCCACCGGTCGGCCCGGGGAGCACGGGCTCCGCGCGGAGCCCCGGGTCGACTGTTCCACGGGCCCGGGACCGGCTCGCGGTGGCCGCGTTCTTGGTCTTGTTTTTCATCCCTATGGGGCTGCGCTCGACCGTGCCGTCGCTGCGCCTGCCGGCCCCGCCCGTGCTCGGGAAGCTGCACAACATCGCCTGCCTGTTCACCCACAAGCCGGAGGGGTGGAGCAGCTATCACGTCCAGGTCCGCTACCCGGGGGAGGTCGGCTGGGAGACCCTCGATCAGCGCGAGCTGTTTCCACTTCAGCCCTTTGGGCGCCGCACGCGGCTGCACCGGCTGCTGGTCGCCTGGGGAGCCAAGGCCAGCCCGCGCACGGAAGATCTGGCTCGCTGGATCCTGGTTCACCACGGGGCCCTGCACCCCGAGGACCCCCCACCGGTGGCGATCCGTTTCGCCCGCAGCTGGGTGATCCCGAGTCGAGATCAGCCGCCCCCCGAGCACGGGTGGGTGCACCCAAAGTGGCGCGAGGTCCCGCCCGCCCGGCGGCGGATCATCGTCTCGTATATGCGTGACACCCTGTTTGCCACGTCCTCTGGCTCGGCCGGTCCCCGGTCTGGCTCGGCCGGTCCCCGGTCTGGCTCGGCCGGTCCCCGGTCTGGCTCGGCCGGTCCCCGGTCTGGCTCGGGCGGTCCCCGGTCTGGGAGCCATCCGTGATCGGCGCGCGCTCGATCGCCGACGCGTGGCGGCAGTTTTGGCACGCGCCCATCGATGCGGCTCCCCTGGCCCTGTTTCGCCAGGCCTGGGCCTGGACCGCGCTGATCTATTTTGGATCTTGGGCTCGGTTCGCGCCCGAGTGGCTGACCGAGGCCGGCTACCACCCACCGGCGAGCCTCGACCCGAGCCATGCGGCCCAGCTGCCCCTGCTGCCCGAGTGGTCCCTGCCGCTGGTCGGGGTGCTGTTTTTCGGTTCCCTGCTCGCCTACATCTTCGGGTTCGCGCGCAGGTACACGGTCTGGGTGCTGCTCGCCGGAGCCGTGTACGCCATGCTCGTCGATCCGATCTCGGCGTTCACGATCAACCGCCTGTTCGTGATTGGTTGGCTGATCTTGGCGGTCGCGCCTGAGAGTCCGGCGGAGGACCCGGCCGAGAGTTCGACGGACATGCCAGCCGAGTCGAGCGGGGGCGGGCCGGTTCAGCGCGCCTGGCCCACACGCATGTTGCAGCTGACCGTCGTCGGCCAGTACTTCGCCTCGGGTCTGTGCAAGGCCCTGCATGGGGACTGGTGGGTCGGCGAGGACGTGCTGTGGATGCAGATGCAGGGCGTCTACATGACCGACGCGGCGGCGTGGATGTTGCGGGTGTTCCCCGACTGGGCCTGGGATCGGCTGGAGGACGCGGCCCTGTGGTTCGAGCTCCTCGCACCGTTGATGTTCGGGGTTCGGCGCCTGCTTCCCCTGGCGATCATCGCGGGCCTGGGCATGCACCTGATCATCGCCCTGACCATGGATCAGCTGATCTACTTCAGCCTCCAAATGATGTGTTTCTACATCCTGTTCCTCCCCTCGGCGTGGTGCCGGCGGCTGCTCGGTCCGGGGGAGGCCCGGGCAGTGGGGGAGGGCGAGTAGACCAACCCCACGGGCCCGGTCTTCAGTCCTCGCCGAGTTTGGACTTGATCTTTGTGATCCGCGCGGCCGCGGCCGCGCTGCCCAGGTCCTCCGCTCGCGAGTACGCGCCGAGGGCGTCTTCGTAGCGCAAGGTTTTAAAGTAGGCGTCGCCGAGCGCGAGCCAGCGGGCGGACGATCGCCTGCCCCGCTTGACCGCGCGCTCGAGGTGTTTGACGGCCTCCTCGTAGCGGGCGTGAGAGAAGGCGATCGCGGCGAGACCATCGAGGGCCGAGAGGTTGTTGCGGTCGGCGGCGAGGGCCCTGTTGAAGAGGCGCTCGGCCGCGTCGAGGTCCCCCCGCTTGCTCGCCACTTCGGCCTGGGCGACGAGGGCCCGAGCCTCGGCCTCCCGGCGGGGTGCGGGGTCCATGTCGAGCGCTCCATCTGTCCCCGCTTCGGTCTGGCTGGGCCCGTCGCCGGTCTCGGATGTGCGGGTGTCACCGAGGTCGGTGTCGGTCTCGCCGGTGTCGGGATCTGGGCCGTCGCTGCCGTCTCCGCCCGTGTCGACCCGGGGACCGGGTTCGACCGAGTCTCCCGGGCGCAATCCGGCTTCGGCGCTCAGGAGACGATCGAGGGACTCGGAGACGGTCAGCGAGCTGGGGGCCCTGCGCAGGGCCGAGAGCTTTTCATCCCGGAGTCGCGGGTCGGGCTCGGCGAGCGCGGCGAGGGCCTCGCTGGCCGCGAGTTCGTGTTTGTTGAAGTCGCCCGAGGCCGCCTTTTTGCGCAGCTGGTCGAGGGCCACCACCGAGAGGTCGACCCGGGCGCGGGCCCGCTCATGGTCGACGAAGATCAGCGCCGAGGCGTAGTACTCGTAGGCGAAGGGCCTGGCCCCCTCGTGCTCCCAGTAGCGATCGCCGAGCCGGACCAAGGTCGCGCCGAACTCGGCCCGGAGGCTCTGTGCGCGCTCGGCCGCCAGGTCGCCGGGGAGGGCCTCGATGGCCAGGACTTCTCGGTAGGCGGTCGATCCCTGGGGGTCGTCTCTCGGCGGGTAGATGAAATAGAAGCGCGCGGCCGCGGCCTGGGCATGTTGCGAGAGGACCTCCACGATCTGGTCTCGCTCGGGCTCGGGGCGGGGCCAGGCGGCGAGGACGACGAGCCCGCCGATGAGCAGAGAGACGAGGGCCAGGGTGACCCAGAATCCGCGAAGCCGACGACGCCCGCGGGCGCGCAGACCCTCGAGCCCGGCCTCGAGCTGTGCCCGGCGCTTGGCCTCGATCGGGGGCGCGGGGAGGTCGTCCCAATCGGTGACCCAGCCCTGGGCGATCTGGAGCTCGCACAGGGCCGCCTCGACCTCGTCCATGTTCTGGTAGCGGTCGGCGGGGCGCTTGCACAGGCAGCGCAGGACCAGGGCGTCGAAGCCGGGGGGGATCGAGCGCTGGGGCGCGGTGATCGAGGGGGCGACGGGCTCCTCCTGCTGGTGGCGAACGGCCAAGGTCTCGAGGCTCGCGCCCGAGAACACCAGGTTCCCCGTGCTGACCTCGTAGAGGAGGCAGCCGAAGGAGTAGATGTCGGCCCGGGCGTCGGCCTCGCCCCGTCGGGCCTCGGGGGCCATGAACTCCGCTGTGCCCGCGGCGTGGCTCCGACCCCCGTCGGACATGAATTGGGCGACCCCGAAATCGACCAACTTGACGAAGTCGGGCCGGCCCTCACGCTCGATGAGCATGACATTCTCGGGTTTGATGTCGCGGTGAACAATGCCCGCGAGGTGGGCCGCGGACAGACCCCGGCATATCTGCCGACCGACAGCGATGATCCTCGCCATGGAGAGGGGCTCGTCCACGCTCGCCTCGCGCAGATTGGGGCCCTTGAGAAACTCCATGACGATGAGCAAACGGCCGTGCTCGAGCGCCTTGAAGTCGTAGATATCGACAATGTTGGGTGAGTCGATTCTCGCGCTGGTCCGGGCCTCATTGCGAAAGGCCTGGACGGCCCATCGCGACAGGTTCCCGGTGTGCAAGATCTTGACGGCGACCTTGCGCTCCGTGTCGATATGTTGGGCCTCGAAGACGGCGCCCATGCCCCCGTCGCCCAGCCACCGTTGGACCCGGTAGGGGGTCCCCGGGATCAGGGCGCCGGTCCCGAGCGCGAGCCGGCGGCCGGGAGTCGGGCTCTGCGGTCGGGCATCGGCCTCGGAATCGGCCTCGATCTCGCGCTCGAATGTGCTCCTCAGCTCCTCCTCATCCTCATCCTCCGCGTCATCTTCGTCATCCTCGATCTGAACCGTGGCCCGGAGATTTTCGGGCAGCGACGGTTCATCCGTGACATTGGGATTGAGATTGGGCTCGCTCGGCTCGGCGTTCGTCTCGCTGTGGGGATCCGAGGTCATCGCGCGGCGTCTCTTGTACAGCACCCACGTGCACTCGTCCCGGTGTGTTCTCGGTGTGCTAAGTCGTGTGGTAGCCGCTTCGAATCCGATGTCTCTCCTCTGCTCTATGGTGGCCGCGCTGCTCGTCGTGCTCGAGCCGGTCGCGGAGGCACCTTCGCCTGGCGCGAAAGTCGCGCTCGGGCCCGTTGAATTGGTCGGATCGGGGGACGGATCGATCACGGAGATCGACGCGGCGTCACTGCGCGGGGCCCTGTCGATCGGGCTCCGCCGCGGTGAGTTGGAGATCGAATTGCTGGACGGTGACTGTGAACTTCGGGCCTGCTGGATCGGGGCTGCGACCGCCTCAGAGATCGCGGGTGTCCTGTTTGCGACCGTCGAGCGTCGCGGTCCGGACCACCATCTCAGGCTCGAGGTCGTGGCATCCAAGAGCGGCGCCGTCGTGGCCTCGCTCGAGGGTCGCTGCGAGCTGTGCGGGCGCGACGAGCTGCTCGAAACTGCGAGTGACCTGGCCGCGACCTTGAGCCCTCGGCTCTCGCGACTGGTCGAGGCCCCGGCCTCGCTCGCCCTCCGCGGCGCGCCCGCCGGGGCGATTGTGCACCTGGATGGGGACCGAGTCGGGACATTGCCGTGGACAGGAGAGCTGCCGCCGGGTGAGCACCGGGTGGTCGTCACCCTCGACGGCTACACCTCACAAGAGCGCATCTTCGAGGCGACCTCAGGGGTGAGTGAGCACCTCGAGTTCACGCTCGAAACCTCCGCCCTCGCCCTGCCCACGACCGGCCCAGCGACCGCTGGGCTGGCGACCGAGGGCATGTCGACCACCGACCCGAGCGGTGGAGCGGACACCCAGGCGAGGCTGCGAACCGAGCGGGCCCGGTTCACCGCCGGCGGCGTGATCGCGGCCGGAGGGCTCGTGGGTGTGGGGGTGGGTGTGGCCTTGTTCATCTATGACGGCCGCCCTCACGGGCCGTCCTGCGAGAGCCAGGGGATCGATGAAAACGGCCACTGCGCCATGCGCTACGAGGCCACGACCCCCGCGATAACGAGCGCGGTGATCGGGGGGGCGGTCTTGGTCGCGGGGGCTGTGCTGATCGTTCACACCCTGTCCCGACGTGAGCGCGGCTCCGCTGGTGCGCGGGTCCAGGTGCGACCTACGCCCGGTGGAATCGCGCTCGCGTTTTAGCAGCCCGCGGTGAAACCCATCGCGTCGCCCCACGCCAGATTTTTCGTCGAGGGCGAGGCGCTGGAATGCCCCTGTACGGGCGTACTGCAAGTTTTGGCAACGCGGCCTCGGCGAAAGGGCCAAGCGAGGTGTCGTGAGGGGTTTTGCCGCGGGTTGTTGGAGCGCAGAACGCTCGAGGGTGGGGCAGGGACAGGGTGGAGCGCGAGCGCGGGATGCCCCGGCAAATGGATGGTATGGCGGATGAGATGGGGCAGCGGGAGAGAGCGCGCAGGAGAGGATGTTGGGCGGTGACGCTCGTCTCGCTCGTCTCGTGCACGGTGGTTCCAGATCTGCGCTTCGATCCGGGCGAGGACGAGGTCGGTCAAAGTGAGACCGAGTCCAGCAGTGAGACCGAGTCCGGCAGCGAGACCGAGTCCGGCAGCGAGACCGAGTCGAGCGCAGGGACCGAGTCCGGCAGTGAGACCGAGTCGAGCGCAGGGACCGAATCGGGTGCCGACTGTGGAAATGGAGTCGTCGATCCAGGTGAGGTCTGCGACGGCGCAGCGCTCGGGGGAGAGAGCTGCACCTCGCTGGGCTTCGCGCTCGGCGATCTCGTCTGCGCCGAGACCTGCGACAGCCTCGACGTCAGCGCCTGCCTCGAGTGTGGCGACGCGGCTGCACCCTCCGGGGGTCCCTGCCCCGAGGGCTGCTCCTCGTGTGAGGGCGAGACTTGTCTCATCGACTGCCTCAACATGGGGTCCTGCCCCGAGGTCATCACCTGCCCCGAGGGCTGGACCTGCGAGGTCGGTTGCCGCAACCCCAACGCCTGCCGCGACAAGCGAGTCGAGTGTAGCCAGGCCGATCGCTGCCACGTCGAGTGCGAGGGCACCAAGGCCTGCGAGAATCTCGAGATCCGCTGCGCCGGGGGGCCCTGCAGCGTCGAGTGTGGGACCGGCAACAACGTCTGTGATGGGCTGGAGCTGGTCTGTGGCCTCAACGTCGGCAGCCTCAGCTGCGAGACGGCCTCGCCGGTCACCCTCGTCCCGGAGCCGCAGAGCCAGTGTGTATGTGAGGCCAGCAACTGCTGAGCCCCGCGGGTCGGGTCTAGTCGGGTCGCTCGGGTCGGTCGCGTCGCCTCCGGCCGGGCCCTGTGGCATAGTCGGGCCGCGGATGCTCCAGCAGCCCGAGCAGATTTTTTGCCCCGAGTGCGGGGGGCCCATCCAGTTTCGCGGGACCACCGTCTCGATGGTCTGCGAGTACTGCGACAGCACGGTGGTCCGGACCGGGGTCGACGTCGAGCTGATCGGCAAGGTCAGCGCGCTCATCGATACGGGCAGCCCGATCGTCCTGCATAGCCAGGGCAAGTTCGACGGCTTGGGCTTCCGCATCGAGGGTCGACTCCAGGTCCAGTACGCGCGCGGGACCTGGAACGAGTGGTTCTTGAGCTTCGCCGACGGCTCGCCCGGGTGGTTGGCCGATGCCCAGGGCCAGTTCTCCGTGCTCCGGCCGGTCGACGCCAACGAGGTCGCCGGCCAAGTGCCACCCTTTCACGACTACAGCGTCGGCCTCGAGTACAACCTGCTGGGCGCGCCCATGGTCGCCGTCGACAAACGCGGGGCGAGCTTCAAGGGCGCCGAGGGCATGCTGCCCTTCGAGGCCACCCCGGATGTGAAGTTTTGGTCGGTCGATTTTCGCGGCTACGACGGCCGCTTTGCGACCCTCGACTGGGGCCCGAGCCCCGACCACAGCCAGCCCCAGCCCTTCGTCGGCCGAGCCGTGAGCCTGGCCGAGATCGGCCTGTTCCCCCTCCGCCGCTTCAACGGTTGGCCGCCCGCCAAACCACCCACGGTTCCAGCATGATCAGCCATGAGTCAGGCATGATCACCCACGGCTCAGGCATGAGTCAGGCCACATCATGAGTCAGGGACCACCGCCCAAGCTGTTCCGCGAGGAAGCCCAGATCGGCGCCATCGAGTGTCCGGCCTGTGGTGCACCGATCACCCTCAAGGGCTTCGGTAGCGCCCAGCAGGTCGCCTGCGCGTTTTGTGGCACGGTCTGCAAGCCCGAGGACGACGGCTCCCTCGACATCCTCCAGCGGGCCGAGCGGCAGCGTCGGGAGTCGATCTTGCCGCTGCACAAGCGCGGCCAGCTGCCCAAGACCATCACCGGTGTTCACGCCGAGCCCGACAGAGAGTCGGAGAGCGGCAACGTCACCTGGGAGATCATCGGCCTGTCCTGGCGCGAGGTCGTGTCCGAGGGTGTGACCTACCCCTGGCAAGAGTTTCTGCTCTTCAACCCCTACGAGGGCTACCGCTGGCTGATCTACTCCATGAGCGACAGCCTGTGGAGCTACGGCGGGGCCCTGCCTGGGGCCGCCAAGATCCTCCCGGGCATGCAGCCGATCGCCGAGTACGCGGGCGAGCACTACAAACACTTCACCTCGGCCGTCGCCCGGACCACCTACGTCGAGGGCGAGTTCCCCTGGCAGGTCATGGCCGGCGACACGGCCCAGGCCAACGACTACGTCTGTCCGCCGAAGATGATCTCCATCGAGGTCCAGGCCACGGACGACGGCGGCTCGGACGTCAACTTCACCGAGATGACGGAGATCGACGCCGACCTCGTGTGGCGGGCCTTCGCCATGTCGGGGGCCCCGCCCGCGCCTCAGGGTGTGCACCCGGCCGAGGTCAACCCCCACAAAACCAAATTTTACATGGTCGCCGCGGCGGTCATGATGATCGCCTGGATCGTGGTCTTGGTCGGCTACATCGGCGGCCGCGAGGATGCGGTGGTGTTCAGCGGCAAGCTCGCCCCGGGCGAGGTCATGAACCACGAGGTCGAGTTCGGGACCGAGGGCGAGCTCAGCAGCCTCCGTTTTCAACTCACCGGTGAGGGCATGGGCAACTCCTGGGCCTACGCCGAGGTCCTGCTCGTCGACATCGACAGCGAAGAGGCGCTCTCGGTCGGCCTCGAGGTCGACGCCTGGAGCGGGGTCGACCAGGGCGAGTCGTGGAGCGAGGGCACAAACCCCAAGACCGTGACCACCGGCGGGATCGAGGGCGGCAAGTACCTGCTCCAGATCAGCGCCAGCGCCGACACCTCCGGGGACCCGGCCGACTCCCTGAACCTGACCATCACGCGCGACGTGCCTCTGTGGCGCTATATCTTCGTGCCCTTTTTCATCATCATCGCCTTCCCGATCATCAATTTTGTTCGGCGTATGGCGTTCGAGACCCAGCGTTGGTCCAACAGCGACCACGCCGAGACCAGCTGGGAACCCTAGGAGCCGCCACCATGCTCATGAAAGCCGCCTATATCGTCCTCGGGATCGCCGGCCTCGGCCTGTTGGCGGTCGAAGCCCCCAGGGGCGCCCTGCTCACCCGCACCCCCGAGCGCGGTAAGGTCGAGCGCAAGGTCAACCCCAAGGGGGGCACCGTGCGCATGCCCATGTTCGTGTTCCTCGCCGGTTACCACGGAGGTAAGTGATGTCCCTGCTCGCCCAAGAATTCATCAACGTCAGCCACCTCGTCTCGGCCACGATCTACTCCGTCCTCGGGTTGATCATGTTCGGCCTGTTCTGGCTGGTGATCGTCAAGCTGACCCCCTTCAGCATCCGCAAAGAGATCGAGGACGACCAAAACACCTCGCTCGGGATCATCCTCGGGGCCGTGATCATCGGTATCTCGCTGATCATCAGCGCGGCCGTCTCGGGCTGAATGCATCCGGACCCAGGTTCAGGCGGCCCAGCTTCGGAGCCGGCGTCTCCCTTCGGGCGCCCTCCCACAGCTGCGGGCGCACCCACGGTTGCGGGCGCTTCCCCGGTTGCGACCGGTTCAGGGGATACCCCCAGGCCCCCGGGACCCAGGGCCTCGCTGCTGCTTCTGTCCGTGCTCGTGGTCGCGACCTGCGGCCTCGTCTATGAGCTGATCACCGCGACCATGGCCAGCTACCTGCTGGGCGACTCGGTCACCCAGTTCTCCCTGGTCATCGGTGTCTACCTCAGCGCCATGGGCCTGGGCTCGTGGCTGAGCCGCTTCGTCGAGCGTCGGCTCGCCGACCGCTTCGTCCACACCCAGCTGATCATCGCCGTGGTCGGCGGGTTCTCGGCCCCGGCCCTGTTCTTCGGCTTCGGCGTGCTCGAGAGCATCCGCCCGCTCCTGTTCGGGATCTTGATCATCGTCGGGGCCTGCGTGGGCCTCGAGATCCCCCTGCTCATGCGGCTCATGCCGGGTGAGCACGCGTTCAAAGATCTGGTCGCCAAGGTCTTGGCCTTCGACTACATCGGCGCGCTCTTGGCCAGCATCTTGTTTCCGCTCGTGCTCCTGCCGTGGCTGGGCCTGGTCCGGACCAGCCTGATGTTCGGCCTGCTCAACGCCGTGGTCGCCCTGTGGTCGGCCCGGGCGTTTCGCGCTCAGCTGCGCCGGCCCCGGGTGGTCGTGTGGCAGTGCCTGGCCGTGGTCGTGCTGACCGGTTCGTGTTTTGCGATCGGCGACCGGATCGAGACCATGGGCGAACGCCAGCTCTACGACTCACCGGTGATCTTCTCCGAGAAGACCCGCTACCAGCGCCTGACCATCACCCGTTGGAGCGGCGACATCCGGCTCTACATCGACGGAAACCTCCAGTTCTCCAGCGCCGACGAGCACCGCTACCACGAGGCCCTCATCCACCCGGTGTTCGCCGCCCGCGAACAGCTCAGCAAGACCTCGGCGACGCGTGTGCTGGTGCTCGGTGGGGGCGACGGCCTGGCCGTGCGCGAGCTGCTGCGCTACCCGGCGCTCGAGCGGGTCGACCTGGTCGACCTCGATCCCGAGATGACCCGCCTGTTCCGGGATACGCCGACCCTGAGCGCTCTCAACCAAGGCTCGCTCTCGGACCCGCGTGTGCACGTGCACAACGCCGACGCCATGCGCTGGCTCGAAAACCAGCGCGGGGCCCTCAATCGCGGGGAGGCGGCGCCCTGGGACATCATCGTCATCGACCTGCCCGACCCCAACAACCTCTCGCTGGGCAAGCTCTACACCCGGGCCTTCTATCGCCTCGTGCGCGCCGTGTTGGCTCCCGACGGGGTCGCCGTGATCCAGTCGACCTCGCCCTACCTCTCGCCGCGAGCGTTTTGGTGTGTGGTCGAGACGGTCGGGGCCTCGGACCTCTACACCCAGCCCTACCACGCGCTGGTGCCCAGCTTCGGCGATTGGGGCTTCACCCTCGCGGCTCGCCAGCCCCTCGCTCGACCCCAGGCCCTGCCCGCCGAGCTGCCGAGCGCGAGCCGCGAGCAGCTGCGCTATCTCGGGGACGAGATCGTCCCTACGTTGTTCGCCTTCCCCGTGGATCAGCAGCCGCGCGAGGTCGAGATCAACCGCCTCGATACCCAGCTGCTGGTCCAGTACTACGACCGGGATCTGGCCAGCTTCGGGCCCCTGGCCCGGCGCAGCGGCGGCTGAGCGAGTTCGTCCATGTCCCTCAGCCGCCGCACGCTCTTGCTCGCGGGCTCTCTGGGCCCGGCGCTGGCGTGCCGCGAGGGTGCCCAGCTCGGGTCCGCCGAGCCCCGCTTCGTCGGCCAGAGCCCCGAGCGCGGTCATCTCCTGCGCTCGGCCGCGCTCCTCGACGGGGCCCTCGATGGCACGCTGCGCACCAAAGTAGCGATCGTCGGGGCCGGGGTCGCGGGTCTGAGCGCCGCCTGGCGCCTGCGCAAGGCCGGGCTCGAGGACATCCAGATCTTCGAGCTCGAGGCCGACGCCGGGGGCACGGCGCGGACCGGCCTCATGCCGCGCTCGGCCCATCCCATGGGCGCCCACTATCTGCCCAGCCCGCCGCGCGAGTGCACGCAGCTGCACGAGCTGCTCGGGGACCTCGGCCTGCTCGTGGGTCGCCGCTACGACGGCAGCCTCGAGTTCGAGACCACGGCGATCTGCCCGGCCCCGCTCGAGCGCCACTTTCACGCCGGCGAGTGGGCCCCGGGCCTGTACCCGAGCGCGGGCCAGACCCAGGCCGAGGCCGATCAGCTCGAGCGCTTCTGGGCGCTCTTGGACCGCTGGGACCGGCGCCGCGATGCCCACGGCCGGCTCCTCTTTCGCCTGCCCGTACGCCGCAGCTCGCCGACTCTGGCCCACCTCGACCGGATCACCATGGCCCAGTGGCTCGCCGATCAGGGCCTCGACAGCTGGCGCCTGCGGTGGTTCGTCGACTACGCCTGCCGCGACGACTACGGCTGCGGTGCGGATCAGACCTCGGCCTTCGCGGGCCTGCACCACTACCTCGGCCGCGGTCTGGCCCAGAACCGAGAGGGGCAGATCTTGACCTTCGCCGGCGGCAACGGGGCCCTGGTCTCGGCCCTGCGTGCATTCCTCGGGCTCGGCGATCGCCTCAAGCTCGACCACCTCAGCTACGCGGTCGATCCCGACGCCGGGGAGCTGCGTGTGCACGACATCGCCGCCGGGCGCAGCTTCAAGGTCGAGGCCGACCTGATCTTGTGGGCCGCGCCGCGCTACCTGCTCCCACACGTTTTGCCTCGCGGTCGGGATCCACTCGGCCCTGCGTTGCGCCAGGGCGAGCTCAGCTACGCCCCCTGGCTGGTCGCCAACCTCGAGCTGCGTGACAGCTTGGGGGGGCTCGGCGCGCCCCTGAGTTGGGACAACGTGCCGGTCATCGAGGACCCTCGGGCCCGCAACCTCGGCTACGTGGTAGCGACCCACAACGAGGGCCGGGACCGGGTCGACACGCCCGGCTCGGTCATCACCTACTACGAGCCCCTGATCCCCGCCGACGCGAGCACCCAGGCCCTGCGCGGAGCTCGGGCCCGGCTCCTGGCTGGGAGCGCGGGCGAATGGGGCGAGCACGTATTGCGGGCTCTCGAGCATATGCACCCGGCGATCCGCAGGCAGGTCCTCCAGTTTCACCTGCACCGCTGGGGACACGCGATGATCCGCCCGACCCCGGGCCTGATCTTCGGGGATGCCCTGGCTCGCGCGCGTGAGCCGATCGCCAAGCTCCGGGCCTGCGCCACCGACACGGGCGGCCTGCCCCTGTTTGAAGAGGCCTTCTACGCGGCGACGGACGCCGCCGACTGGGCCCTGGCCGAGCTCGGCGGACATCCGATTACGGACTGAGCTCGGTCCCGACTGGAGCGAGGCCCGCCCCGGCCGCAGGCGTGGCTGGGCCTGACCGATCGAGGGGGAGGACAGTCGGTGCCGGTCGGAACTTTGTTTCTTGATGATCTGCTTGGGCGGGAGCGCTCCAGGGCCGCCCCGAAGAAGATCAGGCGCGGGGCCGAGCTGTCGTCTATCGCCGGTGTCGTCGCGCTCGGGTCGCCTTGTCCACGGGCGCTCGGCTTGCACTCGAGCAGTGGATGGGAGTTGATGATGCTCGCGCCAGCGCCCTCGACCGGATGACCATGAAGCAAGACAAGCTCTTTTTGATGACGGCTGCCATCTCGGGCCTGTGCCTCACGCCCCTCGCCTGTGACAGCGACAGCGGGGGCCAGACGGACACCCAGACGGACACCCAGTCCGAGACCGGGCTGGGGACAGACTCGAACACAGACGGCGGCGAGACTTCGGCGGGCGAGACTTCGGCGGGCGAGACTTCGGCGGGCGAGACCTCGACGAGCGAGACCGCGAACGAATCCTACCCGGCGGAGCCCTATGGCACGGCGGTCGGCGACGTGATCGCAAACCTCGAATTTGTGCGCGGCGACGGAGAGCTGCTCGCCCTCGACAGTTTTTACGCCCAGCCGCCACCGGCGTTGATCGTGTTCAATACGGCCTCGTGGTGAGGCTCTTGTAAGATCGAGGCCGTGAGCCTCGAAGGAGCCCTCGAAGGGCGCAGCGCACAGATGGAGCCGCTCGGCGTGCTCTTCGAAGATGGCCTGAGCCAGCCGCCCACGGCCGCCCTCGCGGCGGGCTACAACGCAGAGGTGGGTGCGTTCGAGTTCGTCTCGGATGTGGACCAGGCCATGAACGTGTTTTTTGATCCGGGTCTACCGCGCATGTTGGTCATCGACACCGCGACGATGCTGATCGTCTACAAGGCGAACGGCTACGACGAAGCCGGGATCCTCGCCGCCGCCGACGGGATCTGAGCTCGCGACGCGATGGGTTTCACCACGGACTGCTAGAGTGCCCCGTGTCCGCTCCCGCACGGCGCTGGCTGGTCTCCCCGGCCTTCGACCTGGGCTGGTTTCTCTGCCCGGGGTTGCTCGCCCTGATCGCAGGTGTGGCCCTGGGCCTGTACGCTCCGGTGAGCGCGAACTCGAGTTCGTCGGCCCCGGAGAGCCTCGGCCTGTGGATCGGCGGGGTGGTCCTGGTCGACGTCGCCCACGTCTGGAGCTCCCTGTACCGGACCTGGCTCGACCCCGGCGCGCGGGTCAGGCACGCCGACCTGCTGCGCGCGACCCCGCTGGTGGTGTTCGGGATCGGCCTGATCGCCCACCTGATCTCCCCGGCTTTGTTTTGGAGCGCGCTGGCCTACCTCGCCGTGTTCCACTTCATCAAGCAGCAAGAGGGCATCGCCAGCTTGTACCTGCGCGCGGAGGCGATTTCCTCGACTGCGGGCTCGGGAGCTGCGGGCTCGGGAGCTTCGGGCTCGGCCGAGATCCGTCAGCGCAGGCTGACCAAGGCGGCGATCTGGGCGAGCACCCTGGGCCCGGTCCTGTATTGGCACGCCAACTTGCCGCGCCAGTTCTCGTGGTTCATGCCGGGTGACTTTCTCCCTGGTCTGACGCCCGTGCTCGGGACTGTCGCGCTGTGGGTCCAAGTCCCGATCGTGGTCGCGTTTGTGATCGCCCGGATCGCGCGCGGTCGGGCGGGGCACCCCATGCTCACGGCCTGGGTGCTGCTTACGGCCCTGAGCTGGAATGTGGGCATCGTGTGGTTCAACGACGATCGGGTGTTCACGCTGACCAACGTGTTTGTGCATGGCGTCCCCTACATGGCGCTGGTCTGGGCGGCCGGCGGGCGCGAGCGCGTGGTCGAGGGGTTGGGCCTGGATGTGCGAGGGAGGGCCTCGGCTCGGGCCTGGATCTTTGTTGCGGCGGCGGGCTTCTACGCCTTGCTGCTCGCCCTCGCGGTGGTCGAAGAGACGCTCTGGGATCGGCTGGTGTGGCACGACCGCGAGTTCTTGTTCGGGGTCGGCAGGCTCGACCTCGACGATATCGGGGTGGCCCTGGTCGTGGCCGTGTTGACCGTGCCGCAGGCCACCCACTACATCCTCGATCGTTACATTTGGCGGCCGGGCTCGAGCAATCCAGAGCTCGCGGGCCAGCTTGGTCTCGAGCCGTGAAGGCCCGCTGCTGCATCTTGCAACGGGGGCAAAAGCGCTCAGAACTCGCTCTCAACCCACTCCATCGCGGTTTTCAGGCCACGCTTCGAGGGCTGTGTCGCTCGGCCTAAGTTGAAGTCGGAGCCCCCAATGACCACATCGCTGAACCACGCTCTCATCCTCTCTCTCTCTTTGTCGACCGCGCTCGGCGTCCTGCTCTCGGTGGCCGCCTGCAACCCAGACGAGCCGGCCCTGGTCAGTCCCCGCAACGGGATCTGGATCTACACAGAGACCAATCTGGTCAGCAACAGCTGTGGCGAGGACGCCACACTGGATCCGATCGCCTCGTTCCTCATCGACTACGACGGCGGTGAGTACTTCGACATCGAGCGTGGGGAGGAGGACATCAGCTGTGAGATCGACGGCTACGCGTTCAGCTGCGACACCATCTCGTTGGGGATCGTCGATCTCGCGCCCTTGGTGGAGGTCGCTATCGAGTTCAAGGTCCACTACAGGGGGATCTTCGACTCGGACAGCGAGGGTCGGGGGACCGAGATCGTCACCGTGACCTGCACCGGGGCAGATTGTGAGGAGACCGAGGGTCTGCCCTGTACCCACGTCGCCGACTTCGAGTTCATCTTTGCCGCGGGCTGATAGACTCGGGCCGTGAATCGCCTCCATCGCTACCGCCTGCACCTGCTCGCCTTCATGGTCGCAACGAGTGCGGGCCTCGCCTGCGATCTCTCTTTGCCGAGCTCTGTGCCGACCACCGCCGGTGGGGCCACCAAGGCCGCCCAGGGTGCGGCCTGCCCCGAGTGGGGCAGCGGCAAGATCATCGGCGGGAGCTTCACGGCCGACGCCGAGCTCAACGCCGACATCGCCGCCTTTGTTCAGGCCAGCGCCGACATCGAGCGCCTGGCCGACCAGTCCTACGCCGCGGTCACGGCGGCCTGCGTGCAGATGGGCAAGGACCTCGGTGTCCCCCAAGCCCAGCTCGCGGCCCAGAACAACGACTCGGTGACTCCGCCCTGCTCGGCGGTCGCCGCCAAGATCGGCCAGATTATCAAGGCCAACGCCGCCGTCGAGGTCAGCTACCAGCCTCCGCGCTGCCAGATGGACGCCAACTTCAAGGCCTCGTGTGAGGCCGAGTGTGGCATCGAGGTCGACCCCGGCAAGATCGAAGCGACCTGTGAACCCGCCCAGATCTCCGGCTACTGCCAGGGCACCTGCGGCGGCCAGTGTGAAGGCACCTGCAGCGGCGAGTGTAGCGGCGAGTGCTCGGCCCGCAACGCCGAGGGCCAGTGTGTCGGTGAGTGCAAGGGGACCTGCACCGGCCAGTGCTCGGCCACCTGTCACGCCGAGTGCAAGGGTGAGTGGAAGGCCCCGCGCTGCGAGGTCGAGGTCGAGAAATCCGAGGTCAAAGCCGAGTGCTCGGCCAACTGCGAGGCCTCGGCCAACGTCCGCGCCAGCTGCCAGCCGCCCAAGCTCGACATCAAGGCCGACGCCCAGGTCGAGGTCATGAACAAGCTCACCGCGACCTTGAAGGCCAACCTGCCGGCGCTCCTTCAGGCCCAGCTGCGCCTCGGCAGGCAGCTCGCCGGCGATCTCGAGGCCGTCGCAGCAGCGGGCGGACGGCTCCGTGGTCAGCTCGGCGGTGCCGGTGCCAAGGCCGGCGCCTGCGTGAGCTCGGCCCTCACCGCGCTCGCCTCTGCCAGCGTGAAGATCAACGTCAGCGTCAAAGCCAGCGCCAGCGTCAGCGGCAAGGCCGGCGCCAAAGCGGGCTGACCTCAAGCCGCCGATCCCCGGCCAGAGCGAGACCAGAGTCAGACCCCAGTCGCCCATCGGGCGCTGGGGTCTCTCGTTTCTTGGAGACGGATTCCACCGAGGGCCGCCCCGCCTGGCTTCGGTCAGCGCCTCAGCGACTCGTGGGCTCGGAGGAGATGCGTTCGCGGACTCGGGCTGCCTCCTCCGGCGTGACCAACAGACGCAGGGGCAGCCACCATCCCGCCGCCCGCCACAGGCTTCGATGATGTCCACCTTGGACGATCACGCGGGCCCCGGTCGGGTTTCCGAGGGAGATCGCCAGGGCCAGGGCCTCGGCCTCGATCAGGGACTTCCCGGGGATCGCTACGGCCACCAGATCGGTCCCGGCGTCGAGTCGCGCCGAGACCTCTCGGCCCAGGTCGAGCGCGACCACGCTACAGACGAGCGCCATCCAGCCGTGCAAGCTCGGCAGGCTCGGCAAGCTCGGCACCTCCGGCAGTAGAACCAGGGCCACGAGCACGAGCTCGCTGCGCAGCAGGGCTCGCCCAAACAGGGACCTCGCCTCGCGCTCGAGCACCGCGGGATTCGCCGCAGGAAAGGCTCTTCCCCAGTGGGTGAGGAGCAGGCTCGGCCGGGCGAAGGCCCAGGCCAGGATCGCCCCGAGCGCGGCTATGGCGATCACCGGCATCAGGCTGCGGAGATCCAGGAACGCCGCGTCCGGCCGGGCGAGGGCGAAGAGGGGGGCCAGCCAGATCCAAGCGTGCAGCGGCAGCAGCGAGGTCACCGGCAGCGTGAGCCCGAGCCCGAAGTCGCCGTCGACGATCTGGGGCGGCTCGGCGGCCCCACTACCGCGATCCGGGGTCCACACCCGACCGAGGGACGCCGAGCGGGCAGGACGGGCGAGCATGACCCCCACGAGTCCGGCCATGGCGATCATCTCCACGGCCAGCGTGGGCCACTCGGTCCCGGCGGCGATCATCGCCGCGACGAGCTGCTGCCCCAACACGGCGGCCGTCGCCAGGGAGGCCCCATGGCCGAGCCCCCAGCGATCGATGAGCGCGGCTACGCCCAGCCACAAGGCGGGCCCGGCCAGCAGCAGGAGCTGCCAGAGCCCGAGCGGCCGGGCGCTGAACAGGCCGACGAGCGACAGGCCCAGCATGGCCAGCACGGCGCTCAGGGCCCGCATGCGCGCGCGACCCTGGGTCGTCGTTCGCAACCCCCGCAGTCGCTCGGGCAGGGCGTCGGCCCGGATCGCCAGCGCACACACTCCCTCGACCACGCCGCTCGCCACGATCACGGCGGCGATGCTCAGCGCCAAGACCCCGCTCCCGAGGCTCTGGGTCGTCGAGCCGACCTCGAAGTTCAGGCTCGCCAGGACCCCGAAGGCCACCATCGCGCCCACGCTGAAGGCCAGGCGCGTGGCCACGTGCAGGTGCGCCTCACCCTCGGCCTGTGGCTCGGAATCCGAGACCACACTCAGGGCCGTAGCGCAGCTCTTGCAGTGCTCCACGTGGTCGGCGAACTCGGCTGC
>CAYVJQ010000135.1:0-19063 GCA_964451725.1 uncultured Nannocystaceae bacterium | reverse complement strand
CGGTGCAGGCAGCGATGCCCAGGGCGGCCTGGAGGGCGCAGTTGCGCTCGACCAGGATCGCGCTGTGCTCGACGGCGGTCTCGGGGTCGTCGTCGCGCACGGCCTCGAGGTAGGCGGTCCAGGTCTCCATGTGTGCGGCCTGGTTGAAGTCGGGGAGCAGATCGACCATCACCGGCGCGACCACGCGCGAGTAGATGATGCCCTCCCACGCGCCCTTGAGCCCGTCGGGGGTGCCCAGGACGCCGGCCTCGAGGGCCTCGTCGCAGTACTTGCGGGCGCGCTTGACGAAGGCGATGGCGAGCTGGGCTTCGATCCAGTCTGGGTCGATGTCCTCGGTGGGCCCGGCGAGCATGGTCTGGATGCCGTCTACGGCCGGAGTGTTGCGGCCCGCGATCCGGTCTTCCAAGATCGCAAACAGGCCGAGGGCGTCCCGGGCGGCCCTGAGGTCGGCGTCGGCTCGGGCCGTGGCGGCCCGGGTGAGCAGGGCCCGGTGGACGACGCCGAACTGGCTCTTCTCGATGATCTGTTTCGCCGGTTTGGTGGCGAACTCGTCTGGGGCCCAGGGTTGTTCGGGGCCCACGCTGCCCGCGTGACCCGAGACGAAGGCGTCGACGATGGTCGTGCGCCACGCCTCGGTGCCGGCGTCGTCGACTTCTTCGGCGAGCGGCTCGAGAGCCCCGCTCCACACACAGTAGGCCTCGTCCCACTCGGCCTGGAGCAGGGCCGGATCGCGGGCCGGATCGGGGAGCACCTCGGAGGCGGCGGCCAGGCGGGCGCGCAGGTCCAAGCTCGCGACCAGGCGCAGGCGAGCGCGCAGGTCCACGAGCGCCTCGAGGCTCAGAGCCGGATCCTCCGTGTCGAGGGCGAGGTCGAGCAGGGCCTCGATCGCCGCGTCGTCGGTGAGCATGCCGGCCTCGACCCGACCCAGGCGCGCACCGACCTCTCGGACCCAGCGCTGCACGGCGGTCCCCCCGGGGGTCGGCGACTCGCCGCTGAAGTCGGGGGGATCGCCCCGGTAGAGCTCGATGATGTAGGCCGGGTCGGGGTTGGGCAGGGCGACCTCGGCGAAGATCTGTTCGAGCGCAAACATGGCCGCCTCGCAGGCGGGCAGGGGGGTGTCGCCGAGCGCCGCGTCGCCGGATTCACCGCCGTCCTCCGCGTCGCCGGTCTCGCCTTCGTCCTCTAGCCCGAGTCCGCCGCAGGCTGCGGTCCAGACCAGGGGCAGGCCGAGGGCGGCGGCCACGAGCAGAGCGTGAAGGGGGCGGCGTGGAGAGGGGGCGTAGGTCATGGGTCGTCTCGTCTGGTCGGGTGCGGGCGAAGAAATCTGAAGAAAACTAAGGGGTGGATCTGGGGGCCGGCTCGGGGAGGATCCACGGCTTGGGTCGCAGACCGAGCGAGACCGAGCGCAGATCGACCTCGGGATCGATGAGCCGGGCCCGGGGTCTGCCGTTGACGGCCAGAAAGGCGTCGGCGTAGACGGCGATGTCGCTGTCGGGGTGGGTCCGACTCAGGCGCTCGCCCAGGTGCTGGGCGTAGGCGGCGATCAGCTCGGGGTCCGTGCTCATCATCTTGACCTGGAGGGCCGTCAGCTCGAGCGCCGGTTCGACGCGCCAGCGCCCGCCTCCGCGGCGGTCGTGGACCCGAAAATCGACCGCGCCGGCCTTCTCGACCAGCATGACACGGTAGGCGTAGCGGCCGCCCTGATCGTGCCACCGGGTCGGGCCGGGATAGGCGAGCTGGCGCCAGGGCAGGGCGATCTGGATGAGGAGGGAGAGGGCCGCGAGCGCGCCGGCGAAGATCTGAATCCGGGTCGAGCCTGGGTGGACCGAGTCCGCAGGGGCCGAACTCGAGTCATCCGAGTTCACCGGCGTCACCAGGGCCGCCGAGCCCAGGCGCAGCGGCCAGTCGGGGGCGAACATGATCGTCGCGCAGCCGATCATGAACCACGGGAACATGCCGATCGGGAACAGGAACCCGGTGATCAGGTGAAAGCCGACAACGGCGATGTAGGCCGGTGCGCGGGTGGGTTTCCACAGCAGGGCCGGGACCACGGCGAGGTCGAAGGCCGCCCCGCCCCAGGTCGCGGCGAAGGCCAGCCAGCTCTCGTTCATCCACGCGCCGACGATCGGCAGGTCGGCGTGTCGGGCCAACCAGATCCGAAGCGGCTGGCCCGAGAACAGCCAGTCGCTGTCGAGCTTGGCGGCGCCCGCATAGACGTAGACCAGCCCGACTTGCACACGCACACACAACAGCTGCCAGCGCGGGACCCGGGCGGCCATAGGGACGACGGAGATCATGGCGCGCTGAGTCTCGGTGTCGGCCGCCGGATGGAAAGCCGGGCGTCCGGGCGGGGGCAGGAGCGCGAAGGTCAGGAGCAGACAGCTGAGAAAATAGTAGTGATTGAGGTAGTAGGTGGCGTCGATGAGCTCGACCCAGGTGAAGCTGAGGAACGCTACACCGGCGCTCAGGCGCACGGCGAAGCCCGCGGCGAGGGTCAGCCCGGCGATCCCGAGCAGGGCGAAGAGGCCGTAGGCGACCGCTGCGCTGGGCTCGGGGATCCACCCGAAACCCCAGTAGTGGAAGTGGTAGTCGGGCGCGAGGATCAGGGTCTCGACCCAGCCCTTGGCCACGAAGCGCAGGGCAGAGATCGCCAGCAGGACGCCGACGGCGACCCTCAAGACCACGAGCGAGGCACCCGCGACCGGCTCGCTCAACCACCGGCCGCGCTCAGTCCCCATCGTTGTCGGTCAGGGAGACGGTGACCCCGAGCAGGCCCGCGACGTCGGCCGTGAGGGTCAGCCGAAGCTCGCGGACGGCGTTCCACGCCGGCTCGGAGGCGGGGCCAGGCGGGTCGCTGGCGAGCAGGGGCTCGGGCAGGGCCTCGAGGGCCGCGATCGCGGCGCTGAGCTGGGTGCGGACGGCAGCATCGATCTCGGCGCTGGGCTCGGAGACGAGGACCGTGAACCCGGGCCCGACCCCACCGGCGTCGGCCCCCAGATAGAACAGGCGGAAGCCCGCGAGCGCGTCGAGGGTGTCCTGGCGAGAGCGGGTCGAGAACCGGGACTCGAGGGAGTTCGGCTGGGGATCTGCGCCAGCCGAGACCCCCAGAGGCTTGCCCAGGGCGCGCTCGCTGGTGTTGTGGAGCCCGGCGATGGCCGCGTTGAGGAGCTCGTCGATGGCCAGGGCGACGCTCGGGTAGCGGGCGTTGTCGCCGGCACCGACGAGCTGGGCAGAGAAGCTGTCCTGGGCGGACTCGAGGGCCGTGAACCGAACCTCGAGGTCGGCCGCGAGCGCCCGAATGTAGTCGCAGCGGCGCTCGCCTGTGTCGCCCTCGAGCGAGCTCAGGACACCCGCGTCGTCGCCCTCGAGTCCCCACAGCAGGTATTCGATGGCGGGCAGGCCCTTGCTGGCGACGCCGAGCGCGTCGATCTCGGCTTGCGAGCTGGCGCCGCTGTCGATCCCGCCCTCGACGCTGTTGGGGCGCGCGGGCCAAAAATCGATCGCGCTGTCGAAGCCGTCATCGACGACCGGCCCCAGGGGTAGGGCCATGAAGGTCTTCCATGGTCCGCGCAGGGTCCACCAGGCGTCCTGGGCTGCATCGAGGGAGGCGCTCGAGGGCGCCGCGCACAGGGCCACGCTGGCCTCGTGGAGGGCGCCCGCATCGACGAGCGCCCGCCCGAGGCTCGAGTCGATCGGGGTCTCGGCGATCCCCTCGATGACCTCGAGCCGACGGTCGGGGGTCTGGGCGGGACAGGCGATGAGAACCGAGGCCAACACGGCGATCGAGGTGAGCGCGAGTGTGGCCGACAGGGGAGTGATGCGCTCGCGGACAGTGGTCACAGCGACTCCAGAAAGCGGACGAGGGCCTCGCGCTCGGTGGCCTCGGCTTGAATGAACGCTTCGCGGGCGGCCTCGGCCTCGCCGCCGTGCCACAGGATGGCCTCGGCGAACCCGCGGGCCCGGCCGTCGTGCATGAGCAGGGTGTGGCCGCTGACGACCTCGAGCAGGCCCAGGCCCCACAGCGGTGGGGTCCGCCATTCTTCGCCGCTGGCCTCGAAGTCGGGTCGACCGTCGGCGAGCGCCGGGCCCATGTCGTGGAGCAGGAGATCGGTGAACGGCCAGATGTCCTGCCCGCTGAGCTCGGGGAAACCCTCGAGGGTCCCCGTGTGGTAGCTGGGTCGGTGGCAGTCGTCGCAGCCGAAGGCCTCGAAGAGGTCGCGGCCGTCGAGGACCCGGGGGTCGTCGACGTCGCGGCGGGCCGGGACGGCGAGCAGGCGCGTGTAGGTGGTGACGTGGTCGAGGAGCGAGTCGGAGAGCTCGGGGCTCCCGCCGTTGGGAGCCGCCCCGCAGTCGGCCTGAGGCGGCGGACAGTTGTCGGTGGTGTGCAGGCTCGAGGTGATGCCGATGTCACCAAAGAAGGCGCCGGCGTCCTGCTGGCGGAGTCCGACTTGGTTGGCCTTCCACCCGAAGCGGCCCAGGCCCAGGGCGCCGACGACCGGATCCCAAGCGTAGTTGGGGCGGCCCGAGATGCCGTCGCCGTCGTCGTCGTCCGGGTCCGACCAGGCCAGCAAGCTGTCCTCGTCGATGGCCTCGAGCAGGCCCAGGCCGATCATGTGTGGGGCGACCCGAGGCGAGATCAAGAGTGCGTCGCTCATCGGTCCGAAGGCGAGGTCGATGAAGCTGTAGGTGGGGCTGCGCAGGGCGTAGGGCTGGCCGTCGGCGTAGCTGCCCTCGACCGTCTCCCACTCGATCACCGCCCGGCCCTCGGCGAGCCCCTCGGCGATCGCTGCGGGCTGGAGTTGGCCGCCGTAGTTGGGCTCGGGCTTGGGTCCGCCGACCTCGTCGACGCCGGGCACCGAGAGCCGCAGGAGCATGGAGAACATGGGCTCGTCCGCGTCCAGGGGCGGGCGGCCCCGACCGTCGCGAAAGTGGCAGCCCGAGCAGGAGGTCGCGTTGTAGGTCGGGCCGAGGCCGTCGCGGGCGGTCGTCGAGGCCGGCGCCGTGACCCAGTTCTTGTTGAAGAACGAGTTGCCGACGTAGAAGGAGCTGACGTTGGGGTCGCTGATATTTCGCGCCGACAGGGAGAAGGCCCGGGAGCCCTCGTCGAAGACGGTGGTCCCGCCCCCCGCGAGCGCCTCATCGGGACCGGGCTCGGGCTCGGGCATACAAGCTGCGAGCGTGCTCGTCACAGCGAAGAGCGCAAGCAGGGAAGCCGGGCCGAGTCGGCCGATGATGGTGCGAGGGGCGACCATGAGCCGCGCTTACTCTAACGCGAGGTTGATATCAAACAGAGCGGCGACCTCGACGATGGTGTCGGCTTGCACGCGGAGCGCGTCGATGGTCTCGAGCACGGCCTCGCGGTGGTCGATGATGGCCACGTCGAAGGGCACGGGGATGGCCTCGGCGGCCGCAACACTTGCGGCGAGTTCGGCGGACAGACGCGCGGCCAGGTCGGGGTCGCGGGCTTCGACCAAGTCGTCGATCCCCGGGCCGTCGAGGCTGCCGTAGCGGCCGTGATAGACGTTCTCGATCCCACGGGCGTTGTTGACGACGTCGCGGTGGGTGTTGTCGCTGAAGCAAGAGTGCTCGTCCTCTTGGTCCATGGTCTCGAGCGCGACTTCCATGCGCTCGCCGGCCAGCTCGGCGCCGCTGAGGCTGCCCATGCCGGTCAGCATGCGACGCAGGATCTCTTCGGGGGCGGCGCCGGTGAACTCGACGTCGTAGCTCCCGTCCCAGCTCGCGCGCAGGCCCTCGAGATCCTCGACCAGGAGGGTTCCGGCGGCCTGAAGGTAGGCGCCGCGCCGGTCTTGGTTCTGGGCCGTGCCGCCGACCTCGAAGTCGGTGTAGGGCCGGTCGCCGGGTCCGTCGACGCTGAGGTCTTGACCCCACAACAGGAACTCGATCGCGTGGTAGCCCGTGGAGATGTTGGTCTCACCCCCGACTTCGTTGAGGTCGGCGAGCACGGTCGCGTCGATGGTCGGGTAGCCGACGAGGTCGTTGATGATCCCGGCGTCGGGCATGCCCTCGACGTAGTCGACGTAGACTTCGTCCATGGGCCAGGCGTTGAGCTGACCCTCGGGGCCGGCCACGGGCTCGTCGATGGGGCCGTCGTAGAAGCGGTAGACCTCGGTCTGGCCGTAGGGCTCACGGGCATCGAGCCAGGCCTGGCGCGCGGCGTCCAAGTTCGCCTCGCTGGGGGCGTCGACGAGCGCGTCGATGGCCGCGAGCAGGGTGGTCGCACCGGCGTGGGCGTCGGCGTAGCTGGCCGCGACGATATCGGTGTAGGCGTCGGCGACGGGGGCGACTTCCTCGGCCGTCAGTGGGTCGACGGTATCCTCCGGATTGGCGGAGCAAGCGGCGAGAGAGGCGAGGGAGAGGGCGATCAAGCTGAGCGTATGGTTGCGCACCAGAGTCTGATATTGAAAATTGATTTCAAAGTCAAATCTACTGCAGATTGGATCGACACTGGCCAGAGCACGATTGTCTGGGTTCAGGGTGTGCCCATACTCGGAATTTGACTTTCAATTTGAAGAATAGCGGCCGTTCGTGAGCGGTGTGAGGACGGCTAGCTCACGCCACCAGCGGCCTCACCGCACGCGAGTTCGTGAGCCGTCGGGCCCGCGCGCCGTCGAGCCCGCGCGCCGTCGAGCCGAGCCCGCGTTCAACGGGCGCGGGCGCGTCGCTGTTGCGCGTACCTCAGCGCCCGCCGCTTCACGGGCAGGTAGCTCCGGTACATCACGGCCCCGTCGCGGTAGCGCTTGCGGGCCTGAACGACGAGCGCCCGACGGATGAACTCGCGCAGGTCCGGGTGTTGAACCTGGAGTCGCTCACGGCCTTCACAGGGCCACTCGAAGGGCCACTGGGGGAGTTTGCCGGTGAGCAGCTGGTGGATCACCAAGCCGGCCGAGAACACGTCCGAGCGCGCCGAGGGTTTACCCATGGCCTGCTCTGGGGCCATGTAGCCCAGCGAGCCCGAGGCCGATCCCTGCACGGTCTTGCGCGCAAACTTGGCGATCCCAAAGTCGGCCAGTCGCAGCCGCCCGTCGGCGAACAAGATCATATTCGCCGGCTTGATGTCACAGTGGATGACCCCGCGCTCGTGGGCGTGGGCGAGGCCGGCGAGCATCTGATCGATGTACTCCAGCCGGGTCGCCAGGCTGATCCTTTTGCTCATGCGATCGCCGAGACTCTGGGCCCCCAAAGGTTGGACGATGGTGAACACGCCGGCGATGAAGTCGGCGTTTTTGATCGGCAAGATGTTCGGGTGATCGAGCTTGGCGGTGATCCTGACCTCGCGGCGAAAGTCGTCGAGCTTGTCGCCACTCACCATGCTGTCGCGCGGAATTTTGAGCGCGACGGAGATGCCTTCGATGGTGTCGTAGCCTTCGTAGACATCACCGAAGCCGCCGCTCGCGATGCGGCGCTTGAGCCGGTATTTTCCGAGGCGCTGACCTACACGGACCATGACAGTCGGGGCCCGCGGTCGCTCCAGCGGGGCCCTAGGTTCAGCTTCCAGACGGCGGCTTGCAAGTGTTCGAAGGGACCAGGGCCGCGCGCAGGAACGCTCGCCGTACGTGGGGTCGATCCGAGAGGTCGGGGCGAGAGCGCGCAGCGACTGGGTTCGGTTGGACTGGGTTCGGTTGGACTGGGCTCGGGCCGGTTCAGGCCGCGCGGGCGGGTGTTTCGCTGGGCTCGGTTTTGGAAGGCGCGGTCGCGCGCTGCCGCGGGCTCCAGGTGCCGTCGATGACCTCTTGGGGCGGCTCCCGCAGATCCCAGACCAGGCCGACCCAGCTCATGATCTTGAGCACGTAGTAGGTCACGTCGATCTGCCACCACAGGAAGCCCTGGCGGGTGCTGGCTTGATAGTAGTGGTGGTTGTTGTGCCAGCCCTCACCGAGGGTGATCAGCGCGAGCCAGACATTGTTGCGGCTGTCGTCGTTGGTCTCGTAGACGCGCTTGCCCCACACGTGGGTCAGGGAGTTGATGGTGAAGGTCCCGTGCCACAGCAGCACGGTGCTCAGGCCAAAGCCGATCAACAGGCCAGACCAGCCCAGGGCCAGGAACACGCCAAAGCCCAGAGCCAAGGGCGGGAGCCACCACGCCTTGTTGAGGAACACGAGCTCGGGGAACTTGGTGAGGTCTTTGACCTTGCTGTAGTCGGTGGCGTCGGTGTTGTCCCACATCCACCCGACGTGGCTGTACAAAAACCCTCGCTGGCGGGGCGAGTGCACGTCCTCGGGCATGTCGGAGAACTTGTGGTGGTGGCGGTGGTGAGCGGCCCACCACAGGGCCCCCTTTTGGGTGCTGGTCTGGGCCAGCACGGCGAGGAAAAATTGCATCGCGCGGCTGGTCTTGTAGGTCCGGTGCGCGAAGTAGCGGTGGTAGGCGCCGGTCACCGCGAACATGCGCACGAGGTAGAGGCCCACACACACCACCCAGTCGATGGGCCTGACCTCGATGCCGGGCAGGAGCACGAGCAGGGGGACGAAGTGCAACAGGATGAAGGGGATGCCTTCGATCCACACCATGGCCCGGGTCTTGGGCGGCTTGGGTTCGGTCGAGACTTCGACGAGCTGGGCGAGGGCCATGTCCGCGTCAAAATGCCACCAAAGCCCGATGAACGCCGTCTATCGCCGGTCTGGCACAGTCATGAACGTGTCCGCCCGTGTCTCGGTTGTGTCGCGGTGGGCTCCGCCGCTGGTTTTCGGGTGGCGTCCGCGCGCTGTGCTGGGCGGTTCACGGGCTTTGCACACCCGCGCCAGAACACCTCTTCAGAACACCTCTTCAGAACATCTCTTATTGAGGCGAGAACTTGTAGCCCGCGCCGCGGACAGACACGAAGTAGCGCGGGGTCTTTGGATCGGGCTCGAGGTGCTTGCGCAGGCGCAGGATGAAGTTGTCGACCATCCGCGAGTTTGGGTAGTTGTCGAGGCGCCAGACCTTCTCCTGCAGCTCCTGCCGACTCAAGACCCGGTTGGGGTTGTCGGCGAAGTAGCGCAGCAGGTCGTACTCGAGCGCGGTGAGCTTGAGCTCCCGGCCTCCACGGGTGGCTACGCGGGCGGCAAAGTCGATCTCCGTATCGCCGAGGCGCAGGCGCTCGGTGGCGCCGTCAACGGCCTTTTGTTCCCAATCCCGACGGCGCAGGAGCGAGCGGACCCGAGCCAGGAGCTCGCTGAGCTCGAAGGGTTTGACCAAGTAGTCGTCGGCCCCGGCCTCGAGCCCGCGGACCCGATCGCTGGTCTGATCGCGGGCGGTCAGCATGAGCACGGGCGTGAAGTCGCCCGCGTCGCGGAGCTTGCGACACAGCACGAAGCCACCCTCGCTGTTGTCGGGCAGCATGACGTCCAAGATCAGCGCGGCGTACTTGCCCGACTCGAGCAGGTGGGCCCCCGCGTCGCGGATCGAGTGGACCAAGTCGACGGCGTAGCCCTCGAGCTCGAAGTTGAGCTTGAGGCCAGTGGCGAGGTTGCGGTCGTCCTCGACGACGAGCAAGCGCGGGACTCCGTCAGCCATATGCCTGGAATCTTGGCGCGGTGGCGGGCGGAATGCAAAGCCCGGGGTGGGTCGCTCGCACGAGGGCGGAGGGGAAGCTTGGCAGGGCGAGCGTCTCGCGGTAGAGCGCCGTGGTGGCTGTCGGGCGAGGACTCAGGCTGGGATCGACCACACTCGTGCTCGCGCTCGCGCTGGCCTGTGGGAGCGGCCAGGGCCAGCCCGGACCAGCCTCGGCGCCGGCGAAGGTCGACCCCACGGCCCGAGAGTTGGTGGTCGCGGCCTGGGTTGCCCACGGCGGTGAGGCCTGCGAACGCCAAGGCCTCGAGGCCCTCGTGATGCGCTACGCGGGCGAGGTCGAGGTCGAGGGCCACTACCGGCTGCCGGGGCAGGTCGAGACCACCGAGGTCAGTGGGCTCTACCCGTTCGCGGATGCGGCGGCCCTGTCTCCCCAGTGGCTGCTCGCGGCCGCCCTCGCCGAGGGGGCCGAGCTCGGGTCTGCGAGCGTCGACTCTCGGGCCGAGGCGCCGGGCCTGTGGCGGGTGCCGCTGCGCGATCGCTATGGAGATCAGTGGACGCTACACATCGACAGCGCGCACCTCTTGGTCGGTGCCGAGCGCCGCTTTGGCCACGACCGCTTGGGCGACACGAGTGAAACGATCGAGTTTGGGCAGCCCCGCTGGCAGGGGGCCTGCCTGGTGTCGACTCGCCTCGAGTACGAGGTCCACGAACTCGATTATTCGGTGGCCGTCGCCCTGAGCCTGGACCCGAAGCCCGAGTCGGATTCAGGGACGGACCCGGCGTCCGAGTCAGCTCCGGGCTCAGCTCCCGGCCTCGATCTGCCCAGCCTCCGGACTCCCCGAGCTGCCCAGGTTCCGGCGGGGGGCGAGCCCGGAGCTTCGGCGCTCGCACCCAAGGTCGCCGCGCTGGTGCCTGGGACCTTCGTGGTCGAGGTCCCCGAGGCGGGCATCCGGGTCTTGGTGGTCGAGCTGGAGGACGGCCTGGCCGTGGTCGAGGCGCCCCTGGGCAGCGCGATCAGCGAGGCTGTGGTCGACGCGATCCACGGACACGACCCACGGCCGATCCGCTACCTGATCCTCACCCACCACCACCCGCACCACGCCGGGGGTCTGCGGGCTTTTGTCCACGCCGGCGCGCAGATCGTGACCACGCCCGAGGCCGGCGCGTGGCTGAGGACTCTCGCCCAGCGGCCTCGGACCCTGGTCCCCGACCGGCTCGCCCTCGACCCCAAAACGCTGACCATCATCGAGGTCGGCGAGGCCGGTTGGGGCGTGGGCCCGCTGGAGGTGTTCGACATCGGCGAGACCTCGGGACACACCCGCGAGCACCTCGTGGTCTATCACCGAGACGCCGCGCTGATCATTGTGGGCGACCTGAGTTTTAGGCGCGAGGGGGCGTTTGTCGCTACCGAGGGCGGGCGTGGCGTGATCGCTGCGGTCACCGAGCGCGGGCTCGAGGTCGATCTGTTCGCGCAGGCGTGGCCGCTCGAGGGGACCGAGGCCAGCTATCCCTACTCGAGCTTCGTGGCTGCGCACCGGGATTGAAGACGGAGCTCAGGGGCTCAGTTCGGCCTGGGAGTGGGCCTGGGAGTGGGAGTGGGAGCGGCCGGCGATTGCTCCGCCCGGAGTTCCTCGCGGGCGCTCAGGTCGGCCCTGTGTTTTCGCAGCGCCTCCACGGCCTGACTCAGGGTCCTGCAGGGGTTTGCGTTGTAGCCGTTCTTCGCGGCGCTCGTGAGGATGGCGACCTTGGTGTAGAGGTTGCTCGGTTGGCCGTAGTGAAAAATGGCCAGCAGGTACCGCTCGACCAGGGGTTTGACCGCGGCGCCGTAGGCCATGCTCATGGCCGGGGCGATCTCGAGTTTGGAGGCGTCGAGCATCAGGTAGGTCCTGTCGGCGCCGTCTCGGGTGCGCTGCGCGAGTTGGGCAGTCAGCGATCGGGCCCAGATCTCGAGCCCATCCGAGTCGACGATGACGATCGGCTCGTCGATCAAGTGAGCCCCGATTTGTTCGTGGTAGCGCAGGGACATCATGGACTTCCTCTGTCTCGGACTGTAGGGCCAGGCACCAAGGCGGCAAGCGAAGTGGGGGGGCAGGGCGACAGAGCGCTCTATCCTAGGGGGGCAAAACAGGGCGGCAGACCGGGCGATTGTCCACACCGCCGTCATAACTATCGACATTGGCCTGCCATTCGAATGTTGAGGGCACCCCGGTGACAGGGGCAACTTGCCCCGCCCGAGCGAGCGAGTGTGGGTTCGCGTGACTTCCGCAGCGTCGCCCTCTCTCGGTCTCGAACTGCGCCCTGTACGCGTTACTACCGGCGCAAAACTCTGTTCTGTAGATCGCGGTCAGCTCGAGGCGTAGCGCAGCGGGAGCAGCATGCGGACCGTCGTGCCGTGTCCGACCCCCGGTGAACTGGCCTCGACCTTGCCGCCCATGGTTTTGACCATGGCCGAGACCACGAATAGACCCAGTCCCGTGCCGTGCCGGTTGCGGACGGCCTCCTCGGGGACCCGATAGAAGCGGTCGAAGATCCGCTTGAGGTCGCCCTTGGCGATGCCGATGCCGCGATCGGTGACCGCGATCTCGACCTGGGCATCCTCGATGTGCCGGCGGGCCCGAACCCGGACTTTGGGGTTGTCTGGGGAGTACTTGAGCGCGTTGTCGACCAGGTTGGTGAGCACGGTCCGCAGCGCGTGGGGATCGACGTGCAGGCTCAGGTCGGGCTCGAGGTCGAACTCCACGGTCTCGAGGGGGAGCCGGTGGCGCGTGGTCAGGACCTGGGCGATGTCCTCGGCGAGATCGGCGATCGTGACCTCGTCGAAGTCGCTGGGCTCGGGACGGCCCCCACCGGCGATGCGGCTGGCGTCGAGGATGCCGTCGACCAGGGCGACCAGGCGCGAGACGTCGTCGAGCATCATGACCCGCAGCTGTTCACGCCGATCGGGGGCGAGCTGCGGCCGGGCGAGGGTCTGGGCGGCCAGGCGCAGGGAGGCCAGCGGGGTCTTGAGCTCGTGGGTGACCGAGTCGATGAAGCTGGTCTGGCGCCGGACCTCGCCGATCTCTCGGATCAGGAACACGGTGAACATCACCAGCACCGAGAGCACGGTGATGAACGAGACGATGCCGCCGACCAGCAGCCACACGTTGCTGACGAAGGTGTCCGTGACCGAGGCCATGTTGCTGGCGATGACGACGATCCAGCACACCAACAGGGCGATGGTCAGGACGACCGCGACTGTGGACAGGGTGATCGGGAGGCTGATCGAGCGGCGTTTGGGGGCGACCATGGTGCTGCTGTCGTCGGTGTCGTGGACGGGAAGGGGGGGAGCGGCGCTCAGCCCTGGCCCGGGGTCGAGATGCTCAGGGCCGCCGCGCCGCTGGGGTGGCCGTCGAGATCCGTGAACACGCCAGCGGCGAAGCGGACCTCGATCAGAGTTTGGCGGGAGCTGGTGCACAGATCGAGGACGTTGTCCTCTGGAGCGGGGGGCGCAGCGGCGCCTGCGGTCGTGTGGTCGTCGATGGTGGTCGTGTGGTCGTCGAAGGCCGTCGGGTGGAGGACCTCGCCGTTGGCGAAGCGCAGCTCGACGCCGCTGAGGTCGCCAGCCTCGATCGCGCCGAGGTCGTCACTCCAGTAGGTCCTGAGCGCCTGCTCGGCTCCCGGACAGGAGGCTGGGCCGGGCGCGAGCTGCTCGACGGCGACCGGTCGATCGGGTTGGAGGCTGTCGCTGATCTCGGCGTCGAGTCCCTGCAGGGCCCGGCCCGACTCGGTGAACAGCTTGCCGATGACGTGCACGGCGACGGGGGCCGAGCCCAGGGTGCCGAACTCGCCGGGACCGGCGACGAGGGTGACGCTGCGGTGTTCGTCGCCCTCGTTGGCGGGGGCCAGGCGAGCGCTGCGGGCGAGCACCCGGCGCCCGTCCGCGCGCGAGATGGCGAACCCGCGGGGGTCGAGGGTCAGGGGGTCGACCTGCTCCGAGAAGACGAGCACGAGCCGGTCTCCATCCCGGGGCTCGGGCGCGGGCTCGAGGATCGCGGGACCCAGGGCAGGGTGGTCGGCATGGTCGGCAGGGTGGTCGGCGAGCCGGCTGGCGTGGGCCGAGAGGATCGTCGGCGCGGTCGCGGGGATCTCCACCTGTGCCGGCTGAGGCTGCCGCTGTGGGGGCAGGCCCGGGCTGACGCAGGCGCTGCCGATCGCGGGCGAGGCGACAGCCCAAAACATCGCGCGCTGGGCGAGCAAAGCGGCGGGGCGGGGGTGCGCGAGCACGGAGGCAGCATACACTCCCGGCGATGCTCCACCTCGCCTCGGCCAGCGCCCCCGACTGGGCTGAGTGCGCCCTCGCCCACATGGACGAGGTCCTGCTCGACCACGCGCACTGCGAAAAGAAGGCGGCCTCGACCGCGCTCAGCATGATCTTTCGCTACCCCGAATACGCGCAGCTGGCCGTGCCCATGTCGGAGCTGGCCCGCGAGGAGCTGCGCCACTTCGAGCAGGTCGTCGCCCTGATCCGGGCGCGCGGCGGGGAGTTCGCCCGTCAACATCCGAGCCCCTACGCGGCCCGGTTGATGACCGCCGTCCGTCGAGAACACCCGGGTCGCCTGCTCGACACGCTGCTGTGTTGCTCCCTGATCGAGGCCCGGAGCTGCGAGCGAATGCAGCATCTGGCCGAGGCCCTGGCCGCGCGCGGGGCCGACGATCCGGCCCACGTCGACCACGCTCTGTTCACGCTCTACGACGGCCTGTTGGCCAGCGAGGCCCGGCATCACGCCGCCTACGTCGAGCTCGCCCGGGAGTGTGTGGAGATCGACGAGCCCAGCCTCCAGGCGCGGCTGGGCGAACTCGCGCGCTTCGAGGCCGAGGTCCTCGCGGAGGCCTCGATGGCGCCGCCGCGCATGCACAGCTGAGCGCTCAGTTGGTGAGCAGGGGGCGGATCAGCTCGTGTTCGGGGTGGGCCGTGTCCTCGTCGGGGTTCACGTGGCGCAGCGACTCGCTCGCGCGGCCCAGGACCTGCGCCAGCGAGTCGAGTGCGCTCGGGCGCAGACGCAGGGTCACCGGACCGACGTCGACGTGGACGATGTTGCAGTCTCGGCACAGCTGGACCAGGTAGCCGCGCTCGGCGGCCAGGAGATCGAGAGGGTGTTGGTGGGGCACGTCCGGATTCTGAAGGTTATGAAAATGGTTTTCAAGTTCAATTTTGAGGAGTAGCGGGCCTGAATGGCCGATAAAGTGTGAGTTTGAACGCGCTATCGAGAATTATGACTATCCTCGGCGGCAGTGATCTCCACCCGACCCTTCCGCATCCTCGGTCTCCAACAGGTCGCTGTCGGCGCCCGCGACAAGTCGGCGCTGCGCACCCTCTGGGTCGATCTGCTCGGCGTCTCCGCCGTGGGTCGCTACACCAGCGAGCGCGAGAACGTCGACGAGGACATCCTCGAACTCGGTGCAGGTATCGGTCGCGTCGAACTCGACCTGATGCAGCCCATCGATCCCGAGCGGCGACCCAAGGTTCATGTGCCCGCCCTCAACCACCTCGGCCTGTGGGTGGACGATCTCCCCGTGGCCGTCGCCTGGCTCGAGTCCCAGGGTGTCCGGTTCACCCCGGGCGGGATCCGGGCAGGCGCCTCTGGCCACGACGTCTGTTTCATCCACCCCAAGGGCGACGACGCCCATCCGCAGGGGGGCGAGGGGGTGCTCATCGAGCTCGTCCAGGCGCCCGCCGAGGTGATCGCGGCGGCCGAGATTGGTACGCCGGGAGCGTAGGCCGCCCGTGTTGGAACGCTGGAAGGGGCCTGACCCGGGCGGCGTTGTCAGACCAGCATGAGCGTTCAGACCGAGCAGCTGCCGATCACGAGTCCCTGCCCCATCACGCTCGAGCGTGAGGGGATCAGCGCGCAGGACAAGCAGATGTTCTGCGCGCACTGCACAAAGGACGTCCACCTGCTCTCGAACATGCGCGAGAACGAGGTCCGGGCGCTGCTTCGGGACCGGGCGGGGGACGACATCTGCGTGTCCTACGCGATGCAAAAGAACGGCTCGATTCGGTTCGCCGATTCGAAGGACCAGGCGGTCCGGGTCCAGCCCACGCCCGCTCTGGTCCCTGTGACCCACCTGCGCCGCCGCTCGGCGAGTCACAGCCTCGTCGCCTCGCTCGCGGCGTCGGTGGCAGTGATCGGAACGAGCGCGATTTTGGCCGGATGTACACCGCACGCAGAGTCGGAGGTCCAGACCGACGCCCAGGCCGAGCCCTCCAAGGGGCACCTGTTGGAGGGTCCGCGAGAGCGGGAGGTCGAGGAGATCGTCGATGGTGGGATACGGGCGGAGCCCCTGGGGGAGATCCTGCCTGAGTCGCCCTGCCCCTCACCCCTGGACGAGGAGTTGAATCAGGAGCCCCTGCCCCTGGCCGCAGGGGGCATACGGGCGATGCCCCTGCCCGAACAGCATCCGCCGGAGCCCCCGCCCGAACAGGTCCGTGGTCGTATCCATGCTCCGTCGGATTTCGACGAGCTCGCCGAGGGAGCACCGACACTTCAGTAGCCCGCTGTGAGCTCGGTTGCGCACGCTATGTCGCGCCTGCGATCGCCCGCTCACGCTCGACAGTCCCGGGCGCCTCTGCCAAGCTCGCGGGGTGTCGCGTGAGCGCTGCCTGTACCCGCCCCTGACCCCCTACGACAGCGGTTTTCTCGAGGTCGCCGCTGGCCAGCACGAGCTCTACTGGGAGCAGTCGGGCAACCCCGAGGGCAAGCCCGTGGTGTTCCTGCACGGCGGCCCGGGGGGCGGGACGGACCCCAAACACCGGCGCTTCTTCGACCCCGAGCACTACCGAATCGTGCTCCTCGATCAGCGTGGCTGCGGTCACTCTCGACCCCACGCCGAGCTCGCCGGTAACGACACCTGGGCCCTGGTCGAGGACATCGAGCGTCTGCGTGTGCACCTGAGCATCGATCGTTGGCAGGTGTTTGGGGGCTCGTGGGGCTCGACCCTGGCCCTGGCCTATGCCCAGGCCCACACCCCGCGGGTCACAGAGCTGGTCCTGCGCGGAATCTTCACCTTCACAAAGGCCGAGATTGAATGGTTCTACGGCGGCGGAACGGCCAAGCTGTTCCCCGATGCCTGGGCCGACTTTGTGGCCCCCATCCCCGAGGCCGAGCGGGGCGACCTGCTTCGGGCGTACTACCGTCGTCTGATCGGAGACGACCCGGTCGAGCAGGCCCGCTGCGCCGGGGCCTGGAGCCTCTACGAGTGTCGGGTCGCGGCCCTGTTGCCCGACGAGGCGGTGGAGGCTCACTGCGCCGACCCTAATTTCACCCTGCCCTTTGCTCGGATCGAGTGTCACTACTTTGTCAACGAGGGGTTCCTGGAGGACGAGTTCCAGCTCCTCGAGGGCACCGCGCTGCTCAGCCATATCCCCACGACCATCATTCATGGCCGCTACGATGTGATCTGCGCGTTCAAGAACGCCTGGGACCTCGCCCATCGCATGCCCCACGCAAAGTTGGTGGTCGTGCCCAACGCTGGCCACTCGGCCTTCGAGCCCGGGATCATCACGGCGCTCCTCGAGGCTACCGATGGCTACCGGGGTGCCTGACTCGGACTCTGAACCGAAGCCGGCGTCGGCCCCCTTACCCTTGGGGGAGGACTCTGAGCCGGGGGACCCTGCGTCGGCCCCCGTACCCTTGGGGGAGGATCTGCGCCTTCGGGCGGTGTTGGTGCTGGCCCTGGCGGTGGGCGTCGAGGTGTTCTGGCTCAAGGTACGGGTGTGTCCGCAGTTCGAGCAGACCTTCGCGCAGTTCGGGGGGACGCTGCCTTGGTTTACTCGGTCGGTGTTTGGGTGGTGGCCGTACCTGGTGGCGATGGCCTGTGCTGGGGTCGGACTTCAACTCGGGCTTGGGGGTGGGGCGGAGGCTGGGGGGCGGCGGACGGCTGCGGTGATTCTGTTGGTGGTCAGTTTCGCTGGGCTGGGGGGCTTTGTGCTTTGGGCGCTCTATGCCCCGCTGTTCGAGGTCGCGGGTGCGATTCGGTAGCTGGGCCGATTCAGTAGGCTGTCGTCCCAGTAGACTGTCCCGGGGTCTTCCGATGGCTGTCGTCCCAGTAGACTGTCCCGGGGTCTTCCGATGGCGATGAACGAGAAAAAAAAAGAGAGGTCGACTCGACCGATAAAAATGGCCTATAGCGGTTCCAAATAGGGCGACTTCAGCTCGTCTGTCGATTTTTGTGAGTTCCAGGAGAGCATCAACGGTCTCCAACCAGCACCCTTAGGCGGAGACCAAAAGCCACCGCCCAGAATGGAATCCATCTGAGTTCAGGGTGCCAGCGTGGCCTGAGCACCCGCGAACCGGCACAACCAATAACTACCAAACGGGAAAAAGACCTCTCGAGACCCGGCAAGAAACCTCTCTCGAGCGGCCGCGTAGGCCGTCCGCCAAACCCGGTCCTGTTGCGCGGCTGCAATGCGGGCCCACTTGTTGGCCGATGCGCGCGTCGGTGTTCGCGTGAACCGGGTCTCCCGCGAGCGCGGATTTTCGGTCCATTGCTGCCTCTGCACCCGCGCCTCGCCCAAGAACCGCTTTCCAGCCTGCCGAAGTTGGTCTTGCTTCGCCACTTCTCGCGCTCGGGTCTCTCGCTCGAGTTCGACGTGGAGCAGTTCGTCCGACAGGCCCAAAAGAACCTTGGGTCGAGTCAACCTCAGCGTCACCGCGTTTGGTAGCTCGTCGTTAGTTGGGTCAAAGAACGTCAGGGGCCGTCGAAACGTCTTTGTTTCGCCGAAACACATGCCTGCTGTCGTGAATCCAGGCCAGCGCCAGCCCCACTTCACCAGCCCGGCCTCTACCGGGTTGGCCAGCGTGTACGCCATCGACGGGAGCATGTCCGCGTCCGTCAGTATCCGGACATCACAGGGCCGATCCTCACTCCAAAATTTATCAAAGCGTCCTCGGAGAGCGTTGAGCGCCCGAGCCAAGACCGCATTGAGTTGGTTCTTGAACGCTGGGAGGTTTCCGTGGGGGTCAGTGACATCCAGGTGGTAGTGATTCGACATGAAGCAGGCTGAATGCAACTCCAAGCCGTGTCGCTCGAGGCAGACAGCGAGCCAGTAGCCGATGATTTCATTGACAGCCTGCGAGGGAACAAGCAAGAACTGCCGGCTATAGCAGCGTCGAGTGACCTTGTAGCGGGTGCCAGGAACGATGGGCCGAGCACGGACACGGGGATTGGGGTGAGTGGGGCGGGCACGGTCGGCTGCTCGTCTTCGGTTGGGGCGGCACTTGGGCGTCACAGCTGGGGTGTCGGCCTGCGAATGGACGGCTTGCAGCTCAGCAGTCTCACGACGGCCCGGGACCTGGCCACCGGAGGTTCAGCCGAGAGCCATCCGTGCCCGTTAATTATCGAAGACAGACGACCCCGGGTCCGGGTCCGAAGGTCCATTTTTGAAAACTACCGCCCGGGTCCGCCTCAGCTGATCGGAGACAGACGACCCCGGGTCCGGGTCCGCTAAATTCCTCAGCCGGGGTCCCGCTAAATTCCGTGGAGGGAGAACCCCGGGTCCGCCTCAGCCGGTCCG
>CAYVJQ010000134.1:7829-19380 GCA_964451725.1 uncultured Nannocystaceae bacterium | reverse complement strand
ACAACTGCGGGCGCTGGTGCGGCGACCGGGGCCGCTACAACTGCGGGCGCTGGTGCGGCGACCGGGGCCGCTGCAACTGCGGGCGCTGGTGCGACGACCGGGGCCGCTGCAACTGCGGGCGCTGGTGTGGCAACCGGGGCCGCTGCGGCAACCGGAGCCCCTGCGGTCACCGCGTCGAGGATCGGGCTCGCAAGCGGGGTCTCCATCATATCGACCATATCGACGGGATCGACGGGATCGCCGGGATCGCCGTCGCTCGGGTCGAAGTCGCCAGCGACGGCTTCGCCCTCGGCATCCTTTTGCATGGGCTCGTAGCCATCGTCGTCGCCGCCATCGTCCCTGGCCTTGATGTTCTCACCGACATCCGGGAGCTCATCGACGAAGGTCTGGTACTCGACCTGGGTGACTCGGCCACGGTTCAGGTGACGGCTGAAAGTCCGACGGTCGAAGAGGCGCTCTAGATCGCGGCTAGCCATGGCTGGGCGTTGTAGATCGTGGTGGGGCCCGCGTCAAAGCAGCTCAGCGCACAGTGCGCTGAAGATCCTGTAATTACCGGGAATAGGCCGCTCAGGCTTGGGTTCGCCGCCCCCGGGCCTATACTTACGCCCCGCCGGGCCCGGTCTGTGGGCGCTGCACCACCTGTTCAGGCCCGCTCCCCGTCATGACCTCCGCATACGACATCCGCATAAAAACCGACCTCGTCGAGCGCGAGAGCGCGTTCGTGGACAAGCTCTTCGCCGAGGTCCAAAAAGTTGTGGTCGGCCAGCGCGAGATGATCGAGCGCGTGTTCATGGGCCTCCTGTGTGGCGGCCACGTCCTGCTCGAGGGTGCGCCCGGCCTGGCCAAGACCTTGACGGTCAACACCATGGCCCGGTGCATGACCCTGGACTTCAAGCGTGTCCAGTTCACGCCCGACCTCCTGCCCTCCGACATCCTGGGCACGGTCATCTACAACCATCAGCAGGGCGAGTTCACCAACAAGCGCGGCCCGGTGTTCACCAACTTGTTGCTCGCCGACGAGATCAACCGGGCGCCCGCGAAGGTCCAGAGCGCCCTGCTCGAGGCCATGGCCGAGCGCAGCGTGACCATCGGCGACACCACCTACCCCCTGCCCGAGCCGTTCTTGGTCCTGGCCACCCAAAACCCGATCGAGCAAGAGGGCACCTACAGCCTGCCCGAGGCCCAGCTCGACCGTTTCATGTTCAAGATCAAGGTCGACTATCCGACCACCGACGAGGAGCTCACGATCATCGATCGGATCGCGGTCCCGGGTGAGGCCGTGCTCCCCGAGGTCGAGCCGGTGGTCTCGGCCGAGGAGATCCATGCGGTCCGCCGGGTGCTCGCCGAGATCATCGTCGAGCGACCCGTGCGCGAGTACATCGTCTCGGTGGTCGCCGCGACCCGCGAACCCGCCGGGGCCGAGCTCCCTGGCCTGGCCCCCTTCATCGATTTCGGGGCCTCGCCCCGGGCCAGCATCGCCCTGTTCCAGGCCGCGCGCGCACACGCATTTTTACGTCGCCGCGGCTACGTCTCGCCCGAGGACGTCAAAGCCATCGCCCCAGACGTGCTCCGCCACCGGGTGATCTTGTCCTACGAGGCCGAGGCCGAGGGCAAGTCTGTGGAGGAGATCGTCCGCGTGATCCTCGAGCACGTCCACGTCCCCTGAGCCCAGAGCGCGCACCGGTGGCCGACACACCCCACACGCCTGATTCCGGGCCGACACAGACCCCAAAACGAGGGTTTCGCTGGCCGTGGCGACGCCGCGCCGAGCACCATCGAGCGAGCCCGGCAGCCACACCCGCTGTCCCGAGCGTGCACTGGGCGCGGGCACCTGCCGTGGACCGCGGGCGGCGCTCCGGCGGAACAATCTCGGGCGGCGGAACAATCTCGGACGGAACCGCCACGGCCGGGCCCTCCGAGGAGGTCACCGAGCTCCTGCGCGAGGTCAGGCGGATCGAGATCCAGACCTCGCGCCTGGTCGACCAGCACCTCTCGGGCTCCTACCAATCCCTGTTCAAGGGTCGGGGGATCGCGTTCTCCGAAGTCCGAGCCTACGAGCCCGGCGACGACGTGCGAACCATCGACTGGAACGTCACGGCGCGCACCGGCGACCCACACATCAAGCTGTTCACCGAAGAGCGGGAGCTGACGGTCATGCTCCTGGTCGACATGTCGGCGAGCCTCAACCTGGGCTCGACCGCCGCCGACAAGCGCAACCTGGTCGCCCGACTCGCGGCGACCTTCGCGTTCTCGGCGATCCGCAACAACGACCGGGTCGGCCTGATCGGCTTCAGCGACCGGGTCGAGGTGTTTGTGCCCCCACGCAGCGGCCGCAAACACGTGCTCTCGGTGGTCCAACAGATCTTGACCCACCGCCCGCAGAGCCGGCGCACGGATGTAGCGGTCGCCCTCGCCACCATGTCGAGGCTGCGCCGCAAACACAGCGTGGTCGTCTTGATCTCCGACTTCATCGATGTCGGCCTCGGCGAAGCGGGGCCGGCGGGCGAGGCCAAAGCGGCCGCCTTCGAGCGCGCCCTCAAGCTCGTCCGCCGGCGCAACGACGTGATCCCCGTGCGCGTCGAAGACCCGATCGAACTCGAGCTCCCGAACTTGGGCCTGGTCGCCGTCGAAGACCTCGAGCTGCTCGAGCACGGGGGCGTGAGCCTGGTCGATCTCGGGGGCCTGCGCGGGCGCCGAAACCGGCGCTATCGGGAGCTCGTCGCGCGCGAGCGGAAGGGCTTCGACCAACTCATGCGCCGACTCAGGCTCGAGGCCATGTCCCTGCGCTGCGGAGACGACTGGCAAAAACCGATGGTCCAGTTCTTCGAGCGCCGGGCCCGGAGGATGCGGCGATGACCGTGAGTGTCGTCGGCACCCTGGGCGCATGGCTGTTGAGCCTGCCCCTGCTGTTCGCGCCGCCCCCCGCCACCCCGGGTGCCACCGCCGGGCCCCTGAGCGCGTCCAGCGATACGGAGACCGGTGAGACTGAGACCAGCGATACCGAGACCGGTGAGACCGAGACCGGTGAGACCGAGACCAGCGATACCGACACCGAGACCAGCGATTCCGAGACCAGCGATTCCGACACCGGCGGCGTCCAGATCGATCCCGAGCCGAACAGCGAGCCGGGCACGGGCACCCCGAGCCGAGCGCCTGCGCCGGTCGACGACCCGGACACGCCGATCACCGTCACCACCCGCCTGACGCCCGACCCGGCTCACATCGGCGACCTCCTGACCCTCGAGGTCATCGTCGCCTACCCCTCCGACCACACCATCAACCTGCCCAACGGCCTCGACTTCTCCCCCCTCGAGCTGCGCAGCATCACCCCCGGCGAGGTCGAGTCGACGGGCAGCGGCCAGCGCCAGCGGTTCACCATCGAGCTTCAACACTTCGCCCTGGGCGAGGCCTCGGTGCCGAGCTTTCCGGTCACCTGGATCGACCCAGACGAGGCCGTCCACACCTACAGCGTGGCCCCCCACACCTTCGTGGTCGAGAGCCTGCTGGCCAACGAGTCCGAGCCCGAGCGCCGGGGCGAAGATCCGCCCCTGTCGCTCGAGTATCCCAACGTCCGCTTGGCCATGATTCTCTACGGCCTGCTCGGTGGGGCCGCGCTCGCCGGGCTGTCCGCGCTCGCGTGGCTGCGCTGGCGTCGGCGAGAGCGCCCGATCGTGCTTCCACCGCCCGTGCCCGCCCACGAGCGAGCGTTCGCCGATCTCGAGACCCTGGCCGGCGAGAGCGAGGCCCTGATCGCCGATGGGGCCTACCAGGACTACTATCTGCGCCTGACCGAGATCGCCAAGCGCTACCTGGGCGCCCGCTTCGGCTTCGAGGCCCTCGACCGGACCACCGAAGAGATCCAGGCCCTGTTCGACGACGGGGAGATCCAGATCGATCCCCTCGACCCAGCCCAGATCTCGATGTTCTTGCAGGACTGCGACCTGGTCAAATTTGCGCGCCTGTCCCCGCCGGCTGAGGAGGCGCTCGCCGCCCTCGATGTGGTCTACGACATGGTCGATGTCAGCAAGGTTGCGCCCGAGCTCGAGCTCCCGGCGAACGCTGAGCCCAAACCGGCCGCAACCGAACCCGAGCGGGTCACCCCGGAACCCGAACCTGTCGCAACAGAGCCCGAACCGGCCGCAACCGAACCCCAGCCGGTCACCCCGGAACCCGAACCAAAGACCCCGGAGGCCGAGTCATGAAGTGGTTCCTGCGGGTGCTTGGGCTGGGCCTGGGATCGGCGGCGGTCGCCGTCGGCGCGGTCCTGGCCATACTCGGCGAAGATCTGCGCCACGTCGTGTTTGCTACCCCCTGGTGGCTGCTGGTCCTGGTCGTGCCGATCGCCGGCATGGCCATCCGAGCCGCCACCGCGCCCGAGCCCGCGGCCCTGCGCTTCTCCCGAAAGCAGAGCCTCGACACACTCGGCGGCGGCCTGGCTGTCCAGCTCGCACAGCTCCCCGACGGTCTGCGCCTCGGAGCGGCTCTGATCTTGGCGCTGGCCTGCGCCCGCCCCCAGTCGACCCGGATGAGCGAGCAGATCGAGCACGAGGGCATCGACATCGCGATCGCCATCGATCTGTCCGAGTCCATGGCCGCGGAGGACCTGCGCCCGGACCGGCTGACCGCGGCCAAGCTGGTGATCGACGACTTCATCGCGCGCCGCCCCCACGACCGGGTGGCCCTGGTCGCCTTTGGTTCACACGCCTCGACGGTCGCACCTTTGACCATGGACCACGACGTGCTCCGCAACCTCATCCGGCAGCTGCGCCTGGGGGTGGTCGACGGCAAGCAGACCGCGATCGGTGCCGGCTTGGGGGTCGCCCTCAACCGACTCGAAGATTCGCCGGCCGCGAGCAAGGTGGTGGTGCTGTTGACCGACGGGGTCCACAACGCCGACGGCGTCGATCCCGATTCGGTCGCGCAAAAGGCCGCCGAGCGCGGGGTGATCATCTATACGGTGCTCATGGGCCAGCGGTCCCGTGCCGGGAGCACCGACGCCGCCCAGCTCGAGCGCCTGGCCAGCGCCACCGGCGGCTACGCCTACATCGCGGGAGACAGCGAGGCGCTCCAGACCAGCTTCCAAGACCTCCTGAACAAGCTCGAGACTTCGGCCCTCGAGGGTGAACAGATCCGCGCCGAGCTGTTTCACTGGCTGCTCTGGCCCGCGCTCCTGCTCCTGCTCCTGGACATCGGGCTCCGCAACACCCGCCTGCGGAGGTTCCCATGATCACGGAATTGGTCACAGAGTTGGTCATGGCCGAGGCCGGCACGAACCTGGCGGATCTCATGTTCGCCCGCCCAGAGAGGGCCTGGCTCCTGGTCCTGGTGCTCGCGGGCATCGGGGCCTACGTGTATGGAGCCCGGGCCCGGGAGGCAGCCCTGTCGAGCCTGGGCAACCCCCGCTTGCTCGCCCGCCTGGTCGCCAGCGTCGACCCTGCCAAGCGCCTGATCAGGGCCGTCCTGGTGCTCGCCGCGCTGACCTCGGTCGTGTTTGGGCTCATGCGTCTCCAGTACGGCGGGGTCGCCAAGGTCCTGCCCACGCGCGGCTTGGATATCGTGCTCGCGGTCGACTACAGCAAGTCCATGCTCGCCCAGGACATCTACCCGAGCCGCAGCGAGCGACTCGAGGCCGAGCTCGACCGGTTCTTGGACGAGTCGGGGCGCCGGGGAGACCGGGTCGGCGTGGTCGTGTTCGCGGGTGAGGCCCGGGGCTTCCCGGTGACCAGCGACATGGGTGTACTCCAGCTCTTCTTGGCCCACGCGGACCCGCGCCTCGAGAACCCGGGCGGCACGGCCATCGGTAAGGCCCTCGACAAGGCCATCAACCTGCTGGTCGCGGTCCGCCGGGACGCCGCGGCGGGTGACTCGACCACCGGCGACTCGAGTGACGACCCAGCCCCGAGTCAGGCCGACCAAATCATTATTTTGCTGACCGACGGCGAGGACACGGTCGGCCGCCCCGAGGAGGTCGCGGCCCGGGCCGCCCAGCTCGGCATCCGTGTGTACACGGTCGGCATCGGCTCGACCTCGGGGGAGCCGGTGGTGCGCTTCGACGAGGATGGAGAGCCGGCCGGCTACGCCACCGACCCCGAGGGCAAGCCCGTGATGACGCGCCTCGACGCCGACACCCTCGAGCGCCTGGCCCTGGCCACCAATGGCGAATATGTGCACGTCTCGGCCGATCAGTTCGGCCTCGACGAGGTCCGCGAGCTGGTCGAGGGCCTGGCCACGGCCCAGCGCGAGGCCGCGATCGAGATTCACCGCGAGGAGGGGTTCCTGTTCTTCCTGATCCCGGCGATCGTCTTGCTCAGCGCCGGCCTGGCCCTGGGCGACCGGCGTCGAGGAGAGCGCGCGTGAATCTTCGAGCGGTGTTGCTCGTGGCCGCCCTGGGCATCGGCGCGGCCCCGGTCGAGGCCGGCGACAGCGACGACGCCGGCTGGCTCGCCGTCGCCCTGGCGAGCACCGACGCCGACGTCGAAGCGGCGATCCTCGCCTACGAGAACGCCGACTACGACGACGCCTACGCCCGCCTCGAGGCTGCAGTCGCCCGCCGTGGTGAGCGCGCCGAGCTGTTCTACGACCGGGGCCTCGTCGACCTGGGCGCGGAGGATCTGGAGGCGGCCAAGGCGGCCTTCCAACACGGCACCGAGTCCGAGCACGCGGCGGTTCGGGCCTCCTCGCACTACGAGCTCGGCAACCTGGCCATGATCGGCGAGGACTGGGAGGCGGCGATCACCGCCTACATCGAGTGCCTGCGCACCGCCCCCGACCACGACAGCGCAAAGTGGAACCTCGAGCTCGCGCTCGAGCGCAAGCGTGAGCAGGACGAGCAGGACGAGCAGGACGAGCAGGACGACGGCGAACCGGGCGAGGACGAACAGGACGAGGGCGAGCCGGGCGAGGACGAACAGGACGAGCCGGGCGAAGACGAGCAAGACGAGCAAGACGAGCAAGACGAGCAAGACGAGCAAGACGAGCAAGACGACGGCGAACAGGACGAGCAAGAACAGCCCGAGGATGGGCAAGACCAGCCCGAGGGTGAACAGGACCAGCCCGAGGATGAGCAAGACCAACCCGAGGGTGAACAAGACCAGAACGAGCAAGACCAGCCCGAGATGAGCCCGGTCGAATCCGCCGACCTCGACGCGGCCCTCGACGAACTCGATCGAGAGGACGCCTTCATGTTTGGTCGCCCACGCGGCGGCCGCGGCAAAGTGGAGAAGGACTGGTGAGCCCCCGCGACCCCGACCGACGCGACTTCCTGCGCCGAGGGTTGGCCCTCGTCGGGCTCGCGGCTCTGGGCGCAGGCGCGGCCTTGTCACCGCGAAGGGCGCGCGCAGCCGGGACCCAGATCTCCGCACGGCTCAGCGCCAGCGAGACCACGGTCGGCGACTACGTCTACCTTGAGGTGACCGTGGAGACCGACGGACGCCAGGTCTCGCCGCCCCGCTTCCCCGACACCGGCGAGCTCGCGCTCGAGATCGAGCAGCAACCCACCCGCAACGGTGGGTTCTCCGTGTCCTTCGGCACCCGTCGACGCGCCCGATCTTCGTCGAGCAAGACCTTCACCTACATCCTCTCGCCCACCGAGGCCGGGGAGCTCGAGATCCCCATCGAGGTCGTGGTCGACGGCGAGGTCCACCGCCTCGCCAACCCCCTGAAGCTCTCGGCGACGGGCGCCGACGCCGAACCCAGGGAGCTGGTCATGGGTCAGACCGGCGACCGGCCGCAGAGCGCCGACGCCGAGGTCATCGTCTGGCCCATGGTCGACAGGGCCGTGGTCTACGTCGGCGAGCAGCTGGTCTACGAGCTCCACATCCTCGAGCGCAGCTCGGGCAACCTCTCGATCTCGACCGCCCCGACCTTCAGGGACTTTTGGAGCGTCGATCTCTCGACTCCCCAGACACGCGGGCGCAACCTGCCCCGCGAGGTCGTTCAGGGCGTCGCCTTTCGCCTGCACCAGACCATGCGTCGAGCCTTGTTCCCGCAAAAGTCGGGCACCTTGGCGATCGGAGGGCCCAAGATCTCCAAGACGCCGACCGTCGCGCTGTTTGGAAGCCCGCGGGGTTCACAGATGCCCGAGCGCTTCCAGGGCCGAAACCTGGGTATCGAGGTCCTGCCCCTGCCCGCCGCGGGCCAACCTGTGGACTTCCCGGCCAACAACGTCGGCCAGTACGAGATCGACGCAGAGGTCGATCGCAGGGCGATGCGCCAGGGCGAGGCCGTACGTGTGACCGTGACCGTGACCGGCGTCGGCAACATCTCGCTGGTTCAACCGGGGGCCTGGCCGAGCATCGAGGGCGCCCGGGTCTACGACCCCAAACCCGAGACCCCAGAGCTCGACGACAAGGGTGAGCGGCTCCAGGGGCGGCGCCGCTACACCATGTTGGTGGTCGCCGAGCAGGCCGGCACGATCGAGATCCCGGCCTTCGAGCTGCCCTACTTCGACCCGGAGACGGGCGCCTACGCCCTCGCCAAGAGCGATCCGATCACCCTCGAGGTCGCGCCCAACCCCGGCGCGCTCGCGGCTGGAACCCAGGCTGGAGATCCAGCTCCAGGGTCGAGCCCCGGCTCGACGCGAGAGCAGCGTGAGAGCCTCCTGGCCGCGCCCGTGGGTGGCCAGCAGCTCGAGCGTGTGACCCCAAAACCGCGCTGGCTCGACGAGCGACGCTGGTGGGTGGGAACCCTCGCCGGCCCCGGCCTGCTCGCGCTCGGGTGGCTCGCCCTCCGGGCTCGGGCCCGCTTCGGCCCCGACGAGGGCACCCGTCGGCGAGGCCGGACACAGGCTCAGCGGCGCACACAGCTGGCCGCAGCCAGCGCGGCGGTCGGCGACGGCGAGGGCTTTTATCCCAAGCTCGCGGCGGTCTTGCAGTCTGCGGCGGTCGAGCGCGCGGGCCTCCAGGGTGTCGGTCTGGCCCGCGATCGACTCATGTCCCTGCTCGCCACGCGCGGCCTCGAGGGCGCCGAGGTCGAGCGCCTGCGCGGCCTCCTCGACGCCTGCGACGCGGCCCGCTTCGGTGCCGGGGCCGGCGACGAGTCCGGCCGCCGGGCGCACCTCGAGGACGCTCGCAGCATGCTCGCAGACCGACACTGGAGGCCCTCGTGAGCACACCGGCTACAGCGAGGCGCAAACCGGCTACAGCGAAGCTCAAACCGGCAGCGCTCATGATCGTGGTCGTGGTCATGGCTGCGGTCCTGAACCCGGCCACCGCCCGGGCCGACGTCGTCGATGATGCCTACGCGGCCGGCAGCGAGGCCGCGGCCGCGGCCGACTGGGACGGGGCGATCGCAAGCTGGCGCGAGGCCCTCGAGCTGCTCCCGGGCCGCTCGGCCCAGCTCGACTACGACCTCGGCAGCGCCTACGCCCAGCGCGGTGAACTCGGGCTCGCTAGCTACCACCTGGAGCGCGCCCTCCAGGCCGAGGCCCGACCGAGCGTCGAGGTCGCCAAGCTCGCCCGTCGCAACCTGGGGGTCGTCCGGCGTCAGGCCGAGATCGCCGCAGAGACCAGCGACGCCCGGATCTCCCGGACCGAGAGTTGGTGGGAGCTGGCGATCGCCCTGCTCGCGGGTCGAGCCCTGGCCTGGGTCAGCATGCTCTCGGGGTGGGCGCTGCTGCTCAGCGTCCTGGTTCGCGCGTGGCGAGGGCGCGGTCTCGGCTCTTCCCGCGACTCCTCCGATGACTCCTCCGACGGTCGGATTGGGCTCGCCCTGACTTGGATCTTCGCGCTGGTGTTGCTCGTTGGCGGCGGCCTGCACGGCCTGGCGCTCACGGCGACGACCGGCAGCCCCGAGGCGATCGTGATCGAGCCGGCGCTCGAGCTGCGCGAGGGTCCGGGCGCCCACCTGCCCGTGGCCCTGCGCGTCCAGGGCGGCTCGCGAGTGCGCGTGCTGGAGTCGCGCTCCGGCTGGGTTCGCGTCCGACTCCCCGAGGGCCTCGAGGGCTGGGCGCGCGAGGACAGCGTCCGCGAGCTGTGAATTCCATACGCCGCGACGGCGCGCCGTGAACCAAGCTGCGCGTCCGGCGATCGTCGAGATCTCTACCGATCGCACACGGGGGCTCGCCTGGCCGCCCCGCCCACATCACAGCACATCGTTCCAGCGTCTGCGCAAGGTCGCGGTGCCAAAATGCCGTGGCGCCTCCCCAGCCAGAGGGATACTCTTGAGTCAGTGCTGGCGGTGATTGCAACCAAGATTCGGACGGCGAAGGAGGCTTCATTGCATACCTCTACAGTCGGCCGAATCTACGAGGGCTACCTGCTCTCGCCGCCCGTCGTCGGCCGGGGAATGGTCCTGTTTCGCGATCCCAATGGCCACCGGATGGTGACCACATCCGTGCGCCGGGTGTTGACCACCTCCGAGGACGCCGTGCTCTATGTCGAGACCGAGAACAGCGTCTACCGGCTGCGGATCTGCGCCGACTCACCCGTGGCCGCGATCGCGGGCTGAGGCCCTCAAAACCAAATCTGGTAGCCGAGCGTGGCCTCGACCCAGGCCGAGAACGGCCGCGTCGTCGGGCCATCGATGTTGCCGGGCTCGAGCGGAATCTCCCGGCCCGAGAACATGTGCTGGATTCCCGCGCCGATCGTGAGCCCGTGATGGTTCAATATCGGAATCCCGAGGCTGAGGCCGCCCCGGAGCAGGAAGTCCGTGTCGTTGACGAGGTCGTCCTCGCTGGCGTCGGCCGACAGAGGTCGCTGGAGACCCGAGATCGCGATCCCCGCGCTGCCACCGAATTGGATGAACACGGCCCCGAGGGGGATCTGTAGCGAGGGCCCCGCGCTGAAGTCGGAGTGGGTCAACAAGGTCGTGCGTGTGACCGTGTTGCCCTCGAAAGCCTCGTAGTCACGCTGGCGAGAGAAGCGGGTGTGGCCGCCGTAGATCTCGACCCCGAAGCGGGCTTTGGCGACCCGCAAGAAGTGGATCCGCAGCTGCATGGTCGCGCCCCAGCCGACGGCCCGGACCAGGTCTTGCGACCCGTTGATCCGCGTCGCTACCCGCCCGGTCGCGGCGATGCTGTACACGGGCCGACGAAAGGGCCGAAGCATGACCGCGTTGTTGCGGCGCCGAGCCGACTTGCGCGCCGCGCTCGGAAACAGGGGGAGGTCCCGCGGATCTGTGATCCCGGGCTCGAGCTGCTGAGGCTCGGGTTGCTCCGGCTCGGTCATAGGCGGAGGCAAGATCAAGGTCGTGGTCTCGCCCGGCGGGGTCGTCCCCCCGAGCTCGTCCGAGCCTGGTGAGTCGCCCGGCTCGGACGGGGGCGGCTCGAAGGTGGGTGCGGGCGGCTCGACCGGGACCTCGGGGTCCGGCTCGGGCTGCCCGGGGCCGGCGGTACCGGCGGAGCTGTCGGAACCAGCGGAGCTGTCGGAACCAGCGGAGCTCTCGGAACCAGCGGAGCTCTCGGAACCAGCGGGGCTGTCGGAACCAGCGGAGCTCTCGGAACCAGCGGAGCTGTCGGAACCAGCGGAGCTCTCGGAACCAGGGTCCGAGTCTGGGGCGTCTGGTGACCCTGGGGCGGGTCCCGACCACGCCAGCAGCGCCCCGGCAGCGATCC
>CAYVJQ010000134.1:0-7729 GCA_964451725.1 uncultured Nannocystaceae bacterium | reverse complement strand
TCTGGTGACCCTGGGGCGGGTCCCGACCACGCCAGCAGCGCCCCGGCAGCGATCCAGTGACAGAGGCCGAGGGAGACAGACACCGGGCGCACCATAGCCGCGATCGAGGAGGGCGGGTAGCATCCGCCGATGCTCGTGCGTGTCGAACTTCGCAGGGACGCCGGGAGGTTCGACCGCCGCAGCGGCCCCTGGATCCGCCGTCGGCAGGTCTCCCGGGTCCTGGGTCCACCCGATCCCACGGCCCTCGCCGAGCTCGTCTCACACCGAGGCGAGACCCTCGGGTTTGGGCTCTACTCGCCCGACTCGGGCATCGTCGTTCGGCTCTTGAGCCTCGGCGCGACCCCGCCCAGCGAGACCTGGTTGGACGATCGGATCTCCGTCGCGCTCGCGGCTCGGGCCAGCCTGGGCCTCGGCGTCGAGGGCGGCGACACCGACGGCTACCGAGAGATCAACAGCGAGGGTGACGGCCTCCCGGGCTTGGTCGTCGATCGCTTCGGCGATCAACGGGTGATTCAGGTGACGACGGCTCCCATGGCCGCGCGCATCGAGGCGATCGCGGCCCAGCTCCGGGCCTGCATCGGCGTCGAGGGAACGGTCGTCCTGGCCCCAGAGGCGGCCGCGGTCAAAGAGCACTTCACCCCGGGCTGCCGGCGCTTCGACGCCCACGGGGCCGAGCTCTCCAGCGACACCGAGCTCTCCAGCGACGCCCCACATCCCGGTTTTGGGCCGCTTCACTGGCGCGAGGGTGAGCTCCTCCTTCAGGCGCCCGCGCCCCCCGGACAAAAGACCGGCGCCTACCACGATCAGCGCCTCAACCGGCGGCGTTTCGCCGCCCTGGCGGCCGTCCAAGCCGGGCCCGTGCTCGACCTGGGCTGTCACGTCGGCGGCTTTGCGATCGCGGCCGCCCGCGCCCGCAGGGCCGCCGGGGCTGCGCCTGTGCCCACCGTGGCCGTCGATCAGAGCAAGGTCGCCCTGGCGGCGGCCGAGGCCAACGCGGCCGCCAACGAGGTCACGATCGAGACTGTGCGCGCCGACATGTTCGGGGCCCTCGACGATCCCGCCTTGGCCGGGCCGTTCGGCGCGATCGTCTTCGATCCCCCAAAGGTCGCGGGTGAGCGGCGGGACCTCAAGCGTGCCCTCGGGGCCATGACCCGAGTCGTGACCAAGCTGCTCGCCCGCCTCGACCGGGGCGGGGTCATGGCCGTGTGTTCGTGCAGCCACCACCTGGGTGTGCCCGAGCTCGACGCGGCCATGTTCGACGCGGCCGAGCGCTGCGGCCGAGCGTGCACCCGAATCGCTACTTGGGGCCCCGGCCCAGACCACCCCGTGTGGCTCAACCACGCCCAGGGCGAGTACCTGCGCGTGGCCGTCTACCAGCGCCGCTGACTCGACTCCTCGAGGAGGAAATCTTCGGTGGCCCGCGCTCAGATCGCGTCGGCGGAGCTCGGGTCGCCGGTCATCGCGTCGAGGAACACGATCAGATCTTCGATGTCCGAGTCGCTGAGGTCGCGGGGCACATAGAGGGGATCGAGCGTGCCCACCCAGCCGGGCTCCACGGCGGCATCCCGGTAGCGAGAGATCCACGCCCACAAGCTTCCGACGTCGCCGTTGTGGCCGAAGCTCACACGCAGGTTGACGTCGCGCAGGGTCGGCGTCTTGTGGGCGCCGACCAGCCCGCCGCCGGCCGCTGCGACCCGCTGCGCGAGCGCGTCGAGGCGCCCCGCACCCCAGCTCGGGTCGTCGCTCCAGGGCCCGGCGAGGTTGAACTCGATATCGGCCAAGGTCACGGCCAGACCCGCCGCGGCGTCGACCCCATCGGTCCCCGGCGCGAGCCCGATGTTGTGGAACCAGCCGTCGCTGAGGTTGGGGCCGCTGTGACAGCCGACGCAGCCCGCCTTGCCCACAAACAACTTGGCGCCGCGCTCTTGCTGCTCGCTCAGGGCGCTGTCGTCTCCCGCGATCCAGCGGTCGAGGTCGGAGTTGGTCGAGTTCAAGGTCCGCTCGAAGGCCTCGATGGCCTTCGCACAGTTCACCAACACCTGGTCGAGCTCGGTCTCGCTCGCGCTCCCCGGGTCGCCAGGAAAGGTCCCGAACAGGGGCTCGTACATGGCGACGTAGTCGGTATCGCTGCCGAGATAGGTGACGACCTCGAGCTTGTCGATCCCGTGGACCGCGACCATGGCCTTGTAGGCCTGCGCCCAGAGGCTGTCGGCCTTGCCGTTCCAGAACATGTAGGGCTGGTAGGCGACGTTGGTCAGGCTTGGGGAATGGCGCGGGGTATCGCCTCCGGCCGCGACCTGAGAGAGCGCTCGATCGTCACCCCAACCCAGGCCCGGGTGGTGGCAGTCGGCGCAGGACATCTCGGCATCGGCGAGGCTGATCGACTCGTCGCCGAACAGCCACGCGCCCAGCTCGGCCGCGCCCGGGTCGTCCGCGACCGCGTTGCTTCGCGAAGTGGGTGGAGAGGGCAGCGGGCCCAGCGTGTGGAGCCGCTCGATCTCGACCTCGCTGAGACCCTGCTCGCTGCAGCCCGCGCTCGCGGTCGCAAGGAGACCGGCGCCCACCGACGCGACCAACCAGGTGCTGAGCCTTCGCATCCGACAAATGATGGGACCTTCCCTCGCGCGGAGCAACGACTAGATCGGCACCGCGCTCCGGCCCGCCCCTCGCTCCCTCGTCGATCCTGCCGGCGGCTGGAAACACGAGCTCACTGCGGTAACCGAGGCGACCGATGCTCGTTCATCAGAACTTGAACCGGAAACTGGTCGCCAAAAAGTCGTTGACGCCCCGGGTCGGGGTCCCCGCTGCGGGGTCGGGTGCGCGGTAGCTGCTGTGGATACGCTGGTATTCGAGGGACATGTCGAACATCGCCACGGGGGCGTAGATCACCCCGCAGAGCACACCAATGTTGAGCCAGCGGCCGCCCACGGCGACCTGCTCCCGGTCACCGACATCTGCGCCCCCCGAGGCGAACAGCCGGACTTTGGGGGTCCCGAGGAACGCGCCGAACTCGAGCCAACCACCGGCCCCCGGGAGCCCGACCACGTCCCGATCCTCCCCGATGCGCGGATCGTCGGGCCCGGTCTCGACCTCCGTCCAGACGTCGTGGCGGACCCCCTGACCCGAGAGCATCCCGTTGATGTTGCTGCCGTAGAAGCCCTGACCCGCGAGCCACACCCATTTGCCCGCGAGTTTGAGGTCGACTGTCGCCATCCAGGTGGAAACATGATCGTCGATTGTGCTCGCCCCGGCGTCGGCGTCCACACGCGCGACTTGGTAGGTCTCCCGGCCGAGGTGTCCACCCACACCGATGCTGAAGCGCTCGCTCTCGAATGATACCCGCGCCTGGGCCACCGGGAGCTTGCCCAAGGTCCCGGGGTCCGGCTTGTCCAGGCGGGTGATCCCACCGCCGAAGCCATCGGCCGAGAAGTTGCGCGTCGCGCTGATCTGAACCTTGAACGCAGGCTTGCCCAGGGGGCTGTCCGCGGCGCCCACGGCCTCGCGGTAGACGAAGGTCAATTGGGGCAGGCGGCCCCAGACCGCGCCGCTGAAGGTGTGCGCCGCGACCACCATATGGCTGATCGAGGTCGGCAGACGCGGGGTCACCACCGACCAGTCTTGGCCCGCGATGAAGCGGAATCGCTCGTCACCGAGATCGAGCTTGGCCAGCCGCAGGCGCACGGCCGGCTGGATGACCGAGGTCGGGCCCTGGTTCTCATGAAGGCCGAAAAAATCGAGCTCAATCTGGGCCCGGACGTCGACGCGCTCGGTCATCTGGGCCTGACCCTTGAACCCGAATCTCGACTGTCGGCCGGTGATCAAGAGCTGGCCGTCCGTACTCAGACCGTCGTCGACCCGGGATCCGGCGACCGCGAACACGGGAGACTCACCGGTCGGCCCGGCGGTCCCCGTGAGGTAGACGAGGTTGGCGACCACCATGCCGTAGGCCGTAGCGCTGGCCTGGAGCTGTTTGGGACCGATCGCCTTGGTCGTCGAGAGCAGGTGCTCCTGGTCCTGACCGCCGTCTGGGCGGCCATCGCCCGGATCCGCGACCTGCCCAATATCCGGATCTGCGACCTGCCCCCTGCCCCCCGGCTCCACGACCTGTCCAATATCCGGATCTGCGACCTGCCCCTTGCCGCCCGGCCCCGCGACCCGCCCGCTGTCCGGGTCCATGGCCGCCTCGGGTGTTTCCTCGGGTGAAAGAGCGCCACTCGGCGTGGCCGCACCCTCGGGTTGCGCGGTCCCTGGAGTCGCGCCCCACGGCGCATCTTGGCTGTGGGGCTGCAGGCGCCCAGCCTCGGGTTCCTGGGGCGGTGCAGTGGCTGGCTCAGGGGCCAGCGCGAGGGTGGTAACCAGACAGACCCCATACAGCGTAGACATGGCTGCGACACTGTAAGGGCGGGCCCCGCATCACCCAAAAATCAATGATGATTGGAGCTCAGCGATCACGTTGATATAGTCGCGTGCGGAGAATTCTCGCTTTGATCGCGCCCAAGCACGCCATGCCACCGTCGACCCCCTTTGGCCTCGGTGCGCGCGTCGTCGCGTGTTCGATCTGCGCCAGTCTCGCATTACTCGCTGTCCCCGCGGAGGCCCTCGCGGCTCCCCCAGACGATGGCGATACCGAGGCCGACGAGATCGGTGAAATCGATACCGAGGCCAAGGCCATGACGGCCTACAACGACGGCAAGGACGCCTACGATCAGGGCGACTACGGCGAGGCCCTGCAGCTGTTTTTGGAGGCCCAGAGCCTCTACCCCTCGCCGGTCTTCCACTACAACGTCGGCCTGTGTCACGAGGCGCTCGGAAATCACGAGCAGGCCATCATCTCCTTCAGCGCCTACCTGCGCTCCTACAAAAGTGCGTTCGGCACGGAGCCCGAGGACAAGGTCAACACCGAGAACAAGATCTCTCGGCTCGAGCAGGTGGTCGAGAACAAGAAGGCCAAGGCCGACGCCGACGCGGAGGCGGCCAAGAACCCGGTGTTCATCGCGCCCCCGGTCGTCGAGCCCGAGCCGAAGCGGCCCCCAGGGTTCCCCTTGATCGTCACCGGTGCCGTGTTGATGGGCGTGGGTGTGGGCTTGGTCGGATTTGGAGGCGCCTATTTTGGCACCCAGGCCGCCGGATTCTCGACCCAGATCGACGACATCTACACAAACGGAAACCCCGACCGGGTGAGCTTGGCCGCGGCCCGGGCCATCGACACACAGGGCAGCCAGGCCCAGACCAACCAAATCGTCATGATGACGCTGGGTGGAGCCCTGGGTGTCACCGGCGTGGCCCTGCTGATTGTCGGTCTGTCCAAAAACAAGAAGGCGAAACACGAGAAGCGGCCGGAGATCACCCCGACCGCCGGCCCGAGCGGCGCCGGGATTCTCATTCGCGGTCGATTTTGAGGTTGGTGAGCACCATGAGCACCATGAACACGGACAAATCCACCACTTCGTTTTCGTTCGACCGCAGGTCCCCCCGCACACCTCTGCTCGGCGCGCTCCTGCTCGCCGGAGGGATGGGGGCCCTGTCCCTCGGCTGCTACGGCATCGACTTCGATGAGGCCCGCGCAGACGTCTACTACTGTCAGATCGACAGCGAGTGCCTCGCTACCCAGGCCTGCGCCGAGTTTCGCTGCGTCGACAACACCGGCCCGGCCCTCAACCTGACCCTGCCCGAGGCGCTGACCCCCTTCGCCGCAGACGAACAGACCCTCGTGGTCAACTTCGACGTCAAGAACTTCAGCCTCAGCGACAGCGCCAGCAACGTCGACGGCACGGGCAAGGTCGCCATCGCCATCGACGGCGAGCGTGTGAACGTGACGGACATCGCCGGCGCCCAGCTCGAGCTCGGCGGCAGCTTGGGGCCCGGCGCCCACCAGCTCAGCATCCAGGCCGTATTTGGTGACGAGAGCACGCTCTACACCAACCCGAGCGCCAGCGACTTCACGACCTTCTACATCCAGGACGTGAACCCAGCCAAGCCGCAGGTCGCTATCGTCTCGCCTGGCCAGGGCCACGTCCACGTGGTCGGCGAGCCCCTCGTCGTGGAGGCGGCCGTCCGCAACTTCGTCTACGTCGAGAACAACACGGAGTGCCAGTGGGAGGACGACTGCGACCCCTACGCGATCGGAGCGGAGTGTTCGCGGGCGTGTGAGCCCGAGTTCGATCAGGGCCACTCACACGCCTACATCATCGACAGGTACCCGGACTGCCTCGACGATACGCCCCTGGGCTGCAACGGGAAGTACGCCCTGAGCATGCGCCTGAGCGAGGGCATCGAAGGCGACGAGGACGAGGTCCGCGGGGTCATCCCCGGCGATCGTTTCACCGAGGCCGGACCGCTCGAGCTCACGGTGACGCTCCAGTACAGCGCCCACGATCCCTTCCCGAACCAGACCTTCGTGATCTTCGACCAGATCACCATCGACGTCGTCGATCCCTGAACCGGGGGCGCCCCCCGACCGCCGGCTGAACGGCCGACCGCCGGGACGGCGTCCCGCGAGTCGGCCTCTCTATGCTCCCTAGGGGCCCGCAAGCCCTTGAGATCACGTGTCTTCGACCTGGCCTGGTCCTCGCTTGGATCGGGGACCAATGTCACGCACACCCAAGTCCAAATCGAGCGCGCCCAAAGTCGTCCCGACGCCCGGCGCGAAAAAGCCAGCCCCGGCCTCCGAAGACGGCTCCCCCATCCGTCGGGCGCTGCACAAGACGATCACCTCGATCTGTGAGCGCTTCGGTAAAGGCGCGATCATGGCCCTCGGCGGCGACCCGGGAGATCTGCCTCACTACGCGGTCATCCCCACTGGATCGCTCGCCCTCGACGAAGCTCTGGGCATCGGGGGCATCCCCCTCGGTCGGATCACGGAGATCTATGGACCCGAGTCCTCGGGCAAGACGACCCTGACCCTGCACCTCATCGCCGAGGCCCAGCGCCGCGGTCTGCTGTGTGCGTTCATCGACGCCGAGCATGCCCTCGACATCCAGTACGCCGCGGCCCTGGGCGTCGATGCCAACGAGCTGCTCGTCAGCCAGCCCGACTGCGGCGAGCAGGCCCTCGATATCGCCGACTCCCTGGCCCGGACCGGGGCCATCGGCTTGATCGTCATCGACTCGGTCGCCGCGCTCATCCCCCGGGCAGAGCTCGAGGGCGACATGGGCGACACCCACATGGGACTCCAGGCTCGGCTCATGAGCCAGGCCATGCGCAAGATCTCGGGGATCGTGTCTCAGACCCAAACGGCGATGGTGTTCATCAACCAGCTGCGCCACAAGATCGGAGTCAGCTTCGGCAGCCCCGAGGTCACCACGGGCGGCAACGCCCTCAAGTACTACGCCAGCGTGCGCCTCGACATTCGCCGCATAGCGACCCTCAAAGACGGGGAGCGACCGGTCGGCTCGCGCACACGTGTCAAAGTCGCCAAGAACAAGTGCGCCCCGCCCTTCGCCCGCGCCGAGTTCGAGATCGCGTTTGGGCGGGGCATCGACCGTGAAGCCGAGATCCTCGACCGGGCGCTCGAGGCCGGGCTCGTGACCAAGGCCGGGAGCTGGTTCTCCTGCGGCGAGCTCCGTCTGGGCCAGGGGCGAGCCCGGGTGCTCGAGTGGATGCGCGCCCACCCCAAAGCCTGCACCCAGCTCATGGCCACCCTGCGCGACAAGGTCCCGCTCACGGCCCTCGACACCAGCGGGGCCGAGCCGGCTTCGACTCCCGACACAGGATCAGGTTCCGGGTCGGG
>CAYVJQ010000133.1:17452-19404 GCA_964451725.1 uncultured Nannocystaceae bacterium | reverse complement strand
GCAGGCTGGGCAACCGGCACAGGTTGCACAGCGATCGGCGCGGGCTGGGCCACCGGGGCGGGTTGAACCGCGGGCGCAGGCTGGACCGGGGCGGGTTGGGCGACCGGAGCGGGTTGGGCCGCCGGCTCAGCAGGCAGGGTTGGGGGTCCAGCGAGGGCCAGCGAGGGCACACACCAGCTCGCGGTCAATACAATGGCGAATCCGGCCGAAGACAACAAGCGTGAGGTGGATTTCAAAGAATTTTGCATCCGGGTGTCCTTCCGAGCGAACTCGACGCTTCGGGTCTTAGCACGGCTACAGACCACGAAAATGTAGCTAAACGCCGTGGCAAATCGCAACGCTGGGATCCAATCTTCGGTTGGCTGCGCTCGACCGTCGTGGGAGCCTGGTCCCGCACGTGGACGCCCTGTTTGTCATCGTCGCGGAGCTGCTCATCGTCCCGCTGATCCTGTGGGCGCTGCTCATTCTCGAACTGACCATCGGCGTGCTCGCTTCTGTGGTCGCCATCTTCGCCGGCCGTCGCTCCCCCAGCGAGGCCCTCGAAGAACGCTGGCGCGCGGTCAGACGACGCCTGCTCTGGAGCCTGATCTTGATGACCAGCGGGCTCATGCTCGCCGACCTCTTGTTCTTCGAATCGTTTGTACACTTGGCTCTGAGCTCCATCGACGAGCGCGACGATATCGAGCTGCGCTACGCCCACGCCGAGGGCAGCTTCATCCTCGGGCGTATCGAGTTCGACGACATCGAGCTCAGCGCCCGACGGGGGGACCCGGACGACCCGGACGACCGCTATTCCTTCGTCGCCCGAGAACTCGTCATCGACATCGACACCCGCGCCCTGTTGACCTTGAACTTCCGGGTCGAAGAGCTCGCCCTCGAGGGTGTGCGCGGTGAGCTCGACCGACTTCGGGCGACCGACCCCCAGACCCGCAAGACCGGTGGCGCGGCCCAGGCTCTGGCTCGCAACTTCACCCTCGAGCGCCTGCACGTGGGCACGACCACGCTGGTCCTGCGCGACCACACGAAGTCCGATCCAGACCACCCAGGAGACCGGCCGCCCACGGTCACCCTCACCCTCGACGAGCTCGACGCGGGGCCCCTGCGCAGCGAGGCCCCGATCTTCGACCTGCTCTACCGCACCCGCGGCACGGGCTCCCTCGATGGTCACCCCTTTGTATTGCGGACCGCTGAGACCGACGGTGTACCGAGCTCCACCATCGAACTGCGCGACATCCCCCTCGAGGCCCTCGGCGCCAGCTTGGAGGCCCGGGCAGGCCTCCGGGCCAGCGGCACGGCCGACCTCGTGCTCGACAACCGATACCGAGGCGAGGAAGGGGGAGCGGGAGCCAGCGTCGAGATCCGCGCAGAGGTCACGCTCCACGACCTCGAGCTCCAGGTGGGGCCCGATGCAGGAATCCGAGCCAAGCTCATGCTCGACATGGCGACCGGCGTCCTCGAGCAGCTCGGCGCCGACTTCCCGCTCGCTTTTTCCATCGAGGTCGAAGAGCGCGAGCTCGCCGGTCTGCGCAGCGTGGCGACATCGGGGATCCCCGAGCGGGTCGCCGATGCGATCGCCGACGCCCTCCAGGCTCAGCTGCGCGAGGCCAAATCCCGCCCGGACTGACCCCGCAGCGGCCCGCTCAGATCGACCCGCAGCCCGCCCTGGTTCGAAGCCCCGAACTCGAGCTCGAAACCGTGCAGGGCCATGACCTGAGCGGTGATCGCCAGGCCCAAGCCCTGACCGCTGGGTGCCCGAGTGCGCGCCTCGTTGGCCCGGGCGCCGCGCTGGAGCAGGTGCGCGATCGTGGCTTCGGGGATCCCTGGTCCGTCGTCGAGAGTCCGAACACGAAACCCACCCGCGGGCGGCGTCTCCAGCAGCACCGCGACATGACCCCCCCTGTCTCGGTCGCCACCCATCCCACCACCCACCAAAATCCTCAAAAACCACAACG
>CAYVJQ010000133.1:0-17442 GCA_964451725.1 uncultured Nannocystaceae bacterium | reverse complement strand
TCTTGGCCCCCCCTCTCTTGGCCCCCCCCGTTGTTGTTATGGCGGATCGCGTTGTGAACCACGTTGCTGAGGGCCTGCTCGAACATGGTCAGATCCGCGTCGATGGTCACGCTGGCTTCGGGCAGTCCCAGCTCGAGCGCGACCCCCCGCTTGCGGGCGAGGCTCCGGTGGCGAGCGACCACCCTCGCAACCAGCGCGCCGAGCTCGACCGGCGCCAGGACCTTCACGGGCGCCCCGCTGTCGAGCTTCGCGGCCACGGCGAGGTTCTCGAGGATCGAGGCGATGTAGTGGACCTCGTCCATCGCCGCCCGGAGCAGCGCTCGCCCGCCCTGGTCCCCCGGGCGCGCGCCGTCTTCGAGGGTCGTGAGCTGATCGGCGAGCACCGTCAGCGGCGTCATCAGGTCGTGGGTCGTGTTGGCGAGGAACTCCCGCAGCGCTCGCTCTCGACGGCGGTTCTCGGCCATCTGGGTCCGGACCTCACGCGTGGCTGCGGCCAGTGCCCGCGAGAGCAGGGCGACCTCGTCGTTGCCCTCGAGAACCTGCGAGTCGTCGAAGCCCGCGACCCCCGAGGCCTGGACCGCGCTGGCGAGTCGGCGGATGCGACGGACCACCGGGCCCGCGGCGACCATGAGGGCGATGAACATGAGCACCGTCGGCAGCAGCCAAAATGGGCGCGCAGGCAGGATCGACCCGATCCATCCCGCGGAGCTCGTTCCACGCGCGAGGATCAGCGCGCAGGGACCCTCGTCCCAGGGCATGCGCAGCAGTACATCGACCTCGTCGCCGAGCCACGGCGACCCGAGCACGCGGACCCGGCTGTGCCCGCTGGCGTCGCTGGGGATCTGCGCCGCAGCGTCGAACTTCGGGGCCTCGGGATCCTGCGCCCGCAGATCCAGGGAGTAGGCGAACAGCCGAGGCGGTGCCCCGCCCGGAAGACCTCCCTCTGGGCCGCTCCGCGAGTCTGGGCCGCCTCGACGACCGGGCTTCGGCCCGCCTCGAGGGCCGGGATCGCGGGCCGGAGCAGGCCCCGGGGGATTCGGTGGCAGTCCCCGGGATTCGGGTTCCCAGAGGGCGGGACGCAGGGGGACGCCTCCCCAAGTCACGGGCGACGCCTCGCAGCGCTCTCGCTCTCCCGGCGCGAGCATGTGCTGGCGCATCGACGCACCCAGCAGCTGCGCGGCCGCCCGATGCCGGACCTGAGCGTCGATCCCGTAGAGGGCGACCACCGTCGGCACGGCGACGCCGAGCCCGGTCCAAAGCAGGCGGGCACGCAGCTTCACGACATCTCTCGCAGGCGGTAACCGATCCCCCAGACGGTCTCGATAGCGACCTCGACACCCAATTTTTTGCGCAGGCGCGAGGCATGCACATCGAGGGTCCGCGCGGAGCTCACTCGATCAGGGTCGAGGACTCGCTGGACCAAACTCGCCCTCGAGATCGCCTGGCCTGGCCGCTGGGCCAGGACCGTCAAAAACGCGAACTCGGTCCGGGTGAGCGCCACGGCGCGCCCGCACACCCGGGCCTCGGGGATCGCCAAATCGAGGTACAGCGCCCCGACCTCGATCACGTCGCGGCGCTTGAGCACCGGTCGGCGCAGGCGAGCTCGCACACGCTCGAGTAGCTCCTCGGGCCAATACGGCTTGGTCATGTAGTCGTCGGCACCCAGGCGGAGCGCGAGCACCTTCTCGTGGGTGTCGTTGCAGGCGCTGAGCACCAAGACGGGGACCTCGGAGTGGGCGCGAAGATCCCGAAGTACATCCATTCCATGCGCTCCGGGGAGCATCAGATCGAGGATGACGAGGTCGACCTCGGGGACCTCCTCAGCTCCCAGACGACGGCCCCTCCGCCACAGCTGAGGCGCGAACCCGGCCCCACGCAGGCGCGCCACAATCTGCTCCCCCAACGCCGGGTCATCCTCGATGACCAAAATCCGCTGGGGGAGCTCCGGCTCGTCCGAGCTCCCGATCAGGGCGGATCTCCGGGCGGCGGCCCACCGCCCATGGACCCGGCGACCGTGCAGCTCGCGGCATCCAAAGACGAGCGAATCGTCAGCACCTTGGACGCCAACATGGCGCCGTCGGACATACGCTGGGTATCGAGAACGTAGAGCGAGAGGTCATCCTCACCGCCGACCACGTTGTCGTTGCTGTTGAGCGTGTCGGGCTGACCGAACTCGGAGTAGTCCGGGTGAGTCGAGAAAATCTCCTCGGTCAGCTCGCTGTCGAAGAACAACTGCGAGGTCGCGTACAACTGGTCTCCCAGGTAGACCCGAAAATGGATGTGGACTGCCCGTCCCGAGTACCAACCGGGAAAACAGGTGTCGAAGTCGACCCGGCCGTCGGCGTCGGTGGTCTGTGAGCCGCGGAAGTAGAGGTACTCCTCCGCCCCGGGGTCATCCCCGTAACAAAACGCCCCGCTCGGGGTCACCCCAGAGTAGACGCCGGTCCGCTGGGTGTGCCAGATCTCGATGACCGCACCGACGACCGGCTCGCAGCCCCCCGCCCCCACGAACTTCAGCGCCAGGCGGACGGGCAAGCCGCCAAAGCCCTCGCTCACGTCTCGCCGATCGATGGTGTCCGCGGTACAGGGACCCTCGGTGGTCTCGCAGATCAGCACACAGCTCGCCCCCAGGTCTACAAAAGGGTCTGGGTAGCAGGCCTGCGCGATCATAGCTGCCGTTCCACCAGTCGCCCACGCCGCCGCCGCCTCGCAGCCCTCGCCGGTGCCGGTGCCGGTGCCGGTGCCGGTGCCGGTGCCGGTGGTGCTGCTGTTCGAGCCGCCGACATCCGTCTCTGTGCTCCCTCCTCCTCCCGAGGGCTCCTCGCTCGTGCACGCCAGCAGTGACACCACTGGAGCCGCCGCCAACCCGGCTCCGATGCTCTGCAAGATCCAGCGACGTGTCACTGGTTTCTGATCTTGGTTCGTCATGCATTCAGAGTGGTCGACAGACCTGAAGAAAGTCTGAACGATCCGCGGCTTTTACACTGCGGATTCAGTCGACTTCACAGAAGCTTTACAGCCCCGACGCCGCGAGTGGAGCGCGGCCCGAGCGAGAATGTTCGTTCCCGCCCACGCTCCCTCGCTCGAGCCGAGTCGAGACCGATTGGGGGGGCTCTCACTCGCGCACGTCGATGCTCAGCGCCGGGTCGGCGGCCTCGAGCTGAGCGCGGGCGTCGGTGTCACCGAGCAGGTAGAGGGCGAAAAACGCCGCGATCCGCCCGGCCGCGAGCGCCCGGACCTCGAAGGGGTCGCTATAGGTGAAGGGTTCGCCGTCGGTCTGTCGCAGCCCCTCGCCACAGCCGGCCTCGAAGTGCTCGGAGAGACCCGCGAGGTCCGAGTAGGCGAAGTGCCCCGTGTCGGCGAACTCGAGCTTCCACACCGGCGTGTTGGCCATGCCGAAGTTGGTGCGGATCGCGTTGTTCCCGAACTCGGTGATGCTGTTGTCTTCGACGGCGACGAAGAGCATGAGCGGCTCGTCGATATTGGCCATCTCCACCCCCGGCAAGATCGGGTTTTCGAGCGGGGCGGCCATCGCCACCCCGGCCTTGGGGCGCGGGTCGTCCTGCAAGATCTTGCCTGTGGTCACGGCTCCGAAGCTGTGCCCATAGACGCCCAGGCGATCCGGATCTGCGAGGCCCACAAAGGTCTCGGGTAGATCCGAGGCCGCTGGATCCAAGAGCAGGTCGATGACCCGGGAGACATCTGTGGCCCGCAGCGCCAAGGTCTCCGCATCGAGGTCGGGCAAGCTGCCCGCGATCTGCTCGAACACGGTGCTGCCGGCGTGGTCGACCGCGGCGACCAGGAACCCGTGGCTCGCCAGACGCTCGGCCAAGCTGAACGAAGAAAAGCGCGCGCAGCCGTGACAGTGGGAAAACACGACTGTGGGCAGGCGACCCGCCGCGCTCACAAACACGGAGCTCGGGTGGATGGCCGGGGCCAGGGCGCTCGCGGTCTGGGTGCGCACGCAGTCCGCGGGGGCGTCCGCGACCAGGGCCGCAAACACACTTGCCTCGGGCTCTGCGGCCACAAAGGCCTCGATGCTCTGGCCGGCCGCAGCTTCGGCACTCGCCTCGTCGCTGGCGGGAAACCACAGCTCGACGGTCAGCGGCCGGAGCCCGTCCGGGTCACTCAGCACAAAGCCGAGGTTGCCGACCGGGTGTGGGCCGGCGACCTGATAGTCGATGGGATCGGGCTCACCAGTGCCCATGTCCGCGCTGGTCTCCATGCCGGTCTCCGTCTCAGCTGTGCCCGCGCTGGTCTCCGTGTCGGTGCTCTCTCCGCTCTCTGCATCGCCCCCTCCGGGGGTGCAGGCGAGCGCGAGCGCGAGCCCGAGCAGCGAGCTCAGGGCGAAGCGCCGTCGAGAGCCCACAGGGTGCTGGTCACAGGTACGCGTGGACACGGGCGGATTGAAACACAGAGCGAGGGCCGGCGCATGCCCTCGCCCTCGTCCCGACAGGAGTCAGGAGTCAGGAGTCACCGCGCTCCGCGGTAGCCACACCGTGACCTCGAGTCCCCCCTCTGCGCGGTTGTCGGCCTCGACCCTCCCGCCCATCGACTCGACCAGCGCGCGCACCAAGGCCAGACCGATCCCGGTCCCACGCACCGCCTCGACACCCCCGCTCCGGCCGCGCACAAACGGCTCGAAGATCTGGGAGAGGACCGCCTCCTCGACCCCAGGGCCCTCGTCGCGGACCCGCAGACGCAGGCCACCGCGCTCCAGGTCCACCCGAAGCTCGACGTCCGCGCCCGCCTGGGCCCCAAACTTGAGCGCGTTGTCGAGCAGGTTGGTGAGCACCTGAGACAGGGCGTCCGCTGGGAGTCCCAGCGCCTCGACGCTCGGATCGAGCTCGATCCTGATCTCGACACCGAGAGCCCGCGCCTGAGGCTCGAGCAAAGTCGCCACTTTGGCGCACACGGACCCCAGCGGCTCCCGATCTGCCCCGCCGTCCTGGCCGGGGCGACCCGACTCGCCCAGCGTCCCCCCTCCAGGCTTCCCCATTTGGGCGAGCGTCAAGACCTGCTCCACCAGCCGGCTCAGGCGCTCGGCCTCGCCGCGGATCGTGCTGTGGTAGCGGCGCCTCCGGGAGGGATCCTCGACCATGCCCTGCTCGAGCATCTCGCTGTACATGCGGATGCTGGTCAGCGGTGTACGCAGCTCGTGGGTGACCGCCGCGATGAAGCGCTCGCGCTCTTCGCCACGCTCGATGAGCGCCGCGACACTGCGCTCCACGGCCACCAACACGGCCACCAACGCCAAGCCCAGACCCAGGCCCAAGATCAGGATCAGGCGCCCACCGGGGCTGTCCGTGTCGCGCAGCACGAGACCCACACGCATGCTTGCGAAGGGGGCCCCAAACTCCCGCGCCCAGCGACCTCGCCCCGGGGCGGAGGACCCCGCTCCCGTGCCCCAGCTGAGCTCGAGGTAACTCTCCAACCCCGCGCTCACGAGCTGGGCCTCGAGCTCCGACTCGAGCGCTCGCTGATCGAGGACCAGGCCCTGGATCCAGCGCTGGTCGCCGATGCGCACGGTCCGGACCAGGCGCAGCCGCCCGCCGGAGACCGCCTCCCCCACAAAGGGAGTGGTCCGGACATCGAGGGTCACACTCGGGTCGGGGCCCGGCGCGGGCTCCCGAACTTGGAGGCCCTCGATACCGTCATTGTTGCCGTCATTGTTGCCGTCATTGTTGCCGTCATTGTTGCCCAAGAAATTACTGAGCTGGTTGTAGTCGGCGTTGAAGGTGGGTTTGTTGAGCGCCGCGTTCTTCGCTCGGCGGGCCTTCGACTGGCGATCGAGGGCCTGCTGAATCTGCACATCGTCGGGGATCGCGGCCTGCTGGGCCACCGGAGCCGAGTTGGACTTTCGGTCCGGACCCTCCAGCCCCTCCAGCCCAGGCGCGGAGGCCAGGCGCTCGGCCTTCGCCAGGCCCGCATCACCACGCAGGTCCGCGCTCGCAGCTCGCAGGGTCGCCAGTCGCTCGTCCGCCGACCTGAAACTGGAGTCGGCGTGTGGGCTCGTAAACCGACCGTCGGGCTCGATCTGGAAGTAGCCGACCACCGAGGCCCGCTCGGGCTCTCCCACCAAGGGTGAGGCGACGGCCTCCTCGGCCCCACCGAGCCCGCCGGAGGGGACCCACTCCGGGTACCACTGGACAAAGGGGCGGGCCTCCTCGAGGGCCAAGATCGCCGCCAGTTCGCCCTCGAGTTCATCGAAGATCCGCTGAGCCAACACCTCTCGACGCAGGGCCTGCTCGGTCTGGGCGGCCTCGAAGGCGCGCAGCAGCAGCGCACTCAGTCCAGCCAACAGCAAGATCCCCGCCAGCCCCAGGCTCAGGCGGACACGCAGCAGGGAGGTCTTTCCCCCACCGAAGGCCCGACCGCCAAACACCCGAGCTCGGCGCCCCACCGCGCCCTTCATTCCGCTCCAACGGGCGCGCGCAGGCGGTAGCCGACCCCGCGCACGGTCTCGATCAGGGACGGCCCACCGGGCGTCAGCGCGGCCAGACGCCGACGCAGCTTGACCACATGCATGTCCACACAGCGGGTCTCGAGCTTCTCGGCCCGGGCGTAGCCCCAGACCTCGCGCAAGAGATCGAGGCGCGGGACGATCCGGTGCCGCTCCCGGACCAGGTACTCGAGCACGTCCAGATCGCGCGAGCTCAAGCTGATGGCGACCGGGCCCACCCGCGCCCGGAGGTTGTCGAGATCCAGCTCGAGGATCCCCTCCCGGATCACCCGGGCGCGCTTGGGACTCGAGCCCGCCCTATCCCCGTCCCCGCCCTCCCCGTCGTCGATCTCGCTCGGGGCCGGCGAGCGCCGCAGCAGAGCCTCGATGCGTGCGCGCAAGATCGACAGGGAGAAGGGCTTGGGCACATAGTCGTCGCAGCCACACTCGAAGCCCCGCAGCACGTCCGCCTCCTGGCCCCGGGCGGTGAGCATCAAGATCGCCTGCCCTGGTCGGGCCGCCCGCAGCTGCTCGCAGATCGCAAACCCGTCGAGGCTCGGGAGCATCACGTCGAGCATGACGAGATCGAAGTCGCCGCGCAGCGCCGCCGCCAGCCCCTCGGCCCCGTCCTCGATCCCCGTCGGCCGGTGTCCCTGGTACACGAGCAGGTCGCAGATCCCCTCGCGGATCGGCTGTTCATCCTCGACCACCAAGATCGCACGGCCACTCGCCACGGGCCGAGCATAGCAGCGCGGCGAGCCCCGGCTGGGCGGCGGATCCCCCGAGGTCTCGGTTTTACAGAGGTCTTACGCGGCCCGCTGTCCCCGACCGCGGACGCGGGTCGGCGGGGATCGAGGTCGCGGTGACCTGCACCGGCTCGGGCGGCCTCAGCCCGGCTGTTTGAAATCGAAGGGCAGATCAAAAATGATCGGGATCCCGGCCGAGGGCAGCGTCCAGTTCTTGATCTTGTTGGCCGCACACTTGGCGACCCCGTACTTGACCTCGTCTCGGGTGATCTGGACTTTTTTGACCACGCCGTCCTGGTCGATGGAGATCGTGAACGACACCCGACCTTGGAGGTCGGGCTTGCCGACCAGGGCGTCGGTGTAGCACTGCTGGAGCACGCCCACCTTGCCTTGAATCGCCCCGCGGATCGCCGGGGTCATCTTCGACTTGGTCAACTCGGGCTCGGGCGTAGGTGCAGGTTCGACCGGCGCGGGTGCGGGCTCGACCGGCGCAGGGGTCTCCCCTCCGGGCACGGGTGCAGGCGTCTCCCCGGGCTTTGCGGGCTGGCCCCCACCGCCGACCACGTCCTTGCCCGGCGGTACGTAGTCGGAGAACGCCGTCCCCCCCGAGCTGGGTTTGGCCGCAGCCCGGCCCCCTCCGTAGCTCCTTCGAGGTCCCGCCGTCGGGGCCACTTCGGCGGGCAACAAGGGCGCAGCCTCGGGCGCTCCGGCGACCGGCGCTGGGGCGGCAGGCGCTGCCGCCACGGGCTGACCCGCGACTGGAGCCCGACCGACCGCCTGGGCGTCGTACTGAGTCTGCAGCGGGGCCTGGGCCTGCTGACCGCCGGTCCTGAACGCCACCCAGAGCAGGGCCAGCACGGCCGCCGCCGCGATCCCGCCGAGCACCCACACGGCCCGGTTGTCCTGGCGCGCAGGCACGGCCGTGATCAGCGAGTCGTCGTAGTCGTCCTCGTCCCACGCCTGGGGCCGAGGCCGCGGGCGGCCCTGAGGTCGGCGTGGGCGATCTTGCCCGGACAGCGCCCGAGCTCGGTCCTGCTCGAAGCGCGACCCGCCGAAGGCGTCGTCGACCCCATCGAGATCGTACTCGTAGCCCTCGCCCTCGAAGCCATCGTCATCGAAACCATCGAGGACCTCCGCGTGGACGGGACCGCCCACGGCCGCGACCGCCACGGGTCGACGCCCCGGCCTGGTCTGCGAGCGGCCGGCCCCGACTCCCAGAGCGCTACCCGGAGCGCTACCCGCTTCGCCACCAGCTCCCACGCCCGCCCGCTCCCGGGCGAGTCGGGGGTCGAGCTGCGTCAGGCGGGGGTCGATCCCCGACGGCCAGCCATGAGCCTCCTGTGGCCCCACCAGCTGCTGAGGTCCGAGCGCGACCAGAGCCGACGCCTGCGCCCCACCGCTGCGTCGCAGCGCCGCAGCCGAAGCGCGGATCGCCTCCCCGACCTTGGGTGCAAACTCGAGCTCCCGGCGCAGGCTCTCGAGCTCGGCGGGCATGGGGATCCCCAGGGCCTGAAACTCGGCGACCTCGGCCGCCGAGGCCTCTGGGTCGACGTCCGCGTCGAGCGGCCCCGACTCTTGAAAGCGCTCCGACTCGAACGCGTCCTCGGCCGCCAGCAACAAGATCGCCTGGCTGCCCGGGTGAGATCCGGTGCCCATAGTCAGTACCCCAACCTTCCGAGTTCGTAGCCCAAGGTGGTCCGAAAGGCCCGCAGCGCCGCCCCGAACTCCGCCTCGGTCTTGCGCGCCAACATGGGCGAGGCGGTCTTGAGCATGCGCGCCGTCTCCCGGCCGCTGTGGATGTCGAGGGCCGAGCCCTCGTCGACCAGCGCCAGCCAGGTGTGGGCCAGCTCGCTGATCTCGGGGCTGTGGCTGTGGCTGAGCTTGTCGAGCACCGAGGCCACCGCCTCGCTGAGGTGGCTGGGGTCGGCCCGGTCGAGGCGGCGCAGGCCCGTGGGCGGAAGCCCGGGCTCGAGCTCGTCCCGACGCAGAGCCACGAAGGTCGTCACGTAGGCCCGCAGCGACCCGCGCAGCTCGAACTCGGGCGCGGCGAGGCGGTCGAGGATGCGGCTGCGCAGGGGACCCACGATGTCGTCGAGGCGGCCGCGCGCGTCGGAGACCCCAGGGATATCCAGCGCGCGCAGGGCCTCGCGAATCTGCTCGGAGAAGGCGTGCAGCGCCGCGCGGTCGCCCGCGCGGATGCTGACCAAGAGCTGTTCATCGCGTGGCGAGGGCATCCGCATCCAGTATAGGGGGTCTGGAAAGCGGCGCTCCCCTACCAGGCGCCCTTGTTGCCCCGGCTCACCCACCTGGTCAGCGCCACCCGCTGCGTTCCTGGAGTCAGCTCCAGCTCCCAGGTCCGTCGCCCGGTCGGGGTCCTGACCGTCAAGGTCGCCGGGATCGGGTCCTCGCGCCGGCTGTCCGGGCGTGTGACCTCGATGAACACCGTCCCTCGAAGCTCGCGCAGGGTCACGATCTCGACCCGCTCCGCCCCCTCTTGCTGCTCGCGCACCCGCACCCCCTGTGGGCGAAGCACGGACAGTCGCCGAGCCCGATGGTCGATCAGGGCGACATCGAGGTTCTCGGCCGCGTGCCAGCGCAGCTCCGCCCGGAGCTCGGCGCCGCTGTACAAAGGCGCACGCTTGCCAGCCAGGGCCGCTCCTCGGTCGTCGATGGCACTCGCGGCCCTGCCCAAGGCCCGCTTCCCCGCGCTCGAACTCACCCGCCCGCGGGCCGTGTCCAGGCTCGCCCGAGCCCGCTCGATATGCCCGGCCTGGACCAGACAGGTGACCAGGTCGGCCGCGTGTCGACCGTCGCTCGGATCGATGCTGACCAGCGCCCGGCGGTGCGAGCAAGCCCGCTCGAAGTCCCCCGCCTGAGCCAGGGCCTCGGCCATGCGCCTGTGCTGCCGCTTCGAGAACGGCTGGACCTCCACGGCGCTGGCGTAGGCGCGCAGGGCCAGGGGGTCCCCGCTCGCGGCCAGGGCGTCGCCGTGGGCCAGGAGCGCCGGCGCGTGGTCAGGATCGGCCGCGGCCCAGGCGGCCGCGAATACGAGCCTGTTCGGATCGCCCGCCCGCGTCGCCCGGGTGACCAGGGCACGGTGACGTTTGCGGCTGCTCGGGTCTGCATCTCGCTGGCGCTGGAGCTCGGCGATCGCCTGTCGGTCGGCGCTGCTGGGCCCGCCGGCGTCGCGCAGCGCCACCTTGGGCGGGGCCCAGCGGGGCCTCTGGCTCGGTCCGTTCCATGGGCCGGATTGGTCGGGCCAATATTGGTCGGCCCCGGAGCTGGCCGGCCTCGAGGCGGCCTTGGACTTCTTCTTGCTGGGTGGCGGCGGAGCGAACCCGCCCCCACCATCGCCGTCGAGCAGCGCATCCATCGCCTCATCGAGATCTGCGCTCTGGTCCTCGCTGCTCGCGTCTGCGTCCGGGCCAAAGTCGGTCGGGTCGGGCTCGAGCGCGTCGAAGCCCCCGACGGTCTCGCCTGTTCCCTTCGGCGCTCGCTCGTTGTTCTTCGCGAGCTCCTCTTCGCTCACCAGCTCCAGATCTTCGCCGGCCTCGCCCGCATCTTTGCTGGTCTGGGTGCTCGCCGTCACCTCCGACTTGGTCTCTGCCCCCGCATCCAGACCAGCAGCAGTGTCGAGCTTCCCATCCCACCCACTCTTCTTTCCGGCCCTGCGCGCGACGTTGAACTCCCGGAACATGCGGTCGTTCTCCAGCACCAACAGCGCCGTCCAGCGCGACAGCACATTGTACTCCCGCGACAGGGCCACGATCTGCTCGCGGGCCTCCGCCCCCCCGTGCTGGGTCAAATGGGTGATCTCGTATTGGGCCCAGGTTCGGGGCAGGTGTGCGTGCACGCCCGCCTCCCCGGCCCGGCCCGGCCCGGCCTCGAGCGTGACCTGAAAGTGCTCGTCGACCACGCCGCTGGGCCCCGCCCCCGAGAGCCGCACCTCCCCGCGCAGGGCCCCAGAATCGCCGCTGGCGAGCTTGCCCACGATCGTCAGCGTATCCCCTGGCCGCAGCGCCGGCACCGAGCGCGGGTACACGTCCGTCAGCCCGGGCGGCAGGCTCAGGGTCAAATCGTGGGCGACCGGCACCTGGGCCCGCAGGCGGAGCTCACGGGCGACCTGCCCAAGGTCGTCCCGGGCGTCGATGCGGGTCAGGTCTCCCCCACTTCGGCGGACCAGGTTGTCGAGCACCAGCAGATCCGAGCGTGCGCCCATAGCCACAGCCTGGATCCGCGCCTCCCCCAGCGAGCGCTCCGCGATCGTCCCCAGCTCGTCGGGGGTCAGCGCCCCCGAGGTCGGCACACCGTCGCCCAGGTACACGATCACCCGCTCCACGTCCGCGTTTCCCTCGGTCGCGAAACTGCCGGCCGCGTGCTCGAGCATGTTGCCGATATCGCTGGCCCCGGCCAGCACCTGGTCGCCCAAAAACGCATCCAGCGCGCTCAGAGTCTCGGTCCCCTGGGCCCCCTGCAGGCCGCCCTCGAGCTCGTCGCAGGCCGTGTCGCAGGCCAACACCGTGAACCGGTCGTCGGGCTCCAAAGTCGCGAGCATGGCCTTGGTCATGCCCTCGGCCGCCACCCACAGCTCGGGGCTGGTCCCGTGGCTGCGGTCGAGCACAAAGCTGTAGTGGACCGGCCGCGGGTCCGCGCGCAGGGTCAGCTCCGGCTTCAGGGTCAACATGAAGTAGCCCTGGCCGTCCCTGTCGCGGTGGGTCGCCGCGCTGACCCGGCGCGCATCCTGAGCCACCGGAATGTCGACCCCCAGCTCGTGCGTCGGTCGGTAATCCCGCTCGCGCATCGTCAGCGCCAGATTGTCCCCTGACCGGGCGCGGCTGAGCTCCGCCATGGGCGTGACCACCCCGCGAAGGCTCGCCTCGTCGAGGGCCCGACCGTCGACCTCCACCGAGAACTCGAAGTCACCGATCTCCGTCGCCGTCGCCCCCGAGCCGCCCATGGGGTAGCGGTAGCGCAGGGTCTCGCCGACCGTGGGCAGCACCTGCGTGTACGCGATCTTGATCCGCCGCTCGCCCTTGCCGGGGATCGGGAAAATGTTGAGCTTGAATACCCCACCTTGTTCCCACTGCAACAAGGCCGGATCCCGGGGCACGGTCGCGTCCACGATCTGCCGAAAGATCTGCCGGGCGCGCCGCTTCTCCAGCATCTCGCCGCGTACCCAGGTCTCGCCCACCAACAGCTGCAGATCGGAGACCGACGCGTCCGAGGGCATGGGGAACTGGTAGATGCCCTCCAGGGTCTGGCCCGAATCATTGTGGAAGGTCTGCTCGATCTCGGTCCTCGCGACCCGACCCGAGATGCTGACTCGGACCCGCTGCTGGGTGATCCGCAGCGACTGACGCTCGACCTGCGAGCCCGCCCGCCGGGCCACCAAGCTGCCCACACCCAGGGGCAGATCATCGGCGATCGCCTCCGAGTCTTGAAACGCTTGGGCCCACGCGCTCTCGTGCAGGGGGTCCAGGCTCAGCTCCGGACTGAACGCCGCCGCCAGGATCTCCGGGTCCACGGGCGCCTCGGGGCGAGTGCTCGGGGCCGCCGGCGTCGAGATGCTCGCGCCCGCGCCCAGGGGGATCTCCCGGCCATCCGTGTGCAGGATCGCGTGGCCCTGGACCACCCCGTAGTGCCGAGTCTCGCCCGCGTGGTGCAGCTCGACCTCGCCACGCTCGACCACCAGACGATCCTCACCCACGGCGATCTCGAGCGGCTCGCGCTCCCCGGCGGACAGCCCCGCGTCGGCCAGGATCACCATCCGCCCACGCTCGACGGTGAGCAGGCCCGACTCGCCACTCGGGCCTCCACCCGATTCACCACCGGGCAGCCGGACCCTGCTGTCCTCGTCCAGGCGCAGCAGCTGCCCCGTCGCCAGCTCGATCTCCACCCGGGTCCCGCGCGGCAGCTCCACCCACTGACCCGCGTGCACGGCCGCCCCCTCGCCCAGGAACGCGCCCGCCGGGAGCTCCGGCGACTCCAGCCCACGGCTACCTCGGATCTTGGTGATCGTCCCGGCCTCCAGGCCCGCCTGCGCGCCCGTGTTCGACTCCTCGCCCTCCCCTCCATTTCCACCAGACCAGGCCTGATCTCGGTGTTCACAGCCCGACAGCGCCAACAGGGGCAGGCTGAGGGCAAAACAGGACAGGCGGCGGAGCGTCGAAGTGTGCATGGGGGGTCCGATGGCGCACATCGGCCGGTCCGCGAGGGAGACGGGCGGCGAGGGGCGCGCGACAGCCCAACGCCCCCCAATCGGATCGGCTTGCAGACCCCGCAAGCTCAATCCCCGACCCCGGCTCCAGCCCGCGCACTACTCGCACATCAACGACCCTCACACCCCTGGTGGACTAGACCAACCCGCTCGGGCGTGGGCTCGGCGTGGGTGCTCCACACAGACGAAAGCGACTCCTGATCGCCGGCGGCCTCGGCCTCTCTCTCGCCCTCAGCGGCGCCCTGGCATGGGCGATGACCCGAGACCCCGACGCCCTTCGCCACGCGAGCGCCAAGTCCTTCCGCGGCGTCCTGGGTGCACCCGAGGCGCCGCCCGACACCCTCGACTCTCCCGTCGGCTGGCCCCTGACCTCGCCCGAGCTCGCCCTCGATCCTCCCCCGCCCGGTCCGAGCCCCGACGACCCTGCCCCAGCCGACGGCCACCCGGTCGACTCCCCTGGGCTCTCGCCGCCTTCCGAGACAGAGACACCCCGACGCCCCCCCGACCTCCGCGGCGTCTCCTTTGTACTCTTGCTCGGCGCCGACAACCGGACCCGCAAAGTCACCGGCCGCACCGACTCCATGATCATCGCCGCCTTCCGCCACCGCGACGGCAAGATCGCGGCCTTCAGCGTCCCCCGCGACCTCTGGGTCGAGCTCCCCGACGTCGGCAGCCTGCGCGAGCAGGGCCGGGACCACGCCCGCATCAGCTCCGTCGTCCGAGTCGGAGAGGTGCGCGTCGGCAAGGGCGAGGGCCTCCCCTTGCTGCGCCGGACCCTCCGCGAGCAGCTCGGGCTTCGCATCGACCGCTACGCCATCGTCGACTTCCAGGGTTTTCAGGCCATGGTCGACGAATTCAAGGGCGTCGACGTCGACGTCGAATGCCCGATCATGGACTGCTTTTGGCTCGACGGCCCCGACCAACCCTGCACGATGATGACCATCGACGCCGGCCGCCAACACATGGACGGCAGGACCGCCCTCCAGTTCGTCCGCTCCCGCCACGGCACCGGCGACCGAGACCGGACCAAGCGACAACAGCGGGTGCTCCTGGCCTTTGCCCGCAAGGTTCGCGCCCGGGGCTTGCGCGGACTCCCGGCGCTTTGGCGGACCGCCGAGCCTTTTGTTACGACCGACATGGGCGCAGACGATGCGGCCTACTATGCATCTTTCGCTGTCGAGAATGATCCTGCGAGCATCAATGGATTCGCCATTCGCTCACCCATGACCACCCGCCATGTCACGGAGGATGGGAAACATGTGATCCTGCTCGATCGGGATGCCTTTGATCGAGCATTGGAGGGGATGTTCGATGGTCAGCTCCCGGGCTTGCGTGAGCGCAAGCGCTGCCCGCCTCCCGATGCGGCCCTGCGCTGATGGGCTGGGGGCTGATAGGCTGGGGGGAACTGGGCTTTCGGAACGAGTGTATGACCCGGTGGTTCGAAGCGTTACCCCTGCTCGATGGGTCGTCTGCCCTTGATTCTTTGTGCTGCTGTCCTGTTCGGATGCCACGATGAACTGCCCGCGCCTGACTGGAGTTGGCAGGGCGAGCATGTCATCATCCATGCACACGGCTACGAGAAAACCGACATCTGCGGAGGGACATTCACCGCTACAGATGAGCAGGCTGGACTGATCCGCCGATGGCACGGCAGGGAAGACGAAGGGGGACCTGTCGAGATCCACTGGGTGACTCCCACACGATTTTCTGAGGGCGACTGGTGCCCTGAAGGAGCCTCGGGATGCCTGTCCGATGGGTCGGTCCGACTGTCTCATCTGCCCTTTGGACACGAGCTCAGTCATGGCGTGGACTATTCTCTCGGCTATGGCGTCCCCACCCCTGTGCTGGCAGAGGGTTTGGCCTCCATTCACAGCGGTCCTACCCTCCTGGGCCCCTCCGGCCCGGGTGCTCCCCGCCCTCTCCTGGACCAGGATATCCAAGACGTCCTGGATGGCGTCTCCTATCCAGACGATTGGTTCTCGCCGTCCACTGCGGGGCACTTCGTGTCCTATCTCATCGAAAGATATGGACTGGAGATGATTCACAAACTGCAGATCGAGGTCGGGAGAGATGCCAATCGTGCAAAGTGGGATGCAGCATTCTCATCTGTCCTCGGGGATAGTTTTGATGTCGTTCTGGCGGGATACGCAGAGTACCCACTTTGCAGCTGGAATCAGTTTCGGTCCAAGCTCTGGGAGTGCGAGGGCGAGTCGGACCTCAGCGCGACCCCGGCGATGGATCCCACAAGCATCAGCATCGATCTGAGTTGTTCAAACAACGATGCGGTGGGTTCTCACCACGGAAAAAAGCGCGCGGCACTGCGGCTCCACGTCCCCGACCCGGGTCCAGACGAGTGGGGCGAACATGGCCGTTTCTATCGAATCGACGTTCGTCGGCCCGGAAGCGGCTCGCTCCTGTTTGGACTGTTGCTGGTCGAGGAGTGCGGAGTGCCCTGCTCCGGCGCCCCTAAAATATGGTCGTTCCCAGATGGACCGGAGAACCTCGGCTGGCAAAACATGAGCTACCGAATGTCTCCTGGAATCTATGCACTCGTACTCTTTGCTGAAGGCGAAGTCACGCTGACCGTCGAGCCCACACACGTTGACCGACGATGAAGTGGTCGCCCGAGGAGAGGTCCAGGGCTGCATGGATTGCGGGGCGGAGGAGCTCATCGACCGCCCCCTTGGGACGCCGGTGACTTCGTGTCGGAGCACGCCCGGACGGATCGACAAGACGGGTGAAGTTGGAGCCGCTGCCGCTGAGGCCGCGGATCCGCGCGTAGGTCGAGTCCATGATGCTCACTGCTCACTGCGCGGCCCCCTCCCTCAGGCCGACACAGCTTCGCGCGAGTCTCTCGAGTTGGACTCCGGCTCGGCGAACATCGCCACCTGTCTCACCCTTGTTGGCACACAGGGAGGCCACGAGAACGGGTTCTCATTTGGTCGACACATCGCGCCAGGCTCAACTCGACAGTCTCCAGTCAGGAACACCACGACATCGCTCCCTCCACCGCGCCATGGCCGTCCGACCACTGAACAGAAAGTGGTGATCGTGTGGCCATTTCCAACATGGTCCAATCTATCATTGTGGACCTCACGCACGTCCCGCCCGCTATCATCGACCCGTGCCCGACCCGCTTCCCCACGATGTCACCGGCGAACGCCTGATGGGCCTGCCCCTCGATCTCCACCACCGAATCCAGCTCCCAGGCTGGGACGTGGTCGAGCTCGTCATCGACGACGACCCCAAACAACTGCCCATCGAGCCCACCGGTCCTCCCCCTGCCGGTCAGGATATGGGTGGGTGGGACCTCGAGAGCCTAACCGACGACGATGAGCTGGAGACCGAAAAATGCCGGTGACCTGGTACGTCAACCTGCCCGAGACCCCCGGCGAACGCTGGGGCCCCGAGGTTCCGCTGAAGGTCACACGCAGCCGGGTGACCCGCTACAACGCCAACCGCACGGTCACCTGGGCCTGCAACCCGGGTAACAACAACCTCAACACGGTCGCCGCAGATGCCAGTTTCACCGTCGGCGACCACCCGAACACCCCGCGGTCGTCGACCCCCGAGGTCGCCCATACCCGCGACTTTCGCAACCGGCTGCAACTGCCGCCCTACGGCCTCGAGTCCTATACCGTCACGGCCCATCGTAGCGACAAACAAAACACCTCGCTCGACCAACGGTTCGATATTCAGCGGAGGCTCTACTACATCCTCAACTACATGAATGACGAGGGCGAGAAGCTGTACGCGGCCCTCTATGATGACCTGCATCGCATATTCGCCGAGGTCGGCATCGAGCTCGTACGGCTCGCAAAGCAGAGCATCCCCGACGAGAATCTCGTCTCGACCCGACAGCTAATCCAGCTGGTTGAAAACCGACCAGCGATCCCCGAGGACAAGCGTGGATTGGTCATGCGCCTGGCGCTGGTCAACATGGCCTGTCTCGAACAAACCCTCGAAGTCGAACTCCCTCTGGCCGACAGCGACAGCGACAGCGACAGCGACAGCGACAGCGACAGCGACAGCGACAG
>CAYVJQ010000132.1:18037-19747 GCA_964451725.1 uncultured Nannocystaceae bacterium | reverse complement strand
CTAGCCCCAGCTAACGCCGCTTGGGTCGGCGCTCGTAGTCTTCGTGGGCCTCGAGGCTGATCTCGATGAGATCGCCGCCGATGGTCACGAGTACAGTACGCGGGACCTCGGCGGCGAAGCCCTCCCGCACGCTGACCTTCAGGGTCAGACCGCCGTCGTTGGTCCGCTCGAGGCGGAGCGGGGCAACCCCGATCTCCCGGCGTACCGCGTCGACGTGCGCGTACAGGACTGTGACGAGGTCGCGGGCGTTGGCAGGCCGTGTCGCGCTCACACATGCAGGTTAACAGGCCCGGCCTGAGAGCACCACAGCGCGGCAGCACTCCCGATCCGCGAGACCGCGGTCCGCGGGACTGATCTCCTGGAGTGTGGGTCGATCCCGCGCAATTTCGAGCCTCGGAGATCGATCCAAACACCCCATCCATGCCACTTCCTGTCTGCGGTAGCTTCGAGGACCCCACACCGGGCGTCGTGGTCCCGACCGCCACGCCACGTTTTCACACCTTGGATGATCGGATCGAGGCGGTCGCGGCACTCCCAATTTATGGCCTTTTGGAGCTCGAAAATTCCCTCTGTCTCGGCTGTGCTCGCCATCGCCGCATCCCTGGCGATTCTCCCCTTCGGAGCGACCGCACAGGCAGATACCAGCGAGGGCGACCCCCTGGACACCTCCAAGATTTGGTTCATCGCCCCGCTCCCGAACGCCGTCTTCGATGGGGCCCCGTTCGATATCGAGGTTCAAGTCGGTGTCCATCACGGCAACGACGGTGGTATCGACCTCGTGGCCCTGAGCATCGACGACGGGCCGACCGAGGTGCTCGACTGCTACGAGGGCTGCACCTTCACTCTTCCTGCGGTCGAGGAGGGCATGCACACCCTCTCGATCAGCCCGCAAGAGACATCCGCAGGCGACACAGAGACCATCACCATCTACGTGGAGGAAACCATGCCTACGGCGGAGACTGGAGGAGAGGAGTCTGGAAGAGGAGAGTCTGGAGGAGAGGAGTCTGGAGGAGGAGAGTCCGGAGGAGAGGAGTCTGGAGGAGGAGAGTCCGGAGGAGGATCAACCGGCACGAGCAGCGAGGAGAGCGGTTCCAGCGACGACGGCTCCGACGTGAACGAAGGTGGGTGCAGCGTCGGCGGTGATCCGAGCGCACCCTGGGGCCTGCTCGCCCTGCCTGCCCTGTTGTTGCTGCCCGGTGTTCGTCGCCGCCGCGGGCCGAGCCGCACCTGATCCTGCGGCACTACAAAATTTATTGAGCCTCCGATGATCGAGGCTCGAGCTCGGGTCACACCCATTTTTGATGACCTCCATGACGTGGAATCTGCCCCGCCTTTTATCTCTTCTCGCGGTGACTGCAGCGCTCACCATCCTCCCACTCGGAGATGGCGCGCACGCAACCACCGAAGAGGGAGAAACGGCGGGCGACCCCTCCAACATCTGGTTCCAGGCCCCGCTCCCGAACGCCGCCTACGATGAAGCGCCGGCGGACGTCGAGGTTATAATCTCCGTCTATCAGGGCACCGAAGACCTCGGAGTCGGCTTCGTCACCCTCAGCATCGACGGGGTCGAGGGTGAGCAGCTTTCCTGCGTCGACGGCTGCACCTTCAACGTGTCCGTCGAGCAGGGCATGCACACCCTGTCCGTCGTCTCCGAACCGGCGGTGTACGATGCGTACACCATCATCTACGTGGACGAAGAGCCGCCTGGAG
>CAYVJQ010000132.1:0-17937 GCA_964451725.1 uncultured Nannocystaceae bacterium | reverse complement strand
CCGGCGGTGTACGATGCGTACACCATCATCTACGTGGACGAAGAGCCGCCTGGAGGCGAGTCGGGTTCGGGCGAGTCCGGTTCGGGCGAGTCCGGTTCAGGGTCCGAGTCGGGTTCAGGCGAGTCCGAGTCCAGCGGGTCCGGTTCGGGCGAGTCGGAGTCGGAGTCCGGTTCGGGCGGATCGACCTCGAGTGAGAGCGGCAGCGGTGGCAACGCAGACGCCGACGCCGACTACGATGGTGGAGGCTGCAGCGTCGGTGGTGATCCGAGCACGCCTTGGGCCCTGCTCGCCCTGCCCGCCCTGTTGTTGCTGCCTGGTGTTCGTCGACGCCGTGGGGCGAGCCGCGCCTGAGTTCGCAGCCGTGCCCCACGTTTCGACCTCGCCCCACTTTTTTCGACCTCGGATGATCGAAACTCGAGGTTGGGCTACACCTTGTCTATGGCCTCTATGACTTGGAACCCGACCCGCCTTTCATCTGTCCTCGCGGTGACGGCAGCGCTCGCCATCCTCCCGCTCGGGGGTGACGCCCACGCAACCACAGACGGCGGCGCCCCTCCCCTCGACTTTTCTACGATTTGGTTCGAGGCCCCACTCCCGAACGCGGTCTACGAGGAGGCGCCTGCAGACGTCGAAGTTCAAGTTCTCGTCTATCAGGGCTTCGACGATCTCGGCGTCGAGTTCGTCACCCTCAGCATCGATGGGGGCGAGGGTGAGCAGCTTCCCTGCGCCGAAGGCTGCACCTTCAGCCTGACTGGGGTCGAGCAGGGCATGCACACCCTGTCGATTACCGCGGATCCGGCGACGCTCGAGGTGCAGACCAGCATCTACGTGGATGAAGAGCCGCCTGGGGGCGAGTCTGATTCAGGCGAGTCTGATTCAGGCGAGACCGATTCAGGCGAGACCGATTCGGGTGAGACCGATTCAGGCGAATCCGAGTCCAGCGAGTCCGGTTCGGGCGAGTCCACATCGGGTGAGAGCGGCAGCGGCGGCAACGCAGACACTGACGACGGTGGTGGCGGCTGCAGTGTCGGCGGCGATCCGACCACACCTTGGGGCCTGCTCGCTCTGCCCGCCCTGCTGTTCCTGCCCGGAATTCGGCGACGCCGCGGTGTCTGAGTCCGAGCCTGCCTGAGCCGGGTCGACCCGCTCGGCCCAGGGTCGGCCGCGTCCCCTCCGCCATGACTCGCTCTCCAAAACCCTCCCGCCTGTTCTCGCTGTTCTCGCTGTTCTCGCTGTTCTCGCCGTTCTCGCCCTTCATGCCGTTCTCGCCCTTCATCGCGGCTGCGCTCGTCCTTCTCCCGCTGGGTGTGGCTCGCGCAGGTGCACCCGAGGACGCGAGCGACCCCGAGGATCCTCTTCCGCTGGATCTCGGTGAGGACACATCGAAGGTGTGGTTCCAGGCGCCGCTCCCGAACCAGGCCTACGCCGAGGCCCCGGCGGATGTCGAGGTCGAGGTGAAGGTCTATCAAGGTGTCGATCTCGGGGTCGAGTTCGTCACCCTCAGCCTCGATGGTGACCCGGGCCAGCCGCTCCCCTGCGCCGAGGGTTGCACCTTCAACCTGCCCGCCGTCGCCCAGGGAATACACACCCTCTCGATCCTCTCGGAGCCGGCGCTCACCGGAGAGAGCACCGTCATCTATGTAGACGAGGAGCCGCCCGGAGGCGAGACAGGGTCAGACTCGGACTCTGGCGAATCGGAATCGACAGACTCGGGCGAGTCCGACTCGGGATCGACGGGCGCGGGTGAGACGGGGACAGACTCGGACGACTCGGACGACTCGGGCCGGGGCGAGAGTGGCAACGCCGACGGCGGCGATGCGGATGCGGGCGGAGGTGGCTGCAGCGTCGGAGCTGAACCGGGTCTCCCCTGGGGTTCGCTCACCCTGCCCGCCCTCTTGCTGCTGCCGAGCCTACGACGACGCCGACCCGCTCGAGTGTTGACAGCGGAGGTGGGCCCCGCTCACCACTCGATGCCGATCCCGAGGTTGATGCCACCAACCTCGACTTTGTAGTGATCCGGCACGTTCTCCCATCCGTGGTAGCGCTCACCCTGAATGAAATAGTCGATGTCTCGCTTGAGCCTGACCTTTTTCGCTTTCGGGGTCCGGACCAGGCGGTAGCTGCCCTCCGGAGCCTCGATCCCCGCGTGGTCTCCAGCAAGGACGAGGTCCGTCTCGCCGTCCCCGTCGACGTCGGTCTCGATCCAGGTCATACCCAAGATCTGGTTGAGCGTCCCCAGCCGAGTCATCTGCCGGACCCGCGCGTCGAAGGCGTCAATGATGGCCTGCGCCCCCGGCAGCTCCCTGCGAACCGCGAAATGCAGCGTTTTGGAGACCAGCGCGTGCTCGCCGACTTTGAAGCGCGCTCGCTCGGGGTGCGAAGCCAGTGAATATTGAGCCAGCAGGGCGTCCGCGAGCACGTAGTCGACCTCGCCCGCGAGCAGAGCCCGCAGCCCCGCGGCCGTGCTCGCCGTGCCGATAAAGGTTGGGCCCTGGGCCTCCCGCAATTCGTCCCCGTAGGCGTAGCCCTCCACGAGCCCGATCCGCTGGCCGTCCAGGTCCGAGAACGACTCCGCCGACACGTCGCTGTCCGAACCCCCGATCAGGACCAGGCGATTCTCCAGATAGGGGGCAGAGTAGAGCAGAAACTCCGCCCGATCCTCGCTGTACCAGACCGCCGCCGAGCCATCGAACTCGCCGTCGAGGATCGACGGCAGCCAACCTTGGATCGGCACGATCGAGTCTTCGATCTCGACGCCGTCGCCGGCCAGAGCCCTCGAGATCAGATCGTTGGCGACCCGTGGTTGGCCGACCACATCCGTGAACGGAGGCCACTGCGTGGACGCCAAGCGCAGCGAGATCTGCTCGCGCGGCTCGGGTGGACCGGGGACTTTGACCGCACACCCGAGCGCCGGCCAAGCTCCGAGCGTGGCGACCAACACAACACAACCGAGGAGACGAGTAGAGTCGAACATCGCAGGCAGGGGCGCGCCTCCACGGCGCCCTTCAACCTAACACCCGACTCGAGATCGAGGCGAGGCCGGTGACTCGCCCCGACCTCACCCCCGACTCGCCCCGACCTCAAGGAGCCGCTGGGCGCAGCTCGGGCGCGCTCGCTGGGCGCCCCAAGAGCCGCTTGACCGCGAGCGCGAGCTGGCGTTTTGGGGCCACGTGTCCGCGGCCGAAATCCCAGCGCCCGCGAGGTCCCCCACCCGCGCGAGCGACCGGACGCGAGGACTGAAGCGAGGACAAAGGCGAGGACAGATGCAAGCTCGCGCGGGCGCCCCCAGGCCCCGAGAAATCGACCCGGGCTCCTGCGTCCGCGGCCTGGACCGCGACGATGCGCCATCCACCCGCGAGGTGGCTGTCGGCACACAGCCGGTTCAGGGCTCCTGACACGGCCGGCGACAGCTCCCCCGGGTCCACGCTGCGCCCAAGGTTGGCCCGCAGACGGCCCCGGCTCGGAGCCGTGAGCACATCCTCGACCCGCCCACCCAAGGCCGCACTCAGACGTGTGAACAGGCCCTCGACCAGCGCCCACAACCGGGCCTCGTCCGTGCGCACCCACGACAGGACCCGGAGCTGAAAGTCGCGATGAAGCGCGTCTGGAACCGGGAGCTCCTCCCCCTCCCGGTCGGCCCTGGGTCGCAGCTCGATGGTCGCCCGCCCGCCCTCGGCGTGGGCCCAGGTCTGTCGCGCCCAGCGGTCGAACTCGCTGTCGTCGGCGCTGTGCAGGCGCCAGCCCTCGAAGCGCTCGCTCACCATCGCCACCAAGGCGGCGTCGATCTGGTGCACGAAGGTGCGCTGGTCCGGGTCGGCGCGGCGCAGCTTCTCACGCGAGACCGGCAGAAACTGGTCCGTCCCTCGGCGCTGCGCGTAGAGCTCGACAAAGCCGTCACAGCGCCGCTCGAACACACAGGCCTCGCAGCTGTCGAGCTTGCGCTTGTCGCTGCGCTTGTCCTCGTACTTGTCCCAGGCGACCACCGAGAGCTTGCCCGGACCGTCGGCCGAGACCGTGTAGGTCTTCGCGCCGCCGTGGTGAATATGCTGGGCCCACTCGGGGAGCTGGCAGTAGGGCAGGTTGCCTACGTTGATGTCGAAGCCGGGCGCCCGGGCCTCGAGCTCTTTGAACATCTCGCCCATGACCCGGCCCAGAGCCGCGTAGTCGGGCATGATCCCGTCGAGATAGTCGTCGGTGCGCACCCCCGAATCCCGCGGGCGAACCATGTCGAGGTGGACCTGGCGGATGTCGTAGCGCAGCACGAAGTCGGTCAGCTTCGGCAACGAGCGATAGTTTTGCTCGACCACGCACATATTGCAGGAGATGTGCTCACCCAGGGCCGTGAGGGTCTCGAGGCCCTTGATGATCTTGGCGAAGGCGCCGGGCTTTTTGGTCGTCAGATCGTGGGTCGCCTCGTCCCACCCTTGGAGGCTGATCCGCCACTGGAGCTTGCCCTGGCCCAGGGCCATGATCCGATCGATGAACGCCTGCTTGTCGAGGCGGGTCCCGTTCGTGAAGATCACGATGGTCTCGAAGCCGAGCTCGAGGGCGTACTCCACCGTGGGAAAGAAGGTCGGGTGAATCGTCGGCTCACCGCCCAAGATCGTAGCCTTGGTGATGCCCCGGGCCGCCGCCTCGTCGAACTTGGCTTTGACCTCCGGCAGGGGCGTGGGCTTGGCCATGCGCAGCTCGGTCATCTGCCCGCTCACGCAAAAAACGCAGCGGTTGTTGCAGACGTGGCTGAGCTGGATCTCGAAGCGCTCTTTGGGTTCCATCGGGCCCCTTCGGCGGGCCAGTCTATCACTCCCCAGGGCAGCCATGGCGGACCCCTCAGACCCGCCGTGGCTGCCCGAGATGGACACCTCGAGTGAATGCGGGGTTCTTGCGCTGGACGCGGGGGGAGCGTATCCACGCTCGGTGAGCTTCGAGACCGAATACAGCGGCGAACGCATCCTCTTCGGGACCTCGGGCAACCTCCTCGTCTCGGTGTGGAGGGATGCTCCAGACCTCCCGAGCATGGTCCTCGTGCGCGAGTCCGCCGAGTCCATGGCCCTGCGCTGGCCCCAGGGCTTCGCCTACATCAACGTGGTCGCCTCGGGGAAGCCGCGCTTCAGCGAGGCCGTGCGCAGAGAGACCCGTGAGTTCATGCGTAGCATCACGCCCTTGGCGACCGCCCACGTGCTCCTGCTGCCTGGATTCTTGAAAGTCGCGGTCAGCAGCTTCATCAACACGGCCCTGCTGCTCGCCCGTCCCAGCGCGCCCACACGGATCTTCAGCGACCTGGATGCCGGGCTCGACTTCGTCGAGCCCCTGCTCGCCGCGGGCGGACAGTCGTGGACCCGCGAGCAACTCCGGGCCGCCGTCGACTCGGCCGTGAGCCTCGCCGAGGCCTGAGCCATGTCCACTCGACATCGAGGCGTCGGGGCGGTCGTGACGACGGCCCACAGAACGCTGTTTTTCGTCCAACAAAAAGACGCGCGCTACCCCGACTACCCGCTGGGCTACAGCTTCTTCGGCGGAGCGATCGACGCCCACGAAGAGATCGGCGAGGCGCTCGCACGTGAGCTCCGAGAAGAGCTCGGCGCGCCCGCCTCAGCGTTGATCGCCGCCGGGCCCCGGCATCTGCTGACGACCACGATCCACCCGGAGCGGGCACCCCAAAGCGGTGGTTTCGAGTTTTCTCTGTTCGAAATCTGCATCGACCAGCCCACACTCGAGGCCCTCGCGCTCACCCCGGTCCTTGAGGGGGAACGTGGCGTCCTGGTCGACCGGGGACAGCTCCGTGCCCTGCCCTTCATCTGGGGGCTCGAGACCGTCGCCTTCACTTATCTCGACACGCTGCACTGAAACCACTGGGCTGAAACCACTGCCCCGAACAGGCGACAACTCGAGACCTCCGCTCGCGCCAGCTACGCAGGCTCTGATTTATGTCCCATACACCTGTCCGACGACACTCGATTTCCCCGCGCTCGGTCCCTCTATCGACTGCTGAGGGGACCCCCAGGCCAGCTCGCGGGATTCGCGCTGTGGCGAGCGTAGAACCCTGAGGCAGGGTGACCAATGTGATGGGACCAGCAGGCGAGAAGTCGCCACAAAGTGGTGACTCCGATGTTTCCGGATCGACACAGAGGGTGGTGACTCGGTCTCGCGCGACCCTCGAGAGCATCTCACGGGCATTTGGAGGCGGGCGTTATGCCCTCGAGGGACGCATCGGCCGAGGGAGCTCCGCAGAGGTCTTTCGCGGCCGACACATTGTTCTCGACCGCCCAGTAGCGATCAAAGTGCTGCACCCCATCGCCGACCGAGACGCACGCAGACGCTTCAACCAAGAGGCCCAGGTCTGCGCCCGGATTCGCCACCCCAACATCATCGAGGTCTTCGACTCCGGGACGACCACCAATGGCCTCTCCTACCTGGTGATGGAGCTGCTCCAGGGGGAGAGCCTCCGATCTGTGATCGCCGGAGGTCGCGGGCTGCCTTGGGCCGAAGTCCGCCCACTCATGGTCCAACTCTGCGCCGGACTCGACGCCGCCCACAGCCACGGCGTGGTCCATCGCGACCTCAAGCCCGACAATTGTTTTTGTGTCGACGATCCTTCGCGCCCCACCCGGCGGCTGAAGTTGCTCGATTTCGGGCTCGCCGCGCCCATCGACAGGGCCCCTGAGCGACGGCCCGTTCCCACACCAGGAGACAGGGAGATCGCGGACACCAGGTCGAGGGCCGCCGTCGGGACCCCCCACTACATGTCTCCTGAGCAGTGCATGGGCAGCGCCGTCGACCAGCGCAGCGACATCTACGCGGCCGGGATCATGTTGTGCGAGCTGCTCACGGGTGTCGTCCCCTTTCGCCAGCGGACACCGAGCGCCGTGCTCTTGGCGCAGATCTACGAGCCCCCGCCGACCCTGGGCGAGCTCATGGGCATCGCGGTCGACCCGCGCCTCGAGGCGGTGTTCGCCCGGGCTGTCGCCAAGGACCCACGAGAGCGGTTTGGAAGCGCCCGTGGGTTGGCCGATGCCCTCGAGGAGATCTGAGCCGACTCGAGCTCGGCATGGAGTTCAGAGCAGGCCGCCGAGCAGGGAGCCAAGGCCGCCACCACCACCGCCGCCGCCGAGCAGACCGCCGAGCTCTCCCAAGAGATCGCTGCCGCCGTCCGACTGGCGCTTGGAGAGCCCGCCCATCGCCATCGACGCGACCACGGGGAGGAGCTGCTTGACGATCCCCGAGTCGATGCCGAGCGCCTCTGCGGCCTTACCGGCGACCTGACGGCTGACGTCCTTGCTGCCCAACACGTGGGCCAAGATGCCGTTGCCATCGCTCGTCGCCCCGGACTCGAGCAGGCTCTCGGGCTGGGTCAGGTACTTCTGGTGGTCGCCCTTGGTCAGCGCGCTGAGCAAGCTCGCAGCGCCGCCCGCTTTGGCGACGTTGGACTGAATGCCCTTGGTGATCGCCGGCAGCAGGGCGTCGATCGCCGAAGCCACGGTGTCCTCGTTCAGGCCGAAGCGCTTCGCCACCGCGCCCACGGCCGCCTTGCCACCTACATCTGCAATCAGTTGGGTCAGATCCATCGTTGTCTGGTTTCTCCGGGCGAGTCTTCACCGGGCGGGCATGGTGACCCAGCGCGCCCCCCACGGCCAGCGCCCTTCGCGGACGCCCCGGCGCTCCCTCCCCGCGCCCGACCCCAAACTGCCGTTCTACCGTTCACGGCCCAGCTGCGCGCGCCGCTGCCGACAGTGGGACTCGGAAAACACCCCGACTCGAGGCGGAAAAACCAAAGATCGCGGCCGGGGCGTTCAATCTCGCCCCGGCCGCGCTCTGGGTCAGTCCGTCCAGATCAGTCCGAATCAGTGCACGAAGTGTTCGGCCTGGCGCACGAAGTGGCCGACCTCGACGCTGGTGACGTCGTTCTTATCGGTAAAGCTCCCGCGGTTTTGGAGGACCTTGTGGACGACCTCCAAGTTGAGCACGGGTGCGATCTCGAAGGGAAGCTGGACCTCTTCGTCGAGGATGTCGATGGGCACGCCCCCCCCGTTCACCTCGTCGATCAGTGCCAGCGCCACCTCCAAGCCCCCCATTTTCGTGGCACAGGGGTCACAGGCGATCTCGTAGAGCCGGCCGAAACGCCGCTCGAGGTCGGCGTACTCCCAGATCGGGCTTCCAAACTGAGGGTCGGGCACCTGGTGGATCCCCGGGCCGCCGGTCAGGAAGTCCGAGAGCCCCGCCGGGCTCGACTGGGGATCGATATGGAAGAAGTGCGTGGCCGTCTCGTCGAGGTGGCAGCCATTGCAAGTGTTGAGGGAGAACTCGTGTCGCGCACACAACCCCCGCGCGGTCATGGGGACGGTCGCCGACCAAAAACCGGGCCCGGCGCCGGAGGTCAGAGCATTCCCCCCGCGGAAGGGATCCGAGTTGAAGATGCCGGGCACCGTGTAGTTGGAGACACAGTCCCCCGGCAGGCTCATCACACTCACGGGCACCGAGTTCAGCACATCGGTGTTCACGAATTGGTTGATCGTGCTGTTTGGAGGCGGAAAGTAGACCGCGTCATCTGGGGTCATGGCCACCGTGTGTCGGCGCAGCGGGCCGCTCGCGGGCGTATTGGTGTCGGCGATGGGGTCTTCGATGCCCAGGATGAACTCGCGCAGCTCCCACTGACCGTCGAGGGCGTTCTCGTTGGTACGGAGCTGGTTGAGGGCATTTTTGTTGCCCTTGTCCGGGTTTGCGCCGTGGACCACCACGCTCTCGGTCAAGGTCCCGAGGTGGTCCATCCATGGATCAGAAAAGCGGGCTGCAAAGGTGGGGTCGTTGAGCTTGGTCCACTCCACGGCCCAGTCCCGCACATCTCCACAGCCGGTGATGGGCACGCCGTACTCCAAGATGACGGCGAAGGGCATGACCCCACAGCCAGCGTCTTGGACCCCAAACACGAAGCGCAGCTCGCCGGCGTCCGTGGGTGAACCGACCGCTGGACCGCCGTAGCCACCGCCGCCCGAGGTGGTGCCACCCAGATCGATGCGGTTGACGATCGCCGACAGGTGAAAGGGCGCCTGATCCAGATCCAGGGGACCGCTGAGGCTCAGGATGTTGCCCGGCAAGAGGTTCGCCGCCACCCCGCTGGCGGTCGCCCAAGGCTGGATCACTTGGGTGAACATATCGACCCGCGCATCGACGACGTCGTTGTTGACGGTGTAGTCGTTGAGCCAGTTCGAGAGCCAGTCGACCACAAAATCGCTGGTGCTCATGCCCGAGCCGGTCGCCATCTCCTCCATGAAGTGCTTGAAGGTCCAGATCCCATCGGGGTTGCCGCCCATGCAATTGTCGTGGGTGCGATCGGGATTCTCGACGACCTCGAGATCCGTGATCATCAGGGACTCCTCCCAGCGGGCCAGCTCGGAGATCGGTGTCACCGGACAGGGCCCGAGCGCCACCATGCCGCCGCCCATGAACGCCTGGATGTCGAGTTTCACGCCGGTCGTGAGCTCCACGGGCGTCCGACCCAAGAACCTCACGGTGGTCTCGCTGCGCCCCTCCCCCTCCGCGAACGCGGCCTCGATGGCCTTGCGACGGTCGATCTCATCCTCGTCGATCAACAAGAACGCGGTGAAGAACTCGGGTCCGGGGCTGTCTTCGAGCTGACCGAGCTCGACGAGGGCGTCGGTCCTGTACAGCACGATCGGGTGTTTACCCTCGCCCACGATGCGGATCAGGCTCTGGCCCAGCTCCTGGTTGTGGGTCGGTGGCAGCAACATGTGTACCGCGACGTTCTCCCCCTGGGGGGTCGGCTCGGGCAGGAGCTGAAGGAAGGTCTCGGCGCTGTCGAAACCATCGACAAAGGGCAGCTTATGGACGGTGTTGTCCTGTTCACCCGCCTGAAGCTCGCCCATCCCCAGAATCGGTTCGCCGCCATCCTCGGTGTCGGTCGCCCCGGCCACAGTGGCCTCGGACTCCACATCGGGCCCGTCCGGAGCCACACACGCGGTGGCGCAGAGCCCACAGCCGAGCGCGAGACTCATGACAAGGTAACTTGGGGAGTGTGCTTTTCTGTGTTGCATTCGCTGTATCCGATGTATCCGAGCAGGGGGGAGACATCACCACTATGTCGATTTCACACCAGGTTTCAATCATTGAATTGAAACATTAAACGATTGGCACTAAATGTCCTTATGATCATATCAATTGGCACGGTTGCCATGATCACCTTTGTCGCCTTTGTCATCTTTGTCATCCAGGCTACCCCCTGATGGGCCATGTCTTTATGTGATAATGACGATCAATATCATTGCAATAGTCGCCGAAGGCACAGCCCTTGGTCTTCCGCCCAGTCCGGCTCAGGCGTCTGCAAAGACCATCGCGCGCAGATCGGCGTAGTCACTCGAGAGGTAGAAGCTCAGCAGCGCCGCCACCCGTACAGCCAGGTCTTCCAGGCGCTCGCGCTCGCGCTCGTCGTCGCTGCGGGTCTCCCGGGTCAGCGCCCCACGTAGACCGAGGCTACGAACCAATACCCACTGGCTCGAATGGGCGGGGTGAACCGCGAACATCGCCCGGATCGCCGCCGCAGGATCTCCACAGGCCAACAGGCCGGCCCGGTCCGCGGTCAGCTGCATGACTCGGTGCGCCGCGATCAGCTGGCTGTTGTCGCTGGCCAAAGTGTGACTCTCGCGCCTGGCCAGCTTCTTTTGCCAACGGTCGATGGCCGGCGCACCGATCTTGGTGAGCAGGTGCTGGGCCGGCGCCTTCAAACGCTTGAGCAGCGGCGCCGCTGCCACCAACATGCCCAGCCCGGTCAATCCCAGGTCCAAGGTCCCCGACCAGACCTCGCCACTGGTCACCCGACTGTGCCCAAAACGAAGATGGGCGAGCTCCGCCGTGATCGCGAAGCGCAGCGCCGCCGGGTCCAGGAAAGCCTGGCGCTCCGGGTCGAGGTGGTCGCCTCCGACGAGCATGAAAGAGGTCCCGCCCTCGTAGGCGCGCAGACCCACCGACTTCTCGCCCCGAGATACAAACGGCTCGACCCCCCCGAGCCCGAGCATCACGGTGGCATCGGCGATCGCCCCGGCGAGGGCGTCGGCGGTGCTGAGGTTGGCGCGCTCGCAGTAACTCTTGAGCTGGGAGCAGTCGGGGACCGCCGCCTTCGCCAGCGCCCCCTGAAGTTTGCCGAGCACCCCGTCGCTGCGGGCCGCGGGGTGGCGCAGCTGCTCGAGGCTCTCGTCGTCCAGAGCCCGCACCCGCAGCGGGGATCCGCCCGATCCCAACCCGACCACATCGACTGACGACGACTCGCCCAGGAGCGCCCGAACGATCCGGGCCCGGCCCAGCAGACCGCGCTGGTCGGGGCTATCGCTGACCTCGAGCGCCGCGCTCAGGGCGTCGACACGCTCGAACATCAGAGGCTGGAGACGGGCGAGCTCCGCCAGGGCCTCGGTCCGCGCCTCTCCCAGTTGGGCGTGGGCGGCCGCGACCAGCTCGACCAGCTCGATCCGGACCTGTTGACCGCCGCGCTCGGGCGTCGATGGCAGGAGATCCTGGAGCGCCTCGCTGGGCAGGGCTGCCCGCCGCTGCGCGAGGATCCTCAGCGCGCGCCCGGCCTGGCCGCGCGCGAGCAGGTGCTCCACAAACACGAAGTCGAGCACGGCCGCGCCGAGCAGGTCGTCCCCGTCGATCGCGGCCATCAGCAGCGGGCGCAGGTGCTCGTGCAGGGGCAGGGCCAGCGCGCTCCCACCCGGGCTGAGCTCGCACAGGTGCTCGACGATGACCTCCCCGAGCTCGGGGCTCACCCCCCAGGCCGCCCACCACTCGAGCAGATCGGCCGCCGCCTCCGCTTCCCCGTCCTCACTCAGACGGGCCAGCGCCCCCAGCAGAGCCTCGCTGGCGACGCTCTGCGCCTCGGGGGCGACCAACAGGGCATGGGTCAGCGCCGCGAGGGCATCGTCTGCAAGGGTCGCCTCGAGCACGGCCGCAGCCCGCAGACCCGCGTCGCTCGTGCGGCTCGAGCCCCCGAGGGTCCACAGGGCCCGGGCCAGCTCGCGCAGGCGCGCGCCCCCCCCCGACTCGAGCATGGGGGAGAGCAGGGCGAACACCCCCTCGGCGCTCCCCGGTACACGCAGCCGCGCCTCCCCGAGCTCGACGCTGGCCTGACCCAGGCGCGAGCGGGCCAGGGGTGCGGCCTGGCCAGGGGCGAGGGCCTGCGTCCAGAGATCACCCACGGGTGAGAGCGCGACCTGGACCTGCCGTCGATCACTGATCAGCAGGTAGATCGACCCCTGAGCGTCGGCCATCGGGCTGTCGTCGCTGTCCTCGAAGATGTGGACCTCGTCCGTGCTCAGCCAGGCGAGCAGGCGCTCATCCGCGTCCAGCCAGCCGGTGAGCCAGACCCGGGCGTGGGGGCTCGGCGCCTCGATGAAGGGGCCGTCCCAAGACCAGGGGCCATCGGGATGGTCGAGGCGAGCCCGAGCCCGAGCGGCTGCACGCGCACCTCGCTGCGACCCGAAGGCCCGTCGCAGGCGGGCCTGCGCGATCATGCGTCGAGCCTGCTCGGCCCGGCCCCAAGGCACCCCGAGCTGCCACTCACCCAAGCTCAGCCGGTCGCCCAGAACTTGGCTCCGATAGCCCAGCGCAGGCTCGAGCCGGAGCAGGTCGTGGACCCCCGAGCCGGGCTCGGACGGCAACACCAGCCACAGGCCAGTCTGGGTTCGACACAAGCTCGCGGCGCTGCGCAGGCCATCCCCGAGCTCGATCTCTCCCTTGAGGGCCAGCGCTTCGAGCAGCTCGCCCTCGCCGGCCGCCGCCAGCCGCCGCGCGACATCGGTGTCGGCGGTCCCAGCGGAACTCTCCCCCACCGCGCTCACTCGCTGGCGCCGGACTCACAGGGCCCGCGGTAGGCAAACTGACGGTTGGGACAGGTGCCCGAAGTCCGAAACTCGAACCCGTTGCATCCGCAGTAAGGGGCGAGATCCTCGGTGCAGGCGGCCTCGGTGCAGATCCCCTCGGCCCCGCGTCCACAGCCCTCGAGACCCTCTCCCGAACACATCTTCGAGGCACACTGGGCCCCGTCTGTGCACGGCTCCCCGAGCGCCAACTCCGGTTCGCAGGGCCCACGGTGGACGTAGCGCTGGCCCGAGCAGCTGCCCGAGGTCCGAAACTCCTGTCCGTCGCAGCCGCAGTAGATCGCCAGATCCCGCGTACACATGCGCTCGGTGCTCGCACAGCGTCCCTCGCCCTCACCGCAGCCGAGGCCCTCACAGACCTCTCCCTCGGCACAGTCGGCAGCGCTGTCACACGCGGCCCCGTCGGGCAGGGCCGGACTCGACGCCGAAGGACCCTCTTTGGGTGCGGGCTCGACTGCCCCCGGCTCGGTGCTCGCGCTGGCCTCGACCGGGACTCCATCCCGACCTGTGTCGGGAGAATTCTGAGTCTGGGGCGTCGTCGTGCACGCCGCAGCGAACAGAAACAAAAAGCCGAGGGACGGGACCAACCTGCGCCGCACAGGTCGAGCCTAGCAGGACCGGCGACCCGGCGAGCACAGCTGGCGGGCCGTGGGAGGCGACACGATGAGCTTCACCTCGAGCCTCCGGGAAAGACTATAATTGAATACTATTTGATTACAATAACATCTTTTCTTATTCATTCACGTCTGCCGAACAGCTGTTCGGCACAAAACGATGTCCTTCACGTCGTTGGCACGACCCGTGAAGAGGGGAAGGGCATGATCGCCCAGCTCTTGCTTGTGCTCTCCGCCGTCTTCTCCCAGATGGACCCGGCGGCTGCCCTCGCGCGGGTCGACGCGATGACCCCGGCCGTCATCGCCATCCAGGTCGAGCTCGAGCTCGACGACCCCCGGACCGCCGTCCAGGTCGAGCTCGTCGCTGACCCCGAGGCCGCCGAGACCTTCGCGGCCGCACTCCGCACCCGACTCGAAGACCGCGGCCTGGCCGTGCCCGTGTTTGTCGAGACCGTCCACGCCGATTTCGACATGCCCCCGGCGTTCCGCATCGGGCTCGGGCCATTCGCCGACTTCGAGGACGCCGAGCGGGCCCGCTCCGGGCTCAGCGACATCGGTGTATCGAGCTTCGTGCGCGAGCTCGATCCCATGATCGGCTGCTGAGCGGGTGATCGGCTGCTGAGCAGGGGATCGGCTGCTGGCAGCCCCTGGGTCCGGCCGCCGGCCGCCGGCCCATGGACGCGGGCCCCAAACCATCCCAAAGTCGCTGCGCATGGCTCGACTCGACCTCCTCTCTCGACCCCGCCGCAACCGCAAGAGCGCCGCCATCCGCGATGCCATCCGCGAGACCTGGCTCGGGCCCGAGCACTTCATCTACCCACTGTTTCTCCACGAGGGTGGCGAGGACATCCCGATCTCCTCCATGCCGGGCAAGTTCCGCCTGAGCGCGGACGGCCTGGTCCGCGAGGTCGGCCGGGCTGTCGAGCTCGGGATCCGATCGGTGGTCGTGTTCCCAGCCATCGACGAGGCCCTCAAGACCAACGGTGGGATCGAGGCCTACAATCCCGAGGGCCTGATCCAGACCACCATCACCGACCTCAAGCGGCGCTGGCCCGAGCTCGCCGTGGTCACGGACGTCGCCCTCGACCCCTACTCGAGCGCCGGACACGACGGCATCGTCTCGGAGGACGGGCGGATCTTGAACGACGAGACCGTCGAGGTTCTGGTCAGGCAGGCCCTGTCCCACGCCCGCGCCGGCGCCGACGTCATCTCCCCCTCCGACATGATGGACGGGCGTGTCCAGGCGATCCGCGAGGGCCTCGACGACGAGGGCTTCACCGAGGTCTCGATCCTCGCCTACACGGCCAAGTACGCCTCGGCCTACTACGGACCCTTCCGCGAGGCCCTCGACTCGGCCCCCAAACACGGCGACAAGAAGACCTACCAGATGGACCCGGCCAACGTTCGCGAGGCCCTGCGCGAGGTGATCCTCGATGAGGACGAGGGCGCCGATATGGTCATGGTCAAACCCGCCGGCCCCTACCTCGACGTGATCCGAGCTGTGCGCGAGGCCACTGCCCTGCCCGTGGCCGCCTATCAGGTCAGCGGTGAGTACGCCATGCTCAAGGCCGCCAGCGAGCGGGGCTGGCTCGACGAGCGCAAGGTCGTGCTCGAGAGCCTGATCGCCATTCGCCGTGCCGGCGCCGATCTGATCTTGAGTTACTTCGCGCCCGAGGCCGCGGCCTGGCTGAAGGCCGGAGAGGGCTGAGATGGCGCTCGTCACTCTGCTCATCGTCGGCGCTGGGATCGCGGGCGCCGCAGCGATCACGTCCCTGGTCATGGGCAGGAAGGACGGCCCCAAACCCACCCGGCCGGCCCCTGCCGCCAAGGCCGAGCGAGAGCCCGAGCGCGGCGATGAACACGAGATCGTCGAGCTCCACCCCGGGCGCTCGCTCGCCGAGCAGCTCCAACACCACGCAGCCGAGGCCGAGGCTCGGGGGCTGCGACCCTTCTTCGAGCTCGGCGCAGCCTGGTGCCCGCCCTCCCGCATCTTTGGTGAGTCGCTCCACGATCCCCGCATCGCGGCGGCGCTCGCCGGCACCTACCTCATCCGCGCCGACATGGACGACTTCAGCGACGATCCTCTGCCGCTCGACTGGCGCCTGTCCTCGGTCCCCGTGTTCGTCGAGCTCGACGCCGCGGGCGAGCGAACGGGTCGCCAGATAGACGGTGGCGCCTGGGGGGAAGACACCATCGACAACATGGCTCAGACCCTCGCCCCATTCTTGGCCTGAGCGCCCCAATCGCGGCCCTAACATTGTTTCGGGGGGCCTTCTGCTACACGCGCCCCCCTGCTTCGTGGTAGGGGTCGGTCAATGCAAAGCGCCGCGATTCGTGACCTCCCCGCCAAGACCGTGATGCAGACCTTCGACGAGGCTGTCGAGCGCAGCGGCGACGGTCCGGCGCTGCGGTGGAAGACCAGCTCGGGGATTTGGAAGGACATGTCGTGGACCGAATACCGGGCCGAGGTCCACCTCGCGGCCCGGGGTCTGATCGCCATTGGCCTCGAACCCAGCAAGGGGGTCTCGATCATCGGCTTCAACTGTCGTCAATGGTTGATCGCCAACCTCGCGGCGATCCACGCAGGCGGCGTGCCCGTGGGTGTCTACACCACCAGCACCCCCGAGCAGTGCGAGTACGTGGCCAGCCACAGCGACTCGAACGTCGCCGTGGTCGAGAACGCCACCCAGCTCGAGAAATTTCTCGAGATCCGCGAGCGCATGCCCGAGTTCAAGGCCATCGTGCTCATGAACGGCGAGCACGACGACCCCGATGTGTACTCCTGGTCGGAGCTGCTCGAGCGCGGCGAGGCCACGGAGCTCGCCGAGCTCGACGCCCGTATCGCGGCCCAAAAGACCGAGGACATCTGCACCCTCATCTACACCTCTGGGACCACGGGTAGCCCCAAGGGCGTCATGCTCTCTCACGACAACATGAGCTGGACCTCGGCCGCCGCCGCAGCGAGCCTCGAGATCCAAATGGGGGCTCTGTTCTTGAGCTACCTGCCCATGTCGCACATCGCCGAACAGGTCGTCTCCCACTATGTACCCATGCACGTCGGCGGCTGCACTTGTTTTGCCGAGAGCATGGAGAAGCTCGGCGACAACCTCAGAGAGATCCGCCCCCACGTGTTTCTGGGTGTGCCCCGGGTATGGGAGAAGATCCAAGCCAAGATGATCACCGCGGGCGCGCAAAACAGCGGGCTTAAGAAGAAGATCGCGACCTGGGCCCGGGACGTGGGCCTGCGCGCGATCGAGGCCCGCGAGCGCGGCGAGGCCCCGCCCCTGCTCTACGGCCTCGCCAACAAGCTCGTGTTCTCCAAGGTCCGGGAGCGCCTCGGCCTCGACCGCAGCCGCCTCAACGTGACCTCGGCCGCACCGATCTCCAAAGAGACCCTCGACTTCTTCTCGAGCTTGGGTGTGCTCGTCAACGAGGTCTACGGCATGAGCGAGTGCACCGGCCCGGCGAGCATGTCGACCCCCGAAAAATTCCGGGTCGGCTGGGTGGGCTGGCCGCTGCCCGGCGGCGAGGTCAAGATCGCCGAGGACGGCGAGGTCTGCATGCGCGGCCGCAACGTGTTCAAGGGCTACTACAAGAACCCTGAGGCCACCGCCGAGGCCCTCGACGAGGACGGCTGGCTGCACTCGGGCGACATCGGGGTTCAAGACGGCGAGTTCTTCAAGATCACCGATCGCAAGAAAGACCTGATCATCACCGCTGGCGGCGAGAACATCGCCCCGCAGGTGATCGAGGGCAAGCTCAAGAACATCGTGTGGGTCAGCCAGGCCGTGGTCGTGGGCGACCGCCGCAAGCACCTCGCCGCCCTGTTGACCATCGACGAGGACAAGTTCGACGAAGTCCTCAGGCAATCGGGCAGCACCGCCGAGACCCTCGACGAGGCCGCCGCGGACGACATGGTTCGGGATTGGCTGTTCAAAGAAGTCCAGCTCGTCAACGAGGGCCTGGCCCGGGTCCAGCAGATCAAGAAGATCCGGATCCTGCCTCAGGACCTGAGCATCGAAGGTGGCGAGCTGACGCCGACCATGAAGGTCAAGCGCCGCATCGTCCGCGAGAAGTACAAAGCCGAGATCGAGGCATTCTACAGCTGAGGCGGACCTTCGGACCCGGCTGAGGCGGACCCGGGTTCTCCCTCCACGGAATTTAGCGGGACCCCGGCTTCGGACCTTCGGACCCGGACCCGGGGTCGTCTGTCTTCGATAATTAGCGGGCACGGATGGCTCTCGGCTGAACCTCCGGGGCTGACACAATTCGGACCTTCGGACCCGCGGACCTTCGGACCCGGGACCTTCGGACCCGGACCCGGGGTCGTCTGTCTTCGATAATTAACGGGCACGGATGGCTCTCGGCTGAACCTCCGGGGCTGAGGCGGACCGGCTGAGGCGGACCCGGGGTTCTCCCTCCACGGAATTTAGCGGGACCCC